>CAYLRU010000085.1:0-3145 GCA_964386565.1 uncultured Desulfobacteraceae bacterium | reverse complement strand
GGCATGTGCCCGCATGCGGCAGGTTTTACATTCGATTAAGGAGGGGCCGTCACCCGCCCTGGCTCGTTCCACGGCTGCTTCAACGGCTTCATGAACAGCAAGGACATCCTGGCCGTCGACCACGATACTCGGCATGTTGTAACCTGCGGCCAGATCCGCAATATCCTCCCGGGCAAAGGCATCCCGAATGGGCACAAACTGACCATACTGATTATTTTCACATATCCAGACAATGGGAAGTTTCCAGATAGATGCCAGGTTCATCGACTCGTGAAGGGTTCCCCTGCCGGAGGCTCCGTCTCCGAAAAAACTGAGTACGGCCTGACCCCTTCCGTTTTTCTTTGCCGTAAGCCCCCATCCCAGAGAAAGAACAAAGCCACCGCCGATGGTTCCGCTGATACCGAAAATTCCCCTTTCTTCGGGAGTCGGCCCTTCGATTTCACCCGGGTCCTTGTCAAAATGACGGCACACCCATCCCTTTGGCGATATTCCCCTGGCAAGGGTGAAACCGATGGCATGACCGCGATGATGAGGATAAAGGTAGTCATCATCCCGCATATTAAAGGTACAAGCGCCGATGCCGACAGCCTCTTCACCAAGCCCCGCATGGTAAAATCCGGCCATCCGTCCCGAGTTGAGCGCCTCGATCAGCAGGGCGTCCAGCTTCCGGGTACGAACCATCAGGGAATAAAACTTGACCAATTGTTCTTTTTCCAATTTCATTTTTATTCTCCTTTTTAATATATAAAGAGAAGCCGATCGTGTTTATCCGTCTGTGGGAAATTGTCTTGGTTGATTTTATGATGTTTTTATCAATTTATCAAAAATAAAAAAACATGGAAAAATCCTGTGTTAATCCCAGGTTTTTACCGGTAATTTTATAATTCACCGGTTCATCCATTCGGTTGAACGGTTTTATATGAAGGATTGAAGGTAGGTCCTCAAATTTATTTTTTTATTTTTAATACCGGTCTTCTTTCGAATATTGTCCCGGTGAAACTCGACGGTCTTGCTGGAGACATTCAGGATGTCCGCAATCTCCTTTGTTCGTTTACCCTGCTTAATCAGGTTGGCCACCTGGTTTTCCATGGGGCTGAGCTTCAAATATTTGGAAGACAGCCCTTTTATAAGCGGAGATAAAATATCATTTATGTTTGTTTCCAGAATTTCAAGATATGCGGTTTGCCGCCCCTTAAGTCCGCTTTTTTTTAATTTTTCCAGAATCGGCTGTACCAATTCCCGGAAATTGAACATAATTTTTTCTTCGAGATCTTTTTTATCCTGCTCCCGCTTATCCAAAAGGACCTTTAGGGCAATATTGGCCTCGTCAAGGTATGCGGTGCGTTCCCTGACTTTTTCTTCAAGTTCCGAATGTGCTTTCCTCAGCTCCTCCTCGGCTTTTTTCCGAGCGGTCACATCACGACTGACGCCCAATACCTGGGCCGGACAACCGTTCTCGTCACACAGGATCCTCGCGGTCAACTCAACCCATATGATGTCACCATCTTTGCCGTATTCCTTTTGTTCGATAACGATCGGATCGGATTCGGTTGGATTTTTACCTGTTTTCCAAAGAGACTCATCTTCAAGGATACGGGGAAGCAGCCCCCTGGATTCAGGAGGCAGAAAAAATTCCCCGGTTGTTTGCATCTCAAGGGCCTTTTCAGGCGTAATTCCCCGCAGTCGCTCAATTGAAGGGCTGACATAGGTAAACCGTTCTTTTTTAAGGTCAATAAGCCAGATAACATCCGCTACATTGTCTGCCAGAAGACGGTATTTCTGCTCACTTTCGATCAATTCTTTTTCAAGGCACCGCCATTTTTTCTCGGCTATTTCATATGCCCTGATCCGGTTTCGAAGTTCGGTCAGTTCACTGATGAGCGACTTTTTTGTTCTGTTAAAGTCCGGCATCAAAACTTTTCTTCTATCCCATCACTTTCTCGATAGCATCCTGAATATCCCCGGGCTGGGGTAATACATGATCTTCGAGAAATCCGGCTGCAATGGGCATATCCGCGGCGGCAACCCGTTGTATGGGCGCATCCAAATAGTCGAATGCGTTTTCGACAATCTGGGCGCAGATTTCAGACGCAACCCCGCATCGTTTGTTGTCTTCGTCTACAATGACACACCGACCCGTTTTTTTGACCGATTCTATGATGGTATCGATATCCAGGGGTTCCAGTGTTCTTGGATCCACCACCTCAACGCTTACCTTGTCCTTTATTTTCTCCGCAACATCCAGGGCCATGTGTACCATTCTGGAAATCGCCACCACGGTGACATCCGTTCCCGCCAGTTTGATATCCGCCTGTCCGAACGGGATCAGATACTCTTCTTCCGGTATTTCACCGGGAAGTCCCAGCAGGCCCTTGTTGTAAAAAAAGATGACGGGGTTGTTATCCCGGATGGCTGTTTTTAAAAGCCCCTTGGCATCGTACGGCGTGGATGGTACGGCCAACTTAAGTCCGGGCGTATGCATAATCAGGGCCTCCGGGCACATGGAATGCTCGGCGCCGATCTTCATCCCACCGCCCATGGCCGCCATAATCACCACGGGTACGTTTACTTTACCCCCGTGCATGAAATGCCACTTGGCGGCTTTCAGAAGAATTTCATCTCCCGCGATATAGATGAAATCGGCAAACATCATATCCGCAACCGGCCTGAAACCCGCCATGGCGGAACCCACGGCCGCCCCTGCAACGGCGGTCTCCGCCAGAGGCGTATCCATCACTCTTTCCGTCCCGAATTCCTGTACCAGACCGCTGGTCGTTCCAAATGTCCCCTGCTGAACATTTTCTCCGATAACGAAGACCGTTTCATCTCTGCGCATTTCTTCCCGTAAAGCCTCGTTTATAGCCATAAGATAAACTGTCTGTTTCATTTTATAGAGATCTCCTTTTTGTGACCCGCTCTTTTATCAATTCGTGATGTAAATCACACTGCAGATCAGGTTTATTTCAAATGATCATTACGAACAATCCATTAAAAAGATAGCATCCTATTCGGCATAAACCAGTTTCTCAAGAATGGCGGCATCGGGAATGGGGCTTTCAATACAAAATTTCTCTGTTTCATCCGCCTCTTCCGCCGCCTCTTTTTCGATCTGATCCACCAGTTCTTCCGTCAATACCCCCTGTTT
>CAYLRU010000084.1:0-3485 GCA_964386565.1 uncultured Desulfobacteraceae bacterium | reverse complement strand
CCCCGCCATTTGCCGAATACGATCACCGGGCGATCCGCCAGAACATCCGGGATGCTCGGGGGTTCCACATCATACACATCAAAACCGCCGTAATCCACGCGAATATTCGTCAGCACCGGCGACTCAATGAGCTTTCTGAATTTTTCCGCTTTTTCCGGGGCTTCTCCCGGTTTGGTGATGACAAACGGCTCTCCCATGCCTGCCCGGGCCATTCCCTCGATGAGATGCCGGTTGACGGAAGAACCGATGCCGAAGGTAAACATGTTGGCGTCGCCGAGGTGGTTTCGAATCAGGTCGAAGGCATCCTCTTCCACGGTCACATAACCATCCGTGGCAATGACAATGGTGCGGGAAAATCCTTCGGTTCCTTCCATGTCCAACGCTTTTTTCAAGGCCGGCACCAGCTCTGTGCCGCCACCGCCGCGCTGGTTTTCGATGAGATCGATGGCCTTTTTAATATTTTGCGACGTAGCAGGCAGCGACCGGTCAGACAACATTCGGGAACTTCCGGCAAACAGGAGTACATTGAACCGATCCGTGCTGTGAAGATTTCCGATGAGGTCTTTCAACAGTTTCTTGGAAATATCCAGGGGGAATCCGTGCATGGAGCCTGAAATGTCCACAATGAACACATATTCGCGAGGCAGGATCTGGTCGGTTTTAATGCGCCCGGGCGGCTGAAGCATCATTAAAAAGAATTTTTCTTCATCGCCGTCGGATAACAAAAGACCCGTCTGGATCCGTTTTCCGGCCAGGCGGTATTTTAAAATAAAATCCCGGTTTCCCCCGTGCTTTTCTGTCAGGCCAAGCCTGATTTCCGCCTTGTCCGTACCGTTATAGGTAATATCCACATGATGGGTTGTACAGGTAATATCGTCGACGGGAAGCCCGGCATGAAGATCCACCGAAATATCAAGCGTATTTTTCGGCAGCTTCCCCTGGTGTAAATAAGGATTGGCGGCCCATTGATCCGGACCGGCCGTACCATCGGCTTGATTTCCGATATATCGCGGACCCACTACCGCGGGATAGACAAATTCGTACACGGCATCCGTTGGAATCAGTAATTCCGTGTATTTCAGTTCAACGGTGATGACATCGCCGGGCAGGATATTCGCCACGTTCATCTGAAATACATTGGGCCGATGCTGCTCCAGAAGGGATGCGCTCTGCCCGGCATTTCTGGCGTTTTCATAATCCTGTCGGGCCTGCTCACGCCTCTTTATTTTTGCAATAATCGTCCTTTCGCCGATGGTCATTTTCATGCCGTAAACCGAGGCTTTTGTAGACGCCGGAAACACGTAGATCGCTTCCAACGGCGATCGGCCCGTGTTTTGATATACCTGGGTCACCACCACATCCGCGATAACGCCTGAGATATTCACCCTGACATCAGTGGATTTTAACGGCAGTTGATCGATTTCCGGGTCGTCGCTTTTTACCCGGAAATACGGGGACAGGGTTTTATCCCCTTCTTCCGTCAGTGCGTCGGCGCCGGATGCCAACAAAAGAGCCCATGCCATAACCAGGATACAAAAAATGATGTTTTTCATGAACATGCCCGCCTCCTCTTTAAAGAAGTTAAAATTAAGGGATCAGCGTTCAGGGATTCAAGGGTTCACTCCCTTGTTTCTTGACGGTTTCTTTATATTTTACTTCAAATCCTGAATCTCGGACCGCTGAATTCCGTTTGAACCCTTAGACAAAAAAGAGGCTGAAAAGTTCCCATTATTTTCTTGAAATTTTGTCCTTTCTCTTGTTTTATAAAAGGGCAGACCGCATGAATCCGTTTTCTTCAGACAGAAAGGGAAACCCATGAATTCACTCATATTAGCTGTCCTGGTTATTATCGGGTATTTAATCGCCTATCACACGTACGGCAAATTTCTGGCAAAAAAAATTTTCAGACTGAGTGCCGAAGCGGTTTGTCCCAGTGAAGCGCTCCGGGACGATCATGATTTTATCCCCACGAAAAAAGAAGTACTGTTCGGGCACCACTTTACCTCCATAGCAGGGCTGGGGCCCATTGTGGGACCGGCCATTGCCGTTATATGGGGGTGGGTACCGGCGATTTTGTGGATATTTTTCGGATCCATATTTGTCGGAGCGGTTCATGACTTCGGCAGCATGGTCATATCGCTGCGGGCCCAGGGGCGATCCATCGGCGATATTGCCGCCGATCTGGTGAACAAACGGGTTCGTACCCTGTTTCTGCTGATTATTTTCTTTGAGCTATGGATCGTGATCGCTGTGTTTTCCCTGATCATCGCCATTCTGTTCACCATGTACCCCATTGCCGTTTTCCCCGTCTGGTTTGAATTGGTCATTGCCGCAACCATCGGGTACCTGATCTACACCAAAGGCAAAAGCATCTGGCTGACCAGTATTGTCGCGGTCGTCATCATGTATATCACCGTAGTCATCGGCGCTTATCTCCCCATCGATTTTGCCGTTTTATTCGGGTTAAACGATAAATGGGTGCTGATTACCTGGATTCTTCTTGTTCTGTTTTTTAATTCGTGGCTGGCCTCCAGCCTGCCCGTGCAAACCCTGCTCCAGCCCCGTGACTTTATCAACTCCCACCAGCTTTTGATTGCCATGTTTCTCTTGATGCTGGGCGTTATCGTCGCTCATCCGGTCATCGTGGCTCCTGCCATGAACCTTTCCGCAGCAGGTGCTCCACCCATGTGGCCTTTTATTTTTGTGGTACTGGCATGCGGCGCGGTTTCCGGATTTCACAGCCTGGTGGGGTCTGGAACGTCTTCAAAGCAATGCGATTCAGAGACCAGCTCCCTGTATGTGAGTTTCGGCAGCATGCTGTGGGAAGGGGCCCTTGCAATGCTGGTGGTCGTTGCGGTTGCCGCGGGCATCGGCATGGGACTTAAAGGAGGGGGTGGCGAGATTTTTACCGGCACTGCGGCATTCAACCATCATTATGCCAGCTGGGGTGCTGCGGAGGGTTTGGCCTCAAAGCTCAATGCGTTTATCCAGGGTTCGGCCAACATGATTGAAGCCTGCGGGATTCCGGAAAAAATTGCGCTGGCCGTGATGGCGGTATTCATCGTTTCATTTGCCGCCACCACTGTGGATACGGCCACGCGAATCCAGCGATACGTGGTGGTGGAACTGGCCACTGCCTATCGGTTTAAACCCCTGATGCACCGGCAGGCCGGCACTGCATTTGCCGTGTTGACGGCCGCTGTTTTGGCGTTTTACGACGGCAGCGGCAAGGGAGCATTAAAGCTCTGGCCCCTGTTCGGCTCGGTTAACCAGCTCCTCGCCGGTCTTGCATTGCTGATCATCACCATTTACCTTGCCCGCCGAAAAACAAATATCATCTATTCGGCCGTTCCCATGGTCTTCATGATCGTTATGACAGCGTGGGCCATGATGCTTAATATTCAGAAATATTTCATCACGGAAAACTGGTTGCTGCTGGCCGTCGGGGTGATGGTGTTTGCACTGGAAATCTGGATGATTGTCGA
>CAYLRU010000083.1:0-3685 GCA_964386565.1 uncultured Desulfobacteraceae bacterium | reverse complement strand
TGCGGAAACACCGAATTTCTCTTCCAGTTCCTTGACCAGTTCGGACAGTTCCAGAACTGTCATATTTGCTATAAAATCAATTACATCCTGTTTGGTAATATCTGCCATTATTTGTTCCTCCATTTATTTGTTCATCAGCGCTATGGATTTATCCGCACTTTTTTGTTTTTGTTAAGCAGCTTCTTTCTGTTCCTTAATTGCCATCAGCACGTTCAACAGGCTCTGGGGCAGACCGTTTAATACCCTGACAAAGGATGTGGGTACACCGATCAACGCAGACAATGCCCGGGCAAGGAGAACTTCTCTGGACGGTAGATCCGACAGGGCTTTAATATCCTCTAATTCCAAAACCTTGCCGCCCATTATACCTTTTTTAATCTCGATATTTTTATTGTCCTTTGCAAACTCCACCAGTATTTTGGCAGGAGCCACCGGATCATCATAGCTCAAGGCCACGGCACTGGGTCCCTTAAACGAATCTTTTATCAATTCGATATCGGTCTGATCGGCCGCCCTGACAAGCAGGGTGTTTTTTACGACCTTGTACTCAATATCCGCCTCCCGGAGCTTTTTCCTCATCGCGTTCATGGCTTCTACATTGAGTCCTTTATAGTCGACAACGATGAGAACCTTGGATTGCAAAAATTTGCTTTTCAGCTCTTCAACCAAGAGTTTTTTTTCATCAAGTTTCATGCCTTTTACACCTCCCTCCTTCAGCTGCAAATAACCGGAGGCAACCATTCATCATTCATGAATCGATATGCCCATCTCGGTAGGCCGGCATAGCCGATTAAACATAAAAAATGCACCTACGGTCTTTGACAGGTTTTTTTAAAAATTGCTCAACACACCAATCAGCACACGGCCGGGAAAAACAATAAAATTGCGGGAATTCATATGAATTCTCATCTTTGCCGCCCAATGGCGGAAAAGCTGTTTTATATGCAGGCGAATCTATAATAAATATCCCCGACTCAATCGAGTCACCATGCCTGTAATGAGTTGCCGGGCCGTTACTTCATCAAGTCCTTCACGGCGGCAGTATCAACCCTGATCCCCGGCCCCATGGTCGTAGATATGGCAATTCCCTTCAGATAGGCTCCCTTGCTGGAAGCCGGCTTAAGTCGGACAATGGTCTCCATGAAAGCGGAAATATTTTCGATAAGCTTCTCTTCGCCGAAAGATACTTTTCCCATTGGAACATGAATAATTCCTGCTTTTTCCACCCGAAAGTCAATTTTACCCGCTTTCAGTTCATTGACGGCTTTGGCGATGTCGAATGTTACCGTACCGGTCTTCGCATTGGGCATCAACCCACGGGGACCAAGGATTTTACCGATTTTACCCACCGAGCCCATCATGTCCGGTGTTGCAACGGCCTTGTCAAATTCCAGCCATCCCTCTTTGATTTTTTCAATCAAATCATCATTGCCGGCATAATCCGCACCCGCATCCAGGGCCTCTTTTTCTTTTTCACCCTTTGCAAACACCAGAACCTTTACCTCTTTACCGAGGCCATTGGGCAACACGACAGTTCCCCGAACCATTTGATCCGCATGCCTTGGATCAACTCCCAAGCGTACGGCGATATCGACGGTCTCATCGAATTTGGCATAAGCCCCGTCCACCGCCAATTTTATCGCATCCTCAAAGCTATGCCTACCCTGGGCGTCGACCTTTTTTCTTGCCTCTATGTATTTCTTACCCCGCTTCGGCATCTTTTTTCATTTACTCCTTTTCTAGTTGACGATCTCAATACCCATACTTCGGGCCGTTCCGGCGATGATCTTGCAGGCCGCGTCCAAATCATTGGCATTTAAATCCACCATTTTCTGCCTGGCGATTTCTTCAACCTGTTCCCGGGTTACTTTTCCGACCCTGTCTCGTTTAGGATCTCCCGCACCTTTTGCAATTTTCGCCGCTTTTTTCAATAAGACCGCTGCAGGCGGCGTTTTTGTGATAAATGTGAAGGATCTGTCCTGGTAAACCGTTATGACGACCGGTATGATCATCCCCTCTTCATTGGCGGTCCTGGCATTGAAAGCTTTACAAAAATCCATGATGTTGACGCCATGTTGCCCCAATGCGGGACCGATGGGAGGTGATGGGTTTGCCTTTCCCGCCATAACCTGCAATTTGATCTGAGCCATTACCTTTTTTGCCATTGTATTAATTTACTCCTGCTATCAAAATATACGGACGTTGAAACCTCATTAACTTTCTTAAACTTTCCGTCACACCCCTGTCATCCGGAAACAGTGCCTGCACCGTGTTCCCCTATCGGGGCTATATCTTTGTCACCTGAACGAATTCGAGTTCAACCGGGGTTGATCTTCCGAATATACTGACCAATACCTTTATTTTTCCCTTTTCAGGATTCACCTCTTCAACCGTTCCATTAAAATTGGCAAAGGGACCGTCTATGACCCGGATCTCGTCACCGGACTCAAAAAAGAATTTGGGTTTGGGTTTAAGCTTTCCCGCCTCCATGCGGTTTAAGATGCATTTCGCTTCTTCATCGGTTAAAGGCGTCGGTTTATTCCTTCCTCCCAAAAACCCGGTTACCTTTGCGGTGTCGTTAACGACATGCCATGTTTCGTCGTCCAACTGCATGTTCACCAATATATAGCCCGGATAAAATTTTCGGGAAGACTCCCTTCGCTTCCCTTTTACGAGTTCAACGACTTGTTCTGTCGGCACCAGTACCTCACCAAATTTTTCCGGGTGGGGGGAAGAAGCGATTCGCTCTTCCAAAGCCTTTTTGACTTTATTCTCGAATCCGGAATAAACATGGACGATATACCATTTAAAAGCCACTTTTTATCTCCCAGTTTCTTATTGAAGAACAATTCGTATTATACTCGCCAGGCCCATGTCCACGAGCCCTAAAAAAAAGGATATCATTAAAACCAATACCAGAACGACCGCCGTGGACCCGATGGTTTGCTTTCGTGAAGGCCAGGCCACTTTTTTCAGCTCTATCTTGACTTCACGCAAGAACTGTATGCTTTTTTCAAAAGTACCTTTTATCCGGCCGGACCCGGCTTTCTGCTTTATCGCAACTGATTTCTGAAATGTCCTGGAACCTGAATTTTTCCCCATGCCGCCAAGAATGCCGGCGGGCTTGGATGCGGGTTGTACTTTCGTTGCAGTCGGATTGCCGGCAACCGAATTCCGCTTTTTCTTTTTTTTGGTCCCCGTTGTTTTTTTACGTTGTAACCGTCCCATTTCACTCCCAAAATAGAGAAAGCCCAAAGTTTAGCCACGGATAAAATCAGGAATTTTCTTCCTGGTGTTGTAAAACTTTGAGCCAGCGTTAAAAATTTGGCAGGCCAGGAGGGATTCGAACCCCCAACACCCGGATTTGGAGTCCGACGCTCTACCGTTAGAGCTACTGGCCTGCATCAAATTAAAACCGGTTTTAATGTTGGCGCTTGTTGTTAAAAAAACAGTTCTTATTTTTTTGTCTCTTTATGCAACGTATGTTTTCTGCAAAAACGGCAATATTTATTAAACTCCAGCTTGTCCGGCGTCGTCCTTTTGTTTTTTGTCGTCGTGTAATTCCGTCTATTGCATTCACTGCATGTAAGCGTTATGATTGTTCTCACCTGAAAACTCCTTGGATACCACTACTCGATAATTTCGCTGACGACTCCGGCGCCCACGGTACGACCACCTTCCCTGA
>CAYLRU010000082.1:0-4653 GCA_964386565.1 uncultured Desulfobacteraceae bacterium | reverse complement strand
AAGACATGTATGTCCACATTTTTCAATTAAAAGTACGCTTCATTTTGAAGAACCATATTTTAACGTTCATCAATCGTTAATCCAAATAAATCTATGGAATTTTATATTAAAAATCAATATAGATGTTGCCAAAAGGGACTATTGTTTTATAATAACTTGAAAAAATTTCAGGAAGATGACAAAAATCTTCGAATAAAGCAAAAAACGATTTTTATGATTCGGGAGCATGTATGGCCGAGACCGATAAAGACGATCTGATCAGTATTATTGAAGAAAATGAATTGCTTGAAAAACTGCCCACCACCCTTCCGTTGATGCCGGTGAGGGATGTGGTGATTTTTACGGATATGCTTTTACCGCTTTTTGTCGGACGGGAAAAGTCCGTCATGGCTGTTGAAGAAGCGGTTTCGAAAGACAGTTACCTGATGCTGGTGACACAGAAAGACCAGGAGATTGAAAATCCCAAGTCCACTGATATTTTTGATGTGGGGACCATCGGCAGGTTGCTGCGGATGCTTAAATTGCCGGACGGACGCGTAAAGGCCCTGGTGCAGGGGGTCGCCAAGGCAAAAATCGTTAAATATATCAGAAAAAAACCCTTTTTCCGGGTAAATGTTGAGATCATCGAGGAACAACAGGTTACAGATATTACAGTTGAAGCCGAAGCACTGATGCGAAACATTCGTGAAAATTCCGAACAAATTCTTGCATACCGGGGGGAATTGACCGGAGAAGTCGGCAGTATTCTGGAAAGCATCGACAGCCCGGGAAAGCTGGCTGATCTGGTGGCGTCCAATTTAAAGATCAAAATTGACCAATCCCAACGCCTGTTGGAAACCATAGACCCCATTGAACGGTTGAAAATCGTTAACGACCTGCTGACCCGGGAGGTCGAACTTTCATCCATGCAGGCAAAGATTCAGTCGAATGTTCGGGATGAAATATCCAAGAATCAGCGCGATTATTTTTTGCGGGAACAGGTCCGGGCCATTCACAAGGAACTGGGGGAAATTGACGACAGGCAGCTGGAAATTGAAGATTACAAAAAGAAGATCAAGCGTGCGAAAATGCCGAGTGAAGGGGAAAAGGAGGCAAACCGCCAGTTAGAGCGTCTGGACCTGATGCATCCGGATTCTGCCGAGGCTTCTGTTATCCGCAGTTATCTGGACTGGCTTGTCGAGTTGCCCTGGAGCAAATCTACAAAAGACGTCATTGACATGAAGCTGGCCAAGGAGATTCTGGATAAGAACCATCATGGTCTTGATAAAATCAAGGATCGGATTCTCGAATATCTCAGCGTTCGAAAACTGAATCCGAAAATGAAAGGGCCCATACTGTGTTTTGTGGGACCGCCGGGTGTTGGTAAAACATCCCTGGGCCAGGCCATAGCGAGGGCCATGAAAAGAAAGTTTATCCGGATTTCACTGGGCGGAATACATGATGAGGGGGAAATCAGAGGGCACCGGCGAACCTACATCGGATCCATGCCCGGTCGAATTTTACAGGGACTGAAGCAGTGCGGGTTCAACAATCCGGTCTTTATGATGGATGAAATCGATAAACTGGGAAGCGATTTCAGGGGAGACCCTTCGGCCGCTCTTCTGGAGGCCCTTGATCCTGAACAAAACTCAAGTTTCAGCGATCACTATCTGAACATTCCATTTGATCTGTCCAACGTGATGTTCATTTTAACAGCCAATTATACGGATACCATTCCTTCTGCACTTTTGGATCGTATGGAAGTCATCAATCTTTCCGGGTATACCGAAGAAGAAAAGGAAGTGATTGCCCATACGCACCTCCTGCCCCGGCAAATCCGGGAAAACGGGTTAAAACCGAAAAACATTACCATCAGCCGGGGTGCTGTAAATCAAATCATTACGGAATATACCTCCGAGGCGGGGTTAAGAAATTTGGAACGGGAGATCGGCAAGATTTGTCGAAAGGTGGCCCGAAAAATCGCTGAAAAGGAAAAACCGCCGTTTATGGTGACCAGGCAAAATTTGCATCACTATCTTGGGATTCCCAAATACATTCCCGAGATGGATCTCGAATTCAGCCAGGTCGGTATTTCAACGGGTTTGGCATGGACCCAGGCCGGCGGTGAGGTGCTGTATGTAGAAGTGGTGCTTTTGGACGGTAAGGGCGAACTGATCATCACCGGCCAACTGGGCGAGGTGATGCAGGAGTCGGCCCGCGCAGCGGTAAGCTATGCACGGTCATGGATTAAAAAAAATAATAAAAATTCCAGGAAGATAGAAAATCTGGACATCCATATTCATGTCCCGGCCGGTGCCATCCCCAAAGACGGTCCTTCTGCGGGAATCGCCATGGCTACAGCCCTGGTTTCTGCATTGACAGACCGGGCAGTGGATCGGAATATAGCCATGACCGGCGAAATTTCGCTCAGGGGAAGGGTGCTGCCCGTCGGCGGTTTAAAGGAAAAATCCTTGGGCGCCTTAAGGACGGGAATTCACCGGATTATCATACCGGATCGGAATAAACGGGATCTTGATGAAATCCCCCGGATCATCAAGCGGAAAATAAAGTACATTCCGGTTGCCAATATGGATGAAGTGTTAAACGTGTCTCTGATAAAAACACCGGTGAAAACGAGGACAAAAAAGCGAATCAGCGGATAAGACAAAGTGAAAATACTGGCCGTTGACACTTCCACCCAGCAGTTGAACGTCTGTATCTCGGACAATGAAAATGTTCGGGCGGAGATTTCCTGCAACATGGGCCATACCCATTCAAAATTTATTATGCCGGTGATTGACAGTGTTCTGGCATTGGGGGAGTGGAACCTGTCAATGATCGACGGGTTTGCCGTTACCCAGGGGCCTGGGTCTTTTACGGGAATCCGCATCGGAATCAGTACGGTCAAGGGATTGGCATCGGCAGGCAACAAACCGGTTGCAGGTATTTCAAGCCTTGACGCGCTGGCGTATCAGACGGTTAAATACCCCCATCTTGTCTGTGTCGCATTGGATGCGAGAAAAAAAGAGGTCTATTTCTCCCAGTACCGGTGGATTGAAAACAGACCCTGTAAAATGATAACCGATTCGGTTCTTCCCATTGGGTCTGTTATTGAAAATATCAATGAAACCTGTTTGTTTATCGGTTCCGGAGCGCAACTCTATCAGCGAGAAATTATACGCCGTTTGGGGGATCAGGCCGTCTTTCCGCCTTTGCAGGAGCACACCATTCGTCCGTCAACGGTTGCCCGTCTGGGATTTTTGAAATTCAGCCGGGATGAATGTTACAACGCCACCGAAATCGCGCCCTGCTATCTACGTGCGCCTGATGCGGTCAAAAAGAAAAATATGGCTGTAAAATAAACAAAGAATCTAGTTTTAAACCTGTTTTTCATCTCCTTTTAATTGCATGTCGATTTATCATTGTTGACTTGATTCGATTCTTTTAGTAACCGAATACGGACCGGTGAATAAGGCCATGTCTCCGCAATATCGGGGGCCGAAATCCTGTCGCAGGCGCTTCTACTCGGCATAGGGCATTTAAGTCCATCGTATGCCTGCTTCCGTCACTTTGATCGTGTGGCCGTCAGGGTCCTGATGTTTTATCAGAACTTTTCACATTTAATGTTGAAATATAGTTCAGAAAATGAGCTGATTTTATCCACTAAAATCCGGTTATTCATTAAAGTGTCTTATCATTCCAATAAGTTAAATTCAATGAAGCCTGTGCCTGTTTAATTCAGGAATATAAAACGATAATATTTTAACTGAGGAGGCTTGATAATGAAGCTTGGAAAGGACGATTTAATCCGGTTGTACAGAAACATGGTGCGAACCAGAAAATTAGATGAGTTGACCATAAAAGGGCTCCAGGAAGGAAAGGTGCTTTCATTTTACCACAGCGGTCAAGGGTCGGAAGCCCTGGCAGTGGGGGCGACGGCGCCGCTTCGCAGGGACGATTACCTCTGGGGACACCACCGGGGACATGGTATCGGGTATCTGATCGGAAAAGGCCTGGATGGAAAGGGATTTTTGGCCGAACACTGGGGAAAGGTCACCGGGACCTGTTTCGGAATTTCAGGGTTTCATTTTGCCGAGCCTGAATACGGCGCACTGGGTGCGGCAGGCACCATTGGGTCCCAGTTTCCCATGTCGTTGGGTTGGGGACTGGCTGCCAAGAAAGCCGGTAAACAGCAGGTGGTGCTTGCCTGTTTTGGAGACGGCGGTTCCAATCGCGGCACCCTGCATGAAGCCTTCAATCTGGCCGCTGTCTGGAAACTGCCCATTGTCTGGCTTTGCGACAACAATGGATTGGCGCAGTTTACCCCCATCACAGACACGTACCCCAAGGAAGACATCGCCGACCTGGCAGGAGGCTACAACATGCCCGGAATTGTAGTGGATGGTATGGATGTCATCGCCGTATACGAAGCGGTTGAAGCAGCGGTGGATCGGGCCAGAAAAGGTGACGGACCGTCATTGATCGAGGCAAAGACCGCCCGATACCGGTCTCATTCCGAAGGCAGTCCGGATGTTTCGCATACCGAGGTTCGGTCCGAAGAAGAAATCATCGAATTAAAAAAACGGGATCCCATAGAGACCTTCAAGACAAAACTGCTTAAACAGGGGGTATTGACGGAAGAACTGGTGGATCAGATCGAAAAAGAGGCGGCGG
>CAYLRU010000081.1:0-4727 GCA_964386565.1 uncultured Desulfobacteraceae bacterium | reverse complement strand
CTTTTTTATAAAGTCCGTTTATATTGGATTATCCTTTGCATGACCTGGTTCAGATTCAAATCAACTATTCATCATTTATTGAAAACCTGAATTTTTGCAAAATTCAGGTAAAAATTAAAGAAACTCCCACAGTCTTTTAGCAGTTCAGGTTACAGGTGATTCTCGGTAATATTAAAAGGATATTCTATGAAAACCGGATTGCCCGACTTGTCCAAGAACCAATGGGAATTTTTAGCCTTATTAAAGGCTTTTAATGAGCCGATTCCTCTCCATGTTGCCGAAGTCCTGTCCCCCCTGTCGCCGGGCCAGTTTATGGAATTGCTGGGCCAAAAGAAAAAATCCGGCTGGATCAAAGAAGTCGGAGCCGGTCAATACGCACTTAAAGATAACCTTCCGAAAATCATAATCGAAAAGATTCATCAAATAAACACCCCGGAGCGGATATCCTCGCTGGCTGAAAAATTACAGTCCCATAATTTTAAAGGCCGGATAAATCCAAGAACTATTGATAAACTAATGGTAAAATCCGGGGCAACTATAGATATCGCGGGATTTGAAATCGATCTCGCCCGAAAAGCCCTGAAAAACAACGATATAATCGCCGCCATCAAGGAATTTCAAATGGCCGCAAATCGTCTTTACGAATTTACCGATAAACCGGGCCATGGTGCCCTGTTTGTGTCAACCATATTAGAACTAACGAACTTAAGCTTTCATACGAGCACGAGACTTGCTGACTGGCCTAC
This sequence comes from uncultured Desulfobacteraceae bacterium, assembly GCA_964386565.1. Lineage (GTDB taxonomy): Bacteria > Desulfobacterota > Desulfobacteria > Desulfobacterales > UBA5616 > CAYLRU01. The sequence goes on along the minus strand of CAYLRU010000081.1, from coordinate 3,981 downwards.
ATCCGTAAAGCTTATGAAAAAAGCCATGGCCGTGTCAAAACGGATGGGAGATAAACGCTCCCATGCCATGTTGAATTTATATATGGGGAGGATATTCTTTGGTTACGGCAAGCTTGCCGAAACTTTAGATTCGCTGTCCAAAGGATTAAAAGAAGCCGAACAGCTCGGGGATGAGGACATCCTGGAGCGTTCGGCACCTTATGTGGGACTGTATTATTATCTGCGAGGCATGTTCAGCGAGGCTTTGCCGCATTTTGAGCGGGCGATGAAGACGTTTGAATCAAAACAGCAAAAGCTTTTGATTCATGAGGTAAATTTCGTTGTCGCATTGATGGGGTTTACCCTGACCTTGCTGGGACGGTTCCATGACTCAATCGGTTTTTTTGCCTGTCATTGGCGATTGGCAAAGGCAAACTCCCAACACACGGAAGCCGCGACCTTTAGAGCCTTGCTGGGCTCAATTTTGCTTATAATTAAGAAATACAGGGAAGCTGCCTACCATTTGGAAGGAGCTTGTGAAGAGGCGGATCAGGTCAACAATGAAGCCGCACGATATTTGGCCGAAGGAAGCCTCATCTATCTTCATTTCAGCGAAGGACGTATTGACAAAGCCCGGGCCATGATTGACCCGACCCTGTCTTTGGGATTAAGCGGGGATATGATCCATCAATACACAACGCCTCATTATTTAGAAATGCTTTTTGAGTTGGACCGTATTGCAGATACACCTCACCCTATGATTAATTTTAAAAATTTAATTACAAATGTGATGAAAGGTCCGAATATTCATCTTAAAGGCGTTGCCATGAGATTGACGGCAAAACAGGCCGCATTAAAGAAAGAAAGCATCTCCAAAATTCAATCCTATCTTTCCGAAAGTGAAGCATATTTGAAACAATCCGGTGATCCCATTGAATCGGCAAAAATCCGGTTGGAGAGCGCTCGTCTTGAACTTGCCAAAGGCGATCATAAAAAAGCCCGGTCACTGGCCCGGGAGGCCATTGAGAAATTCGGCGATTATGTGGATGTGTTTTTCCCGGACGATCTTAAAGAACTGCGAGAAAACGCAAATGTAATCGACCAGTCAAAAGACCGGACCCGATATTTTATTCAACGCTTTTTATCGATATTCGAGAGTTTTTCTTTTGAAGAAGGACTTGAAGAAACATTTGTTCAGCTTTTAAAAACCACAAACCGGCTTTTTGGAACCGAACGGGGAGCGTTATTCTGGATTAATGAAGATAAAGATGCCAAAGGTCCCCGTTTGATGGCATCATACAATTTTTCCGAAATCGATCTGTCGGATCCGGAATTTAAATCAAGCATGGCCTCGATACATAAGGCATTTAAAACCAAAAAGCTGATAATTAAAACCAAAAACAGCAAAAACCGGTCATTTACGAAAGATCATATTCGGGAATTTATCTGTATCCCCATTGATGGCAAAGGTGAAACACGAGGGGTTCTCTATCATGACAATATCTATTTGGAAAATAACTTTAAAAACCTTGACCCTTTGATGTTGAGACCCTTGATCCGCCATTTAAGCGGTTATATCAGTCAGAATGTTGCATATAATCGGTTAAAAAAAGAAAAGGACCGCCTGGCTTTTGAAAGCAGAAGCCGACTCAATGATCTGCAAAAAGATGAGATCCAGTTTCAAAGTCCGGTCATGACCCGTTTGATGTCTCAGATCGATCACGTTGCCTCTTTGGATTCAACCGTATTGCTTCAAGGAGAAACCGGCGTGGGAAAGGAACTTCTGGCCCGCCGGATTCATCATATGAGCCCTCGCCGCTCCAAGCATTTTGAGGTTGTGGACCTTACAGCTATTCCGGAAAACTTATTGCAAAGTGAACTTTTCGGGTATGAAAAAGGCGCTTTTACCGGGGCGGATCGCCAAAAGCAGGGGCGCTTTGAACCGGCGCACAAAGGGACCCTGTTCCTGGATGAAATCGGTGAAATTCCGCTGTCTTTTCAGGTTAAACTACTGCGGGTTTTACAGGAAAAACGATTTGTTCGTATTGGTGGTGCAAAGGAAATTATTTCTGATTTTCGATTAATCGTTGCAACGAACCGGAATCTCGAAGAAGAAGTCTCTGCCGGCCGTTTTCGACAGGACCTTTATTACCGCTTAAATGTGATTCCGATAACGATTCCGCCCTTAAGGGAACGGGGAGACGATATCATTTTACTCGCCCAATTTTTTTTAACCAAATTTGCAATCAAACATAATCGTGAAAAAATCGAGTTAACACCGGAAGATGAAAAACGGTTAAAAACATATCCCTGGCCGGGAAATGTAAGGGAGTTAAAAAATATCATAGAGCGTAGCGTAATATTGGCCAGGGCCGGCCGGATTGATTTGGGGATTATTGATAGATTGGGTGAATCCTCCATGGGTGCCTCCCTGGAGAAAAAACTGCTTAGTGGCTATCCTACAATGGATGATGTTCAGCGGCACTACATCCGTTTGGTTCTGGAAAAAACAGGCGGCAAAAAATACGGGCCGGATGGGGCCGCTAAGATACTCGGACTAAAACGAACCACGTTACATGCCCGAATGAAAAAGCTCGGAATGCTGTAAAGATAAGGATTCCCATGATAAGCCTTCGCCCCGACGAACCAACCGCCCCTACTTGTTGCGGCAACACTGACTTTACAACCAAATTCATATCGCTTGTGCGCTTTCCCTTTGCTGATACACTCCTCTTCAGGAGCATGAACACTGTAAACCTTGTTTTTGTCTTTTCTCTGTTTATGAGTGTACTTCAGATAATGCAGAAGGCGTGTGCGAACACCGGGCCGACCATTATCCTGGCAACATATCGATCCGAATATCTCAGCTAAGCGATCCCATTCAACGACTTTCGCTAATTTAACTAGTCCATGGCTTGGATCAATGATGTTGGATAGCGCTGATCTAAACAAATCCCTTTGCCGATTTTCTTGAGGTGCTTTTTTTTGGTTTCATGCGTTTTAATTTGCAAGGTTTTTCTATGCCAGCTACACACCTTTCACTAAATTTCTTAGAGTTTGCCAAACATATCATTTTTTGATCATTTTTTCTTCCAACTGCTATCGCCGAATGCATTTTGATACATTGATTTCCTCTTTACTAAAATTACACTCAGCTTTCATAAAACCCGTGACCTCAAGCGCCGCCGAAGCGGCGCGAACGCAGAAGTCACCAGCCGGTGTGGAGCGCAGCGAAACACCGGTCCGGTGAACTGATAGGTTGTGTGGAGTTTTTGATTTATTGGCTAAGTTTGGAACTGACAATACGATTGAGGCTCACACCGGATTCAGCGGCCTGAACAGCAAGTTTTCGATGAACATCCGGCGGCAACCGAACCATAAACTTTCCACTATAAGACCTGCAAGCAAGAGGTTTCGGAACTGTTTCTCCGGATGCATCCATGTCCTTTACAACGTCAGCAACCAATTTTCGGATACCTTTCAGAGCAGTTTCCGGGGTTTGAGCCAGCCAACTTAAGCTCGAAAACTCCGCACATAAACCTACATATTCATTGTCATCTTCAGACCAGGTTACACGGTATGTATACCGATCATTTTTTAGCGCCATGGCCGACCTCCAACTTCTCAAGAGCCAAAAGCACCTGTTTTACTTGGTATGCCTTGGCCTTTCCTTTATGATTTTGGATATTGATTCTTGGATCACCTCGCCAGGGAGTCCTGTAAATTCGATGGCTACTTGCACTTTTACGAGGTCTCCCAAAGAAATTTTCACAAACTTTGCATAAATCAGCGAATCTGACATCTTTGGGATTTCGCTTCATTTGTGCCAAAATGTCATCGATTCTTGTCATGGCCATATAGTATCACTATTGATATCATTGTCAAGTCAAAACTCCATAATTTTAGATAATCGTACCGAATGTTTTTTGCACACAACCATTGATTACCAGGTACATTTTCCCTGATATTAAGATATTGGCGGGGTTTTCGGGCACATTTTCC
>CAYLRU010000080.1:0-5606 GCA_964386565.1 uncultured Desulfobacteraceae bacterium | reverse complement strand
CTGACTGTTGATCCATGCTCATGTGTTCACTCATGATAAATAAGTTTTTGTTAAGTGTGGGACGTGCTTTTCCCGCCTTTCCCGCTTTTCCCGCTTTTCCCGCTCATCCCACTACACTAAAAAAAACTCTCCGGCACCACGATCACGTCGCCCGGCATAATCAGTACGTCCTGGCCTTTTCTCCCGGCGCCGGTAATGGCGTCTACGCGAACCTCGATAATCCGTTCCTCACCGTTTTCCATCCGGATGATCCGGGTGCGGTTGCGTGCGGCGATCGGGGTGAACCCGCCGGCCTTGCTGATCGCCTCCACCACAGTGATGTCTTTTTCCAAATAGGGGTAAGAACCGGGGGTTTTCACCTGGCCGATGATGTAGAAATTTTCCGCTTTGGGAATGTACAGCAGGTCCGTATCTGCCAGGGGCAGGTTGGATAACTGGTCCCCGCCCTTTAACAAGCCGGGAAGGTCGATCCGGATGACGATTTTTTCTTCCTGTTCCGTTCCGGGGTTTGTGGTCCTTATAATCACCCCCTGGTTTCCGCCTTGCTGAAAATCAATGCCCCCGGCCCGGGAAATGGCGTCCAGAACCCGTTCCCTGCCCTTTAACGGATAGGTCCCGGGAATTTTAACCGCCCCAAGCACCATGTATTTCCGGCTCTTGTAATCAACCACGGATACGGAAACATGTGCGTCCAACACAAACTGCCCCTCGGCCAGTTTATCGGCAATCCGGTTTTCGATCTCGGATGTGGTCAGGTTGTTCACTTCCAGGCGCCCGATCAGGGGAAATGAAATGTATCCGTCCGCGCTGACACGCACATTATTCCGGGTAAGATCCGGTTCTTCATACACCACGATGTCCAGCACATCATACCCCCCGACACGGTAATCATTCATGGATGCATCCATGATTCCGGGATACTTCCGCAGATATTCCACCACGGAATAGTTGGGCGTGGTTTTGATAACGTTTTTCAATTCCGAATCTGCTTTCTTGTTTTCCCGGATCTTTTTTATTTCCTCCAGCCGTGCAAGTTCCTGTTCCCCGAGCCCGTTGTACCTGTTCGCGTTTGAAACCATGGTCACCGTCACCACGTCGCCGGTGCTGCCGCAGGAACTGACAACCAGTGCCAGCAGCAAAAAAATAAAAAGGACCGGGACCGAATCTGCGCAGACCCCCGTGTTGAGCTTCCGATATTTCATCTATTCCCCTGTATTAAAGCGTTATGCGTGATATGCGATGCGTTATGGGAATTGTAGAGGGGCAAAGGAAAAGAAGGTAAGAAGTTTGGTTTTTTGCTGACCTTCTTACCTTCTTACCTTCTTACCTTCTTACCCGACAGTCTAAATCCCTGCAGCCTAATACCTCGCCGTCACCGTCAAGGCAATGGAATTAATGGTATATTCATCGTCTTCGTAAGCACTCCTGGTGGCGACCTTGTTTTTAAACCGGTACTGGATGCCGGCATCCAGCCATCGATTGATATCATAGGTTAAACAGGCTTTGATCCGGTAGATGTCGAAAAACTTTTCCGGTCCGCCCCGGTCCTGGTAATCCAGTGTGTTCCAGTCCAGGTCCAGTGAAGCTTTCAGGCGATTCCTCATTTTCTGTTCCACGCCCAGTCGGACCAGGGTATCGAAATATCCCGGGGCATCGGCGGTTTCGTCCGATGACACCTTGTAAGACCGGATCAACACAAAGGACAAGCGCGTCCGTTCCCGCACCCGGTATCCGATCCGGGTCTGTGCCACCCAGGTGTCTTCATCTTCGTAGCGTATCCCGTTCCGGTCCATATCGTTGTCATGACGGACATTGGCATAACCGATTTTGGCCTCTCCGGAAATTTTGCTGAAAGGAGAGAACCGGGCGCCGATATAAAAATGATTCTGTGTATTGTCCTGGGATGTTGCAGAACTCCAGGCAGGTCCGGACATCATGACGGCGCCGTTGTTCTGCTCCGGGTATTCCACCTCCCGGTACTGGTACTGGCAAAACAGCCGCGTTTTCACCGTGGCCTGGTAAAACAGTGCCATATTAAAAGTATTGTCATCCACGTTTTCCCATTCGTCGGTGCGTTCATCATAGCGTTCGACAAAACCCCGGTAACCAGCCTCCACCCCGTATTTCCCGGCAAACCTGAACCCCGTGGCCACAGACAGGGTGTTGTTCCACCGTTTTGTGGACAATCCCAGTCCGTACTCATTCTCCGATCCATAGGGGTCTTCCGTATTGATGTAGCTCTCATTCAACTTGAGGTACAATCCTGACGGGGGATTCAATTCCAGGTTCAGGTATGGGTTGTGCCGGGCGTAATTGTTGTCGTCAAAATCAGTGTAAGTCACCAGATCCACGGCATATCCCATGTTGATGAAATTTCCCGGCGAGCTCTTGTATGTCAGGGCAATGGACGGTGTCACCGTAAAGATATAATCATCTTCTTCATTTTGATCCGTCCAGAAAATATTGTCGTTGAATTCCCCTTCAACGGTAATTGCCGTGTCAACGTCGAATTTCCCCATGTGCATGCCGTTTCCGGCAACAGCCGGCGCAATCCATGCAACCGGCAATACCCAGGTGAACATCACTATTATTAATTGCCTTATCCCGTAATTTTTCATTTTCAGTCCCATTTTTCAACCTCGTCGTTAATCAATCTTTTTTAATAAAAAATAAGATCATAACTGATCACTCTTCCCGCTCTTCCCGCTCTTCCCGCTTTTCCCGCTTTTCCCGCCTTTCCCGCTCATCCCGCTCTCCCCACCTTTCCCGCATTTCCCGCTTTTCCCGCTTTTCCCGCTCATCCCGCCTTTCCCGCTTTTCCCGCTTTTCCCGCTCATCCCACCTTTCCCGCTCATCCCGCTCTCCCCACCTTTCCCGCTTTTCCCGCGCATCCCACCTTTCCCGCTTTTCCCGCTTTTCCCGCTTTTCCCGCACTACTATTGCCCATACGGCGGCTCCCCCTCATCAACATCCCCCGGCGCCACAGGCCCTTCCGGAACCGAAATCGCGTCGCCTACAGCGTCTGCTATCTGGCCGGCCTGGTCCGGGACCGCATCGGAAACAGCCGAGGCAATTGCAAGGGCCTGGTCAGGGACAGCCACGGCCACGGCCCCGGCAATCTCAACCGCCCGGGACGGTACTGCAGCCGCCACTTGTCCTGCAATTTCAGCCGCCCGGGACGGTACTGCCCCGGCAATCCCTGCAGCAATGTCCGCCGCCATATCCGGATTGGCTGCTGCGGCAACTGCAGCGATCTCCGCGGCCAGGTCCGGGCTGTCCGTTGCCAACGCCGCAAGCCCGGCAACGTCTCCGCTTTCGGCAAGGGCCTCAACCCGGGTTTTCATTGCATCATCCAGGGCCGCGGCATTGGGAATTAATACCGCCGACACCAACCCCACGATCATTGCCATTGACATGACCATGCCTTTAAAACTGAACACCTGCAATTTCCTCATTTTTATCCTCCTTTGTTGAAAAAGTTTTGGGTTTTGAGTTATGGCGTTCTTCCTGTTGCTGTTTTTACAATCCGCGTCCAAAACCCAGCGCCCGATTCTTTCTTAACACAAATTTTCTGCCCTGTCTGTCGGGAAACCCTGACAAATATTGTAGGGAAACCTTGATTTTTGCGCTTTTTTTTCATTTTTTTCATTTTTTTTTAAACACAACAGCGATTTTGAATTTCAAGCGGTTCAGATCGTGACCTGTATTTCCTGTTTTTCCTTGAACACTTGATCACCGGATCAATTTTCCCTGCTGACCCGGTACCTGATCACCCTGGACCGCATCTCTGCGTTATCTTCCGGGACAATCCCCATCACCACGGCATCATCGTCAAAATAGGCGGCAACACGGTTTACACACCGTTTCCATTGCCCCGGTCTTATGGAAAGATATTCCCGGAAACAGGACTGGAACCGTTCGATTCCCTGTTTACGGGTCTGTACCGGATGAAACAGGTCTTTGTCCATATCATCCGTCCTCTCCGGTAAAAGGGCCGCCCGCCACACCCAGTACCATGCCGCGTTCAGCAGGATATCAGGGTCATGGGGCGCCAGGTAAACCGCCATGTCGTGGCATTGATCAGCAAGGGGGATCCAATGATCCAGATACCTGAAAATGTCATCTTTCCGGTTCTCGCAGGCCCGGGCAAGAGCATGCCAGTATTTGCCCCGGCCGGGATTCAGCAGCACGGCTTTTTTCAGGCTGTCCGCGGCAACAGCATGGGGCTCTTGTTTTTCCGTCCTGTCCGGGGACGACGGGGATGCCGCCTGCATGTAATATATTGCCAGTTTATAGGGATATTCCGCGTTTTTCGGATTTTGCCGTATCGCGGCCTCGATATCTTCCGGTCGGGGATCCCGGTCCAGGTTCATGGTGGAGTTCCACTCCGTGGGGCAGTTTGCTTCCGCTGCCCAGTGCCTTGCAGCCGGATATATCAACAGCAGCATCCCGACCAGGGCGGCAGCACCGTAAACCGGCTTCAACACCACGGGCATTGCAAAGCGACCTTTACGGTAAAAAAAAGACAGGCCGTATCCGTATCCCCGGTGGTGCAGCACCACGTATCCCAGCCCCAAAACAGCCGCCAGGGTCAACGGGTTGGCCGGAATATGCATGTTAAAATCAAACAGGCTGTGAAATCCCAGCGAGACCATCGTTGCCATGACCCCGGCGGCAATACCGACGGCATAGGTATTTCGGCGCCTGCGCCAGACACCGGCCATGCGAACAAACATCCGGAAAAATACAGCGCCCATGAGGATCAGCCCCGGGATTCCCACCTCGGTTCCCGCTTCCAGCCAGTCATTGTGGGCATACCCGTTGTAATAGCTCAATACCTGATGTTTACCTGCATACCGGGGATACAGGTCGGGATAGTTGCCCCATCCCACCCCGGTGAGGGGATAGTCCCAAATCATGGGGACCAGGGTTTTGGACACGTCAATGCGGTTGAACAGCCCCTGGGTTTTTTCGAATTTCTCCAGGGTGGGGTCGATCCCGATGGACAACCCGTAAAAAAAGGTGACCAGGCAAAAAAAAAGCGACATCAAACCGATTTTTGCATGTTTTTTCCGTAGCAGAAACATCCCGGCCATCACCAGCATGGCCAGGCTGATGCACAAAATCCCGCCCCGGGATGCAGACAGCAGCAGGGCCACACCCATGATAACAGCCATAAAGATAAACAATATTTTTTTAGGCTGGACAGATTCCGGGGAAAACCATCCCAGCATCCGCTGGAACCCGGCCCGGATCCCTCCCAAACCGGATTCCATGCGGGATGTCTTTTTTTTCAGAGTCAGCACATACCCCCATGCCATGCACAGGGATATTTCCATGTACCCGGCAAAATGGTTGGGCCAAACAAATGTTCCGGATGCATACCGACCGCCGCCGGCCCGGCTTTTCCACCACCACACCTTGGGAGACAGGCTGAATACCTGGAAGATGGCATACAGGGCCTCGAACACCCCCAAACAGATAATGGTCAGCACCAGGATGTTCATGCGTTTTTTCGAATCCACGGTGTTGAGCACCAGGAAGAACATGAACAGGTAGGACAACAGTTTTAACGCTTCCCGGATGGTGGCGTGGGGATTATGGGA
>CAYLRU010000079.1:0-5697 GCA_964386565.1 uncultured Desulfobacteraceae bacterium | reverse complement strand
ATCGTAAAAACCGGCGTTGTGGCCCTGTTCAGAGAACCCAAATGAAATAAAAAAACCAACTATATTAATTCAGGAGGATGAAATGACAGAAATCGATTTTGGCGGAATTACCGAAGAAGTGATTACACTGGAAGAATTCCCACTGGAAAAGGCAAGAGAAATACTGAAAGATGAAACCATTGCCATCCTGGGCTACGGCGTTCAGGGACCTGCCCAGGCCCTTAATCTGAGGGACAACGGGTTTAACCCCATTATCGGTCAGATTGAAGGAGATGCATATTGGAAAAAAGCCATTGCAGACGGCTTTGTTCCCGGCAAAACCCTCTTCCCGATAAAAGAAGCCGCCCAAAAAGGCACCATCATAAAAGAACTGCTCTCGGATGCCGGACAGGTTGCAACATGGCCCACGGTAAGGGAATGCTTGAACGAGGGCGATGCATTGTATTTTTCTCACGGTTTTTCAGTTGTGTATAAAGACCAGACCGGCGTTATTCCCCCGGACAATATTGATGTCATTCTGGTCGCGCCAAAGGGTTCCGGTACCAATGTTCGACGAAATTTTTTAGACGGCAGCGGCATTAATTCCAGTTTCGCCGTCTTTCAGGACTACACGGGCCGAGCCAGGGAGAGAACGCTTGCCATCGGCATAGCCATCGGATCCGGGTACCTCTTCCCCACTACATTTGAGAAGGAAGTCTACAGCGATCTCACCGGTGAAAGAGGCGTTCTCATGGGGTGTTTAGCCGGTGTCATGGAGGCCCAGTACAATTTGCTCAGAAAGCACGGGCACTCGCCCAGTGAAGCATTCAACGAAACCGTGGAAGAACTTACCCAGAGTCTGATCCGTCTTGTGGCTGAAAACGGAATGGACTGGATGTTTGCCAACTGCAGTACAACCGCCCAGAGAGGTGCCTTGGACTGGGCACCGAAATTCCGTGATGCGGTAGTTCCCGTATTTGACGAACTCTATGACCGAGTTGTTTCCGGCAAGGAAACCCAGCGGGTTTTGGAAGCCAACAGTGCGCCCGACTATCTTGAAAAGCTGAAAAAAGAACTCGATGCCATTAAAAACTCGGAGATGTGGAAAGCCGGCGCCGCGGTCAGGGCATTACGACCGGAAAACCGAAAAAAACAGTAATGTAACAGGAAGCGCCATTAAGAACGTCTCGCGGGCTTCTCCTGTTGCAAAAGAAAACAATGGGGGCGATGGAATGGAACCGATACAGGTATATGATACGACGTTAAGAGACGGCACCCAGGGTGAAAACATCAATTTTACGGCTGAAGAAAAGATCAAGATTGCCAAACGGCTGGACAATATCGGTATCCATTTCATTGAAGGGGGATGGCCCGGGTCCAATCCAAGGGACCGGCGGTTTTTCGAACTGGTGAAGCATACCTCTTTTGAAAACGCCCGCATCACGGCATTCGGCTCAACGCGAAAGCCCCATACCCCCCCGGATCAGGACCCCAACCTGGAGGCCCTTCTGGAGAGCGAAACCCTGACAACGACCATATTCGGGAAAAGCTGGGATTTTCACGTAAAGGATGTCATGGGCATTTCATTGGAAGAAAATCTGTTAATGATCGAGGAATCCGTGGCGTTTCTGAAGTCCCATGAACGCGACGTCATCTACGATGCGGAACATTTTTTCGACGGGTACAAGGCAAACCGGGAATATGCCTTGGACAGTCTGCTTGCGGCAATCGACGGTGGTTCGGACACCATCGTGCTGTGTGACACCAACGGCGGTTCCCTGCCATTTGATGTGGAAATCATCATCCAGGATGTCAAAAAGGCGATTGACGCCCACATGAGCGCCAAATCGGAAAAACGAAACGTCAAAATCGGCATTCATACACATGACGACTGCGGTCTGGGAGTGGCCAATACCATTGCAGCCGTGAGAGCCGGCGCATCTATGGTCCAGGGTACCATCAACGGTTACGGCGAACGTTGCGGAAATGCAGACTTAACCGCGGTTATTCCGATCCTGTGTCTTAAAATGAACCGACCCTGCCTATCGGCGGACCATCTGAAAAAAATCCGGCAGTTATCCCGCTTTGTCAGCGAGACCGCCAACATGGCGCCGTTGAACTCCCGTCCTTTTGTCGGCAAAAGCGCTTTTACGCACAAGGGCGGAATTCATGTCAGCGCGATCATGAAAACACCTGCCGCTTATGAGCACATCGATCCCCAACTGGTGGGAAACAAGCGCCGGGTGCTGATTTCCGATCTTTCAGGAAAAAGCAATGTCGAATACAAGGCCGAAGAACTCGGCATCCATCTAGGTCAAAACGGGTTCGACAGCAAAAAAATCGTATCGGAAATCAAGCGAATGGAACAGGAGGGTTATCAGTTTGATGTTGCCGACGGATCATTCAAGATCCTGATGGAAAAATTCACCGACCGGTTCAAGCCGAAATTCGAACTGGGGTCTTTCCGGGTCACCATTGAAAAAGACAAAGACCGGCACTGCAAGTCCCATGCAACGATAAAAATATCCGTTGACGGTCAGGAGGAAATTACCGCGGCCGAGGGTCAGGGCCCGGTGAGCGCACTGGATAACGCCCTTAGAAAGGCATTGGACAAATTTTTTCCGGATCTGGATGCCATGGGACTGGTGGATTTTAAGGTTCGGGTGATGGATGGCGAAAAGGGGACATCGGCAAAAGTCCGGGTATTAATCGAATCACGGGATTCGGACAGCATCTGGACAACGGTTGGGGTGTCGGAGGATATTATCGAGGCCAGTTGGCAGGCCCTGGCGGACAGTTTTCATTATAAGCTGAACGATCCCTGAAAAAAGAAGATGGGATTTTTTAGTGTTTAGTCCTTTAAAGAACCGGTTCAATCGGAATATTTTTGCCATGAACTCTCCATTGTCCCCGAGGGGATAACAACAGAGCAATGAAATTGCCGCCAAACGCCGGTCCTCTTGGAAGCGGTTTCAGAACCTCTCCGGCAACGATATTTAGATTGGCCTTGAATCTTCAAGGATTCATGATATAGTCATTATTTAATGATCAGCTCAAAACAGCGCTATGAAGTGTTCATCCGGAAAGGAAATTACTTCATGAAACACAACTGGAGGAAAAACGCCGCGGGATTAAAAAATCACCACTTCCCGCGGCCGATGCTTAAAGACGTTTCCACTCGATCGTAATTTTTCATATCCAAGGAATAACTTTTAAATTCTGACAAGGAGAAAAACAATGAGTGAAAACGTTATTATATTCGATACGACATTAAGAGACGGGGAACAGTCGCCCGGCGCCAGCATGAATACGGCTGAAAAAATGCGCCTGGCAACACAAATGGAAAAACTGGGTGTGGATGTTATAGAGGCCGGTTTTCCGGCAGCCTCTGACGGAGACTTTGAGGCGGTATCTGAAATCGCCAAAAAAATGGAAATAGTCAAAGTCGCCGGACTGTCGAGAACGGATAAAAACGATATCGATCTGGCCTGGAACGCAATAAAGCATGCCCCCAATAAACGGATCCATATCTTTATCGCCACATCCGACCTTCACATGGCGGAAAAACTGAAAATGTCCCGGGAGCAGGTGCTGGAAGCCACGGTAAATGCCGTCAAATACGCCAAGTCTTTCACCGACGACATTGAATTTTCCGCTGAAGACGGTTCCAGAAGTGACCGGGATTTTATGTGCAAGGTATTCGAAGCGGCCATTGAAGCCGGTGCCACCACCATCAACCTGCCGGATACCGTGGGATACGCCATCCCCAGCGAATTTGCCGAACTGGTACGATACGTCAGAAGCCATACGCCCAATATTCACAAGGTCATATTGAGTGTACATTGCCACAATGACCTGGGACTGGCAACGGCCAACACATTAGCCGCCATAGAGGCCGGCGCCAGGCAGGCGGAGGTCTGCATCAACGGCATCGGTGAAAGAGCGGGGAATACTTCCCTGGAAGAGGTTGTCATGGCCCTTCATACGCGGCCGAATTTCTTTCCCTTTACAACCGGCATCAGGACCGAGCAGATTCATTCCACGAGTCGCCTGGTCAGCACTATCACGGGAATCATGGTTCAGCCCAACAAGGCCATTGTAGGCGCCAATGCTTTTGCCCACGAAGCCGGCATTCATCAACACGGTGTTCTGGTAAACCCCATGACCTATGAAATCATGAAACCGGAAACCATCGGGTTGAGCACAAACAAACTGGTACTGGGCAAACACTCGGGCCGGCATGCATTGCATGACCACTTGAAGGAAATGGGATATGACCTGTCACCGGGTGAATTAAACACGGTATTTAAAAAGTTTAAGGACTTGGCCGATAAAAAGAAACATGTGATGGATGAAGACCTGGAAGCCCTTGTTCAGGAGGGCGTTCTCAGAACGGCGGAAACTTTCAGCCTGGAATATCTCCACGTCAGCAGCGGCACCACGGTCATGCCCATGGCCAGTGTTGTTCTGACCATCAACGAAAGACCGGTAAAAGGCGCCGGTTACGGCAACGGCCCCATTGACGCGGCATTCAACACCATTGCGACCCTCACGGGGACCAGTTCGGAACTGCTTCGCTTTACCATCAGTGCATTGACCGGGGGTACGGATGCCCAGGGGGAAGTAACGGTACGCCTCAGGGAAAACGGTCTTGTCGCACTGGGCCGGGGCGCTGATCCCGACATCATCACCGCCAGTGCAAAGGCCTATATTAACGGGTTGAATCGTCTCGAATATTTAAAAAAGCACCCGACCATACTGAATCAGTGAAAACCACCCCTCTCCCACCATGGGAGGGGGGATTTTTTTAAAAAAGCAGGATGCTTAACGCCGGTGTTTTACGCCGATACCGCACTGAGGAGTCCTCACCCTGCCGGATCCGTATACCCCCATCCGGGATTACCGCATCAGCCTGAGTTCATCATCTTCCCTTAATTTTTCCCACACCCTGTGAATAATCACAATGGCAGCGTCGTCCGCTCCGATGTCTTCCCTGCCGGTTTCTTCCCGGCAGAAAGTTAATAAAGGCGAAGTCTCATCGTAAAGAAACTGGTTTTTGACAAACGGCCCAAATGAAAGGTGAACAGTGTCCAGGTCTTCCACTTCCATGTTCGCCATGATAATCCTGTCCATGGCCGGCAGTTCAGATATGAACCGGTTGGCAGCCTCATCCAGTGTTTTTGCCTGAACCTGCAGCTGGGTATTTTCTGTGACGCCATGATGGTTTTGTGCATCCGCATCAGTATCTGTTTCCGATCCGGCCAGAAGGATGATGCAGGTCACCACGAATCTGACGGCATTATAAATTTTAGTGTTCCTGCTTGCCCGTGGACCTGCAACGTTTAATACCGAGATCTTATTCTCCTTCACCCATTCATACAGATTTGCAATGATTTCAAAGGCGGGGGCTGCATTAAGATCCACGGCAAGGCATGGGCGCCGGAATTTTTTGGCTGCCTTTTGGGTATATTTAGAACCGCCGCTCAGTTTCTCGTGAAAAAAAATAACCGTCCCATCGGAATCCAGAACGTTTTGCCGCGTTCTTTTTGGATACCGTCCGGATTTCATTTCCTTGAGATTATATTTAAGCGCCAAAGGACCGGATTCTGTTTTACGTCCTTTAGGAATCCATCCCCCGTAAGCCATATTGCAACTGATCGCTGCATCCAGGGCCGCCTGGTCGGCGCCGGTTTGTCCGCCGGACACGATTTTGGTTAG
>CAYLRU010000078.1:0-5824 GCA_964386565.1 uncultured Desulfobacteraceae bacterium | reverse complement strand
TGAAGATGCTATTAAAAGAGGAGCTAAAACACTATCGGAGCACGAATCAAAACAATTGCTGTCTGAGTACGGTATTCCGATTACCAAGGAAAAAGTTGTCACCTCCGAGGAGGATGCGGTGGCTGCGGCGGCTGAAATAGGGTATCCCGTGGTACTGAAAGGATCCGGCCAGGAATTAAGCCATAAAACCGAACTCAACCTGATCGCACTGGATTTGCGCAAGGAAGATGAGGTACGGGAAGCCTATAAAAACCTGACGTCAAAACCCGAAGCACCGGTTAATGAAGTTCTTGTACAACAGATGATAAAGGGAGACCGGGAACTGGTCGTGGGATTGACACGCGACGCTCAGTTCGGTCCCTGCGTGATGTTCGGCATCGGCGGTATTTTCACGGAAATATTGAAAGACACCTCGTTTCGGGTGGCTCCACTGACCCGATGGGATGCCATGGACATGATGGAAGATATACGGGGGAAAAAGATACTGGATGCATTTCGGGGAAAACCTGCTGTTGACCGGGAAATCCTCGCAGACATCCTCATGGCGGTGGGTCAGATCGGAATGGACCACGAAAATGTAAAGGAAATCGACATCAACCCGTTAAAGCTTGTCAATGGAAAACCGGTTGCTGTTGATGCACTGGTTGTTCTGGGTGACGATGCGGGATAAGGTATTCGGACCTTGTTGAATCCGTCACAAGATTGCTGAGTCAAGCGTACGACATCTCATCGGACATGGGAATTTTAAGTTATGCAGTCTTCGAAAAATTCTCTGTCCGGTTTTTTTGTTTCCCATAATCCGCTTTTTTACGAGGTCCGTTAATGGATATATTGGAAGCCATTACGAAAAGAAAAAGTATTCGATCCTTCCGGCCAAAAGCTGTCTCAAAAGACATTTTACTCGAAATACTGGAAATCTCCTGCAGGGCGCCCTCCTCCGTAAACCAGCAACCCTGGGAGTTTGCCGTGATTGCAGGGGATGTTTTGGAAAAGATCAGGCAGAAAAATATCGACAATCTTTTATCCGGAGTCCCTGCCCAACGCGACTATCCTACTGAAGACCGGCCCAGGGACAGCGTTTACCGAAAACGGCAGGTCGATCTGGCAAAGGAACTTTTTACACTGATGGATATCCCCAGGGATGATAAAAAGAAACGCATGGACTGGTTGCTCAGGGGCTTCGGATATTTCGGCGCACCGGCGGTGATCATCATTTTCACGGACAAATGCCTCTGCGATACCGGTACCCTTCTGGACATCGGTGCTGTCATGCAGAATATCTGCCTTGCCGCCTTAAAATTCGGACTCGGAACCTGCATTGAAAATCAGGGGATTCAATATTCCGACATGTTGCGCGAGATTATCGGTATCCCTGACACGAAAAAAATCGCGGTTTCCATTGCCATCGGATACCCGGATTGGGAATTTCCGGCCAATCGACTGGTCAGTTCAAGGGAGCCTGCGGACAATTTGACCCTGTGGCAGGGGTTTGAGTAAAAGCGGTTTCAAAGCCTTGTCCAAGACCTGATAGCGACATTGCGAATCAGCTCAAAATACGCATCACGCTGAAGCATGATCCCGCTTTTTCGACGAACCCGTCTTGTTCTTGAACCGGATTCAAGGTTTTAAAACCACTGCCTGTATTTTTCCGCAGTATGGCGTTAATAACCGATTTTATGAAAATTGGCTGAGGATGCAAATGGATTTTACTTTTACGGAGGAACAGGAAGCACTGAGAAAAGAATTCGACGATTTTTTTAAAGAAGAAATGAAACATGCACCCCCTGAATACGGATTGGGGGGGCTTGAAGGCATATTCGGGAGTGCGGAAGGCTTTGCATTCCACAAATATATGGCCAAAAAACTCGGTGAAAAGGGATGGATTGCCCGGGCATGGCCGAAGGAATATGGTGGTCGGAACGCACCGCTTATCGAGCAGTTGATCTTTAATGAAGTCATCGGTTATCACCGGGCACCGGGAATCGACATTCAGGGCATCGGCATGTTTGCACCGACATTGCTGGTGGGCGCTACGGAAGAACAAAAAAGGCGGTTATTACCCCCCCTTGGCCGGGGAGAAGCGTTCTACTGCCAAGGCTGGAGTGAACCGGATGCCGGCTCTGACCTGGCCAACATCACCACCTCGGCGGTTCGGGATGGCGATCATTACGTGATCAACGGCCAAAAATGCTGGTGTTCCGGTGCCCACAGGGCTGATCACATGTTCATGCTGGCCCGGACCGATCCGGATTCAAAACGCAGTAAAGGGCTTTCGGTTTTCAATTTGAAAATGGACACACCGGGCATCGAGGTTCGTCCGGTCAAATATATGGACAACCGGCATGTGTTCAACGAAGTATTTTTCAAGGATGTCCGGGTTCCGGCCTGCGACCTGATCGGAAAAGAAAACGAAGGGTGGTGGTTAACCCGGCAAACCATGAACTTTGAACGTTCCAACAGCGGTAAATACCTCAGTCTGAAAAGATCCATATATGAACTCATTAACTACGCAAAGACCACGAAAAGAAACGGCACCCTGCTGTCGGACAATGTGATCGTCAGACAAAAACTGGCCAAATTATTCATGGAAGTCGAAGCCGGAAATGCACTGGCATATCGGGTTTTCTGGGATCAAAGCCGGAACCGAATGATGAATGCCGTAAAAAACGCCTCGGCCTCCAAGGTATTCAGTTCCGAACTCACCCAGCGACTTTTTAATGTCGCAACAGAAATCATGGGTCTTTACGGGCAACTGGAAGAATCCAAATGGGCGCCCATGCAGGGACTGATGGTGCAAAACTATCAATTCGCACCCGCGGGAAACATCGCCGCTGGTTCAAGTGAAATTCAGCGAAACCTCATTGCATGGACGGGATTGGGGCTCCCGAGATTCAACTGATAATGCCCTGGGTTATGAGCTTGTGGGCCTCTTGGCGTTGTTTGGGTTTTTCGAGTTGGGTTTGATTTTACAACTCTCAACGATTAATCCATATTAATAAAGTGAGCAACGCCCCCCCAACTCTTTTAAATTAAGAAAAAATATCCATATCTGTTTTCATAACCGAATAAGCGCTTGACAAATTCAGATAGTTTTTTGATAGTAGTTCAAGCAATTGATGGAAACATCTTTTTTTACATCCTGATATTGAGGTCGCAATTGAAAAACAAGGTCTTTTACGGCTGGTGGGTCGTTTTGTCCGTCATACCCGCAACACTGGTTCATGCAGGTGCGCTATTTTATATATTCGGTATTTTCTACCAGCCGCTCATGCATGAATTCGGATGGTCCCGGGCCACCGTTGCAGCCGCTCTGACCATTTATCTGCTGTCCGTTGGATTCTGCGGCCCGTTGATCGGAAAGCTGGCAGATCGTTTTGGACCTAAGAAGCTTATCGGATACGGGGCTTTTTTCGGGGGTATTCTGTTTATTCTGCTCAGCCGGATAGACACCCTCTGGCAGTTTTACGGCCTTTACTTTCTGCACGGGATCGCATTTGCGGGATGCGGTAACGTACCCGTGAACACGGCCCTTACCAACTGGTTTGATAAAAAACGCGGCAGAGCCATCGGCATCGCCATGGCAGGAGTGTCTTTAGGCGCCATCATCATAACACCGGCGGGCGGATTCGTCCTGGAGCACTTTGGATGGCGGAATACGTACCTGTTTTTAGCCCTGATCTCCTGGGTCCTGGTCCTGCCGCCGCTCTTGTGGATCATGAAAGACAAGCCCCAGGAGCTGGGACTGTTGCCTGATGGCGCCCCACCGGCTGCAGATAACAGCA
Source organism: uncultured Desulfobacteraceae bacterium (assembly GCA_964386565.1). Classification (GTDB taxonomy): domain Bacteria; phylum Desulfobacterota; class Desulfobacteria; order Desulfobacterales; family UBA5616; genus CAYLRU01. Next base: position 2,042 of record CAYLRU010000078.1, on the reverse strand, counting down.
CTACGAAAGCATGGGTGCCAACCATTGACCAAGAAACTCCGGCAAAACCGTGGACCTTGGGTACAGCCGCCCGTACCGCCCCCTTCTGGCTGATATGCCTGGCATATTTTTTTATATATCTGCCCATCGGTTCGGTTCTCGGCCATCAAATCGTTTATCTTACGGATATGGGGATCACCATGGCGTCGGCTGCTGCAGCCCTGGGCATCACCGGCGGGATGGGAGGAGTCGGCAAGATTGTTTTCGGACTTCTGTCCGATCGTTTTTCACCCAAACAGGTTACGGTTCTATGCGCCGTTTTGCAGGGCGTGGGCATTATTCTGCTGCTGAATGCCGAATCCATGCCGCTGGTATGGGTTTATGCCGTTTTTTTCGGATTTTGCATGGGAGGCCACCTGGCCCTGCAGCCTCTGATTGTGGGACACTTTTTCGGCATCCAATCCTTTGGACTGCTTTACGGCATCGTTTCCATGGCAGGCGCTCTCGGCACATCATCCGGCCCTGTTATTGCAGGAATGGCCTTTGACATATTCGGAACGTATCAGGGGGTGTTTACCGGGTGCGTTGTTTTGTCATGGATGGCGGCAATTGCGATTTTTTGTTCCAAACGTGTAAGCGCAAAATAGAAGCCATTTTATAAATCCCATATCGTACCGGGAATTTAAAACCGCTTCTGAGCATACAACCCGGTTGTTGGTTTTATTATCATTATAACAAGGAGGGGTATTATGGACTTTAAGTTTACCAAAGAACAGGAACTGCTGAGGGAGGAGTTTGACACGTTTTTCAGGGAAGAAATGAAACATGCGCCCCCCGAATGGGCAGAAGGCGGCCTGGAGGCCATGTATCACACGGATGAAGGGTTTGCCTTTCACCAGTATATGAAAAAAAAGCTGGGGGAAAAGGGCTGGATCTCCCGGGCATGGCCTACAGAATACGGTGGACAGGATGCCCCGCTGATTGAACAGCTGATATTCAATGAGGTGCTTGCCTATCACAGGGCACCGGGTGTTGACAATTTCGGCGTCGGCATGTTCGCTCCCACCATCATGGTAGGTGGAACGGATGAACAAAAAAAGAAGCTGCTTCCCCCCATCGCCAGAGGTGAAGTCCAGTATTGCCAGGGATGGAGCGAACCGGATGCAGGTTCCGACCTGGCCAACCTGTCCACAACGGCTATCAAAGATGGGGATTACTATGTGGTAAACGGTCAAAAGACCTGGACCACCGGTGCCCACAGGGCGGATCATATGTTTCTGCTCGCCCGGACCGATCCGGATTCGACCCGGAGCCGGGGCCTTTCGATTTTCAATGTGAAGATGGATCTGCCCGGTATCGAAGTTCGTCCGATTTTATACATGGACAAAGGGCACGTCACCAATGACGTATATTTCAAGGATGTCAAAATTCCGGCTTCCGAACTTGTGGGGAAAGAAAATGAAGGATGGGCACTTACCCGTCAAACCATGAATTTTGAACGGTCCGGTGTATCGGGTTTTGTAAGCGGCAAACGATCTTTGCTTGAGTTGATCGAATATGCCAAAACCACCAAACGTGACGGGAAATTTCTTTCCGAAGATCCGATCATTCGTCAAAAAATCGCAAAGCTGTTTATCGGCCATGAAGTCGGGCATACCCTTTCTTACAAGATCAACTGGGAACAGCAAAAAGGAGGACTGGTTTTTGCCGCTTCCGCCGCCTCGGAGAGCAAAGTTTTTGGTTCCGAATTGAGCCAGGAACTGGCCAACGTCACGACCGAAGTCATGGGGCTTTACGGCCAAATCGCCGCTTCCAAATGGGCGCCGCTGGAAGGAAGGGCCCCCATGCACTATCAGTTCTGCGTGGCCAGCAATATATATGCCGGCAGCAGTGAGGTTCAGCGAAATCTCATCGCCTGGGTGGGGCTTGGTCTGCCGCGATTCAAATAATCGTTTGCATAAATCATCATTTGCAAAGGTGTAATCCGACATTAACGAGTTGTTTATAAGGAGGAAGAAATGAATCTCGATTTTACATCGGAACAAAATATGCTGCGAAAATCC
>CAYLRU010000077.1:0-6370 GCA_964386565.1 uncultured Desulfobacteraceae bacterium | reverse complement strand
TTTTGGTGGGCCGTGAAGGAATCGAACCTTCAACCTACTGATTAAGAGTCAGGTGCTCTGCCTAGTTGAGCTAACGGCCCGTATCGGTATGAGCTGATAAAAAAAATTCTCCTATCAGCTTTGGCCGGGGTTGTCAATTTTTTTTCAGCCGACCCCGGGAATTCTTTTTTAGACCTGAATTATACAGGATTCCGGTAAGGAGGTGAAACCGTTGCCGTTCGGCATGTCACGGCCGCCGCAGTTTTTCCTTTTGTTTCCGCTGCTTCTTGCGGTCTTTTTTCCAGGGTTGTTTGGCATGTTTTCGTTCTTTTGAATACGATTTTTTGGATAGCCCGTCACGGGTAAGATCCATGAAAAAGCTGCCGGGCATTGTTTCCACGGGTTTTTCCTTGTTGGTTTCCCTGGCCTTTGGATCGATTTTTTCCTTGGGCAGGGGAGGGGCGGTGAAGCAGCCCACCGGAATGAAATCGGCGATGTAAAGGTCTCCGCTCTGGTCAAGGACCACGCCCTGTTTAAGGGCCGTTTGGACATGAACCGTTAATTGAACCGGCTGCTGATCGATCCGTCTTCCCATTCGCAGGGCCATTTCCGGATCCGGTGATAGGATGACGCAGTCCGATCCCATGGGGAAGATTCCTTTTTGAAGGGCATGGCGGTGCGCTTTTTGCCGGATGCATGTATAGAGAAGCTTGGGCGGATTTTGGGCTGAACGACGCGGCAGGAGCCTGTCCCTTTGAACGGCCCGGATCATGTTGTCATTTAATTCAACCACCTGCTGCGCCAGGGTCATACAAAGCTCATCGATGGCGGAACGGCGTATATGCCGCCAGCCGTCTTCCTCGCCAAGGGCTTTTAAAAGATCTTTAATTTTAACATACCCCCGGGCGTCAGGGACCAATCCGAATTCGTCGGGTCTGTAACCCAGAACATAGGACAGGAATTTGGCCAGCTTAATTGTTTTTTGACCGGGCGTCATGATCGTTTTTAAACGCATTATGATATTTTTCCCCATCTTTTTCATCTTGACAACAAATGTCAATAAGTATTTATGATGGTTTCGGAAAAAGCCTGGAAACGACTTTTTACGGAAGTTTTGCGTTTTAGGCGTTAAGTATATGATATTTTAAAGATATTTTAATCTTAACACGTTAAACGGAATGCTCAAAACGTGATGGATCCGGTTTTTTACGAATTCATCATTTATGATAAGGCATGGAAAATATATCACTTGAAAGGACCTCCCATTCAGATGAAACAAGACAACTCTCGTCGGATGTACGAACAGGCTGTAAAATATATACCGGGCGGTGTAAACAGTCCGGTTCGGGCGTGTAAATCCGTTGACTCGGAACCCTTGTTTATTGAACGTGCCAAGGGATCCAGAATTTATGATGTGGATGGAAACGAATTCATCGATTATGTTGGATCCTGGGGTCCGATGATTTTGGGCCATGGCCACCCGGATGTCGTAGATGCGGTGGTGGCGGCCCTTGAGCGGGGAAGCAGTTTTGGTGCGCCCACGGAGCTTGAAACCCAACTGGCCGAAATGATTATTGACGCCGTGGACTCCATCGAAATGGTGCGGATGGTAAATTCCGGGACCGAGGCAACGATGAGCGCCATACGGCTTTCCCGCGGCTTTACCCGTAGAGAGACCGTCATAAAATTCGACGGGTGTTACCACGGGCATGCAGATACATTGCTGGTTGCAGCCGGTTCAGGTGTAGCTACCTTGGGCATTCCCGGAAGTCCGGGGGTGCCGGGCGACGTTGTCAAACATACCATTTCCCTTCCGTATAATGATATCGAATCCTTTGAAAAAGTGATGGCTGAAAAAGGAGATCAGGTGGCCTGCGTCATTGTAGAGCCTGTGGCGGGCAACATGGGGCTGGTGCGACCCGTTCACGGGTTTTTGCAAACCTTAAAAACGCTGACGGAACGGACAGGGTCGATTCTGATCTTTGATGAAGTCATGACAGGATTTCGGGTGGCCTATGGCGGGGCTCAATCCCTGTACGGCATAACACCGGATCTCACCTGCCTGGCAAAGATTATCGGCGGCGGATTGCCTGTGGGCGCTTACGGCGGAAGGTACGATATCATGAAAAGCATTGCACCCCAGGGGCCGGTCTACCAGGCCGGCACCCTTTCGGGAAATCCTTTGGCCATGGCCGCGGGAATCGCGACGCTGAAGCTGCTGAAGGCACCCGGGGTTTACGAGGCCCTGGAAGAAACATCTTCGAAACTGGCGGAGGGGCTTGCCGGGGCGGCTGCAAAGTTTTCCATTCCTGTTTCCATTCAGCGGGTGGGGTCCATGTTGGGGATGTTTTTTACGGATCAGGAAGTTCAAGATTTCCAGGACGCAAAAACCGCCGACCTTGAATTTTTTACGTTGTTTTATAAAGAAATGCTGGCAAACGGCGTGTATATCGCCCCATCGCAATTCGAATCCCTTTTTGTTTCCGCGGCACACACCCATGACGATATTCAACAGACGGTTTCGGCTGTTGAAGCGGTTTTTGAAAAGCTTTGCGGGTGAAAATTCCCCGGGATGCAGGTAATAAAATACCAGATACGCAAAACTTAAAACTCTCGTAAAAAGGTGTTTCCCAACTTTTTTCGAGACCGTCATTTCTCAGGCCGTTTGTCAAAAATACGCATGTTCTTCGTATGCAAATCGGTTGTGTTGCATCTGAGTTTTGTGGTATGAAAGAAAGACGGTCTTTTTCGCCATTCACGAACAGGGGCTTAATACCAAGGCCCGTGCAACCATGATGCACCCAAACATGCAAAAAATGTTATCGAGGTGACCCAAATGAAAAAACCATTCTTTCAACAAAACGCATGCGTCATTTTCGTTATTCTTATGGTGGCTTTTGGGATTTCTCCATCCTTATGGGCAACCGGGGAAGGGGGCAGTCCCCTGGATCTATCCGTTAAAATCGGCAAGATCGATGAAAAGTTGAGACTGGTCGAAAAACTGATTCCACCGAATACCGACGCACCCGTGAAGTCTCCCGTTTTCATGGCAAAATCCATGCTTCAGGGCACCCACTGGATAGACCCGGACCGGCTTATCGTTCTGGGTGTCATCATGGGAGAACCCCAGCCGGAGATAGCCGTTATTCTTCCCTATATTGAGCCAAATCTTAGTTTCCAGTCCGCATATCATGCCATGAGCAGTGAAAATGCATATATCATCTCCCTGCCGCCGGGGAACAGGTCGGAAGATGTTTCGGAAACCATGCAACAAGCCCTTGTCGATGCATCAAAATCCGGATACCGGCATTTTTTATCCCTTGAATTGGCTGTTAAAGCATTATTGACAAAGGCCGATGATAAAATTCGTAAAGCCATCGACAAGATCGGGGAAACGCAAACCCAGGACACCCCACAGGGAATCCCCTTATCACCCCAGGAGATGAAAGAAACGTTAAACAACCTGGTGGACATTTTCCGACAACTGGAAACCGTATCCGAAGGCATTGACATCGATAACGACGTTATTCGGTTTGTATTCAGTGCCAGGGCCGTTGAGAACAGTGAATTGGCCGGGCTTTTTGGTCGGGGTGAAATGCTCACGTTGCTGGATAACTATAAACCGGACAAACAGGTAAATTTCAGATCGGGACGATACGATTACCAGGGTGTTATCAGCCTGATGGATAAACTGTTTGGAACGGTGTACGCAAAAATGGGAATCGATTTTAAATCGCTTTCCGATATCATGACGCATTTTACCGGAGAAATGGCCGGAGGAATGGATTTTTCAGAAGACAAGATACAACTGGAGATGATCAGCGTATTGAAAAAGGAAAGCCGGGGCGTGGACTTTTTAGAGGGTGAATACCTGCCGTGGCTGGAAAAATATATGCAGACCGTGACGGCTGAAATGGAAAAACAGACAGGAGGAAAAGGCCTGAACGTTTTTACCAGAACCCCTGACAGCACCGTGGCAGGGCGGAAAGTATACGGCGTCAAACTCGAAATCCCGTTCATGGCCGGTGGTTTGCAGGATGCAGAAAAACCGGAGTCGTATATCACCCTGCAATATGAAATACGGTTGGCCCGGGACGGAGATTTTTTTATAATCGCCCCGGATGATGACCGGATGGCTGAATTGCTGGTTATGACGTCCGACTTTAAGGAAGATGTGAACCCGGGACCTCTTTTCACCATGGAGATGGATTGGGGCGGATATTTCAGTGCTATTTCACGTATGGCGGGTATTTCAGTGGATGCAGGCGATTTTCCGAAAACCGCCAAAATGACGTTTATGGCGGATATGGACAACGGTCGGGTGGATGCCGTGTCCTCCGTCCGGTTGAGCGATATACAGAACCTCATCGCGTATTCCAAAAAGATGGCGGAAATAAATATTCCGGCTCGCAAACGAGCTGGAGTTGTTTCTTCAAAATCCGCTGAACCGGTGCCGGAAAAGCAAAAACGGGTTGTAGTTGAGGATGCGGCTTACTGGATGGACCGCGGGGCCCTGTGTGCCATGTACGGGAATGATGCAGCCGCCGTAAAATACTTTGAAAAAGCCCTCGAACTCGAACCTGAAAAGGGCGATGCCCATTTTCTCATGGCCATGTCTTACGAAGGACTCGGAAACACGGAAAAGGCTCTGGAAGCCGTGAATATGGCGATTTCGCTGGATGGGGAAAATGCAACATATTTATACGGCAGGGGAAGAATTTATCTGTTATCCAATAAAAAGGAACAGGCATTGTCGGATTTTCGAATTGCTGCCGACAAAGGGAATGAGGACGCAAAACGGTATTTAATTCAAGAAGGGCTGTATTCCGTATACTAAATCAATCCATGACACACGACCCAACAGGACCGGACCTTTCGGTTGATATCGGCGGATTAAAGCTAAAAAATCCCGTTATGACGGCATCGGGCACATTCGGTTATGCAAAAGAATTCGAGTCTCTTGTGGATTTAAACCGATTGGGGGCCATTGTTGTCAAGGGGCTGTCCCTTAAACCCTCCAAGGGAAATCCGCCGCCGCGAATTGTTGAGACGCACTGCGGCATGTTGAATGCCATCGGTCTTGAGAATATCGGAATCGAACGGTTCATTAAAGAAAAACTGCCGTTTCTGCAGACGATTTCAACACCCACCATCACCAATATATACGGGAAAAGCGTTGATGAATACGCTGAACTGGCTTCTCGAATAGAAGGCATCGACGGAATTTCCGGCATCGAAATCAATATTTCATGCCCCAATGTCAGTGCCGGGGGCATTGCATTCGGTGTTGACGGCCGGGCAGCCTTTGATGTTGTTCAGGCTGTTCGGAAAAGGATCTCCAAGCCCGTTATCGTCAAGCTCAGCCCCAATGTAACGGATATCGTGGAAATTGCGAAAAAAGTTCAGGACGCCGGGGCCGATGCCCTTTCGGTCATCAATACCGTTACCGGCATGGCGGTGGATATTGAAAGCCGGCGCCCCAAACTCGCCAATATTACCGGCGGGCTCTCAGGACCTGCAATAAAGCCGATTGCGCTTCGAATGGTATGGCAAACCGCAAAGAGTGTAAGGATCCCGGTCATCGGTGTCGGTGGTATTCTCACGGCGGAAGATGCATTGGAATTTTTTATCGCTGGTGCCGCCGCGATCCAGGTCGGTACGGCAAATTTCATAAATCCAAGGGCGACCATGGAAATTATCGCCGGGATTGAAAGTTTCCTGGTAAAGAAAAATATTGCCGGGATAGCGGATATTGTCGGATCATTAAAAACATGGTGAGAGATGCATATTTGTTTTTATAATACAGGATGAAAGGGGGCGAAGTCGGATGCAATTTGAAAACCTTGACGACATACTTGGTTTTGCCATAGAAAAAGAGAAAGAAGCTGCTGAATTTTATGAGAAGGTGAGCGAGGAAGAATCAATGGCCGGCTCAAGACAAATGCTGTCGGAGTTTGCCGGAGAAGAAAAGAAGCATCAGGTGCTGCTTGAGAAGATAAGGCAAAAAGGCATGGCGAAAAGTCTTCCCGAGTATACGTTTAAATGGATCAGCGATATTAAACGCAGTGATTTCCTGGTGGATACGGAATACCGTAAAGGCATGGCCTACAACGAAATTTTGATAGTCGCCATGAAACGGGAAGAAAAGGCGCTGAAACTCTATAACAGCTTTTTGGGCAATGCGAAAAGCGAAGATGAAAAAGCACTTTTCAAGATGCTGTGCCAAGAGGAAGCCAAACATAAATTAGCCCTTGAAACCCTTTATGACGACTATATGGCCAAGATGGGCGATTAAATGTTGGATGAGGTTTTCGTGTGATTTTAAAAAATTTAGAGCAGTGTCCATCCGGAAACGGTCGCCCTGCCACGGCGGGATCGGTTCAGAGCAAGG
>CAYLRU010000076.1:0-6465 GCA_964386565.1 uncultured Desulfobacteraceae bacterium | reverse complement strand
ACGATTAGCTTGAGATTCACCGGCAAACGCTTCCCATAAATTTTTTTCTGTTTTTGACATTTTCCTTTTCTCTCCTTTTCTTTGGAATATTAAGACAGTTGGATGAACGTAATGCTGAATATCTTACAATCAATATCCGTGCCAAGTGCAAAAAATGTCGGGCAGATTTTATTTTTTAATAATATCGAATAGTTAGAAATTAAATAATTTTTTACAGGTTGAAAAAAATCATGATCTTCGAGACATTTTGTCTCAAACATATCAAGCCGGTCGGGTGAAGCGTAAGCACCTGCCGGCCAATGCACGGGAGATGTAAGCCGGTTATGAGAAATATGTGAACATTCTCCCTTTTTTTCCACAAATTCGTCAGGGGGAAATTAAGTCCTCAAAATACCTGGAATATTTCTATGGCGACCTTTTTCGCCGGTGCAGGATGTAAACGGAAAAAGACATGATCCAGGGTTCTCAGTATATGAACTCGGAAAGATAAGAACAGCAGCAGTCATGTTGAACCATTCTCAACAAATGCCGATGCTTGAATCTGAAAAGCCAGTATATAGGAGATGCATAATGAAATCAACACCGTTTCCCGCCAAAACAGATGTTTCATATGTCTCAAAATGAACTTGAGACAAAACCGTCCAATAAAACGCCCCGTTTCCGGATCCGGCATGACGGGCTTGATCTTAAGAGCGGGCAGGTTTTAAAATGGCTTCCGACCGGATTCCGGGTGGCCGGAAAATATGGATGGTTACTGGCATGGTTATTGCTTTCACTGAGAACGATTTGTCTTGAACCGAACGGTATGAGCATGTGGAATAAAATTAGTCTAAAAAGCCGCATTTATCTTCTTTTAGCAGGATTGGTGCTTATCACATTGACCGGCGGCCTGGTACTCAACTCGTATACATATAGAATGGAAGTCCTGTTAAATTCCATTATATATAACGACCTTAAGGCGTTTCATATTGCAGAGGCACTGGAAATGGCCCTTGTGAATCAGAAGGGGTATCTTTCCTATTACTTTATGGACGGTGATCCGGGCTGGCTTCGCCAGTTGGGGAAATACCGTCAGATCTTTAAAGAACGCATGGATGAAATAACGGCAGGCACGGAAACGACCGAAGAAAAAAATATCATACAAGAGATACAAACCGAATACCAGACCTACATCGACCTGAAGGACAGGGTTATCGGCTATTATAAAAATAATGAAAAAGAGTCTGGCGTGGCATTGCATAAGAAGACCCGGGAGCATTTTTTTAAAATTTTGAATCTCTGCCGGGAATACAAGCAAATTTACAGCAACAAGATCATTGAAGCCGGCCGGTTGAGTCATGAACAGGCAAAGAAATTGAGAATTATATCGTTAACGGCGATGCTGACCGGATTTTTTCTTGTCATATGCCTGGTCTTTGTGCTGGCCAAACAGATTTTAGAACCCGTAAAGCAACTGACCCTCAAGGCGGACCGGAAAGAAGATGCCCGGCTCAAGGGGGATGAAATAACGGCCTTGAGCAGAAGCGTGAACAAGCTCATTGAAGACGTGGATTATTCTCATGAGGAGCTTCAGAAAAGCCGGGAACACCTCCTCCAGGCGGAAAAGATGGCCCTTGTGGGAAAGCTGGCGGCCGGTATGGCGCACAGCATCAGAAATCCTTTTACATCGGTCAAAATGCGTCTTTTTTCACTGAACCGGTCTCTGCAGCTAAGCAGTACACAGAAAGAAGATTTTGATGTCATTTCCGAAGAGATCCGGCATATTGATACAATTGTACAGAATTTTCTGGAGTTTTCACGTCCGCCCCGGCTGCAGCTGCAGCATATCAGCCCGTCGCGGGTGGTGGATTCCGCGATTCAACTGCTGTCACACCGTCTTAAGTCCTATAAAGTGGCCGTCGAGGTGGCTCGCAATAAGGAACTCCCGCGTATTTACGTGGATCCGGATCAGTTGAAGGAAGTATTGGTCAATTTGGTGGTCAATGCCTGTGAAGCCATGGAAGACGGCGGTATCATCACCATAGAAGAGCGGGAGACGGTCTCCCCGAATGGAACAAAAATGGCCGTGATCACGGTTATTGACAATGGACCGGGAATTCCCGAATCCCTTCAGGACAAAGTTCTTCTCCCCTTTTTTACGACAAAGGCGGAAGGTACGGGATTGGGGCTTAGCATTGTCAAGCGGATTATCGAGGAACATAACGGCCGGCTGGACATTATTTCAAAAGAAGGCGAAGGTGCTGCGTTCGTGATATCGCTTTATACAAAGGAGAAGGATCTTGGGAACCATTTTGATAATTGATGACGACGATCAACTGAGAGAGAGCTTCCGAAAACTCTTGACGGAAGAAGGATATTGCTGCATCAGTGCGGCATCAGGAGAGGAAGGGGTCGGCATCGTTGAGAACAAGACTCCTGACCTGGTGGTTTTGGATATGCGTTTGCCCGGGATAAACGGTTTTGAAACGTTTAAACGGATTCATAAAATCGAACCCAAGCTTCCCGTGATTATGATGACCGCTTATGGAACAACCGAAACCGCCATCGAAGCGACAAAAATGGGGGCCTTTGATTATATCCTCAAGCCCTTTGAAGTCCCGGAAATCCTTAAAATCATAAAACAGGGGCTCGAGGCCGGCAAATTCATGCGATCGCCGGTGGGGATGGATATTATCAAGGAGAGTCCCTTCAAGGAGGCAATTGTCGGGCGAAGCCAGCCCATGCAGGATGTTTATAAGGCCATCGGAAGAGTCGCTCCCACGGATGCCACCGTATTGATTCGCGGTGAGTCAGGTACCGGCAAGGAACTCGTGGCACGGGCCATATACCAGCATAGCCTTCGAAATGACAAGCCGTTTCTGGTGATAAATTGTGTCGCGATTCCGGAAACCCTGCTTGAAAGTGAGCTTTTCGGATATGAAAAAGGTGCATTTACCGGTGCTGTCCATCGCCGCATCGGAAAGATCGAACAGGCCAATGGGGGCACGATATTCCTGGATGAAATCGGGGATATGCCCCTCAGTCTCCAGGCCAAAATCTTAAGACTGTTGCAGGAAAAATGTGTTGAACGAATCGGCGGCAGAGATACCATTCCTGTTGATGTGAGAATCATCGCAGCCACGAACAGAAATCTTGAAGATGCCATTTCTGATGGCCGCTTTCGCGAGGATTTATACTACAGGTTAAAGGTCGTTACGATCTGGCTGCCGCCGCTGCGGGAAAGGCCCAGCGATATCGGGTTGTTGACGGATTATTTTATCACGCGATTTGCAAAAGAGGCGTCCATGGACAACGCCGGCGTGAAGGAGGAAACAAAAGCCCTTTTGGCCCGGTACTACTGGCACGGCAATGTGAGGGAACTGGCAAACACCATTCATAAAGCCCTGATATTCAACCGGGGCATGCCGTTGAGCCCGGAAGATATTTTAAAGGCCATGGGGGATGAAACACATGCCAAAGCACGCGTGATGGATGATGAGGCCGGTATTATTCAGTGGATTCGTAAAGAATTGATGAACACCGACAGAGGAAATTTGTTTGAAACCATCATGGACCGGGTCGCACGTGTTTTAATCAGTGAGGCGTTAAACATCAACGACGGCAATCGAAGCAAGGCAGCCAAAATGTTGGGCCTTTCCCGGCCGACCCTGCATTCAAAAATTGAAAAATACAATCTGAGATTAAAGACTTCCGTCAGCCTAGATGCGCCGGACCCGAGTTGCTCGGTTTTTAAAGAAGAGAACGGTGCAGACGCTGTAAAAAAATCGTTTAATTCAGGCACGGAATAAAATCCAGAGCCCGGCAGCTGAATTGTAAAAAATGAAAACCATGACATCAGAAGCCTTCTGCCAAACCGCAATAACGACTGCATAACCCACCTTGCATTTGCGCGGCTGCAGGGCCTTTCATACGGCGATACCTGTATAAAAAGTTTACACATTGTAAAAAAAGCTGACACATTGATTTTTTTCATGAAAAAAATATCACCTGTCGCCTTCTGCCCAAACCAAACCGCACGTGCGCTATAGCCTGTTCAAGACGCCAAGTACACCGGGAAAAAACAAATTCCTGTTATCCCCCCGATCATAACCTTCCTCCACCAAGGGAAGGAACTTGTTCGGTGTTTTATACCAATGCGTTCAGGTGATTTGCAGAAAAATCCATACCCGGTTAACGGCAGTTCCATAATCCCATGATCCCTTGTTCACTTCATTGTTTTAACGCCGGAGATAATTCACGAAAATTAACAGTATTGCCCTGCCAGTTGTAAAAAAAGCTGACAAAAAGGCAGGCAGTGCAATTCCGCTGTTTCGGGGCTGAAAAATAAATCACGTGATAACAGTGGGTTGTTGTCGTAACAGGTGGAGAAGAATTGGCATATGGGTTGCATAGAAGACAATCGTCATACATGCGCATGGGCCTGTTGAACCGTTTACTGGAAAGGCGGGTCTGCCGGATTGGCGGGCAAATTTGAAAAAGGATGCAGATTCCTGAAATCAAATCCCGTAAATGACGGGATTGCAGGATCTTCATCATGACGACGGAAGGCTGAAGTTTAAAGACATCTCCATATAAGAACAACAAGAGGTTTAATCTGGATTGGTTTGAAGGAAGACCGGTGGACGAGAAGAAGATTATGATCCTGATTACGGAACGAAGCCCTCATGTGAGAGAGTTCATAAAGCGTGAACTTGCGGCAGAGGGATTCGGCGTCCGGGTGGCTGAAAACGGTCGTGAAATGTTCAAGTGGGTATACCGGAAAGAGCCGTTGGATCTGTTGATACTTGATCCGAATCTCCCGGATATGGATGTCTTTTCGATATTGGAACAACTCCAGGACCGGGTGCCGAGACTGCCCGTTATATTTCATGCATTTTCACCCGATTGCGAGTCGCTTGTGAAACATTATGAAGATGCCGTATTCGTGGAAAAGAAAGGAAGCAGTATTGTCGAACTCAAACGGGCGATAAAAGAGATCTTAAATAAATCCGGCAAAACAGCGTGAGTGCTTTCCCGGTCCGCATCAGGCAGGTACTGTCCTGGATGCGGCAAAAAAGGAAGTTGTTTAAAGCAAATCGGCTTACCCGGAACATGGTAACGGATTTTACTGTAATATAAGGACTGGAAAAATAAATCATACAAGGCAAAAAGATATATTTTCAGTATGGCCGGGCCGGACGACAAAGAAGGGCAATGATAAAAACAAACCATTGAAGCAACCTTATTATCGATCCCTGATCCGGAATATGGTCTTGATCCTGATGATCGTATCCTTCACACCCGGCATATTGGTGATGGCGATTACTTTAAAGCAATCGAGTTCCATTTACAGCGAAAAGGTTTTTTCCCATCTTCAGGAACTGGTTCAGAAACACCGACAGAATATCGACATGTTTTTAAAAGAAAAACTGGCCGGTATCCGGTTGGTGGTAAACAATATCGATTTTGAAGTATTGATGGACGATAAACGGCTCGAGGGTTTACTTCACAGTGTAAAAACTCAGTTCGGGCATGTATTTGTAGATTTGGGACTTGTGGATGATGGGGGTGTCCAGGTGGCCTATGCCGGACCTTATAAGCTGGTCAGAGCTCATTATGCCGACGCAGACTGGTTTAAAAAAGCAATTAACAGCGAGTACTATATCAGTGATGTATTTCTGGGTCTCCGGGGACATCCCCATTTTATCGTAGCGGTTCGGCACAACTGGCAGGGACGTCATTATATTCTCAGGGCCACCATCGACTTTAAGGCCTTTAATTCCGTAGTGGAGAATCTCCGCGTGGGCAAGACCGGACTGGCGTTTATTCTGAATCGGAAGGGGGAATTCCAGACCCGGGTTCCCGATCCGTTTATACCGGATGAGATCGTATACAGGGATTTTTTTAAAAATGCTGAAGTCTTGCAAAATGAAATCCGGTATATTGAAAATAAAAATTTTAACGGAGAAAAATATTTTTACCTGGGTGCCCTTCTAAAAGACGGCGACTGGATGTTGATATTCAGGCAAAGCTATGAGGATGCCTTGTATGACCTGATCAGACTGCAAAAGATCACGATCGTCATTTCTCTTGTTGGCGGTCTGGCCATCATCATCATGTCTTATGTATTGTCACGGCGCATGGTCAAGCGCATTGCCATTGCCGACCGGGAAAAGGAAATGATGAATCAGCAGGTTATTGAAACCGGCAAACTGGCGTCCATCGGAGAACTCGCAGCGGGAATCGCACATGAAATCAATAACCCGGTGGCCATTATGGTTGAAGAAGCGGGGTGGATCCAGGACCTGCTGGAAGAAGAAGAAATTAAAAAAAGTGAGAACCGCAAAGAACTGGACAGGGCGTTAAAGCAGATCAACACCCAGGGGAAGCGCTGCAAGGAAATCACCTATAAACTGCTCAGTTTTGCAAGGAAAACAGACCCGAGAATTCAGCATGTAGATATAAATGCCTTGATAGAAGAAATTA
>CAYLRU010000075.1:0-6772 GCA_964386565.1 uncultured Desulfobacteraceae bacterium | reverse complement strand
GCCACCAATATTGCCGAAGAGGTGATCTATCTCATCGAAGGAAAGATCGTCAGGCACGAGAAGTTTTGAAAACAATTGTATAAAAAAGAGTTTTGAAATTTTTCGCCCGAAATGGTAGGTGATATGTGTTTTTCTGTTTGAACCGCCAAGGCACTAAGGATGCTGAGGGTTATTTTTTTCAGGCTGATTAATGACACCGGCTTATGACCAAAGGGAATTAAGAGGCTGTCTTGAATAAAAATTTTATCCCCGACCAGGTGAAAACCATCCATATGATCGCCGTATGCGGGACCGGTATGGGGGCGCTGGCCTGCATGCTCAAGGACCTGGGATACCGGGTGACCGGATCGGATAACGGCGTTTACCCGCCAATGAGCACCTTTCTTCAAAGCAAGGGCATTGACATATTTGACGGATACCATGAGCAGAATCTGGATTACGGTCCGGACCTAGTGGTGGTGGGCAACGCCGTTCGCCGGGACAATCCCGAAGCGGTAAAGATGGCGGAAATGAATCTGAATTTCTGTTCAATGCCCCAGGCCGTCAACCGGTTTATCGCACAGGATAAAAAACCGGTTCTGATCGCCGGCACCCACGGTAAAACCACGACTTCCGCCATTGCCGCCTGGGTATTGACCCGGGCCGGATACGATCCGTCGTTTTTTATCGGCGGGATACTGAACAACTTCTCCAGCAATTATCGCCTGGGACCGGGCGATTATATCATCATAGAAGGCGATGAATACGACACCGCTTTTTTCGACAAAGGCCCCAAGTTTTTGCACTATAACCCGTACGTTTCCATCTTAACCGGGGTTGAATTCGACCACGCAGATATCTTCAAAAACATTGACCATGTCAAACAAGCTTTTGAGAAGTTTGTCTGCGGCATCGAAGCCGGTCATACCTTGCTGGCATATGATGATAATCCTATCGTCGATGAACTGGTAAACCAGGCCTCGTGCCGGGTCATGCGATACGGTTTAAAACCCGACTCGCAATGGCGCGTGGGAAATATCCGCATCCGGCCGCCTATAACGGAATTTGACGTATTCAGACAGGGCAAACCATACGGTGCCTTTAAGACCTGTTTGGTGGGCGTTCATAATATGACCAACCTGTTGTCCGTTATTGCCGCTTCCCATGTGCTGGACATCCCCGTCGATAAAACCGCGGCAGCCCTGGCGACATTTTCAGGTGTTAAAAGACGCCAGGAAGTACGGGGGATTGAAAACGGCATCACCGTCATGGATGATTTCGCCCATCATCCGACAGCCGTAAAGGAAACCATTGCCGCGGTAAAGCCTTTTTATCCGGACGGCAGAATCATCGCCGTATTCGAGCCCAGGACCAACACCAGCATGCGAAACGTATTCCAGGACGTTTACCCCGATGCCTTTGACAACGCCGATATTATCTGTATCCCAAAGCCGCCGCTGTTAAACAAAATCCCGCCGGGAGAACGGTTTTCATCGGAAAAACTGGTCCATGATTTAAAGAGAACCGGAAAAGACGCCCATTATTTTCAGAACACGGAAGAGATTATAGACTTTTTGGCGAAGATATCAAAGCCCAAAGATCTCATCCTCATCATGTCCAACGGCGGGTTTGACAATATCCATGAAAGGGTTTTGAAAAGGCTGCAACTTTAAAACACGCGGGAAAAGGATAAAAACATATGATAGCATGGATGAACGGTAAATTCGTGGATTGGCTGGAGGTAAAGGTGCCTGTTATGTCCCACGGCTTCAGCCGGGGATCGGCCATTTTTGAAGTGGTGGATATCGTTGCCACGGAAAACGGCCCTGCATTCATAGGGCTTCCCGAGCATGTGGACCGGTTTATCAACAGTGCGAATTATATGTTTATCAAACTTCCCATGACAAGAAACGAAATGATCCATGCCTGCATCGAAACAGCAAGAGAAAACCGGGTAATTTCCGGTATTGCCAAATTTTACGCTTACTATGCCGCCATAGAACTTGATGTCGTTGCGCATCAGAAAGATGTTGATGTGGCGATTTTCTGCATGGATTTCGGAAAACCGGAACCTGGTGCACTGCCCATGTCCAACCCGGTTTCAGCCTGTATATCTTCCTATCGAAAGATCCATCCGGAATCCGTTCCGGTCCACGCCAAAGCCTCGGGCAATTATGTCGGCGGTTACCTGGCAAAAACAGACGCGAAAGAACGGGGCTACGATGATGTTATCCTGTTGGATACCATGGGATTTGTTGCGGAAGGGGCAACGGCGAATATTTTTATCGTAAAGGGAAACCACGTCTTCACCCCCGGACTGAGATCGGTTCTCCCGGGAATAAACCGGATGATCGTGATGGATATCTTGCAGGATATGAATAGGGTTGTCCAGGTGACCGATATCCGGCCGAATGAACTGTTTGAATGTGACGAAGCCTTTTATACGGCCAGTGTCGTCAAACTTATTCCCATCAGGGAAATCGATAAAACACCTGTGGGGCATACCTGTCCGGGGCCTGTGACCCGGGAAATCGTCGATAGAATTCAGCAGGCTTTTCAGGGGAGACTGGAAAAGTTCGGCCGCTGGCTGACCTACATATGATCTTTTATGATTTAAACAAAAATATTCCTTGACACTCCCTCCCGGCGTATTGACGATTCAGATAAAAACCCGGCGGGAAATGTAATTTCAATCCTGCTCAATGTACGCTATTTAAGACCGGATTAACATGAAAGCCCGAATTTTAAAGATATTGCGGCAAAGCAATGACGTGGTCTCAGGAGAAACCATCAGCTCGGAATGCGGCATCTCCAGGGTTTCCGTATGGAAGCACATTAAAAAGTTGAAGGAACTGGGATACGAAATTGCATCGACGTCAAATGGATATCGGCTGGACAATGAACCGGATGCACTTTTCCCGTGGGAATTCGGCCGAAGGGCCGACAGGATTCATTATTTCGAGGAATTGCCATCCACCATGGATACGGCCAGAAATCTTGCGCGCAAGGGATGCCCTGATTTTACCGTGGTGATTGCGGATCGCCAGACAAAAGGCAGGGGACGACTGACGCGGACCTGGATTTCCGATTCGGGCGGGCTTTATTTTTCCGTTATTCTAAGACCTCTCATTCCGCCTGTATTGAGCTTCAGAGTCAATTTCGCCGCATCCCTGACATTGGCCAAAATGTTAAGAGAACAGTATCATGTCGATGCGGCGGTGAAATGGCCCAACGACATCCTGATCGCCAATGCCAAATTATCCGGAATGCTCTCGGAACTGGAAGCTGAAGCCGACCGGGTGTCTTTTATCAATCTCGGCATCGGCATCAATGTAAACAACGATCCAGCGCCCAGGGAACAAAACGCCGTTTCCCTCAAAAAGGTTCTCGGCAAAACAGTGCCCAGAAGAGCGGTTCTTGCATCTTTTCTGGATGAATTTGAAAAACGGATGAAAAATATTGCCCACGAGAACATTATTGGCGAATGGAAAACCTATTCGGGAACCCTGAAAAAACCGGTGAAAATCGTTACCCTTCATGAAACCTTCACGGGGGTTGCGGAAGATGTGGATGAAAACGGGGCACTGATTCTGAGACAAAAAGACGGTAAGGTAAAAAAAGTGCTGTACGGCGACTGTTTTCACCGGTCCCCGGAAGCCAGGCATGAAAAACATCGTTGACAAAACGGACGGGGAATAAAAGGGCCCAAGTGTAATGCACGGAAATAATCGGCAGATTCCGTCCTGCCCTGTTTGAAAAACGGGAAAATATTGACGATCCCCCGGTAAATAGGGCAATATGCAGCTGATGCTGTAAATCCGGAACGCTGAAGGAGCAGATGACTTGAAGATCATAATCGTGGGTGCCGGCGAGGTGGGATTCCACATTGCAAGCCACCTGGCCCAGGAAAATAAAGATGTTGTGGTGATTGATCATGATGCAGCCGCCATCCGGCGTGTAAATGACAACATCGACGTTCAGGTTGTCCAGGGGTCGGGAAGCAGCCCGGACACCCTGCTCGAGGCCGGCATCAAGGAAGCCGAAATCCTGCTGGCGGTGGCCAACAGCGACGAAACCAACCTGGTGGCCTGTCTTGTGGCGGATATCATTTCGCCGTCCACTAAAAAACTGGCCCGTATCCGGGCGGCTGCCTTTGACGATTTTTATGATACTTTCAAAAAACAGGCGCCTCGAATCGAAACCGTCATAAACCCGGAAATCGAAGTGGTCAAGACCATCGACATGCTCATGAGCGTCCCCGGCGCCGTGGATGTGGGTGAATTTGCAGACGGCCGGGTAAAACTCATCGGCGTTCGGCTGGACAAGAACGAGACCGTCATCGGCGTTCCCCTGTCAGACCTTTCCGCCAAGATCAAGCATCCCCTGCCCCTGATCGCCGCCGTTGTCCGGGAAGAAAATCTGATCATTCCCAGGGGGAACGACAAGCTGTATGCCGGCGACCTGATTTATTTTATCAGTGAAGACGACAACCTGATGGACACGCTGTCCATATTCAATGTACGGGCGGAACCGGTCCGCCGTGTGCTCATCATCGGCGGCGGCCGAATAGGCTTCAGGCTGGCGAGCCTTCTGGAAAAAAAATCCATTCATACCAAGCTCATCGAAAAGGATGAGCAGCGATGCATGCGGATTGCAGACCGGTTGAACAAGACCGTTGTGCTGCACGGTGACGGCTCGGACCAGGAATTGCTCCGGGAGGAAAACATCCAGGACATGGATGTGGTGGTGACCCTGACAAACGACGAGGAAACCAACATTCTTTCCTCCCTGTTGGCCAAACAGCTCGGGGCCAAAAAAACCATCACCCAGATCAGCAAGTTCAGTTATTTTCCCCTGATGACGGCCATCGGGCTGGACCAGGTGGTGAGTCCCAGATTGTCCGCCATTAATTCCATCCTGCAGCATATTCGGCGGGGTAAAGTACTTTCGGCCATATCCATAAAGGGTGAACAGGCGGAAGTGCTGGAGGCGGTGGCCATGGAGACCTCTGATATCGTGAACAAGCCGTTAAAGCATATTGACATGCCAAAGGGATCCCTGGTGACCGGTATCATCCGTCAGGATAATTTTATTATTCCTTCCGGCGACAGCGTTGTTCTGCCCAACGACAGAATCATTATCTTCGCAAGAAGACAGGCCATTTCAAAAATCGAAAAAATACTGGCAGTCAAGCTGGAGTTCTTTTAAATGCGGTGGCAATATATTTTTAGGATTGTCGGCGTCCTGATCATGTTTTTGGGTCTGACCATGGTGTTCCCCCTGTTTTTCGGCCTGTATTATAGAGACCAGAGCGTCATTCCCCTTTTAAAATCCATGGGTATCACTGTTTTATCGGGCTTTTTCCTCTGGGCCGTATTTAAAGACCGGAAAGCGGAAGTCATCTCCCAACGGGAGGGAATGGCCATCGTCGCCATCGGGTGGACCGCCATCGGAGCGTTCGGTTCCCTGCCGTTTTATCTGGAAGGTGAGCTTGGCACCTTTGTCAATGCTTTTTTTGAATCGGTTTCCGGGTTTACCACCACAGGAGCATCGGTGATGACCGATATCGAGGCGTCTTCAAAGGGTCTCTTGTTTTGGAGAAGCCTCATCCAATGGCTGGGTGGAATGGGAATCATCGTTCTGTCCGTAGCCATATTGCCTTTTCTGGGTGTGGGCGGCATGCAGCTTTACAAGGCGGAGGTGCCCAGCCCCGTACCCGATAAACTCAAGCCCCGCATCAAGGATACGGCCATTATTCTCTGGAAGGTCTATGCCCTGATTTCATTGGCCGAGGTCCTGCTGCTGATTCTCGGCGGAATGGACCTGTATCAGGCCCTGTGCCATGCATTCACCACCATGCCCACCGGCGGATTCTCCACGAAAAACGCATCTGTGGCCCATTTCGACAGTGTCTATTTTGACGTTGTCTTTATCGTCTTCATGGTTCTGGCGGGCATTAATTTTTCCCTTCATTACCAGGCATTAAGGGGCAGACCCCTGGTATTCTGGCGAGACCCGGAATGCCGGTTTTTCCTCGGTGCCGTGCTGGCGTTGACGGCCCTGGTCTGTTTCGATGTATATGGCACGGTATATGAAAAAATCAGCGAAGCCGTCCGCTACGGCACCTTTCAGGTGGTTTCCATTATCACCACCACCGGGTATGCCACGGCGGATTATGAACAATGGCCGGCTATGAGCCAATTGATTCTGCTGATGTGCATGTTTCTGGGCGCTTCCGCCGGATCGACCGGCGGTGGAATGAAATGCCTTCGGGTCATGCTTTGCTTTAAATTCTGTTACAAGGAACTGTTTCACCTGATTCATCCTCATGCCGTTAAACATGTTAAAATAGGGGGCGGTTCCGTTTCCGATGATGTCATGCGCAGTATCCTGGGATTTCTGGCCCTGTATACCGGCCTGTTTGTAGCAAGTTCCGTGGTGCTTGCGGGTCTGGGAGTTGATTTTGTCACCGCCTTCGGCGCCGTTGCCGCCTCCATGGGAAATATCGGCCCGGGGTTCGGAATGGTAGGGCCGGCGGAAAATTACGCGGCCATTCCGTACCTGGGAAAATGGCTTCTCATATGGTGTATGTTGCTGGGAAGACTCGAAATATACACCATGATCATCATTATGGTTCCCGAATTTTGGCGAAAATAAACTGTTTTGCGAAATAAATTCGCAAAACAGTTGTTTTTTATTGACAATAGTATGATTAGCCGCTAAAAAGTCCAGGTTCAAGGGGCCGTTAACTCAGTCGGTAGAGTATCTGCCTTTTAAGCAGAGAGTCGCTGGT
>CAYLRU010000074.1:0-6990 GCA_964386565.1 uncultured Desulfobacteraceae bacterium | reverse complement strand
TTATTGAAAATCGGATCGCCGCCTAATGCCATACACAACATTTGACAATAACTCTATTTGTGAGCATGCCGCCCTGGGATCGGTCGGTTTGATTATTAACCGTCTTTATCCCATGATCTCAGGCAAAGATTTGTTTCAGGAGTTTAACTTGGACATCAGTCCTGATTTCGAAGCCATACCCGTTTATTTCGGCGGCCCTGTGCACAGCAATGAAATTTTTGTGCTTCACGGTCCGCCTTTTGTCTGGGAAGGGTGTTTTAAGGTCAGCTCGACACTGGCTATGAGCAATACACTGGACCTTCTTGAGGCGATCTCCACCGGGAGAGGGCCGCAGGATTATCTGATTTGTTTGGGTTGTGCAGGCTGGGGGCCGGGGCAATTGGAGTCGGAGATCAGGCAAAATTCGTGGATCACATGTCCGGCTTCCAATGAAATCATTTTTAATACCCCTGTCACGGAAAAATGGAAAGAAGCGATGAAGCAGGTGGGGGTAGACCCGTCTTTATTATCGAGCACGGCAGGACACGCATGAAAAATGATATTTGAATTGCAGGCATGTCCATGCTCAAGGTGAAAGAAATGTCATGAAAGGATTTTACTCTTTGGTTTTGGTTTTTGATTTAGCCTTTGGTTTCTTTTTTTTCAGGCAGACCTTGTCTTTTCGAACAAACGCACAGATTTTCGGATTATAATATTCTTTGCAATTTAAGGGATTATACAGCGGGCATTCCGGATGTTTTTCAGACATATATTTTCCTCTTTATGATTTGACACATCTCAATAAAACATAAACCATATCTTTTCATCAAGCAGGTCGAGACGGAAAAAACCTGGTTGATACCTTTCAGTAACAGACTCTCATCCTTGAACCTGAACAAAAATATTTAAGCCGCTTCCACCGACCAAGCAAGTTTCATCTTTTTATACGTGGTTATATAGCACAAACCATTAGATTTTACAACTATTTATGTATTTTAAAGCCCACCGTTGAAAAACCAAAGCTTCCGCTTAATGCAGAGGAATCATTTTGACAATTAATTTAATACATTGTAATGTCCAAAATTTTGTATGACAAGCTTGCACATCAACCGAAACAGAAGTTCCGACAAGAGGGTTTTAAACAACAAAAATATGGACACTTTCGATTCCACCAGAGACGAGGTCAGCCGCATAAGCAATGACCTTGTTGGATTATTAAATGCTGCGAAATCTGTTGACCAGATGTCTGACCGACTCCTTGAACACTGGGAGAAAATTTGCCTTCGGGTTCAAAGACAACTTTCCGAGGATGTTTTGCGCCTGGCCGTTGTCGGACCCATAAAGTCAGGGAAGAGCACCTTTGTCAATTCTCTGCTGATGGGGGATTATCTGAAGCGGGGTGCCGGTGTCATTACGTCCATTGTTACCCGAATTCGCAAAGGGCCGTCTTTGAAAGCCACTCTTTTTTTTAAATCCTGGGATGATGTAAATGCGGATATCGAACAGGCCATGGCGCTTTTTCCGTCACGGGAATGGCGATCCGAAAGCGGAACATTTGATATTCGTCGGAAAAAAGACCGACAGGATCTGGAAGCTGTATTGAAAAAAATGGGTCCGGAACTGATGACGGAAGGGGAGACACTAAACGCCAACGGAATCCTGCTGTCAAACTATCTGAAAGGATATGACACCGTAAAGCATGATATCGACTCGGAAAACAGACAGATCGAGTACATCGGCCCGACCTTTAACGCCCACCATGTATTTGTGGGGAATGATACGCTTTCAGTATATCTAAAAGATATACAGCTTGAGATTGAATCGAATATATTGAGGCGGAATATTGAAATTGCGGATTGCCAGGGCAGTGATTCTCCGAACCCCCTGCACCTGGCCATGATTCAGGATTATCTGGTGCTGGCCCATCTGATAATATATGTTGTCAGCAGCCGAACAGGACTCAGACGAGCGGATATCCGTTTTTTATCAATTATCAAAAAAATGGGGATTTTGGATAACATCCTTTTCGTGGTTAATTGTGATTTCAGCGAACACGAGTCCATAGAAGAATTAAACACCCTCGTTAAAAAAATAGAACAGGAACTTTCGATTATTAAGCCTGATCCTCAAATATTTACATTTTCATCCCTCTTCGTTTTATTTAAGAGTATTGAGAACCGTTTATCCCGGAAGGATAAAAATCGCCTGGCGCAATGGCAAAGCATGGAAGCGTTTTCGAGAAGCACCGCCGGTGAAAGAGACAGGTTTTTAAAAAAACTGCAGTCGCTTGTCGATGAAAGAAGAGTAGTCCTGTTTTTTCAGAATCACCTTGAGCGGTTGAGCGTGATTGCCGACGGCATCCGTCACCGGGTCGACGTTCATCAGAAAGTGCTTTCCGGTGATTTGGATCATGCGCATCAGGTCATTGAAAAAATTGCCCATCATGATGAAAAAATAAAGCATATCAAATACCTGATAAAAGATACATTGGACGGCGGTGCCCAAAAACTGATGAACGAACTAAAAAAAGATGTGGATAATTTTTTTGGCCTCAAAACCGATGGCGTTCTGGATTCGGTTTTGCAATATATCCGGAACTACCGGGTAACGGTTGAAGATTACGGAGAATCCCTTGAAAAATCGGGGTTTAATAATACACTTTACTTTATTTTCCAGGACTTTAAACAAAAAGTCGATGTGTTCATGGCTGAAACCGTCATTCCCCGGATTGTTTATTATATTAAAGAAAAAGAAGATCGAATCGGCGCTTTTCTGGAATCGATCTACACGCCCTATGAAGGGATGGTGGTGGAAGCACTTGAAGAGTATAACAATTCGGTTGAGAAATTCGGGATTCCCCCTGTTTTTGTCGATATGGCAGGGACGCAATCCATCAATATGTCTTCTGTCAAACAGGTTCTTGGTATTAAATTGCCGTCTGCAGAATCCACCATGCGGTATTCTGCTAAAATCAAAACAGATGCGACAATTCGGCTGGGGATATATTCGGTCGTAAAGGTAATAAAAAAAATATTTAAAAAGCCCGTCCTGGACAGCCGGGAAGATGCCTTTATGGCGTTAAAAGACGGTGTTTATCGGATGAAACGGGAAATGGAAAAAAACATTTTGTTTCATTTTAAAAATTACCAGGAAAACATTAAATTTCAATATGTTCTAAAGCTTGTCGAAGGAACGTCCAACTTTATATTCGAAGAACTCAACAGTCGCTTTCAGGCATATCTTGCCGATTTGTCCAAACTTGCGGCGCTCATAGACGAAAAAGGTACGACAAGTGAGGAAACCTCGAAATTACTAACCGATATGAACAAAATGGCCCAACAAATCACGCTGAAAATTAATCGAACAAGAAAAAATCTTCAGGAAGCCATTTCAGCAAACAGGTGATAAATGATTTTACAGGATATCAATGACGAAAGGGGTTAATACGGGGATGAACCAAAAAAAAGCGAGAATTATTGCAGTGGCAAATGAAAAAGGCGGTGTTGGAAAAACAGTTACGGTTATCAATTTAGGGGCGGCACTGGCAAAAGAAAACAAGTCCGTTTTAATCGTGGACATGGATCCTCAGGCAGCTGCCACACGCGGCTATGATATTGAAATAGAGGATGAGACGCCCTCCATCTATGATATGATAATGGATCCGGATACATTTTCGGTTGATGATGTGGTCATAAGAACAAAATACAGAGGTATTGACGTTGTTCCTGCGGATTCGGATTTAGCAGGGGCCGAAGTGGAACTCGTAGATGAAACGGGAAGAGAAAATCGCCTGAAAGAAGCACTTGACGGAATGGACGGAAAATATGATTTCATACTGGTGGACACACCTCCCAGTCTGTCGCTGCTCACCGTAAATGTCTTTGCCTATGCAAGGGAATTGCTGGTGCCCTGCCAGACCCATCCCTATGCATATGCGTCCCTGAATGAACTTTTTGCTACCGTTGATGCGATTGTTGATGGGATCAATCCGGATTTGAAAATTATCGGTGTTGTGGCGACATTTTTCGATCAGCGGACCCGGGTCAGCCGAAACATTCTTGAACAGCTCAAAACAGATGAAAAAACCAGGGGCCTGCTCTTAAATACGGTGATTCGCGCCAATACAACGGTGGCGGAAAGCGCATACGTAAAAAAGCCCGTGGTGTATTACCGGAAAAGCAGCTATGGCGCCATGGATTACAGGAACCTTGCAAAAGAAATTTTGACCCTTTGACACGGATGTTAATCCGAACCGGTTAATTTTGCCAGGCCGGCTTTGGCAAATTCGATGGTCGGGTCGAGGGCCAGGGCTGTCTGATAGTAATGGACAGCCTTGTCCGACTCTCCCAGTTCACGATAGTTCGAAGCAATGTTGGCATAATCAATTGCCGAACTCGGATCAAGTGCAATGACTTTTTCAAAACAGTCAATTGCCTTTTTATGGGATTTTAACTTGTAATAACAAAATCCCATGAGGTTATGGATATCCGTTCTTTCATTATCAACACGGCATCCCTTTTCGAGCACATCCAACGCTTTTTCGAATTGCCCCATTTCTTTTAAGCACACCCCCATATAGGAATAGATCGCCGCCATATCCTGCCGGTTCGGATTCAGGTCCAGGGCCTTTTCAAAATAATCCAGAGATTCTTTTAAATGCCCCAGCATTAGATGGCATTTTCCGATATAAAACTTCAGGTAATATTTGCCCGGCATTTTTTGATCGATATGGCTTAATTCGGAAAGGGCCTGTTGCGGGGGGTGCCGTTCCGTAATGAGTTTTGTTGAAAACATACCCACACTTGTATTCCGGGCCCGCTCTCTGAAGTGAGCCCCGGGCACTATCGTATAGAAAGCCGGCAACCCGAGCAGGGAACTGGATGTGTCCACAACAATAACTTCGAGGGATTTTTTGGAAAGGGCATCAATGCACCGTTCGATTTCAACCCTGATATTGTCATGGGAAATATCGGGGAGTCTCCGGATATCCCGGGTGTCAGTAGAATTGATTATGAAATCAGCCTGTTTAATCGATGAGAATTTGGGGAGACCGCTTGCCACATAATTGGCGCCACTATTAAAATCTCCGGCCAGTTGGGCCGTCTCCGTAAGGGCCCGGCTCAATGCCTTTTCCGGGTGTGGTGCTGTTCCAGCGGTCCATACAATCTCGCTTTTTTCCGGAAAAGTTGATGGATCATATGCCAGAGCACCCACAGTAGGGATCCCCATATCCAATGTAAAATCCGAAATATAAAGCTTGATTCCGGCTCGTTTATACTTATCCAACATTTTGATAACCATTGGATCGGTTGAACTATTCGGATTAATGAGAGGCGGCGTTATCCTGTTTCTGCTGATAAGGGACGAGACATGACGTTCAACGATTTCGCAAATTCCCTGGCAAAGCGCTTCCTCCGCACAGTTTCCCGCAGATGTGCCGTTGAATTCATTGATGGTATAAAACCAGTCAAATGGCACCAGTACCGGACTGTTGTGGGTCAGATTAAACCCCCATGTCCATTTCAGTTTCAGGTTCTCGAATATTTCCTTTGCCTTATGCAAGTCATCGGTTTGATCATGGACGGATTTTGCGATCATATCGAAGGGCAGGGCATCCTGCATTATGTTTTTATATTGCTCGATGATGAAATTTTCGGGATTGTTAAAAAAACTGAAAAAACTGAAGCGCTCGACCAATTCCATGGTTGCACTTGCTTCAGCTTGGTCAGGTGTGGCACCTTTGCCCATCTGTTTTTTCGTTCCGCATACGCTGGCGGCGTCTTTTCCGCAAACGCTGAAATACACGGGAATATCAAGCCTGCCGTTGTCGATGCGGGCGGTATGGCTGAGAATATCGAGGTCTATGGTTTTAAGTTTGCGTTTAACCTGTTGAATCGTTTCACGGGGGGAAACGATTTTATCCTGGTCCAGTGTGTACTTTTTGAAAGCATCTTTCAGTACAATGGTTTTTTTCATAAAACGGCAGCTCCAGGGTCTCAAGTATGTATTAAAAAGTACATGCCACGATGTAATATTTTTAACAACTTCTAAATTCGTAAAAATTTCAGGGAAAAAATTTCTTTTTTAAAAACGACAAGGCAATCAAGCGGTATCTATTATAATGGAAGAAAGAACAGCGCAAGGGCTTTTTTGATTGACCTCATCCTCATATTCTGGTAGAAAAGCAGCCCTGACCAACGGGGATGTAGCTCAGCTGGGAGAGCGCGGCGTTCGCAATGCCGAGGCCAGGGGTTCGAGCCCCCTCATCTCCACCAACAAAAAAATGCCTGCTGAAGTTACAGCGGGCATTTTATGTCAGACGGTTTTATAAATCCGATTTTTGAGAAAATTTGTTATATGTTCCACCAGGAAAAAGATTAAAACGGCTTGCAGGCAAACATTCACGGGAATTCGGGGTTTAATGAAAAAGTGATAAGGTTTTATGATAGGGAGAACTGAGCGTTCGTGATAATCGGATAGCCCTGATTGCGTACGGTTTTCACCTATTCCGCGCTATCCATTCCGTCGTTGACCAGGTTGTCTAACCCGTACTTTTGAGAGTAATCCAGATCATTGAAGCGAATCGTAATTTCTCTGATCAACAACTTGCTGAAAGAATGATGGTCCTGTATCTTCTTATCGGAGACAATATGGGCCGGCAGATCTTTAAAGAAAAATTTGCCTTTTGTAAAAATATCCACGCAGGGTGTGGAATTGATTTCATCATCGCTTACCGATTGAAGAATCAGGCCTTCGCGATTAATTCTGATGATTCTGCCCAACACATGGTTTCCCTCGGGTTTTATGATGGCAAACAGCTCTCTTTTTGGCTTTTCCTGAACGTCCATTTAGGTTACCGGTTTAATCATCGAAAATTGGAATAATATGATGATAAACTATATGAAATAAAGCTAAATTAAGATTTGATACGATTATTTCATATACATAATACAAAGTCAAGTCGGGAAAACCTGTAAAAACATGTGGGGAAAACTTGATATTAATAGTTAA
>CAYLRU010000073.1:0-7094 GCA_964386565.1 uncultured Desulfobacteraceae bacterium | reverse complement strand
ACCGTATGCCCGGTGGTGTGAGAGAGGGGGGCCGTGAGGCCTCCCCCTACTCGATGAGTACTCGTCTTAAAAAACGCCCGGTATGGGAAGAGGGATGGTGTGCAACTTCTTCGGGTGTTCCGGCACAGACGACATACCCTCCCCGGTCTCCGCCTTCCGGACCTAAATCAATAACATGGTCTGCGGTTTTTATCACATCCAGATTGTGTTCTATGACAATCACCGTATTGCCGGAATCCACCAGCCGCGAGAGGACTTCCAGGAGTTTTTTGATGTCGTCGATGTGCAGCCCCGTAGTGGGTTCATCCAGGATATAAACGGTTTGTCCGGTTCCCCTTTTGCTCAGCTCCCTGGCCAGTTTTACCCGCTGGGCTTCTCCCCCGGAAAGGGTCGTGGCCGGCTGTCCAAGATGGATATAGCCCAATCCCACGTCGATTAATGTCTGCAGTTTTGTCCGGATATTTCCCAGGTTCTTAAAAAACTGAAAGGCCTGGTTGACGGTCATGTCCAGTACGTCGGCAATGGTTTTGCCTTTATATTTCACTTCGAGGGATTCCCTGTTGTATCGTTTGCCGCGGCAGACATCACAGGTTACGTAAACATCCGGTAAAAAATGCATTTCAATCTTAATGATGCCGTCTCCGCTGCAGGCTTCGCACCGTCCTCCCTTTACGTTGAAACTGAATCTTCCGGCCCTGTATCCCCGCACCCGGGCTTCGGGTGTCTTGGAGAAGATTTCCCGGATGTAAGTGAACACGCCCGTATACGTGCCCGGGTTGGAACGGGGGGTTCTGCCGATGGGAGACTGATCGATATTTACAATCTTATTCACGTGTTCATACCCCAGCAGTTCACCGTGTTTTCCCGACCGTATTCCTGCGCCGTTAATTTTTTGGCACAGGGCGTTATAAAGGGTTTCAATGACAAGGCTTGATTTTCCCGATCCGGAAACACCGGTGACGCAGGTAAAACATCCCAGGGGAAAAGCCACATCAATATCCTTTAAGTTGTTCTGGCGCGCACGGGTGACAACCAGTTCCCCGGCGTTTTTCCGGCGACGTTTTTCCGGCGTTACGATGCGTTTCCGTCCGGAAAGATACTGGCCGGTAAGGGAATCCTTGTGACTGAGCAATTCATTGGGCGTTCCCGCAAAAACAATGTTCCCGCCGTTCATGCCGGCACCGGGTCCCATGTCGATAACGAAATCCGAAGACAGTATGGTTTCTTCGTCATGTTCCACCACCAGAACCGTATTGGACAAGTCCCGCATTTGCTTGAGAGTGGACAACAGACGCTTGTTGTCCCTCTGGTGAAGGCCGATGCTGGGTTCGTCCAGTACATAGAGAACCCCGGTCAGTTTTGAACCGATTTGAGTGGCCAGCCGAATCCGTTGGCTTTCTCCTCCGGACAGGGTGTAAGCGGGTCTGTCAAGGGTAAGATATGAGAGCCCCACGTTTTCCAGGAAACCGAGGCGTTCGATAATTTCCTTCAAAATGGGGGAGGCAATAACTTTCTGTTTGCCGCTTAGGTTCAGCATATTGAAAAATCCAATGGTATTTTCAATGGTCATGGCCGTGACATCGGAGATGTTTTTCCCATGGAGTCGAACATGCCGGCTTGCCCGGTTTAATCTGGCACCGTTGCATTCCGGGCATTTTTTGAAATTCATATATTTTCTGATCTCTTCTCTTACCTGATGGGAGTCTGTTTCCATATACCGTTTTTGAAATTTCGGCACGATGCCTTCGAAGCTTTTTGTGTAGCTGAAACGTCGGTTGTTTCGCTCAAAGAAAAACCGAATTTGTTTATTTTTCGATCCGTAGAGAAGGGCGTCTTTAAATGAATCCGGCAGATCTTTATATGGCGTGTGGATATCGGCACCGTAATGGGAAGCAAGCGCTTCAATGAATTCGTAAAACCCGACGGTATTTCGATTGGACCATGGTGCTACGGCACCCTCTCTTAATGTAAGCTCGGGATTGGGGATAATCAGATCGGGGTCGATTTCCGTGATGGCGCCCATACCGTCGCACTTGGGGCAGGCGCCTTGGGGAGAATTAAACGAAAAGCTTGCCGGGGTCAGGTCCGGGTAGCTTACGTTGCAGTAGTTGCAGGCGGCTTTTTCGGAGAATACCAGGGGATCTTTGCAAATGTTTGAATATTCTTCCAGAACATCGACCAGAACAATCCCCTCGGACAGAGACATGGCCAGTTCAAGTGAGTCGGCCAGGCGGTTTTTGATGGACGGTTTTATAACCAGGCGGTCAACCACCACCTGAATGTCATGTTCTTGGGTTTTGTCCAGTTTTCCGATGTTTTCAATATCCACGATGTTGCCGTTGATCCGAACCCGGGCAAACCCTTCTTTTTTCAACCGGTTGAACAGTGCTTTATGGGTTCCTTTTTTTCCGGAGATCAATGGTGCCAGAATGATGATGCGGGTTCCCTCGGGTTTTGCAAGAACGGCATCTACGATCTGGTCTATGGTCTGGGGGGTAATCGGTCGTCCGCAGCCATGGCAGTAAGGTGTACCGGCTCGGGCAAACAGCAGCCGCAGGTAATCATAGATTTCCGTAACCGTTCCAACGGTGGATCTCGGGTTATGACCGGCGGTCTTTTGTTCGATGGCAATAGCAGGGGAAAGACCTTCGATAAGGTCAACTTCGGGCTTTTCCATTCGTTCCAGAAACTGGCGCGCATAGGTGGAAAGGGATTCCACGTATCGGCGCTGTCCCTCGGCATAAAGGGTATCAAAGGCCAGTGTGGATTTACCTGATCCGGATATACCGGTAACGACGACGAGCCTGTTTCTGGGAATATCCACATCAATATCTTTCAGATTGTGTTGTCTTGCCCCGCGAATGACGATGGATCCGGAATTTGACGGCATAAAAGAAAAACCCCAAATAATTTTTTAGTTTGGAAATATTGTATCTGTTTTACCTGTTTCAATAATACCGGTGAAAAGAAGGTTTAATGGTTATTCAGTGCCATGGTTCCCCCCAAACCCCCCATCGAGTGGAGATGACGAAGATACTGCCGATCAATCGTTTTTATAAGACTGAATACTTATGGAATTTTTTGTAAAGACAACATCGGGCTTCAGGTCCCACCGGAGATTTTCGGCAAATCAGGTGATCCGGAATAACTTGTAAATGCTGAATCATACAAGGGGATTTGCCAATTATCAAATAAATTTGTTTGTCCTGCAGCGTTCATGATAATCGAAATAAAGAAAAAAATATTTTAAAAAACTTAAAAAAAAAGAGATAATAAAAGAAAATCGAAGTTTTTAGAAATTTACAATATTGTTTGAAACAGCATAGGGGACCCCGATCTGCTTAAATTTTTTATAAAAAAACGAGTTTTTAAAAATATAGTTATTTAAAGCATTTGATGTTTGGGAAAAAAGTATATCAAATAAATACAAATGGATATAAATTGTTGATAACTTTAACCCAAATTATGGGTAAATCCAATTTATCAGGTTTGACATTATGGAGCCGTCATATTAAACATGCAGGCATCTTTTTTTCCAGCGTATCAAAAAATCTGGAATAAACCTTCCATACGTTGTTTTTCATAAATTTTCGTGTTGGCCTGCTGATTCTACAAGTGATTTTTTATGTTTTAAACTGGTGAGGAACTTTGTACAATGGAAAATGTATGGAATGCCGCAAAAGAGGCATTAAGACAACGTATTCCCACTCATAGTTACCGGATGTGGATTGAGCCCATCGTTTTCTCAAATGAAGAAGACGGACGTTTTGTTCTTTTATGTCCGAATCAGTTTTCAAAAAAGCGGGTTTTGGAACAGTACGGTAAAACCATTGCGTCCGAGATCAACCGGGTGGCGAATGTATCCTATGAAGTCGTTATGGCGGTGAGCTCAAAGAAAAGAAGTCCGGGGAGGAACAATATAAATGACAAACAGTTGCCGCTGCCCCATGTTAATATGCCGTTATTTTTCGGTCGTCATCTGAGAAATGATTTTACCTTTGACCAGTTTGTTGTCGGTGAAAATAATGATTATGCATACTCTGCTGCACTTTCATTGGCATCGAAAAAGATATCCCAGCAGCACTCTCTTTTACTGTTTTCAAAAACCGGCATGGGGAAAAGCCATCTGTCCCAGGCGGTGGGGCACTACATTTTATCCAAATTTCCAAAAGAGCATGTCTATTATATTACGGCTGAAGATTTCACAAACGAAGTAGTTCAGTCATTTCGCAGCAATTCGGTGGAGCAGTTTAAAAAGAAATATCGCGACGGATGCGATGTGTTGCTCCTTGAGGACATCGAATATTTAGGCGGTAAGGAACGGACACAAATCGAACTTGCACTGATCCTGGAGTTTCTGTTTTCAATGGACAAGAAAGTCATCTTCTCAAGCTGCTATCCCCCCCAGGAAATTCCAAAAATCAATGATAAACTGAGGTCTCATTTTTCAAGCGGCATTATCACCAATATCGAATCGCCGTGTTTCCGGACACGGGTAAGAATACTGCACAAAAAAGCCCGGTCCAACGGCTTTCATCATATCCCCAATGATGTAATGGAATATCTGGCAAGTGAATTGACCGATGATGTCCGTCAACTGGAAAGCGGGCTTATCGGTGTTACCACCAAATCGTCTCTTCTTGGATCGCCGATAACGCTTAAACTTGCCGAGAGCGTCGTTAAAAATATCGTGAAGATCAGAAAAAGCATTACCATTGATTCCATAAAGAAGCTTGTGTGCAAGCATTACGGCATTTCTGTAAATGATATCATATCCCGTTCGCGGAAACAGTGTTTTACACGACCCCGACAGGTCGCCATTTACCTGTCAAGGAAGTATACGGATTCTCCACTACAGACCATCGGCCGACATTTTAACCGATATCACGCCACTGCGCTTTATGCCATCAATTCGGTCGAGCGTGAGGTGAAGAACAATACGGATATGAGGAAGCAGGTCCTGTTTTTAAGTGAAAAATTGGAGGCGGGCAAGTTTTAGATTTTTTCCCAGAGGACTTTAATCACCTGCAGGTCAGGATTAAGTAATGCAGGCTGAAAGTTACGGGGGGTGAGCTGCGGAATAAAGCCGACTATCAATTCTTAACTCACGGCCCGGATGTTAATCTTTGTTAATCCCGTTTCAGGCACTGAGATCCCGGGCTGTTCAACAAACGAAAAATATCATGGCCTTAAATAAAGCTGTGTTTAAAAAAATCCAGCGTATTGTCGGTGAAAAATACTGCAGCCGTGATAAAGAAGACCTGGTCTGCTATGCCTATGATGCAACAGCACAAGTGCACCTTCCAGACGCGGTGATATTTCCGGGGACACCGCATCATATATCGGAAATTTTTAAACTTGCCAATGCGGAAAATATAGCCGTGACGCCCAGAGGCTCGGGTTCGGGGTTGAGCGGGGGATCCATTGCCGTAAACGGCGGCATGGTACTGGTCATGTCCCGGTTTAATCGCATTCTTCATATCGACGGGGATAACCTGATTGCCGAAGTCGAACCCGGTGTCGTCACCGGGCATTTTCATGCGGCGGTTGAAAAAAAAGGGTTATTCTATCCTCCGGATCCTG
This sequence comes from uncultured Desulfobacteraceae bacterium, assembly GCA_964386565.1. GTDB lineage: Bacteria > Desulfobacterota > Desulfobacteria > Desulfobacterales > UBA5616 > CAYLRU01. The sequence continues at coordinate 1,511 of CAYLRU010000073.1, read as the reverse complement.
CCAGCTCGGATTTTTCAACCCTCGGCGGAAATCTGGGGGAATGCGCCGGTGGTCCCAGGGCCGTAAAATACGGTGTTACCCGGGATTACGTGCTGGGATTGGAAGTGGTTATACCTACGGGCGAGGTTATTCACACCGGGGTGAAAACGGCAAAAGGCGTTGTCGGGTATGACTTGACCCGGCTTTTGGTGGGGTCCGAAGGCACCTTGGGCATTATTACCAGGATGACGCTTCGGCTTTTGCCCCTTCCCGAGGCCGTTAGAACCATGACAGCATTATTTGATGATATGGAGACGGCGGCTGTGGCTGTATCCGAGATCATAAAAAACGGCATTATCCCCAGGACCGTGGAATATATGGACCAGACATCAATACGCTGCGTGAATACATATATGCAGTCCGGACTGCCGATCCATGCAGGCGCACTTTTGCTATTGGAAGTGGACGGCAGGAAAAACGAAGTTGATGATGCCCTTAACCGTTTAAAATCGTTGTGCATAAGCGTGGGCTCCAAAGAGATAGATATAGCAAAGACCAAAGAGGAAGTATCCCGGTTGTGGGCTGCCAGAAAGTCCATTAATCCGGCCCTTTTCCAATACGCTCCCCATAAAATCAACGAGGATATTGTGGTGCCGAGAAGCAAGATCCCGGACATGGTCAGAAAAATTATATCACTGAAAAACAAATCCGGCCTGATTATCGCCAGTTACGGGCATGCCGGGGATGGAAACATCCACGTGAACATCATGCTGGACAGACGCGATGAAGGGGTATTGAGAAAGGCAAAATCCGTAATCGAAGAATTGTTCGATTATACGCTTGCCCTTGGGGGAAGCATTTCCGGCGAGCATGGTGTGGGGACGACGAAAGCAGCATACATCCATAAAGAAATCGGGCCTGCGGAACTGGTATTAATGAAAAAGATTAAAGCCGTATTCGATCCCAGGGGAATTTTAAACCCCGGCAAGATCTTTTCATGAATTATCAGCGCCTGCCTTATCCTGCTTTGTCTTTTGTTGATTGCGGGGAGGATTCAATCCATTAAAATCAATGGCCTTTCGTATAAAAATCACCAAATGAAGCCAGATCTTCCAGAATCTCCATTTGTTCTTTTCGATCTGATTCAATAGCACAGCGAAGTCTCAATGCACAATGCTTTTTGCACACTGGGTCGACCATGGAAAAATTTCCATAACACCCCAAATGGTCGTTCACAGAGAGCCTGTAATGCATTTCTTTATTCATACGTTTCCTTAAATCCTCAATAACAATATCATTTCCTGGTGAATTTTTCCGTTAGTGGCCAATATCTCCTTGCAAGTGATATCAAAAGGGTTGTTCGAAAAATCACTGATTGTGGCACCTGCTTCCACGGCGATCAAATATCCGGCCGCGGTATCCCAGGGATTCAAATTCTGTTCCCAGAACCCGTCAAAACGACCGCAAGCCACGTCGCATAAGTCAAGGGCTGCCGAACCAAACCGGCGAATACCCTGGGCTGCTTTGAGACA
>CAYLRU010000072.1:0-7675 GCA_964386565.1 uncultured Desulfobacteraceae bacterium | reverse complement strand
TCGTTTGTTTATACCCTTTTAACCAATGAAGTGCTTTCCGCGATCAAGGCGGTGGGACTTGATCCATACCTCGGGAGCTTGCATGAAATCTCCTACGGCAGGCCTTCCCTGGCATGCGACCTGGTGGAAGAGTATCGATGTTTTCTGGGGGACCGCCTGGTTTTGGGCCTGATCAACCGCAAATCCGTCAGCCCGGAAGATTTTATTTTCAGGAAACCCCCTCCGGCGCAATTTGTGGATGATACGGAAATGAAATCCAGGCGTCCCGTGGAGATGAAGCCGGAAATCAGCAGGGCGTTCGTGTCTGCTTACGAACAGATGATGATGCGGCGTATCCATTATGTTCCCCTGGGCAAGGAAATAGAATACCGGTGGCTGATCATGAACCAGGTGAGGCGATTCGGACAATACCTTGAAAATCCGGGTGATGAATACACACCGATGAAATGGGAGAAATGAATGTTTTGTGTTGTCTGTTTTGATATATGCGATGACCGTATCCGGTACCGGGCGGTTAAAATCCTCAAATCCTTCGGCATGCGGGTTCAAAAATCCGTTTTTGAATGTCCGTCATTAACCGAGGAGCAATTCCTGAAGATGCAAAGCCGGCTGGAAGCGTGTATCGACAACCTCCAGGATTCGGTCAGATACTATTTTCTTTGCAAGCAGTGTGTTTCCAGGGTTGAAAACTCGGGGGTCGGGGAAAAACCGCAAACATCGCCATACCGGGTATTATGACGGGATTTGAAAGGCAACGGACCGCACCCCGATCCCCGGGTTGGGTCTGCAGGCGGCCTGGGTTCCATTTTTCTCACAAACCCCAGCATGCTGTGGGTAATTTTTCTTGCCCGTTCCACATGATGTTCGATTTTATCGATGGAGGACAGGTATTCCTTGTAATTTGCGCTCTTCCTGAACTCCTCCTCCATGAGCAAATCCTTCATCCATCCGGCCTTCTCCCCGATGACGGCAAAGTTTCGCGTCAACAACAGCTTGTCCATGGGCCATTGGCAACGGGCTATTTTCCGTCACCTGTCGTCCGCAGCCGTTGTATGGCATCGACATCTGCTCGTCACGATTTACGATTCACGGCCTGGATCAGGACGGGCGGGCGATGAAAGAAGACCGTAATGAGGAGGGACTTTTTTTACCTGTATTTACAAGCATGGTCTGTCACATGTTCTGCCGGGTATTGTCCAACATGACAGTGATTTCATTTTTCATCTTTTCCCGGTAGTAGTTCACATATTTCGGACTGATCATGATCATGTCCAACTGCCGGGTATGGAGGGCCAGATATCCCAAAATCTTTAAACGATCGAGCATAAAGGCCTTTTCCCGGCCTTCCAGCCTGGATATCAACGTATCTTCCTTAATATCCACACGGAATCCGTATTGCTCAAGAATTTCTCCGATAAACATCACCCGCTTTAATTTTCTTTCAAAATCCGCCGCCCCGCCTTTGAACTGAAAACTGATGTAGTTCTCCGGTTCCCGATGACTGACCAGGGCTTCCAAAATGGAGAAATGAAACCCCAACCTGGAGTTCAAACTGCAGTAGTTTTTCGATATCATGAAAAAATTGCGTTCAGAATACTTTGTCCGGATTCCGGTTGTCAACGCCGTATTGGTAGTCGCCCGAAACAAAACCGATGTCAGTCCTTTTCCGTCAATACCCGGCGGGCCTTCCCATGGTATCGCCGTAAATCCTTCCCAAAATGCCAGCATGGGAGCACAGGCGATATTTTCCAGTCGAACATGCTTTCCCTTTACTTCCTCTTTGAATCCGTCATCCAGATTTAATACCCACCATTGCATGGGGGCCTTGTAGTAAAGCTGCTTTCCTGATCTTTCCGAAAAATTGTGTTCACGGCCGAAATTAAACATTTCAAACACCGCCTTTTCATGGACAAACCGTGTAATGTCATGAAAAGTTTTACAGTATGCGGGATTAAACGTCAGCCCGTCCGGGTCCAGCAAGTTCAGTGGTACCACATATTCACTGATTTTCTTTAACGTCTCATAAACCGGGCTCCCCTCCATGAGGTTTTTCTTTTCCGGAGACGGTGTCTTAAAGTCTATTTTACCTTTATAGACGGTCAGGCCGTCTGCATCCACCGTTACCAAATCGCCGTTTTGTAACTTTTCCACGGCATTTTCAACGCCGAACAACGCAGGGATACCGAATTCCCTGGCAATATTGGCCAGGTGCCCGGCAAAGCCCCCCTGTTCCGTGACGGCGGCGGATGCGCGACCGAGCAAAGTGGCCCACCGGGGGACGGCCTGTCTTGCCACCAGAACAGCACCCTTTGGAAATCGAAGAACATCTTCCCCCCGTTCCACTTTATAGACGTTTCCCCATGCCGTTCCCGGGGCCGCCGTAACGCCTCCCCGGACAATAACGACTTCTCCTTCGTTTCCAATTTCTTTTTGTTTCTTTTTGCTCCCGATCTGCTTTAGGGGACGACATTGGAGAATCACCAATTCACCGCTTTCATCCACGGCCCATTCGATATCCTGGGGATGGCCGTAATAATTTTCCAGTTGAACGGCGATTCGGGCAAGGGACAGGGCCTGCTCTTCGGAAACAGAAGGCTTTAAACGGTCCTCGCTTTCTGTCAGGTTCAGCCTGCAAATCCCTTCCTCGGGGTAACAAACATATTTACTGGCCTTTTCTTTTATCTCCTGCCGGATAATCCCGAGCGGAGATCGGGACACGACAACCAGGTCACAGTCCATGGACCCGTCCACAACAGCCTTGGGAAGGCCCCATACCGCATTGATAAGAATGGCGTCATCCCCGGTATCCACGGGATTTCGGGAATATGTCACCCCGCCGCTTTTGGCATTCACCATGGCCAGGCACCCGACGGGCATGGCAATGTCTTCATCCTTAAATCCCTTGTTGATGCGGTAAGTTATCGCCTGAAGGCTGTACTTGCTCGCCACTACTTCTTTATAGGCCTGAAAAAGATTTTCCCGGCTCACATTCAGATCAGACCGGTATTGACCGGCAAAAGAGCTTTGGTGTAAATCTTCTCCCAGGGCGCTGCTGCGCAACGCCGCTGTTATGGGTCTGCCGATTTCAGCTTCAAGTGTTTCCCACGCCCGGGTAATTGCATCTTTAACATCCGGGGGGATTTCGGCACGAATAATGAGCTGCTGAACCTCTGAACTTAATGTATACAATGCCTGCATATCTTCCGTATCAACGGCCTGGAACCGGCGGTCGATTTCGGACTGCAGGTCATTTGCTTCAAAAAACCGGGCATAGGCATATGCCGATATGGCAAACCCCTGGGGTACTGTCAGGCCCAATGTGTTTTTGATATCTCCCAGGTTTGCCATTTTACTCCCCACCATATCACTCGTTCGCCGGTTGATTTCACTGATGGGAAGGATCAGGCGTTTATCGGCAAACGGCCTGTAAGCCGTCAGATACCCGTCGATTTTTTTCTGGATTTCATGAAACCGGTCATAGAGTTGCGTGTATCGATCCGGTGCCAGTTCATTTAAATGTTTTATCATCTGATAGACATTGACGGAAACCGCGGTGTATTTGGACCGGACAAAAGAAAAACTGAAAGGGTAGGTGCCGCCTAACGCTTTTTCCATTTCCGCCATGGATTCAAGTGCCTTGTTGTTGGCATTGAGCAATAGTTTAAAATGATGATACCGCGTTCCAAAGGCAAGCCTCAAGGCCTCCGCCTCTGCCGGATCCGACCGGGATTCGGGCCTTATCGTCAACAGTTTACTCAAAAATCGCTTAAGGCGCATGGCAACCTGTTATATAAAAAGGCTGAGAGCGAAATGGGCGCTTTCAGCCTTTTTTGTTTTAAACCTCCCGGGGTAAAGCCCCGTCAATGTTCAAGATTAAGCCCCATCCCTTCCAGCATATACATGATGGCATAACCGTACCATAGTGTATAAATGACATAAAAAACCAGTGAAAACAATACGATTCCCAGTTTATCGGAAATTTTCTGTGCTTCAATACCAAAATAATTATATGCGGTTTCAACGGCCTTGTTCGTCACTACGGAAACAATTTTAGCCTCTTTGAACAACTTCTGATTGTTTAAATCCCTGTCCATGGCTTTTAAGGCGACCCACCAGTTATACAGGGCCGGCCGGGCACCATACCCATACCTGGATTCCAGGTACTCTACATCATTGGCATACATGCGATCCGCATCTTCAAGACTGCTTTTCAGTATTGCGCCCAGGTCTCCGGTGACTTTCAACTGACTCCCGGAGATGTTGACCATGGCCCCACATTGATTGAACAACATTGCCGCTTGCCGGGACATCTTGTCGCTGGGAAAATCCAGGGTAACCATTATGGTTTTTCCGTCATACGCATCAACCTCCCCCCGGACCTTCGGAATATGGTACGCAGATCCCTTTGATATGGAGTTATACAATGAATCCAAATAGTCCAACCCGTTCTGCCCGTTAAATACCGGCATGAAAATAATCACCAGCACGATTATAAACCCGGTCATTAATCCTGCACCGATTGAAAATTTCTTTTTATTTGCAATCATGATTTCGCCTCCTCCCCTCTTAAATCCCCGATATGGGCAAAAAAGGTCCCGATAACCCATACGGAAAAAGCACCGATCACAATAAAAAAGGCCCACACCCCGATGGTCTCCAGTACAGCGCCGGTCTGTTTTTCTATGGGCAAGACCCCCATGGCACACAGTTTTGAAGGAAGGGCGAAAATTCGATTAACAAATCCCGCCAGAACCGCCATGGCATAAAACCCCCGGATGGTGATGTCGGGAACCACTTTCGTCACCAGGGCTCCGGTCTGAATCCCCAACAAAGACCCTATCAACATTCCCATGGCCAGGGTATAAAAAATAAACCCGTAAATCGCATATTGACTGATCCCTGCATACCCCGCTGTAAACACGATCTGAAAAATATCCGTTCCCACCGTTGTCATGGAGGAAACCCCCAGCACATAAACAAAAATGGGAAATGTTAAAAAACCGCCTCCCACTCCCATGATACCCGCTGCAAGACCCACCAATGCGCCGCTCAAAACCAAAAAGACCCAGGAAATTTCCCTGCCTCCCGGAATCAGACCCTGATCGAATTTCACCATGGGCGGTATTTTCAGACCCTGAAGTTTTTTGGGCAGGCTTCCCAGTTCAGTGCCTTCACCGTTTTCACCGTGCGTACCGCTGCCGCGGGCATCGGAGATATTGGCCGTTTTTCTGGACCGAAGATAATCAACCATGGCATAACTGCCCAGAAGCCCCAACATGAGGGAATAAATCGTCGTGATAAAAGCGTCACTTAACACGGGATTAATCTCATAGAGCACCCGGTTGATAACGCCCCCCACGGTCGCGCCGATAATCGCGCCGATAAGAAAAACAACCGCCAGGACAACGGAAACGTTCCCCAGTTTCCGATGAATCACGGAACCCATTATCGCTTTGGCAAAGATGTGAAACAAATCCGTTCCAACGGCAAGAATCCCTTTGATTCCGGCACTCATCAAGGCCGGGGCGATGATAAATCCGCCCCCGGCGCCTATGCATCCGGTGATCAATCCGGCAGCCAGTCCTATTAAAATGGAAGCTATAAAAATTCCCAGGCTGTAAAATGCCGGGCTGTAAGCCTTTTTACCGCCCAAAATATCCGGCAGGGCGTCACTGACAGGATCGGCAAAGGCAAGACTGCCTAAAATCGCGGGCAACACCATGAGGGCCAGCAGTACAAGTCTCTTTTTATCCCGCAAAATGGTGTTTGATACATCCATCTCCCATCTGGCATGGGCCTTTCCACCGGCCATCATAAACATACCCAACTGTCTTAAAAAATTCATGTTGATTACGTTCCTCCTTTTTATTTTTTTCTATATTCAAACCGCTTGTATTTATTTTTATCCAAACGCCATGGCACCGGGGTTTCCCGTCGCCATAGCCTCTATTTTAAACCGGCCTCCATATTCTTGATTTTCTGTTCATGCAGAAATTTCTTCTTGTAGGCGTCCTGCAGCTTATAATGCAGTTCATCGATATCAGCCGGCTTCATCAGGTAGTCGAAAGCACCCAGTTCCATACCTTCTATCGCCACCTCGACATTGGCATGGCCGGTCAGCATGATCACTTCGATCAACGGGTCCAGTTTTTTTATCTCCCGTAATGTCTGCAGGCCGTCCATTCCCGGCATCTTAACATCCAAAACCACCACATCCATCTGTTGCGCTTTGATAATGGCGAGGGCCTCATCCCCGCTGTTTGCACCGACGGGATTCAACCCCCGTTTTTTCAATCGCTTTACTATCGTCGTCAGAAAATCCGTTTCGTCATCCACAAGCAGCACGTTATATGCTTCCATGGTATCACCGTTTATGTATTTCATAGACTTCTTTGATTTTTTCCAGCAACACGTCCAAATCGCACGGTTTGGTCAGGTAGTCGGCCGCCCCGCATTCGATGCCGTCCCTAGCCGCCTTTTCGGATCCATGACCGGTGAGCATGATCACTTCGATGCCCGGATCCATCTTTTTCAGGATTTTCAGCACCTCAATCCCGTCCAGGTCTTCCATTTTGAGATCCAGGACCACCACGTCAAAATCCTTTTTCCGCATGGCCTGCAGGGCCTGGGCGCCGCCATATGCTTTTGTGACATCCACCTTTCGCTTTGACATTCTTTTGGCGATCACATCTACAAAACCGACCTCATCATCCACCAGAAGTACCCTGATACGATCCTTTTCTTTGGCTATACCGGTTTCCGGCACGTTGTCCTCCTAAACACGTCGGACGGTAATTTCTTTCAGCCGTGCTTCGATAATTTTCTGTTCATGCTGCTGTTTTTTCGCCGCGGCCTCATTTACCTTTTCCATTAATATGTCCATATCGCAGGGCTTCATCAGGTAGTCGAATGCACCCTGTTTCATCCCTTCGATCGCCGACTCGACCGTTGCATGGCCGGTGAGCATGATCACTTCCATCAACGGATGGGCTTTCTTGATTTCCTTTAATGTTTCGATTCCATCCATGCCGGGCATTTTAACGTCCAAAATGACGACCTCGATGTTCTTCCGGTTTTCCAGTTGACGTAAAGCTTCTTGGCCGTCATGCGCAGCCCATATCTCAAGGTTTCTTTTTTTCAGCCGTTTTATCATGGTTTCTACGAAGGGGGCCTCATCATCAACCAGTAATATGGTAGCCATGGTCATGCAAAACACTCCTTTTCTACTATTATTTATGCGGTTACCGCATCATTCTTACTTTTTACCGGAATACGGATTTTAAACCTTGTACCCACGCCGACGGCGCTCTTCACATCGATATTCCCTCCTATTTTATTAATAATCCCGTAACAGATGGACAGTCCCAACCCGGTTCCTTTCCCCACGGGTTTGGTAGTAAAAAACGGGTCGAAGATTCTTGCCAGGTGATCCGGATGAATCCCCGGTCCGCTGTCCGCTAGTTCGATGACAAGGCTTCCGTTCTCCATGGATGTTTTGATATCCAGGTTGCCGCCCGCATTCCCCATGGCGTCCAGTGCATTATTAATCATATTCAACATCACCTGCTGCATCTCCGATTGGGATATCAGGACGGTGGGAAGATTTTGAGAAAAGTTCGTATTGATTCTCACGTTGCTGTACTTTGCCCGTTGCGAAGACAGGCTGATAATTTCT
>CAYLRU010000071.1:0-7941 GCA_964386565.1 uncultured Desulfobacteraceae bacterium | reverse complement strand
TGTCTGCCTTCGCTCTGGCGAGCTGCGGCGGGACAAATCCGCTGCCGTTTTAAAAGCCCTTGGCGTGCCACGCCGGAGAACCAGAGAAAGTGTCGGGGGCAATTCGTGTTCTCCATATTTTCTCCGGTTTGGCTCTTGTTGAGAGTTACTTACCGGGAGAGTTGGTGAACTGTCGGAGTTTCTATCTTTATAAACATCGGTATAGTTCCCGTCAGGACAGTCTTTTGTATTTCCGTACGTTGAGGGCTTTCCATTTGAGAAGTGGCTGCTGTTGGATGCGTTTTTGGAGGGCTTCATCGGCGGGCTGAATATTCCACAAGGGCTGTCTGAACATGAAATTCAGATCAACCTCGAGGTTCCCTGATTGTCCCGTAAACCTCTGGTAGGAGAGCCGCCACTTCCCACCCGCGTGTTCGTTCGGCACCCTCCTGGTGGTAAACCCTTCTCGGGAAAATACTGCCTGGGCGGCTTGCTCGAGCTTGGGCCTGTCCATCAGCATTCCCTCGCGATCCAGCGTCCCGATGTAGTTGAGGTCGATATCCACGGACAATTTGGGAAGGTCGAGCATAAACATGTTCAAGGCGGTGCCGCCCTTCAAGACCCATTTCCCCTTGAGAAATGAATGCGAGTTCAGGGCGTCCAGCAGATTAAGGAGGTGGAGCACCTTTTCAACCATCTCTGCCGCAAAGCCGGTGGATTCGGCTACCGGCATTATTTCCGACGACGAGAAGTTCACAGCACTTCCCCCCAGGACTTGTTCAGGATTTCTACCGGGATCAGCAGGTTCCAGTCCTTGACCCACTGGCAGCCCTTTCGCTTGCCGCGTATGAAATAGTGGGGCTGCCGGGGACGCATCTTTCTAAGTGGTTTCAAGTGGGTATCTTCTACCATCAAGGTTTCCCTGTACTGCTGGAGAAAGAAACCCACTTTTGCGGCAGTGGTCGCGTTCTCCAACAGGAGAACGTACTCGATGACCTGATCGAGGTCAAAGAACGCCACTGATTCCAGGGACCGCCATATCTCTTCCCAGCTTCCGGTCAGGTCCGGCCGATCCAGCACGTCAACAAAGGTTCTTTCAAGATTGGTTACCCGAAGTTCCACCCCGGATCGTTTGTGGCTGGTGACGCCGAACATCTTTCCAAAGAAAATTTTGCAGCAGCCTAAACCGTTTACTGTTGGCAGTTATCAAGCATATTTAGGAACTGTTCCTGAAAATATTTGAGGAGCGCATCTGCTTCAATTGTTTCCTTGTCGAGAATTACCGAGAACAGGGAAATGCCTTCTAGAAAAGCAACCAGGCCAATGCCCATATGAGCCGATGGGGGCTTGTCCTTGGAGACTTCCATGAGGGCCAGATTTACGATTTCAATCCATTCGGAGTAGCTTTTTCGGAGTTTCTCTTTGACCTTTCGGTTGTAGATGGCGATTTCCCAGATCTCGATAAAAATTTTGGAAAGATCTTGATTCAATGTTATTTTATGGGACATGAAATCCAGGCTGGCGCGAAGGAAGTCTTTTGGATCTTTAAACGAGGCGCCTTTCGAGCGGATCCAATCTTCAAAAAGTGACTTGTAGCGATCAATCACGTACTCGATATAGTTTAGAAGGATATCCTCCTTGCTTTTAAAATAGTAGTGCAACATGCCATGATTTATTTTGGCTATTTTGGCGATATCTTTAATTGATGTCTGATCAAACGGCTTTTTCAGCAGGCATTTATGCAACGCTTCCATGATTTGTTGTCGTCTTTGCTTTTGTATATTTTTACGCGTCATATGCTATGTCTTACGCACTCCATAAGTTTTGTGTATACTGCTCTTGGTATTGAACCCTCCGGCCCCCGGATTTCTCGGTTGATCATAACATTTCTTACTATAAAAAAAGCTCACTAACAATTGTAAAATTATAATATGCAATAACTTTAGTGAAATAAAGCGTTATAAATTTTAGTTGACTAACTGAAAAATATATGTTAGTCAGTCAACTAAATTAAAATTATATTTTATCACACCGGCCAACCAGAGGTACAAAAAGAAGCCGGTCTTGGTTCAGGCATTCCTGACGAGGCCTTTAAAAGCGCAGGAGCGAAGTTTTGTCGCCACACGTGAAAATGCGCGCAGACCCATGAACGAATCCGGAATAAAATATACAGTATGTATGCCGATTCCACCCCTATTCAAAAGATAGCGTTTACAGACAAACGAATGATGCGAGCTGCTTGTATATTGATGAAATATAACCTGCCCATGTCGCCCAGTTGACGAGGATGAACGGATTGGACTTTTAGATTGCATAGTCGTTCCTGCCGGCGCCGGAACAAAGGTGCTGCGATTCAACTATCTGTATAAAAATGGAGGGATACATATGAAAAGGACAACCTCTCAGACAATATCGAAAAAGGATCGAAATCGAATTTTTGATAGGTTTGGAAAGCATATTTCCAAAGGGCAGATCAGATATTTATCCGCAGGGCATCTGGATATTCTGGAAGGTGAACGCAACGGAATACGGTTTTATGAAAGCAGATCCGGTCAGGCCTATATCGACGGATTTTCATCAGCGGGATGCTTTAATGTGGGACGTCGGAACCCTAAGATTATTCAAGCGCTGGAGGCTGCCCTGGATGATTATGACATGGGCACGTATGGTATGTTGTCTGCTCCAAAAATTGAATTGGCTCAAAAGCTCATAACCGTGGCGCCGGGTGACTTGAATCGCGTTTTGTTTTGCGGAACCGGTGCCGATGCCATTGAAGGAGCGCTGAAACTGGCAAGGGGTGCCACTGGCCGGAATGAAATTTTTTCCATGATCAAAGCCTACCACGGGCATTCCGGGATGAGTCTGTCTGCAAATGGGAAAGACTATTATAAAGAATTATTTCAACCCCTGATGCCGGGCTTTCGATTCGTACCCTTTGGTGATCTCAATGCGATTCGCCAATTGGCTTCCGACCAAACAGCCGCGATTATCTTGGAACCGATTCAAGGGGAAGGCGGGATACATGTCGCTACGGACCATTATCTCAAAGGATTAAGAGAAATCTGTGACCAGTATGGGATCATGCTGATATTTGATGAGATCCAAACCGGATTCGGACGCACCGGCAAATTCTGGGCCTCGGAACATTCAGGGGTTGTGCCGGATATTATGGTGCTTGCAAAATCATTTGGAGGTGGTTTGTATCCGAACGCCGCGATTGTATATCGGGATATTGATTTGATGACAGCATTCGTGGACCAGAATCCGGAATTTCATCCCTCCTTGGGAGGTGGCTCAGATCTTGGCTGCATTGTTTCCAGTTCAGTGATTGATTACATTGTTGACAACAAGATTTGGGAAAATGTTGCCAAAATGGGTGAACGATTTTTAGAAGGACTCCACCGGTTGAAAGATGAATATTCCGACATCATTCAGGAGGTCCGCGGCAGAGGCATGATGGTCGGTGTTGAATATAAGCAGGAATTCATGGGTATTTTAATGGCTGACTGCCTGGCAACAAATAAGATGTTTGCCGCTTATTCAGCGAATGCACCTCAGGTCATGCGCTTCCAACTTCCTACAACTGCAACGGAACAAGATATCGATGAAATCCTTATGCACATCCACAAAGCGATAAAAGTCATGAAGCTGTATTTGATTGTATTGGGACCTCTTTCAAAGATTCCTTTTATACGGGATATGTTGAACAAGGGTAATATTCTAATCACTTTTAATGTATGGCTGCGTAGGTTTGCATTTTGGAATTAACCAAACTGAAAACCACAGGAGATCAAGATATGACAACATCTGGACAGGAAGAATCCGCGATCATTGAAAAGGAAAAAGATACAATTGAAAAGCCACTAAAAACACAAAAGCGTATGAATAAAAAAGGGAAACAGTCCCATAAGCTGATAGCCGATGCCCAAGAGGTCTTTGGCAAAGGATTTGTGCGCAATCTGGAAGAAAAGGGAATGGCTTGGGCAGAAACCCGGCGGGAGAACACCAGGGTCTTTGATGCTGATGGCAATGGCTATCTGGATTGCTATACCTCAGCCGGCAGCTATAATCTGGGACGGAAAAATCCGACCATCATTTCAGCGTTGAGACGCGCCATGCGTGAAACAGACCAGGGAAATTTTATAATGATTTCCAAAGAAAAAGCGGAACTGGCGGAAAAGCTCGCTGAATTCACACCCCATACACTGGATTGCGTTTTGTATACCGTAGTGAGAGGTGAGGCCATGGATGCCGCTTGCAAACTTGCCAGAGGGTATACGGGGAGGTCCGAGCTGATCACCGTAGACGGCGGCTGGTACGGTCAGACCGGATTTGCAATGTCGTTGTCGGAACGATCAGATAAAAAACATTTCGGTTCGTTGATTCCGGATATTAAAACGATTCCGTTTAATGACGTCAGTGCTGCGAAAAATGCCATCACAAAACAAACAGCAGCTGTCATTCTAGAACCAATCCAGGCTGAAAATAATTGTCGCATTGCCGATAAGACCTATCTTCAGGAATTACGCGTTGCCTGCGACAAGGCCGATGCGCTTCTCATTTTCGATGAATCTCAAACCGGATTCGGGCGAACAGGGGAAAAGTTTGCAACGGATTATTTCGGCGTATTGCCTCATATCATGATCATCGGTGAAGCACTCAGTGGTGGCGTATTTCCTATGGGTGCCGTCGTATTTACAAGTCGTGTTAAGAAATTTTTTGATGTTCATCCGTTAATTCATTTGTTAACATTCGGCGGACATGATGTAGGCTGCCGTGTCGCTACAGCCGCATTGGATGTCTATGGTCACGTCAAACCATGGCGGAATGCCAAGAAACGAGGAGAGAAACTGAAACAAAAACTGGGTGCCCTGGTCGGTTCCAATTCAAAAATAAAATCTTTACATGGCATTGGCTTACTTTGGGCGTTGAGCCTGGAAAGCCCGGAAGAAGCAACAGAATTTTGCAGGAACGTGATTAAAAATGGCGTGCTTTGTAAAACCGGAGAGGTGGCGAAAAACAGCGTCATCATCCGCCCGCCGTTGACTTTATCGGATCAGGATGTAGATGAAATTGTTACAGGAATCGAAAGCGCTTTATAGCCTATAAAAAAATATACTCAAATCGTTATCTGATCTTGGCAGGCAAAAACAGACACCCGGTTAAGCGACGTTTTACAGATACACCGGCTTTTTTCATAAGACTCCGGCTCGGTATCGGCCAACTGATGTGATTTAATAATAACGGATGTCATGATAAGAGCGATTATAAAGAAAGCGGGGTGTTCAATAAACGGGAAACGAAAGCGACCAAAATGACACGAAAAGTTCAAGCAAGATGCTGTCAGGCTGGTTGTGGAGCAAGGCTACACGTGCTTTGAAGCAGCCGGGATATACTGTTCAACGCGACGATAACGCCCGAATCACTTGGCAATACCCGCATTTACGAGCATGAGCAAGGCTGCAACGAGTGTGGTGACGGCAAAAAGCGTCTTAAGATATTTCGGTTTTGTTCCAAGAGCGATTCTGCTTCCTGAAACACCGCCAAAAATCGTTACAGCGGCAATCGGTATAGCCCAGGCAGGATTGAAACTTCCGTGCAACGCATGCCCCATGAAACCGGCAAATGCGGTCGCTGCTACCATTGCCGATGCTGTTCCTACGGCGATACGCATGGGTACGCCGCATGCCAACACCATCAGCGGAACCAGGAATGATCCTCCTGAAACACCGACCATTCCCGAAAAAAACCCAGTAGCCATTGCAAGGGGCACAGCCAACCACAGGTTTATAACATAAAGCGCCTTGCCGGTTTGCAGGTTCCAGTACCCCCGCCTTGGATTCAGCTCTTTTTTGTTTTCTTCCACAGTGAAAAGCATAGCAGCCCCTGCAAAGGCCAATAGAATTGAAAATATGATTTTCAATTCTCTGCCGCTGAAACGGTGGGCTGTAAAACCACCGGCAAAGGCCGTACCGGCCGTTAAAACGCCGAGAAACAATGCAAGCGGCACTGACAGGGTTTTTCCTTTTCTGAAAATAACCGTTGCTGCAATCGCGGTTGTGAAGAGCACGAACTGACCCGTTGTCGCTGCCTCATGCATGGGCAGTCCGGCCAGCACAAACGTGAGGACATAGAAGTTGCCGCCGCCGCGCCCGGTCATGGTCATCACGACAGCCAGGGCGAAAATAACAAGGGAGACCGTGGCGATTTTCAGCATTGAGATTTCCTCATCCCGGGATTTTTGTTCGTCTTTATGTGCTTCAGCAGTTTTCCGGGCAATAACAGGTTTGTGACGGCTTCGTATCCACCGAGCGCAATGCGTACATTTTCATATCCCTTGGAGCGAAGATATGCATACACGATGGCCGATCTGGTTCCTGCCGAACAAAATATGCCAACTGTTTTGTCACGAGGAATCTCGTTTATGCGGTCAGGGATTTCGTCCGCCGGAATATGCAATACTTCAATGTGGTGCCCCAGTCTCAACTGTACAGATTCCATCTCGGGAATGGAACGGACATCTAAAAAGACCGCGTTCTCCATTGTAAGCAGTTTTTCCATCTCGATCTTGTGCTTTCCTGCTCCAAAAAACGCAAAAGTCATGGTCCGTAAAACATGATCCATGTCACTCATGATATTATTCTCCTCTTCAGAAGATGGGATTCTCCGTGCCGTCGCGTCATTTACCAGCACCTGTTATTCCATTTTCCGTCGTTCTTGAATAACCTTTGCGGCGCAATTCAAAAAGCCCACAACGCATGGAATTACAAGACGATATTCTACTGTTCGGCCCTTACGTTCGTCGTCTACGATACCGGCGGCTCTCAGCACAGTCAGATGCTTGGAAACGGTTGATTGATCCCCGCCTATCATCGAGACAAGCTCTCCGACTGTACAGGCGCCGTCAGCCAAGCGGTTTACAATCGCCAGGCGGGATTCATGCGCAAGAGCTTTTATAATTCTGGCTTGGGCGCGAAAGTCAACCTTGATCCCTGTCTTCATGTTTTTAAAACCTCAACTGAATCTGCATATATGGCCATAAGTTCATATTACCATATAATTGTCCGGTGTCAAGTGGACTGCGCCATATTTTTACAGCCAATCGGGGCGGCGTTTATTTTCTTGTGACCACCGGGCGGTTCCATCAAAGAACGAATTATTATGAATACGCATCCTGTTTCCCTGCATTTATATTTTAGTAAAGTCCATAATCTTAAAATAAACAAGATTGCTATTTTAGGTTAAGCCGCTTGACTCTTATCTCGCCATCTGTTATTTTAAGATATAACTCTAAACTAAAATAACAGAACAGCTTATTTTAGGATATAGTGGAACAATGAAGCGTGAACGCCAGGGACATTCCGTGATCATATCAACGGTGAGTGAGGAGGCCCGGGCCTTTATTCCCGATCCACTACCGCCGAAACCACCCATTGAGTGGACGCCGGAGTTGCGCGGCAAGTTCGACCAGGCGTTGTTGGCACTTGGGCGGCTGGACAGTATTTCGACCTTCCTGCCCGATATCTCCCTGTTCCTCTATATGTATGTCCGCAAGGAGGCGGTACTTTCCTCCATGATCGAGGGAACGCAGTCATCGCTTTCCGATCTTCTTCTTTTTGAACTGGACATGTATCCGGCGTCATCTTACAACTATGCCGCGACAGGCCCCGGTGTGCCGATGGACGATGTCCGGGAGGTGAGCAACTATGTGGCGGCCCTGGACCATGGCCTTGCGCGGCTGGCCGAAGGGTTTCCGCTCTCCCTGCGTCTGATAAAGGAGATGCATTCCATACTGCTTGCCAAGGGACGGGGCAGTAATCAGACGCCGGGCGAATTCCGCAGAACCCGGAACTGGATCGGCGGCACCCGGCCCGGCAACGCGGCCTTTGTTCCTCCGCCGGCTGACCAGGTTATGGAGTGCATGGGCAAACTGGAGTTGTTCCTGCACGACCAGCCGGAACC
>CAYLRU010000070.1:0-8954 GCA_964386565.1 uncultured Desulfobacteraceae bacterium | reverse complement strand
TATTCCGGAAAAATCGATGAAAGGAATCAGTTGATTCCCACCTTCGTTAAAATCCAGTGCATGCATTGCCAGGACCCGGCCTGTGTTTCGGCTTGTATTGTCGGTGCTCTGACAAAAAAAGAAAACGGTGCCGTGCATTACGATGTTTCAAAATGTATCGGATGCCGTTACTGCATGGTGGCCTGCCCCTTTGAGATTCCGGCCTACCAATATCATAATCCAGTGACGCCCAGGGTTATGAAATGTACGTTCTGTTTCGACCGCATCATCAAAGACGGAGGCAAACCCGCGTGCGCCGCCGTCTGCCCGGTTGAAGCCATTACCTTCGGAAAACGGAACACGCTGCTTGAAATCGCCGAAAAGCGTATCCATGAAAATCCCGCGGACTATATCGATCATATTTACGGTGAACATGAAGTCGGCGGCACATCCTGGATGTATGTTTCGGCGGTACCCTTTGAAAAACTGGGTTTCAATCCCGTACCTTCCCATGCCATACCGAAACTGCCGGAAACGATTCAGCACTCTCTTTTCGGTTACCTCTGGTCGCCCGTTGTCCTTTACGGCATTCTCGGGGGAATCATGTGGGTGTTTAAACGTAACGGAGAATCAGATAAGGAGGAAAAAGGAGAAGATAAATGCAACATAAGGCTTACCCCGTAAGGGCAAAAATACTGACACCGGGGGTCCTTGTTCTGCTTGTACTTTCAGCCATGGGGGCCGTTGCCATTGTGGCCCGGTTTGTCGGAGGAATCGGTTATGTGTCCAACCTCTCGACGGCAAGACCCTGGGGCCTGTGGATCGGTGTTGATGTGGCTTCCGGTGTCGCTCTTGCCGCAGGCGGGTTTACCACCGCCTTTTTGGCCCATATCCTCGGACGACATGCCTATGAACCCGTCGTGAGACCCGCCCTGCTTACGGCAATGCTCGGTTATACCTTTGTCGTTCTGGGGCTGATGGTGGACATCGGCCGTTCCTGGGCCATATGGAAACCGATGGTGTACTGGAACCCGAACTCCGTTCTTTTTGAAGTGGCGATGTGCGTCATGTTCTACCTGACCGTACTCTATATTGAATTTGTCCCCGTTATCGTGGAGCAATACAAAGGAAACGTAAACCTGCCCGGTTTCTTTTCAAGGCTCAACGGTATCGCTGAATTTCTGTTAAATCTGGCGGATAAGGTCCTTGGCAGAATAATGTGGATGTTTATCATCGCCGGTGTCGTCCTGTCCTGCATGCATCAGTCCAGCCTGGGGTCCCTGATGCTCATCGCACCCACCAAATTACACCCCCTGTGGTATACGCCCATTTTGCCCCTGTTGTTTCTTACATCTGCCATAGCCGTGGGATATCCCATGGTGGTTTTTGAAACCACCCTTGCCACCACTTCGCTGAAGCTTGATTCGGAGATGCAGATTCTCTCCCCTTTGACCCGAATCACCATTTTTCTTTTGGGTCTTTACATGGCCCTTAAAATCGGTGATATGGTGATCCGGAAAACGTATATTTATCTTTTTGACGGAACGGCCCAAACAAACGCGTTTTTAATCGAAATGCTCTTCGGCGTCATCGTGCCATGGCTGTTACTGCTTTCAAAAACCGTGCGCAAAAAAAGATCCGCCCTTTTCTTCGCCTGTGCCTTGATCGTCGGAGGCGTTCTTTTAAACCGGATCAATGTCTTTGTTGTCGGATATACGCCTCCGGTCAGCAAAACGACTTATTTTCCGGCTGTTGGAGAAATTATCGTCACTACGGGATTTATTGCCGCTTTAATGCTGATTTACCGATTGATCGTCACATTTCTGCCGGTTTTGAGCGTCCGGCCCAGGGAGTCGTCCTTATGAAGCCTAAAAAGAACAGATTCCGGTATTTCCGGGTATTCCCCGTGGTTGCATGTTTTTTGTTGATATCGGCGGTAACGATGCAATGGGCACCTGATGCCGAATCCGATACACAGCCTGGTTCTTTTTCAACTCTGGACAACACCGGTTCCAAAGAACCCGAATGGAAAGCCCCGGACCAGGAAAAGGCCGTATTGCGGGCAAAAGAAACAGTGCCTTTTGTTGATACCGTCATTGATGAATGTCTTCTCTGCAGGCAGCAGAGATTAAGGAAGCAGGGTTTAGGTACCGAAGATATTTCAAATCCGTATTTTCTTCTGGACAGCCCCGTTATCAAGGCCCAGGAAGATCATTACGGGCCGGTGCGATTCATGCACGCCAAGCATGCCGTATCCACAAAAGACTGCGCCGTGTGCCATCACTACCGCCCGGCAGAAGAAAACGCACTGGAAACCACCCGTTGTTCGGCCTGCCACCAGGAATCCTTCAGGCAGGATCACCCGGAACGCATCGGGTTGAAAGCCGCCTATCATCTGAAGTGCATCAAATGCCATACCGATATGAACAAGGGACCGGTGGATTGCATCGGATGCCACAAAAAAAATGTTCCCGACCACGAAATGCTGGTAAACCTGCCGGAGAATCCCGAACCCCATCAGGTGACAAAAGAATGCCTGAGGTGTCATTTATCGGCAGGTGAAGATATGCTCACATCGGCCCACTGGCTCTGGAAAGGGCCGTCGCCGTATACAATGGAACATCGTAAAAGCACCCGGCACGGTAAAGGAACCACGGTTTTCAATAATTACTGAGTGAGCCCCATCAGCAACGAGGCTCGTTGCACATCCTGTCATGCCGGATATGGCTGGAAAGACGAAAATTTTGACTTTAACGACATGACAAAGATTGACTGCCTGGTCTGTCACGACAACACCGGTACCTATAAAAAAGCCCCCCCTGCCGCCGGGATGCCTGACCCGGGGGTCGACCTGGTATTTGTTGCAAAAAATGTCGGACACACGAGCCGAAAAACGTGCGGTGCCTGTCATTTCAATGGCGGGGGCGGGGATGCGGTGAAGCATGCGGATTTATCGCTGGAACTGCTGTACCCCAATCGAAACTGCGATATCCATATGGGCGGCTATGATTTTCAATGTACCGAATGTCATCAAACACGAAATCACAAAATTTCGGGGAGAAGTACTTCTGTTCCCGTTGCCGAAGGAAAGTTTTCCTGTGAAGGCTGCCATACGGCCAGACCCCATTACAGGGATAACCTGTTTTCCCACCACCTGAACAAACATTGCGACAGCATAGCCTGTAATACCTGTCATTCTCCGGTATATGCCAAATGCAAACCCACGAAAGTCTGGTGGGACTGGTCAAAGGCCGGAAATAAAGAACGCAAGCCTGAAAAGGACAAATACGGTCTTCCGGATTACAATGTCAAAAAAGGCGAGTTCAGATGGATCGAATCCGCCAAACCCGTATATGCGTGGTATAACGGCTTTATCAAAAGGGTACTTTTAGGGGATAAGGTCGATGTGAATGATTCCGTAATACGCATAACCCAACCGATTGGATTCATAAAAGACCCGAACGCCAAAATCGCGCCGTTCAAAATTATGAAGGGTGTCCAGGCGTTTGATGCCAAGTATCAATATGCCCTTGTGCCGCATCTTTTTCCAAGAGATGATGCGGACCAAACCGCTTTCTGGAAAAAATTAGACTGGCAAAAGGCTTTTACAGACGGGATGGCGGCAGCGAAACTTCCGTACAGTGGTGAATACAAATGGTTGGAAACATGGATGTACTGGGGAGTGGAGCATGAAGTGATGCCGGCGTCCATGGCCCTTTCCTGTGCCCAGTGTCATGAAAGCCTTACCGGTGAAAAAACGTGCAACCGCTGCCACCGGGACAGCCGTGACATCGATTTCAGGCAACTTGCTCATAAGGGGACGGATTTCAGCTACATGGAATCCAGGGGGCGGGATGTCGGCCATCTTGTCGGATCAACAGATTACATTGATTTTAAAGCCTTGGGATACAAAGGAGATCCCATCATTTTCGGTGGACGATTCAAAAAGCTGCCGTTGGGTGATTGAAAATAGAATTTTGCACGAGTCGGAGGCTGCCATCTGAAAGGCATTCAATATGAAGCCATGGTATTGAACGATGGCGAGGTTTTGCCAGCCGGGGAGATGAAAGCCTCTGACTCTCCCTCCGATGTTGATACGCATTAAAAACCCTTTCAGCATTCCAGGTGATTTTATGGATCGGTTGTTGAGAAACGGCCCGTAAAATGTCATAATCCCGTGGGAATTCCGTTGGAAAACAAAATTATGGAGATTTGGCAATGAAATCTTACCGAAAGGAATTATGGTTCAATGTGCCGTCACGGCGGGCATTCATCAACATTACGCCACAGGTGCAGGAATGCCTACGGGAAAGCGGGATCAGGGATGGGATGATACTGATAAACGCGATGCACATAACAGCTTCGGTATTCATCAATGATGATGAATCCGGGCTTCATCAGGACTATGACGAGTGGCTTGAAAGGCTCGCCCCCCATGAGCCGGTTTCCCGGTATCGGCACAATGTGGGTGAAGACAATGCCGATGCCCATATGAAACGCCAGATCATGGGACGGGAAGTGGTTGTTGCCGTCACGGATGGTGAATTGGATTTCGGGACGTGGGAGCGGATATTTTACGGGGAATTCGACGGCGGACGGAAAAAGCGTGTGTTGGTAAAGATAATCGGGCAATGATGCCGGTGATACAAATTTCAAATAAAATTGAAATTATCAATACAATAACTTGACACCGGCTGATTTATTTGGCATGTACGGTGATTTGATCCGGTTAGATTCGATTTTTTTGGGCAATCTTTCCATAACATATTATAAATACAATAAAAAAAGTAGAATTTAAAAGCGGGTGTTTATATTTCGGTACAACTGCCGGAACCAGTGGCAGTTATTTTTTGTCGCAATAATGTTTAAACCGAACATAAAATCAGGCCGCATTTATACCCGGCAAATAATTCACGGGAGGAATTAAGCTTATGGCTGAGGAAGCAATCAAACTTGGCGGAAAGAAAAAGAGTATATTCATCGACAAGGTTAAAGAGATTCTTCCGGAGGGAGGAAACCTTAACCTGTGCCTGACCTGCGGTGCATGCTCTTCCGGTTGCCCGGCAACCGGACTGGAAGGAATGGACCCCAGGAAATTTTTGCGCATGGCGGCACTTGGCATGGATGAAGAGATTTTGAGCACCAAATGGGCATGGATGTGCACCATGTGCATGAGATGTATTTATGTCTGCCCCATGAAAATAAACATTCCTCAATTGGTGTTCAACACCCGGGCGAGCTGGCCCAGGGAAGACCGGCCCAAGGGAATACTGGGATCCTGCGATATGGCCTTAAGAAGCGATACCTGCAGCGCCATGGGAGCATCGGCAGAGGATTTTCAATTCGTGGTAGAGGATGTTCTGGAAGAATACCGGGAGACCCAGCCGGAATTTGCGGATATGGAGGCGCCGATTGACAAGGTCGGTGCTGAATTTGTCCTGAACCAGAATTCAAGAGAGCCGGTAACGGAACCGGACGAGATGGTGCCCCTGTGGAAAATTCTTCACCTTGTGGGTGCAGACTGGACATATGCTTCCGCCGGGTGGGCCGCTGAAAATTACTGTATGTTTTTAGGGGACGATGAGAGCTGGAAGCACATTGTAGAGGTAAAAGCAAAGGCGGTCGATGACCTGGGGGCCAGGATCTGGCTCAACACCGAGTGAGGGCACGAACTTTTTGCAGTCCGGTCCGGACTGGATAAATACAAAATTTCTTATAAATTTGAGATCAGGAGCATTATTCAATATTATGCCCAGTGGATCCGGGAAGGAAAACTCAAGGTTAATTCCGACTGGAACAAGGATTTAAAAATTAAATTTACGGTTCAGGATCCCTGCCAGCTTGTTCGAAAAACATTTGGCGATCCCGTGGCGGATGACCTTCGATTCGTGGTGAAATCCGTTGTCGGTGAAGAGAACTTTGTTGATATGACGCCCAACAAGTCCAATAATTTCTGCTGCGGCGGCGGCGGCGGGTTCCTGCAGTCAGGACTCCCCGATGCCAGGCGGGCATACGGAAAAATAAAATTCGACCAGATCATGGCAACGGGAGCGTCTTATGCCATCACCCCGTGCCACAATTGCCATGCCCAGGTCCATGATTTAAGCGAACATTATGAAGGCGGATTTCATACGGTTCACCTGTGGACCCTGATCTGCCTGTCGTTGGGAATTCTTGGCCCCAACGAGCGCGAGTACCTTGGAGATGATTTAAAAGAAGTCAATGTCTTCCATCCGGAAAGCGCCATGTAATTCGTTTTAACGGATAAAAATGAAAAAAACCCGGCTTTTATTAAAGCCGGGTTTTTTTACGTATGACATTATTTTAGCGGCAGTATGAATTATGCAGCATCCATGCCCCTTCTGTCCGCCATATCAACCAGGATTCTTTCCCTGGCCTTGTCGATGCCTAAGGCTTTTCGTTTCTTGTCAAGATGATCGATCATCATTTGCGCCATTTCATACGGGTCCGGTGTAAACCCCCATTTCCCCAATCCCTGTTTTTCAAGCCCGTCAAACAACAGTTTGTGGAATTTGGTTTCCTTTATAATGGGGAATGTTACGCCGAACACCGTGAATACGCCGGATGCCACGAAATACTGACCGATGCAGACGGCCTTTTCACTCATCCACTCCGGTGCTGCACCGGCAACCGGAAGATCGGCAATGGAATCCCCCAGCCCTCCTGTACGGACCATTTCCGATGCAGCGATCAGGATCCGGCTGTTATCCACGCATGACCCGATGCCCAGAACCGGCGGCATGCCCACTGTTTCGCACACTTCCCGCAGGCCCGGCCCGGCCAGATATGCCGCTTCAGGCGTGCAAAGGCCGTTCTTGGCAAGGGCGATCTGAGAACATCCCGTCTGGAGGACCAGTACGTCGTTTTTGATCAGTTCCTTGACCAGTTCAACGTGAACCCAGTCCTGTTTCACCCTGGGATTTGTACATCCAACGACGCCGGCCACACCGCGAATCCGTCCGTTGATAATATTGTCGTTCAACGGCGTGTAGCTCCCCCTGAAGGTTCCGCCGAGCATGTAGTTGATATATTCGTAGGAAAAACCGTGGACTCCCGCGTTTTTAATTTTCGGAATCTGGATCGGTTTGTTCCTGGATTTAAACCGGTCAATGGCCTGAATGACCACTTCATCCGTGCAGGACAAAGGGTCATCCTCGTGAAACTCGATATGGGCCGCCCCTTCGATGTGGCATCTCGGGTTCGTGGTGAACAATTTGGTTCCGTAACACGCGGCCACGGGCGCAAGGCCTTGCTTGATGCACTGGACGTCCACGCACATGGCGTCAACGGCACCGGTAACCAGAACAGCTTCCGTGGACATGAAATTCCCGGCATGGGGCACGCCGTGGCGGACCATCATTTCCGCTCCGGAACAGCACATACCCACCAGGTTGATCCCCTCTGCCCCGGCAGCCTTGGCCGCCTCAACCAGAGAGGGCTGGTTGACCGATACCAGCATGGATTCGAAAAGATTCGGTTCATGCCCGTGAATGATGATATTTACGGAATTTTCCTTAAGAACACCCATGTTCACGTCGACCTGGACCGGTGTAGGGGTTCCGAAAAGAATATCGGAGATTTCCGTGGCCACCATGGACCCCCCCCAACCATCTGAAAGTGCCGTACGGCTGAACTGCCTGGATATGTTTTCGTAATGCTGATCCACACCCATGTGTGTCCGGTGAATCATTTCCATGATTTCTCTCATGGCGCCCCGGGGAACAATACCGTTTTTGCGCCAGGTCTCAAGAGTCTTTTCAGGCACCCGTTTGGCAAACGGAATTTCACCTTCCACCTGGGTATAGGTTCTTTCCAGTTCCTCGTACAATGCCCTGGCGATTTCCCCGGTGGTCTTGCCCTCGATGTCAATGCCGATTGACGTGGCGACATTCTCCAGCTTAATGGTGTCTTTGATGGTGTAGTCGGTAATCTTGCCGTTAACAACCTCCCGGAAAAGATCCAGCATGGCCATGCCGTGGTCGGTGTGCGCGGCGGCTCCGGCAGCAACCATCCTGGCAAAATTTCGTGCCATGATGGTGTCTATGGTCGCCCCGCAGACGCCCACTTTCCCGTATGGATCCTTGGCATTCAGCCGGCACGGACCCATTGAACAGTGTTTGCAGCACGCTGAATCAGCCCCGATGGGACATGCCTTCATGTTTGCCGCCCGATCAAAAGCGGTTTCCACCCCGTCCGCTTTTGCCTTGACAAGCATCTGGGCGGTGGCTTCACAGATCGTAAAGTCCGCGGGGTTGGTTTCTTTCCTGGAAACGGCCTTCTTTTTTTCCTTTTCCTCCATTTATGGCCTCCCTTCTTGGGAATATGATGGTTCACTTCATGTGATGATTAATAAAAAAGACCCTTTCGCATTCTCCGTTCAGATCGAAAAAATTCAACGTACCACAACCGTCAAGGTCGTTTGTGCCGGCTGATCTTCAAATTCACCAAGACGCCGGGGTGCGTGTTAATCGATTTTTTTAAACACATTCGCCTTGGCCCCGCAGACCGGACAGGTGTCCGGGGCTTCGTTTTCACAGGTATAGCCGCAAACCGGGCAAACGTAATAGTCGACATCTGCCTGGTCATCAAGGTTGTCCAGCATTTTTTGATACAAATCAGCGTGTACCTTTTCAACATCGTTGGCAAAAGCAAAGCTTCTTTCCGCTGCTTTATGTCCTTCTTCCTTTGCCGTGGCAATCATACCCGGATACATGTTTTTAAATTCATGGGTTTCCCCGTTAACGGCCTCTTTCAGATTTTCGGCGGTTTTGTTTATGGCTTTTAATGCTTTTAAATGAGCATGGGCATGAACGGTTTCCGCGGCTGCTGCGGCTCTGAACAGCTTGGCCGCCCGGGGGAATCCTTCCCTGTCCGCTTTTTCGGCAAAAGCCAGGTATTTACGATTAGCTTGAGATTCACCGGCAAACGCTTCCCATAAATTTTTTTCTGTTTTT
>CAYLRU010000069.1:0-9679 GCA_964386565.1 uncultured Desulfobacteraceae bacterium | reverse complement strand
TTCACATGCGGCTTTGTCCTCTCAAACTTTTCCTTCGCCATCTTACCGTCCTCCCGTGATTTTGGTACGTGTTGTTTTCACATCATTTTTTGAAAAATAGTTAACGAACCGCCGGCAAACCAGAAAGCCCTGCCGCTGTAACATGTCATCTTCCCCGTGAGACCTTTGATAAAAAATGCAATTTTTATCCGATTTTCAAAGGGCTCCCTGCACAGGACCGGCCAAACGTAAAGGGGACTTCTCGGTGCAGCCCCGGATTTTTAATTTTACATGGTTTTCGTATATCTCTCTTTTCAACAGCAATGGAGCCCACGACCGGAATCGAACCGGTGAACCTCTTCCTTACCAAGGAAGCGCTCTACCGACTGAGCTACGTGGGCATGTGCCGCCTTCAATAACCATCATCAGGTACGGATACTTTAAAATATCTCCAGTTCCAAAAAAACTGGAGCGGGAGACGAGACTCGAACTCGCGACATCTAGCTTGGAAGGCTAGAGCTCTACCAACTGAGCTACTCCCGCAGGCTGTTTAATGCATCCATTGAACCAATAGTTTTACGTGATGGTCCCTCAGAAGGTGCATCAAGAACCAAAAAGAGGAAGTCACGTAGTTACAGATGATATTGGTTTGTCGCCCAAAATCTCCTACATAAACTTTCGTAAAGGATGGTGGTGGGGGGAGGATTCGAACCTCCGAAGGCTTCGCCGACAGATTTACAGTCTGTTCCCTTTGGCCGCTCGGGAACCCCACCCATATGGAGCCAGAGACAGGAGTCGAACCCGCGACATCCTCATTACAAGTGAGGCGCTCTACCGACTGAGCTACTCTGGCCACACTTAATTTCGTGTTAATTTTCTTATCCCTTACTATTCCACGAAAATGAATCAGAATTCATAACTTTTTTTATGTTAAATATCAACTGCTATTTTCAGATGTTAATAGTCCTTATATTAATTCTGAAACATAATTACTATTATTTTCTTGATATATCTATTATTTTCACCTTTTTTTGATGATTTTTAAATTTCCCCATGACAAAGACGGCAAGCAACATAAATTTGGTATTTTAATCCAAATAAACCTTGATCACAACCCTTTTGTTTAATAAGTAGATGATTTATTAAGATTTCCATTTTAACGTCGCACATGATTCTGTTGATGACCTGTTTAACCAAATGGTGAACCGACCCGGGGGAGGTGGATGATGGATGACGGTTTAAAAAAAGACGTTCTTGCAATTCAAGATGAAATCATCTCTTTGCGCCGGGATTTCCACATGTATCCTGAGCTGGGCATGAATGAAATCCGTACCGCCGTTAAAATTAATGAATACCTGAATAATATGGCGCTTGAAACGACTACCGGGATTGCCGAAACCGGTATTGCATGTACAATTAAAGGAAAGGGCCGGGGGAAAACGCTCCTGTTGCGGGCGGATATGGATGCCCTGCCCATTATGGAAAAAACCGATATTCCGTTTCGTTCGAAAAACGAAGGTGTCATGCATGCCTGTGCCCATGACGGACATATGGCGATTCTTCTTGGCGCGGCTAAAATATTAAATGCCCGTCGAAGCGAGTTTTTCGGGAACATAAAGCTTGTCTTTCAGCCCGGTGAAGAGGGCCTTGCCGGTGCTTTTTTCATGATCAACGCGGGGGTTCTGGAAGACCCGAAAGTTGATGCGGCACTGGGCCTTCATCTGTTTTCCACCTTTCCCACGGGACAAATCAGGGTTCGGGACGGCGATATGATGGCAAGTGCGGACCAGTTCACCATAACCATCAAAGGGAAAAGCGGTCACGGCGCCCAACCCGAGGCGGGAATCGACGCCATTTTCATTGCAGGACATGTGATCACGGCGCTCCAGGACATCGTCAGCAGGGAACTGTCAGCCCAGTCTCCGGCAGTCATCCACATCGGTAAAATCCAGGGCGGCAGCGCCGCCAATATTATTGCGGATCAGGTTTTGCTGACAGGAAGTGTCCGAACGCTGAACGAAGAAATTCGAAAATTTGTAGAACAGCGGATGAACTCGATTCTAAACGGAATTGTATCTGCTTTCAGAGGAACCTATACCTTTGACTATATCAGGGGATACCCGGTATTGAAAAATGAAACGTCCATGACGCGACTCATCGAAAAAACCGCAAGAACCGTTGTGGGAACAGGGAACGTGTTCACGGCCGATCCGATCATGGCGAGCGAGGATATGGCCTTTTTCCTTGAAAAAGTACCGGGTTGTTTCTTCTTTGTGGGCGCGGCAAACGTGGAAAAAGGATGCCATCACCCCCATCATTCGGAGCTGTTCAATTTTGACGAAGATGCCATGGTTATCGGCGTCGAGACCCTGGTCCGGGCTGCATTGTCCTATCTTAAAACGCCATGAAAAAAACCTGTACGCCGTTGCTGCTTTGCCGGAAACATTTAAATTGAAATTTTACCGGCTTAACGGTTTAACTGGCTTAACATGTTAATGTTTAGAGAGCGATTCGGGCTGTATACCCCGGTTCGATATATGGTTTGTTCCGGCATGTCCGGGTTGGCTTTTTCTGTACCACAGCCTGTTTTTAAGGGCTCAGAAGGTCATTCATTGCTTTTTGTTTTTCCTGGAGTTCCTCTTTTGCCGTCTCATTCGACGGTGCAGCCGTGCCTTCGGCCTTTTCCCTGACCGGCCCGATCATTTCTCCGGCCTTGTCCTTTGCCGCTTCGACAACATCGCCGGCCTTCTCAACCACAGATTCAACCTCTTCACCCGCATCCGTCATCACCTCTTCAACGGCTTTTTTGCCGGTTTCAACAACCTCCTCGGGGCTTTCCACCGGTTCCTCGACCTCTTTGACGGATTCTTCCTTAACCGTCTCCGAGGCTTTCTCCATTTCGCTTTTGACGGCGGTTTGCTCGTCCTTCCCGCACGATGAAAATGAAAAGGCGACAAGGATGAGCACTGCAAGCAAGATAACGATTTTTTTCATGTTGGTTCTCCTTTGTTTTTTAAATTTGATGGCAGGGTCGGCATTCTTTTTTCACGTGGTGGTCAACGTATACCGACTTTCCGAAATTTCCAACACCTGAATACGGCACAGATAAGGGTATCCCCGGATTTTACCATTGGGTCATGATGTGAATCCCCCTTTTTTTAGCAATTTCATCCTGAAAATTTTTAAAGTGGGACCCGACCACCGTAACTAAATACAACATCACATGATACCCGATATCCGGGTCACTTTCAAAAAGGGCCTTAAGGCAGTTTCTCTCGAATTTCACGACATTGCATGTCCGTGTATTGCAATAACCTGATAGCCGGTACGTGTATGGCGGTACAAAACAGGACCACCCAAAGGTTTGCGACTCAGATATAAATGAAATCCGGGCCGTTGATATTTTCGGCATCTTTGACGATTCCTCCCGCAAGTCAACCTTGCCATTCATGACGATCCATAAATATTTGGAATCCTCACCCTCGGAAAAAAGCTTTTCATCCCTTTTTAAGGCAACAATTTCACCGCATTTTGCAACGGCGGACAATTGAGAATCATTCAATCCTTTGAAAACTTCGACTTTTTCAAGGAAATCCAGATCAATCATAGAGGCCTCCTTTCTCCTGAAGCTGGTGAAATCGTATCCCGACGACTTCGATTAAACTGGACATAAATTTGTATCCGGCAATTTTATCCCGTTCAAACAACTGCAGGAGGCTTTTTTTATCCACCCTGAGGACCTTGCAGGTTTCTGAAGCGCAATAGGCGGAAAGCCGATATTTGTAAGGCGGCACTAAAAAAGACCAGCCGAAAATCATTTTTTCCTTTCGTGTCGAAATGGTGTTTTCCGCGGACGTCCGTCGTCCCGGAAGGTCAAACCGCAAATCCACCTGCCCTTCTTTAACACACCAGAGGTGATTGGCATTTTCCCCCTCGGAAAAAATCCGTTTGCCTTTTGAAAACAGCTTCTCCCTGCAAAACGAATCGATCGCTTCCAACTGGCCCTCGTTCAGACTCTCAAATACCTGGGCTGATTTTAAAAAGGTGATGTGCGTCATGGGGACCTCCTCTCTTTAGATCAAAACCCTCTCATCTTATCTCAAAAAGCGATACCCGCATGATCGGCAGCCGATTCGACAAATGGCGGCATAAACGCGCAATGTATGGAAAAAATAAAATAACATCAGGTGGTACGATACAACAGGCAACACAAACTGACCGGGAGGACGTCCCTGAAGGCCGGCCCGGATTGAAAACGTAAGGGTGATATAAATCGCTGATCAGGTGTTGGCGCAAATGAGGTGTCGCAAGGTAACACAAGGACCGTGTTTACCGGTGAAAATCGAAAGCCGCACGAAACCATGTGGTTTAAGCAACATTTGGTGGTCCCGTAAAAAGTCGGAAAACAACTTTTTTACGAATTCACCCATATTGAATTATGATAGAAGATTTTCTTGAAAAACTCAAATGGAAATTCACCCGGATACTGTTTTACCAGTACAAGGTTTAAGATTCAGGAAAGGAAAGTCGGGTTTCTCATGTCCGGGACTAAATCGTCTTCAGCACTTCCAAATCCAGGATACCTCCTTTTGAGGCGTCCACCCGCATGGTAATGGATCCAGACGGGCAACGGCTCTCGCAAACACCGCATCCCATGCATTTTTCAAAAGCAACCGCCACCCGGTCCCCGGTATCGTTCAACCGAATAGCGCCAAACTGGCAACTCTCCACGCATTCCCCACAGGCTGTACAGTCATCCCCTATTTCCGCCACATAGCCGGACGGCACCAGGTTGGTGACGGGTGAAAGACCGCTGGCAAACAGGTTGGCGGTTTTAACACCGCCGCAACAGCAACTGCAGCAATTGCAGATGGCATACAACCGGTTGCCCATGTCCTTTTTAAAGTATGCGCACTGAACAAATCCCCGTTTATGGCAATCCTCCAGGATGGCGACGGCCTCTTCCTGGTTGATTTTCCTGAACCTGGGATTGTGTTCGGCAATAAAAGACGCATGGGGATCGCCTAAAAACATGCAGGCCTCCATGGGTTCGGGCATGCAGGAACATTCCGGGTTGGCCAGTCGACACGGGCAGGTCCCCACGGCGATGGCACCCGGGTGATTCAAAATGACGTTTCGCGCCAATTTAAACGGAACAACGGTCTCAGGAACCTCGAGGTTCACGTCTACTTTTTGGGTGACCAGTTGCTCG
Organism: uncultured Desulfobacteraceae bacterium; assembly: GCA_964386565.1. Taxonomy (GTDB): domain Bacteria; phylum Desulfobacterota; class Desulfobacteria; order Desulfobacterales; family UBA5616; genus CAYLRU01. The sequence goes on along the minus strand of CAYLRU010000069.1, from coordinate 4,488 downwards.
GCATTTTCCAGCCGGATTACCTTTGCATGATACATGCTGGTTTCACGGCTCATGAAGCTTCCCACGATGGCGTCTCTTTTGGCGTTAAGCTTCTCAAGAACGGCAGGATCGATGGATTCGAGTTCGGGAATCGGGGGTGTGCCGAATCCCTGAAGGATTATGGAAACAAACTCGTACAGGTATTTCATGTAAAGGTAGGCTGTTTCAAAGTCCTTTTTTTCTTCTTCACCATAAGCATCATAAAGCGCCCGGGTCATGGGATCATCTAAATCATACGCCATAGGGCCTCCTCTTGTTTTTCTTTTCTGTTTTTATCCCCCGAAAAGGGCCGGGTCATCTCCGGTGAACCGCGGGGAACGGGTTTGCAGTCTGTTCAAGAACTGCTGTATAATTCCACCAGCTTTTTTCTTTGAAGCTTGCCGATGGCCGTTCTGGGAAGCTCGTCTATAAACATGATCTTTCGCGGACGTTTGAACGAAGCCAGCTTGTCCCGGGTAAAATCGATAATCTCCTCTTCCGTCGCGGTCTCCCCTTTTTTCAAAACGACGGCTGCGTAAGGCTGCTGTCCCCATTCCTCGTCGGGTATTCCGATGACGGCGACTTCGGCGATCTTGGGATGGGTGATCAATGCTTCTTCAACTTCCTTGGGTGAAATATTCTCACCACCCCGGATAATAACGTCATCCGCTCTTCCGGTGCGATAAAGGTACCCGTCTTCGTCCATCCATCCCTGATCCGATGTCTTCAGCCATCCGTCGGCAGTAAACGCCTGCCTGGTTTTTTCTTCATCCTTCCAGTATCCCCTCATCACCCGGGGCCCCCTGGCGACAATTTCACCGATTTGATTGGGCGGCAACGGGTTTCCCTCGGAATCGACGATTCTGATCTCCACATCGGGCAGGGGCTTACCGATGGATGTGGCCAACCGTTTGAGCTTCTTTTCTTTTTCTTCTTCCGTGCCCTCGATTTTATGATCTTCCGGGCCCAGCATCGTAATGGTGGAGCCGGTTTCGGTCTGTCCAAAGGCATTGATAAAGCTGACCCCGGGCATCAGTTCAATCGCCTTTTTAATGACCGGAAAGGGCATGGCCGCCGCGCCATAGGTGATCACTTCCAGGCTGGACAGATCATACTTCCCGAAATCCTCATGATCGATAACCTGTTTGAGCATGGTGGGCACCAGCATGGCCCGGTTCGCCCCTTCTTTCTCAACCAGTTCCAGCCACGTTTTTACATCAAACTGGCGCATCATCACCAGTGTCCGTCCCCCATAAACACCGGCCAGCATTCCCTGGATCCCGGCAACATGGTATAACGGAACGGTCAGGATATTTTTCTCTTCAATCTCGGGATCTGCCGGACTGACATTGTCCAGGATGTAAGAACCAAAACTTTCATGGGTCAGGGGCACTGCCTTGGGACGACCGGTAGTGCCGGAAGTAAACATGAGGATGGTGACATCTTCATCTTCGATATCTGAAAAATATTCATCTTCAAAATCCGGATCAACGAGATCCCCGTAAAACAGCATGTTTTCAAAAGGAATATCCATGGAGATGCATTTTTCCAATTTCGGCAGGTTGGGAACCATGTCTTTTACCATATCAAGATACCGCTCTCCCACGAACAGGTATTTTGTTTCCGATGCATTCAACATGTATTCCAGTTCATCCAACTTTGCCCGGAAGTTTAAAGGGACGAAAATAGCACCGGTTTTTGCCGCTGCAAAATAAGTTTCAATGTATTTGGGACAGTTTACACTCAGCATTCCGATTCTGTCCCCCTTTCCAATTCCCATCTCGGCCAGTTTAAACGCCAGGCTGTTAATATGGACGCCGGCTTGCATATAAGTGGTTTTAGTTCCCTCAAACACCATAAAATCCCGATCAGGACAAATGGCGGCTGCCACCGAAAAAAAATCCGTCGTGTTCATTTTTCAATCCCGTTTATTGTGTTTAATGGTTAATCATATTCGCTATCCGTACCGTCTTCACGATTTATCCATAATTAAATTAAAAATCCGGGGATTTTTTCCGTATATTGAGCCAAACAGGTATTTTTCGACGATTTTCCATCTGGCGCACCCCCCCCCATATTTAATTAACCCTTGCCGCAAGCCTGCTCTCCAGACTCAAGCCCTCGGCAAGGGTCAAATCCATTCCCCGGTTTACCGCTTCCTTGGCGGCCTTAACCCGGTTATGATTCATTGCCGAAATCTGGCGGGCCAGTTCAGCGGCGGTGGAGAACAGCCTCTCTCTGGGAACGACATGATTCACCATTCCCGCCTTCAGCGCGGCTTTTGAATCAATCCACTGGTTGGTCAGTATCATTTCAAGGGCCTTAGCCGTACCGACCGCCCTGGGTACGGTCTGCGTACCGCCTGCGGCGGGAATCATTCCCAGGCCCATTTCCGGCAGTCCGAACCGGGCGTCTTCCGAAGCAATACAGATGTCGCAGCAGAGGGCGATTTCGATGCCCGAACCCAGGACATACCCGTGAACCGCGGCAATCAGGATCTGGGGCATCCTGGTGAAAAGTCCCCAGAGATCGCCGTCGAACCGGATTTCCCTGGCCTCTGTCGGCGGCGGTGCGGTCAAAAATTCACTGATATCGGCCCCTGCGCAAAAAGCCTTTTCCCCGGCCCCCTTGAAAACGACCACGCGCACCTCGTCGTCGTCACGGATGGCGCCGAGGACTTCGATCATTTCGTCCCGCATCTGAATATTATGGGCATTCAACGCTTTGGGACGATTGAGCGTCACATAAGCAATGTGATCGGTTATTTCAAATATCAGCGTTTCAAATGCGCTCATTTCCCCTCGAATTTCGGTGTTCTCTTCTCCTGGAAAGCTTTAATACCCTCGGTCCTGTCCTGAGTGGTATGCAGCAGAAAATACAGGTCCGCCTCCATCCTGATTCCCTGTTCCAGGGTCATGTCCATTCCTTTGAGAATCGCTTCCTTGGCATAGCGAAGAGCGATGGGGCCTTTTTGGGCTATTTGCGTTGCCATCTCCATGGCCGACGCCATCAGCCGCTCTTTCTCAACGACCCGGCTGATGAGTCCCATATCCAGGGCTTGTACCGCATCAACGGTTTCACCGGTAAGGATCATTTCCAGGGCCCTGGTACGGCCGACAAGACGCGACAGGCGCTGGGTCCCCCCGTCCCAGGGAATCTCATTATCCAGGATCTGGGACATGGCAAAACGTGCGGATTCGGAAGCGATTCGGATGTCACAGGCCAGCGCGATTTCCAGGCCCTGACCCAGAGCGTCCCCGTTTACGGCTGCAATCACCGGACGGTCAAAGGAACCGATAATGGCCGCTGTTTGAAGCCCGGCGATACATGCTTCCCGTGTTTTGAACCGGTCATATTCTTTATCATCGACGCCGCTGCAGAACACTTCATCTCCTCCGCCGGTCAACACGATAACGCTGATGTCGCTTCCATAACCGATTTCTTTTCGGATTTCGGCAATTTCCGCTCTCATTTGACAGGTAACGGCGTTTTTCCGTTCAGGCCGGTTCAAAACAATGATACCGACGCGTCCTTCTTTTGAAAATAAAACAGGCATATCTTTCATGGAAAAATCGTTGCAACACGTATAGATGTTAAAATTATATGATAAAGCCCTGCGACCGTTCAAGATCAATTAAATTACACTTGCCTGCTGCTGATCAGGCATCCGGACGACCGGTAATGGATATCCCGCATACGTTTCGATGGGGGCCGCCATAGTCTGCCCCTTCGTTCATAACCATCTCCTTTCCAAACCGTTACGCCTTTTCATTATGGTTAAAAACGACCTGTTTTTATTGTCTTATCATATTAAGACCGCAAGCTGTAAAGATACGTGATTATGCCATTTGATTTAAAATTTCAAGCCCAAATTATATTTTGCAACATCATTTAAATAGTCTATCCGGAAATGGCATGGCCCGGGCCTGTGTGGAAGATTCCGTGTCCCTTATCGGAAAACCAAAATCCACCATCTCCGGACGGGTGCTAAATCGTGTTTTCTGCCGACGCAAACAGACCACCATCGGCATTACAAATAGTGTTAATCATTTGTAGATCCATATAAAATCCGTTTCCACCAGCATGAGTGCCGGTATTTGAAACATGGGAAAAAGGTTTAAAATTGACAACATAAAATGAAAATGATACAGATTTCAAAATTGCAATAACTTATAAGACTTACAAGGATCAGGAGGAATTCGTTAAATGGCAAATCAAACAGGCAAACGGTATGTGTGTGAAAAATGTGGTGCAACTTACCTGGTAACCAAAGGCGGAGACGGAGAGCTGAAATGCTGTGGACAGCCCATGGTGATCAAAAAATAGCCGACACGTTTCACTGTCATGAATCATTAAAATCTTTTCATTCCATTAAAACACGGAACACCAAAAGGATTCAAACAGATAAGCATTAAGGAGGAAACAATGAGTCAGTTAGGGAAACGATACAGTTGCGAAACCTGCGGAACA
>CAYLRU010000068.1:0-9876 GCA_964386565.1 uncultured Desulfobacteraceae bacterium | reverse complement strand
TTCAGAACCCGGCTGTTTCTTAAACATCAACGGGTATCTGAGCCGCCACCATCCCGATCATAAAGCCGTGCATATCGCCAATTTCCTCGCCGGAACCCACCATTAACTGAGGATCTCGTATAATGGAAATCAAGACAAAACAATTCAAAGCAGTTGCCAAACAGGAATTAAACAACCCCAATTCGAGAATTTTTCTCAATCTGCTGCCCGTGGTCCTTTCATCACTTCGGCAGTTGGCCATGGAATCTTTTCCCGATCCCGGCGCCGCCCACAAACTGGGCGGTATTATACGGGCCGAGACAATTTCCAGGCTTCCCGAATTGCTTGAACAGTTTGAAAAAAATGCGCAAAAGGCCGGTGCCATAGTCTTCTGGGCAACGGATGCTCAGGCGGCAAACGAATACATTCTGAACCTGGCCAAAAAGAACCGGGTGGAATATGTCACCAAGGGAAAGTCCATGGTCACCGAAGAGATGGCCTTGAACGAGGTTCTGGAAAAAAACGGGATAAAGGCCTATGAAACCGACCTGGGAGAATTCATCACGCAGCTTCTGGGACGTCCGCCGTTTCATATTGTAGGTCCTGCCGCCAATATTCCACCGGATGAAATCCGGGATATATTCATGGAAAAAGCCGGGCTTGAAAAATCCACCACAGATCCGGTTGAACTCGGGTATGCCGCCCGACTTTATCTGCGGGACAAGTTCTTCAGAATGAAAATGGGAATCACCGGCATCAATTTTGCCGTTGCCCAAACCGGGACCATCATCAATGTGGAAAATGAGGGCAACATCCGGTTTAACAAATCATCCCCTGAAATCCAGGTTTCCGTCATGACCATTGAAAAGGTCATTCCCAGCATGAGAGACGCCATGCACCTGCTGCGTCTGGTTTCCCGAAACTGCACGGGCCAGAACATCGGCACCTATGCATCCATGGATACCGGACCCAGGAAAAATGATGAGGTGGACGGTCCTGATGAGCTGCATATCATTATCCTCGACAACGGCCGGAGCAGGATTTACCAGGATCTCCTGACCCGGCAGGCCCTACATTGCATCCGTTGCGGCGGATGCCTGAACATATGCCCGGTTTACGGCATCATCGGGGGGTATCCCTATGGCTGGGTCTATTCCGGCCCCATGGGGCAACTGTTGACACCGATACTTCTGGGCTTGTCCGGATGCCATGATCATATATGGGCCTGTACCGGATGCGGGGCCTGCAAGGCCAATTGCCCGGCAGGCATTGATCATCCCAAAGTTCTTCAATATCTGAGAAACCTGGAAGTCAGGGGTGAAAAATCATTAAACGCCGTGCCGCCCCCTTTAACTGAAAACATGCTCTACAAGGCCTTTGCCGGCATTGCCTCCAATCCCATGCTCTGGAGGATGACATCCAAAATCATGCGAACGGTCTTGAACCGGGGAGCCGCAAACGGAAGACTCTCAAAAGGCCCCGGTCCCATGAAAACATGGCTTGAAGGACGGGATTTTCCCCAGATGCCGGAGAAGACATTTCATGAAAGGTGGAAAGAAATAGATGGTGCCCATCCATAAATGGCTCCTTTTAGCCCAAGCCTTTGTTCCCACGGCTTCGCGGCCCTAACCAAAATCTATCATTGCTGAATGGGCACCTCTGTTGAATCATGAGCGATAAAAAACCACGGAGGGGATTTAATGCTCTGCCATAAGAAAGGTAAGAACCATGAAAAGCGCAAGAGATGAAATACTGGACCGGTTGAGAAAGGCGGAAAAATGTGAGAGCCCCCAACGAATCGAATTGCCGCCGCCTTATGAAGCCGCATTAACCCTGGAAGAATTAATCGAAAAATTTGCCGCCAAATTGGCAGAACAAACCGGTATTTTTTACCGGGCGGCAGACAGTGACGGTGTTGTGGAAATACTTTCGGAAATTGCGGAACAGGAGGGACTGAAAAGTATCATGGCCTCGGAAGATGCACTGGTCATGTCCCTGGATCTCCCGTCCTGGGGGAAAAAACATGGCGTTGCAGTATCTTTTCCCCATGATTTTGCAGACCGGGCAACATACAAAGACAACGTTTTTAACAATGTTGACGCCGGTGTTACAGTTGCGGATTTTGCCGTTGCCGAATCCGGGACCCTTGCCATCGTCCATGATAAGACCAATGCCCGTCTTCTGTCACTAGCGCCGATACGGCATATTGCCGTCGTAAATGTAAAAAACGTCGTACCGGTATACGAAAACGTGATTGAGACCACGTATGAAAATGGTGAATTCCCGTCCCATGTCACCTTTATCACCGGCCCCAGCATGACGGCGGACATCCAGGGGCAGATGTTCAAGGGAATGCACGGCCCCCGAAAATTGTTCGTTATTCTCATTGGTTAGAGTCGAAAACGATGCATCAAAAACCGTTGCACACTCCATGAAAGAGCTTCTCAACGATAAAGGAGGACTTATACATCATGTCAAATACTAAATCCGTAACCGTACCGACACGGGCATGGCATGGGGATATCCCCCTGGAATTGACGTTTCCGGAATCCTGGGACGTTATCCCCTGTGAAATGAACGGTCACTCTGCACCTGAACTGGACGAAGCCGACATCCGAAAGGCCTTTGCCGAACCCATCGGCACAAAACCCGTCAGGGAACTGGCTAAAGACCGTCATGAAGTTGCCATCATCATCGACGACATGACCCGTCCCACCCGGATGGACACCGTCATTCCCATTCTTCTTGAAGAATTAAAAGCCGGCGGCATTAAAGATGATTGCATTCGTTTCGTGATGGGACTCGGCGCTCACGGGGCGTATACCCGAACCGATTTTGTCAAAAAACTCGGTAAAGAGGTAGTGGCCAACTATCCGGTGTATAACCATAACGTCTATGAAAACTGCACGCTCATGGGAAAAACCAGCCGAGCCACCCGGGTCTTTATCAATTCCGAAGTCGCCAAATGCGACTTGAAAATCGGTATGGGGTCCATTGTTCCCCATTTGATGACGGGGTTTGGCGGCGGGGCCAAGATTCTGCTGCCCGGTGTCTGCTCCATGGAAACCATTGAGGCCAACCATGAATCGCTTCGATATACGGCCATGCAAACGGCTCTGGGGGCTGAAATCGCTTTGGGCAAATACAAGCAGAATGTCATGCGGCTTGACATGGTGGAAGCCGCCCGTATCGCCGGAATGGATGTCATTATCAACTCGCTGGTAAACTGCAGCCGGCAGAACACCGCCCTTTTCGTGGGAGACGTGGAAGAAGCATTCTTAGCCGGCGCGGCCGTCGCTGAAACCCATTACGCCACCCAAATCCGCTCGGATGCCGACATCATTGTGGCCAACTGTTACGCCAAGGGCAGTGAAGCCCTGCTTTCCTTTCCGGCATGTCTTCCTTTTTTCTTCATGCCGCCGGAAAAGGACTTCGTCATGGTCGTCAGCGCCCCCGAAGGCCAGGTGACCCATTATATCTACGGTGTTTTCGGCAAGACCACCGGAGGCCGGCATTATCAGGAACTTCCGGCCGTAAGCCAAATACCGGGCTTAAACCGGATGATCATCTATGCCCCCCTTGGAGATAAAGCCGGAGAACAGTGGTTGGGATTAAAGGAAAGCGAAACCATTCGGGATTGGGATGAAATCATCAGCAGTCTGGAAAAAACCCATGGTGACAAAGCCAAAGTCGTGGTTATTCCGGACGCCACCATACAGTATTTCCCGGAAGGTAAAAATGACCCGGTTTCGCAGGTTTTGAGCGAATAATAAACCAGGACTGAGGAGTGAGGCCGCATCAACGGATGGCTTCTTTAAATCCCATAATTGAAGGCATTCATGCGGCCGGCGGAATGCCTTTTGAATTCAACGTCCCTGCCACATGTGACGGCCTGGCCGAAGGCAATGACAGGATGAGGTTTATCCTGGTCCAGCAGGAGTTCATTGCCGACATGGTGGAACCCCACAAAACCAGGAAAGGGAAAAACAAATGCGTTTCGATATCAGATGGCTGGGAACGGCCTGTTTTGAAATCCGAATGGAAAACGAAAAAAGCATCGTCATCGATCCCTATCTCGATGATTCGGTTTCAGCACCGATAGGATCAAACCATGTGGAAGGTTGCGATTACATTTTTATCACCCACGGGCATTACGACCATGTCCTGGATGTGGGCAAACTGGTCCGGAAGTTCAATTCCCGGGTTTATTGCAGCAGGGAGGTTTCCCAAACGCTGATCAACCACCAGGAAATCGATCCGGAATTTTTTCATCCGATTACCGCAGGCGATGTGATAAAAAATGAAGGTTTTTCCACGGAAGTCGTCCGTGGCGTGCATGTGGATTTTGTCGCCGAATATCATCGCCTCACCGGCGGCGATCTTCTGACCGATTTTGGAGACGACTTCCAGACCGCGGTTAAAAAGGCATTGGAAGCATCATTCGGCCCTGTTACACTTCCCGATGATTTCGACAAATGGATGACCCGATATCCGGGCGGTGAGCAGCTCAACTTCGTATTTGATTTGGGAAACGGAAACCGGATATACATGGCCGGGTCCTACCCGGATCCCGGCCTGGTTGAGGTGGCCGCCGATACCCGGGCTTCCGTGATGCTGCTCCAGGTGATGCCCGGAAATACCCTCAATGGCCTGGAATCCCAAACCGTGCAATTTGCCCTGGCATCCGGTGCCGGGGTGATCGTTCCTCAGCACCATGATCCATTGATCCAGGGTGCCCGGCCGTCAGATTTGAGTGAATTGAAACGCCTGTTCAGCCTGCATGGTGTGAGTCTTATGGAATTTGAACCCGGCCGCTGGTATACCTTTGAATGACCGTCAGTTACCCGTATGAATATGCCGGAAAACGGCTTTTGAAATAAAACCGGATTACAGGATCAGATTTAAAAAATATCCCATGGCCACGGAAAAAATGAAGATATAAACGGTCAGAAAAATTGTGAGGCGTTTTCCCAGAAACTTTATCAACATTACGGCCGATGTAACACAGATTGCGGTGGATGAGAGTGAAAAGGCCAATGCCGTGCCCATGGCAAAATTGTTGGTATGCATCAGCGGCCTTAAAAACAAGACCTCCGTACCATTGCAGAAATAAATGGGCACGCCGATCAAACCAACGATGACGATACTGAGGAGCCTGTTATCGATATCGTAATCCAGCAAAAACCGGTTGGGAGAGATATATTCAAATAAAAGCCCGGCTGTTCCGGCAAACATGACATACGGCAGGATATCCTTAAAAATCTGGTACGTTCTTATGTAAATGTCGCCGGCCGCACCGCGGCATCCGCCGACCCCGCCGGCCGAACTGCATCCCTCGCAATCGGGAAGGTTTGATGGACTGCTCTGAATGGCAACGCCGCAGTCTGGCGCCTTGTCGCAATTTGCCGGCACTGTCATTAAAGGATCGGAAACCATGCCGTATGCCAGGGGGTATCGTTTACTCAAAACTTCCATGAGAATGCCGGTTGACGCGGCCAGCAAAAAAGAGGCTGCAATTCTTAAGATCGTGTATTGGGGCCCGAGCACGGAAAGCGAAATTATCAGGATATAGGGGCTCAACAGGGGGGCGGACACGACAAATGCGATAATATTTCGAAACGATAGTTTCCCTTTGAGGGTTTTGATCAGCGGAATGACGCTGCAGGCGCAGACCGGCAGCAGGGAGGCATACAAAAAAGCCGACAGCAGGTTGTTGGGGAAAAGTATTTTAAATCTCGTGAAATAATTTTCCAGTACGGCGGCAACAAAAACACCCAGAAAAACCATAATGGACAGTTCAACGTAGTATTCAAACAGCAGGAACCCGAATTTCGGCAGCAATTTATTGACGATACAGAGCTGCCGGTTGATATACGAGATATTGTTGAGGTCCTTGTATATTAAATCAACGACAAAAAACAGGATGGAAAATATCGCCGCACCTTTGGCGACATTCCGCTTGGTATTGAAGGATAGTTCTATAATCATGGAAGTATTATTCTGATTTTATGCGGATGTAAGGTGTTTGATCGGCTCAGATCTTGCGCTTCCGTCACCTTGAGCGGTGCCGGATTCACTGGCTGGTTCTCTGAACAAAGAGGCGTGGAACAGGCGATCATCACCATGATAATAACCCCAAAACCACTATTATATTTTTCAGCATTGGATTGTGTCTCATGTATTGTTTATGGTATTTGTCCGCTAATATCCGGGGTTCCAAGTGAAAGGCAAAATGAAAGCAGGGTTGATGAACAGCCCTGCTTTCATTCTATACCACCTTTTCAATAATACCTGCAATCTTTTTTCTATCAGGTTTAATTGTTGAAATCCAAATCCACTGCCCACTTTTTTTACAGGTGCGGCTTTGGATCAATACAGGGTTCACATGCGATTTTTTTTAATCCGTATTTTTCAGATGACGATTTTCTTATCCCGAAACCGCTTAATGTCCTGTTTAGAATATCCCATTTCCTTCAGCACCTCTTCCGTATGCTCTCCCAATCCCGGGGAGGGACTTCGGGTACCTGCGCTGCTGGCGCTGAAGTTAACGGGAAATCCGGGTATTTTTATATTTCCGAGGACCGGATGCAAAAAATCAGTCACATATCCGTTGAGCAGGGCCTGGGGATCATTTAAAACCTCTTCGAGTTCCTGAACCGGTGCAAACATGAAACCGTTATCCCGAAACAGGCTTAACCATTCATCACGCACCTTGGTTTTAAAGACCTCATCATACAGAGCGACCAGTTCGGCGGCATTCTCATTGCGGGTTTCTGTCCGGGCATACCGCGGATCATCAACAAGTTCGGGTTTTCCGGTTAACTCGCAAAACCTCGACCAGAATTTATCCTCGGGATGGTTGGTTCCCATGATCCATTTGCCGTCCTTGCATTTGAAACAGTTGCGCAACGGCGAATTCAGGGACCGGTCCCATGGTACAATGGGGTTTGATTTTAAGATTCCGGTGGCCAGCAGGTTGGCATGGGTCAACCAGATTGCCGAGCTGTAAAGGGAGACGTGAACTTCCTGCCCGATTCCGTACCGTTCGCGGTAAAAAAGTGCCGTGATGATGGCATGACTGGCAGCTATGGACGTCATCTGATCCAACACCACGGACTGCAGCAACACCGGTTCGTCCGGGCCGGTGAGAAACACCATGCCGGATATGGCCTGCCCCATGGGATCGAACGCACCCACATCGCTTAATGGCCCTTTCATGCCGAAACCGGATACACTGGCGTGGATCAAATCAGAATTAACTTTCTTCAGCGTTGAATAATCAATTCCCAGCCTGGGTTTGGTACTTTTCCTCAGGTTGGTTAAAAAGACATCCGCACTCTTGATCAACCGGTTAAAAATGCCTCTGCCGTCGTCGGTATTAATGTCCAGGCAAATTCCTTTCTTGTTTCTGTTTGACAATTCAAACAAAAAACTCCAGTCGGCATCTGCTTTGATATCGAACTTAACAGCACCCAGCCCCTTTTGCAGTCGTTCCGGGTCACCGTCCAAGGTCTCGATTTTAATCACTTCAGCCCCCATATCGCCGAGTATGGCGCTTGCGCCGGGACCCGCATGCCATATGGCGTATTCCACCACCCGGATGCCGTCCAAGGGTCTGGGCAACCTTTTGTTCCTATTTTCGTAATCGTTCATTCATGTTCCTTTTGAAAGTTTGACAAGCCATACACAATTTTACCACTAAAGCGTCCATCCGGAAATGGTGGATTTTGGTTCAGAGCAATGCTTGAGCGATTTTGAAACCGCAGGAATAGCAACTGCTATTTTGAGAATTTTAAAAGCGCGAAAACGCGGCTCCGGGCCGAAAGATGCTGTTTCCGGATGGACACTAAATACAATTCAAGACTCTACGTGTCAAGGCGAAGAAGTCTTTTTGCCGCTTCCACGGCTTCACCGGCATCTTTTGCATATCCGTCCGCTCCGATATCATCTGCATATTTCCGATTCACCGGGGCGCCTCCCACCAGGATTTTAACCGTGTTTCTCATCCCGCTTCCTGCCAAGGCATCGATCACCTGTTTCATTTCGGGCATGGTTGTCGTCAGCAGGGCGGACAACCCCAGAATATCCGGTTTAAAGGTTTTTACCTGTCGGACAAATTCTTCCGCAGCCACATTGATACCAATATCTTTTACTTCAAACCCGACGCCTTTCAACATAATGCCCACCATGTTTTTCCCGATATCGTGCATATCCCCCTGAACCGTCCCAATGAGTATCTTTTTTCTTTCACGGGCTTTTTCACCGGTCATGAGAGGCTCAAGAAACGCCATGGCGGAATTCATCGCCCTTGCGGAAAGAAGTACTTCCGGGATAAACACGTCTCCGGTTTTAAATTTCTCTCCGATGGTCTCCATGGCAGGGATCATACCCCTGTTGATGATATCCGCGGCAGGGACATTTCTTTCCGCCAGTTCTTTCACATGCGTCAACAGGGATATCTCGTCCCCGTTGACGACATCCGTCATTATCTCAACAAATACATTTTTACCCACGATTGATGATTCAGGCACCGGTGCACTTTTCATTTCCGGAGTCTGCCCGACAACATGCCTTGTTTTCCCTTTTAAAGGCAGGCGCCCATCCTGTTCAACCCGCTCGGCAATTCGTAAAAGTCTGTCAAATTCCGCATCCGGCGGAGTGGAATCCGCCGTTCCTAAAATCAGTCGATCTCCCGGGACAACGGTTTCAAACAGGGTGTCGAGAAATCTTTCGAAGGTCTCGCTGTCAGCTGTTTCTTTTAATAAAATATTTTCCGGAATCCCTCCCATGATGGTCAGTTTGTCCCGCCAGGCATGATAATATTCCTCGATCCTGACCTTTGTCATGGGATACGGCGTAACCGATTCAGCAACATGGACCCCGCTGTTTTTTATCAGGTCCATCAATCCCATGTTTTCCCCGTCCGTATGAGTGGCCACGATCTTCCCCTTTGCCGTCAATACCCGGGAAACTTTTTGCAGCCAGGGCAATATTTCTTTCTCAAAATACGGCGGATACGTGAGCATGTCATCGTAATTCCCGCCCCACAAAACAACTTCGGCTGGTGAGTCTGCAATGATACTCAATACGTTATCGTAATATATTTCGATTTTTTCAGCCAGCTCCCGAACCAGGCCGTGGGTATCGTTGTACGCATAAAAAAACTGCGTGGAATCAATCAGTTCCTTTTGAATCAAATGCATGGGAGACGCACCCAAAGAAGGGCCACCGATTGCCGCGACACCGTCTTCCCCTATTGATTCAATATACTCCCGGGCCCCGTCATACTGGGGAAAAACTTCCAGATTTTCAAAGATATATCCGATAATCCTGAAATCTTCGGGTTTTTTAATGACGTGCTCCTGAACCCAACCCAGGGAGGAACCTGCTCGCTTTGCAGATTCCGTCAACCCGCCCACGGTCCTGACCATTCCCAACGGGGTGTGGTATTCAACGGTCTGTTGCCCCTGGTTATCCGTAACCTTTATTTCAACATCTTTCGAAAACCGCCACCCATATACCGACTGCCTGAAATTGAACAGGCCGATGGACCGGTGCAGGATGTCGTGGGGATCGGATATGTCGGCGAAATTCGGAACCATGTGATACAAGGCCCATCCTTCGGACCGGGCGATATCATCGGGCATCATTCCCTCATATTTCTTGGGAAGCGTCCCTTTTGTTGCATTGGCAAGCCACCATAGGTCGAGCCTTGGAACAAACGGAATCTTGTCCACCATTTCGCCACGCATGGCGGCCAGAATTCTTTGTTTATGTGACATCATCGTTGCCGGTCTCCTTTCTCCTCTCATGAAGTTTAAGTCAACTCACAGCCATTCATTTATTAACCCGGCAATTAAATAGATCAAAGTTTAGCAGCATAAGCAATCTTTGGAT
>CAYLRU010000067.1:0-10099 GCA_964386565.1 uncultured Desulfobacteraceae bacterium | reverse complement strand
TCTGGAACTGTCCGAACTGGTCAAGGAACTGGAAGAGAAATTCGGTGTTTCCGCAGCAGCACCTGTTGCCATGGTGGCGGGGGGTGCGGCAGACGGCGCAGCCGGTGCGGCGGTCGAGGAAAAAACGGAATTTGATGTTATTTTAACGGCCTTCGGGGACAAGAAGATACAAGTCATTAAGGAAGTCCGGGCTATAACGGGACTGGGTCTTAAAGAGGCAAAGACGCTGGTGGAAGGCGTGCCGGCGCCGGTAAAAGAAGGTGTGCCCAAGGATGAGGCTGAAAAGATCAAAGCCCAGTTGGAAGAGACCGGTGCCCAGGTGGAAATCAAGTAGAAGATCATGCGGGTCAGCGTCTGAAGTCGTAAATGCTGGAGAAACAAAGGACGGGCGGGCCATGGGGCACTGTCCGTCATCTTAAAAATAGATCACCGAAACACAAATTTTGGAGATACTATGGCCCAAAGCCCTTTGGCAAGTAAACGCATAAGGAAAAATTTCGGCAAAATCAAAAAGATTGTGGACATGCCGGATCTTATCGGAGTCCAGCGGGATTCCTATAACCGGTTTTTACAAAAAGATGTCCTCCCGGCACAGCGAAAGGATGTCGGCCTGCAGGCTGTCTTTAAGTCTGTTTTTCCAATTAAGGACTTTACCGGAAGCGCTTCCCTGGAGTTTGTGTCCTACCGGTTCGGCTCGGTCAAACACAGTGTGCAGGAGTGCATTCATCGGGGAATGACCTATGAAATTCCGATTCGGATCACGGTCAGGCTCGTCGTATATGACGTCGACAAGGAGACCGGCTTCTCCAATATCCGGGATATCAAGGAGCAGGAAATATATTTCGGAACCATTCCGTTGATGACGGAAAAAGGGACTTTTATTGTCAACGGTACGGAGCGTGTCGTCGTCAGCCAGCTTCATCGATCTTCAGGTGTATTTTTTGATCATGACCGGGGGAAGACCCATTCTTCGGGAAAGGTGATTTACAGTTCGAGAATCATTCCGGTTCGCGGTTCGTGGATCGATATGGAAATCGATCCCAAGGATATCGTTTATATCCGGATCGACAGACGCAGAAAATTTCCCGTAACCATATTATTTAAGGCCCTGGGATATTCAACGGAAGACCTTCTGGAGTATTTTTACCAAAAGGAGAGGGTCCGTATTAAAGAAAATCAGGTGACCAAAGCCTTTAATGAAGAATTCCTCAAGGGCCAACGGGCCAGCAAGGATATTGTAGACCCCGCGACGGGGGAAGTTATTACAAAGGCGGGCCGGTTGATCACCCAGCGTGCCATACGACAGATTAAAACGGCCGGGATTGAAGAAATTCCCATCACGCTGGATGATATTATGGGGAAGACGTTTGCCACGGCCATAAACCATCCTGAATCGAATGACATTATCGTAAAAGCCAATGAAAGCGTAAACGATGAAAATCTTGCCAAGCTGGCGGAAGCAGGCATCAATGAATTTGAACTGCTGTATATCGGCGGTGTGACCATCAGCGACTCCATACGCAAGACGCTTCTGATGGACAAGGTGGAGACCAAGGAAGAGGCATTAATCGAGATTTATCGCCGGTTGCGTCCGGGAAATCCGGCGACGCCGGAAGTGGCACAGGATTTTATTGATCACCTCTTTTTCAAATCCGCCTATTATGATCTTTCCGGGGTGGGAAGACTCAAGATCAATTTGCGGCTGGGGATTAAAGCTTCCCTTGACTTGAGAACTCTGAGAAAAGAAGATATTCTCCTGACCGCCAAAACCCTTGTCGAGTTGAGGGATACCCAGGGTGTTGTCGATGATATTGATCACTTGGGGAACAGGCGCGTAAGGGCCGTGGGCGAACTCCTGGAAAATCAATACCGCATCGGTCTGGTCCGCATGGAGCGGGCGATCAAGGAGCGTATGAGCCTTCAGGAAGTTGATGCACTGATGCCCCACGATCTGATCAACCCGAAACCGGTATCAGCGGTGGTAAAAGAGTTTTTCGGCACCAGCCAGTTATCGCAATTCATGGACCAGACCAACCCGTTGTCGGAAACCACTCATAAACGCCGATTAAGTGCGTTGGGACCGGGGGGGTTGACCAGAGAACGGGCGGGATTTGAGGTAAGGGATGTTCACCCGTCCCATTACGGCCGAATATGTCCGATTGAAACGCCGGAGGGTCCCAATATCGGATTGATTGTTTCATTGAGTACATATGCCAGGGTCAATGAGTACGGCTTTATCGAAACGCCTTACCGTATTGTCAAGAATTCGACGGTCACGGATGAGGTGAAATTTTTAAGCGGATTTGAGGAGCAGGATCACCCCATTGCCCAGGCCAATGCCCCGATTGATGAAAAGGGCAAATATATGAATCCGATGGTTACCTCCCGGGTGGCCGGGGAATTGACCATGGTCAGAAGAGAGGATATCGAGCTGATGGATATCTCTCCCAATCAGTTGGTAAGCGTTTCAGCGTCCTTGATCCCTTTTTTGGAAAATGACGATGCAAACCGGGCATTGATGGGTTCGAACATGCAGCGACAGGCGGTTCCTCTTCTTGTGAACCAGGCGCCTCTTGTGGGTACGGGAGTGGAGGAAATCGTGGCAAAGGATTCCGGTGTGGCCGTTGTCGCCAAAAGAGACGGTGTTGTTGTTTATGCTGATGCGTCAAAAATTGTACTGAAACATGACGACGACCCAGCCGGGGACGGGCAGGATTCTTCAAACCTTCCGGTGACCGTATATAACCTGTCGAAGTTTATCCGATCGAACCAGAATACGTGTTTCAATCATCGCCCCATTGTCAAAAAGGGCCAGCGCGTTAAAGCCGGGGAAATTATTGCGGACGGCCCGGCAACGGAAAAAGGGGAACTGGCCCTGGGAAAAAATATCACCGTGGCGTTTATGCCGTGGGGAGGATACAATTTTGAGGATTCCATCCTGGTGGGCGAGCGGTTGCACCGTGAAGGTATTTATACGTCGATCCATATCGAAGAATTCGAGGTGGTTGCCCGTGACACGAAACTCGGTAAGGAAGATATCACGCGGGATATCCCCAACGTGGGAGACGAGGCACTGAAGGATTTGGACGAGAGCGGAATCGTCCGCCTGGGCGCCGAGGTTGGACCGGGAGACATTCTGGTGGGAAAAATTACCCCCAAAGGCGAGACCCAATTGTCTCCCGAAGAAAAGTTGCTCAGGGCGATTTTCGGTGAAAAGGCCGGTGATGTAAAGGACACGTCGTTGCGTGTTCCGCCCGGTGTACAGGGAACCGTTATTGATGCAAAGGTTTTTTCAAGACGAGGGGTTGAAAAGGACGACAGGCTTAAAACCATCGAGAATGAAGAAATCCGAATTATGGCGCAAAACCGGGATGACAAACTGGCTGTCATAAAAGAGGTGGCCCATGAAAAAATTTGTGCGATCATAGACGGCCAGGTCGCCCAAACGCCGATTAAAAAAGGGAAGAAAATCCTGGTGGCCAAAGGGGAGAAAATCGACAGGGGGCTCCTGAGCGACGTTAACATGGCGGATTTTGAAGGCCTTGTCCTGGAAGATCCCGGGAAAACGGAAACCGTTCACAAATTTCTGGAAATATACCGGGAGCAATGCAAAGAGTGCCGGGATCTGTATGAAGAACAGGTCAGCCAGTTCGAAAAAGGAGATGATCTTCCTCCCGGTGTGATTAAAATGGTAAAAGTCTATGTTGCCATGAAGCGAAAACTTTCCGTCGGCGACAAGATGGCAGGGCGTCATGGCAATAAGGGTGTTGTATCCAGGATTTTGCCTCAGGAAGATCTCCCGTATTTCGAAGACGGGACACCTGTGGACATGATTTTAAATCCTTTGGGTGTCCCTTCCCGAATGAATGTGGGACAGGTGCTTGAAATTCACCTGGGGCGGACGGCCAAGGGGCTTGGCGATCAGATTAACAGACTTCTTGAAGAACATAAGACCGATGAACTCCGCAAAAAACTCAAACGGATTTTTTCGGACGAAGAGACCCTTAAAGCCATTGATGATATGGATGAGGAGGTGGTGTGCGAATTTGCCGCAAATTATAAAAACGGTGTTCATATGGCGACTCCCGTTTTCGACGGTGCAAAAGAAAGTGAAATCAAGGCACTGCTGAAAGAAGCCGGTTTATTAACGACGGGACAGGCGGTCTTATATGACGGTCGAACCGGGGAGCCGTTTCAGAACAAGGTTACTGTCGGAATCATGTATGTGATGAAGCTTCACCATCTTGTCGATGATAAGATTCATGCGCGATCCATCGGCCCGTATTCGCTTGTGACCCAGCAACCGCTTGGCGGTAAGGCCCAATTCGGCGGGCAGCGGCTCGGCGAGATGGAAGTGTGGGCCATGGAGGCATATGGCGCCGCTTATGCGCTTCAGGAATTTTTAACGGTGAAATCCGACGACATGGCCGGCAGGACCCGGATGTACGAAAAAATCGTAAAAGGACAAAATGTCCTGGAGCCCGGTATTCCGGAATCATTCAAGGTATTAATGAAAGAATTACAGAGTTTGGGTTTGGATATAACCCTCATGGAATAACTTAGACAAGGAGGGGATTTTTGGAAACTATATTTGATTTCTTTGCCAAACCAAAAGACCCGAAGCGGTATACAGGTGTAAAACTCGGTCTTGCTTCGCCCGATCAGATATTAAAATGGTCCCACGGTGAGATTAAAAAGCCGGAGACCATTAATTACCGGACCTTCAAACCGGAGAGGGACGGCCTTTTTTGTGCGAAAATTTTCGGTCCGACAAAAGATTACGAATGTAATTGCGGTAAGTATAAGAGAATGAAACACCGGGGCGTCATTTGTGAAAAATGCGGTGTCGAGGTCATTCAGTCCAAAGTCAGGCGAGACAGGATGGCCCATATCGAGCTGGCCACGCCCTGTGCCCATATTTGGTTTTTAAAGAGTCTTCCGAGTAAAATCGGAAACTTGCTGGATATTACCCTTAAGAATATTGAAAAAGTCCTCTATTTTGACAGCCACATCGTCATTGATCCCAAGGACACGGGCCTGTCCCCGGGCCAATTGCTTTCCGAGGAAAAATACCGGGAGGCACTGGAGATTTACGGACCTAAATTCGAAGCGGGAATCGGCGCCGAAGCGGTCAAAATAATGCTGGAGAATATCGACCTGGATGAAACCTATGTCCAACTGAAAGAAGAGATCCGTCAAACCGGATCAGCGGCAAAACGGCAGAAACTGTCGAAGCGGCTGAAAGTGGTCGATGCATTCAGAAGATCCGGAATAGATCCGGCGTGGATGATTATGGATGTGATTCCGGTCCTTCCGCCGGATCTTCGTCCTCTGGTACCCCTTGAAGGCGGCCGGTTCGCCACATCAGACCTTAATGACCTTTACCGGCGGGTGATTAATCGGAACAACCGTTTAAAACGGCTCATGGATTTAAATGCGCCGGACATTATTGTTCGAAATGAGAAGCGCATGCTTCAGGAAGCGGTGGATGTTCTGTTTGACAACGGACGGCACGGCCGTGTGGTAACGGGGACCAACAAGCGTCCCTTGAAATCGTTAAGTGATACGTTGAAAGGAAAGCAGGGGCGTTTCAGGCAAAACCTCCTTGGAAAACGGGTAGACTATTCAGGCCGTACCGTTATCACCGTGGGACCGGATTTAAGATTGCACCAGTGCGGATTGCCCAAGAAAATGGCCCTTGAATTATTCAAGCCCTTTGTGTATTACCGGTTGGAACAAAAGGGGCTGGTCTCCACCGTTAAAAGCGCCAAAAAAATGGTGGAAAAAGAAGTACCGGAAGTCTGGGATACCTTGGATGAAGTTGTTAAGGAATATCCGGTACTGTTAAACCGTGCCCCCACGCTTCACCGATTGGGCTTCCAGTCCTTTGAACCGATTTTGATTGAGGGAAAAGCGATTCAGCTTCATCCCCTGGTCTGTACCGCATTCAATGCCGATTTCGACGGTGACCAGATGGCCGTGCATATCCCGCTTTCCGTGGAAGCGCAAATCGAATCCAGGGTGCTGATGCTGTCTTCCAACAACATTCTGTCGCCGGCAAACGGCAGCCCGATCATCGTCCCCAGTCAGGATATCGTTCTCGGAATTTATTATATGACGCGGGAAATAGAAGGGGTTAAGGGAGAAGGTAAAGTATTTGCAAATGTTCATGAGGTCAGATCCGCTTATGATGCCGAAGAAATAGACCTTCATGCGAATATCACCGTCCGGATAAATGGTAAACGGGTTGAGACGACGGTGGGGCGGGTCCTGCTCTGGGAAATAATTCCCCAGGAAGATATCATAAAATTATGCCAGATCGTCCTTGCCGATGAAGAGACTGCCAAAGATGTTCTCGGCCAGTTGAACGACGGCGCTGATTTCGGGAAGTTGGCCGAAGCCTGTTCAGTTGACCGGAACAAGGAAAGCGGCGGCGTTGTCGGTTTTTTGAACAAAGAAGAATTTCAACGGATTTACGGGGCTTCCGAAAAACAGGTTGATTCGGTAATGGCCCTGGAGAAGGGTGCCATAAGCCGGATTTTTTCCTTTGACGGGTTGTATTATATTTTTCAGGTCATTGATCGGCGGTCTGAAATTCCTTTTCACGTTGTAAACTGCGTGATGGATAAGAAGGCCTTAAGAAACCTTGTGGACTATTCCTATCGCCAGCTTGGCCCGAAAGCCACGGTTATTCTGTCAGACAGACTCAAAGACATCGGGTACCGGTATTCTACGATGGGTGGTATTTCCATCTGTATTGACGATATGATCATTCCTGAAAAAAAATGGGATATCCTCAACAAGGCCGAGGCTGCTGTGGAAGAAATTGATAAGCAGTATAATGAGGGACTTATCACACCGGGGGAAAAATATAACAAGGTCGTTGACATCTGGGCCAAGGCAACCGACGATGTCGCCAACGAGATGATGGAATCCATGAAGGTCATTCAGGTCGAAACCGAAGACGGGGAGATCGTTGAACGTGAAAGCCTGAACTCGATTTACATGATGGCCGATTCCGGTGCAAGGGGCAGCAAGGACCAGATGCGACAGCTTGCCGGTATGCGCGGTCTTATGGCAAAACCCTCCGGTGAAATCATCGAAACACCGATCAGCGCGAACTTCAGAGAAGGGCTTTCCGTTCTTCAGTATTTTATTTCGACCCACGGCGCCCGGAAAGGTTTGGCAGACACGGCCTTAAAAACGGCGAATTCAGGATACCTGACAAGACGCCTGGCGGATGTCGCCCAGGACTGCGTGGTTATGGAAGATGATTGCGGTACGATGATGGGGGTTGATGTTGAACCGCTCCTGGAGGGCGGTGAAGTGATCCAGCATCTGGGGGAACGCATTCTCGGGCGGGTTGCCATGGGAGACATCCTGGATCCGTTTACCGACGAAGTCCTGGTTGAATCGGGGGAAGATTTGGATGAAGAGGCGGTGAAAAAGATCGAGGAAGCCGGTATTACCACCGTTAAAATCAGATCCGTTCTGACCTGCAGATCAAAATACGGCGTTTGCGCCAAATGTTATGGCCGGGACCTTGCCCATGGTAAAAAGGTCGAGATCGGCCAGGCCGTCGGGATTCTGGCAGCCCAGTCCATCGGCGAACCGGGAACCCAGTTGACCATGCGGACGTTCCACATCGGGGGAACGGCAAGTCGCCGGGTGGAGCAGGCGGACATCAGGGCCAGGCTGGACGGTACCATCAAGTATATCGACTTGAATGTTGTTCAGACCGATAACAACGAGTACGTTGTCATGAACCGCCGCGGCGGTGAATTTTCCATTGTCGGAAACACCGGTCGGGAATTGGAGAGATTTCCCGTTATTTACGGCGCACATCTTCACGTCAAAGACGGCGATTCGGTCAGTTCGGGGGATTTGCTGGCGTCATGGGATCCTTTTACAACGCCGATTATTACTGAAGTCGCCGGAACGGTTAAATACGGTGATATTGTCCTGGGCAAGACCATGAACGAGCAGGTAGACCCGGTAACCGGGAAGGTCAGTATGACCATTATTGAATCCAAGAGCGGTGAGGACCGGCCGAGGATTTCCATTAAGGATGAAACCGGCAAGACGGCAAAGCTTGAAAAATCTTCGAGCATGGCCCGGTATGCATTGCCCATCGGTGCCATTCTGCTGGTGGAAGAGGGGGCCCGGGTAAAAGCGGGTGAAGTTATCGCCAAACTGCCCAGGGCTACGACGAAAACCAAGGATATTACCGGTGGTCTGCCGCGTGTCGCCGAACTGTTCGAAGTCCGTAAACCAAAAGAAATCGCCGTGTTAAGCGAGATTGACGGTTATGTATCCATCGAGAAAGGAACCCGGAAAGGGAAACAAAAGGTTATCATCACACCGGTGGATGTGGGGGACAAAAAAGAATACTTAATACCCAGGGGCAAACATATCAATGTATATGAAGGAGATTACGTCAGGGCGGGAGAACCCCTGATCAGCGGTTCTGCCATACCCCAGGATATTTTGAATATCAAGGGCGAAATTGCCCTTGCCTGTTACCTGGTGGATGAGGTCCAGGAGGTTTACCGGCTTCAGGGGGTTCGCATTAATGATAAACATATCGAGGTGATTGTTAAACAGATGATGCGGCGGGTCAAGGTGCTGGATCCCGGTGATACGGACTTTATCATTGAAGAGCAGATCGATCGCATCAAGTTCGAGGAGGCAAATCAGGATGTTATTGAAAAGGGCGGGAAACCGGCCGTGGCGGAACCGTTGATCTTGGGAATTACCAAGGCATCTTTAAGCACGGAAAGCTGGATATCCGCCGCTTCCTTCCAGGAAACAACAAAAGTCCTGGCAGAGGCCAGTATTAACGGAAAAGTTGATCATTTAAAAGGACTTAAAGAAAATTTTATTATGGGGAAACTGATTCCCGCCGGCACTGGTTTTCCATCCTATGAAGACGTTGCTGTCTGATTAACGTAAATCGAAGGAACTTCTTACGCGATTTTTGCATAAAATGCTTGACATTATTGCATTTGGTGTATACATATGCCGCTTTTACCGATGTACATTTTGGCTATTTTAATGGAATAAGGGGAAACTATGCCGACCATCAATCAACTCGTTCGTAAGGGCAGAAAAAGAGTGAAAAAAAAGACAACCACACCGGCGCTGAAGAATGCGCCTCAAAAAAGAGGTGTATGCACGCGGGTTTATACGTCGACACCTAAAAAGCCCAACTCAGCCTTGAGAAAAGTCGCAAGGGTCAGGCTGACCACCGGTATAGAAGTGACCGCGTACATTCCGGGAATCGGACACAACCTGCAGGAGCACTCCGTGGTACTGGTCCGCGGTGGACGTGTGAAGGACTTGCCCGGTGTTCGATATCATATTGTCAGGGGAACGCTGGATTCGCTGGGTGTTGAAGACCGAAAGCAGGGCAGGTCAAAATACGGAGCTAAAAAACCGAAATAATATTAATTTTATAAACGCCTTACGGCGTTTATTGATTATTAAGTCATCAAAGATAGGGTGAAGTAAATGCCGAGAAGAAGAGAAGTCCCCGAGCGGGAGATTATACCGGATTCCAGATATGGCAGCAAACTCGTGGCGAAATTTATCCGTTCAATTATGCGGGACGGTAAAAAAAGCACCGCTGAAACAATACTTTATGATGCTCTGGACATCATCGGGGAAAAGGTTAAAGAACCGCCGCTCAAGGTGTTTGAGCAAGCCCTGGAAAATGTAAAACCCATGATAGAGGTCAAGTCACGCAGGGTGGGGGGATCCACATATCAGGTGCCCACGGAAATCAGGCCTTCGCGACGCACGGCTTTGGGAATTCGCTGGATCATCAGTTATGCCCGCAGCCGTTCGGAAAAGGGAATGTCCAAAAAACTGGCCGGTGAGCTGATGGACGCTGCCAACAACAGGGGCGCGTCAATTAAGAAAAAAGAAGATACGCATAAAATGGCGGAAGCGAACAAGGCTTTCGCGCATTTCAGATGGTAATCAAATACGGATACAACAGGTTGACAGATTAAATCTAAAAAAAAATAAAAGCCCGTGATCAAAGGGAGGACGGTAAGATGGCGAAGGAAAAGTTTGAGAGGACAAAGCCGCATGTGAA
>CAYLRU010000066.1:0-10350 GCA_964386565.1 uncultured Desulfobacteraceae bacterium | reverse complement strand
TGTTCTTTTTAAAATCGGATTGTCTTTTACTTTAAGCCTTATTTTACTGCCTGTACTTCAGAACCATCCTGATATTGAACCAAATACAGTCGTACTGATGATTATCGGTGTGATGACAGAAGTCCTCATGGGTCTGTGCATCGGATTATCCGTGAAATTGATATTTACCGCAATTCAATTCAGTGGGGAAATTATCGGATATCAAATGGGCATGGCCATCGCAAACGTGTTCGATCCGAATACCGGTGGACAAAGTTCCATTATCTCACATTTCAAATACATGGTTGCAATGCTGGTGTTTTTAACAATTGATGCGCATTATTCGTTTTTTAAAGCGATCGTTGAATGTTTCAGTCTCATACCGCCGTTTGGCTTCCAGGTAAACAGTTCCATGGCTGCTTATCTTATAAAATTAGGCGGCAATATATTTATCGTCGCTTTGAAATTGAGTTCGCCGCTTCTGGTAACCCTTTTATTTACAAGTATCGCTCTGGGACTAGTTGCCAGAACTGTGCCACAGATGAATGTTTTTTTTGTTGCCATGCCCGTTAAACTGCTTATTGGTTTTACCTGTATCGGATTGATTCTTCCGTTCTTCATTTCGTTTTTATGTCATATCTTTAACGATATGGCGGATATGTTGACGGTTCTGATAAAGTTGATCGGTGAAGGATCAACATATTGAAGGAGCTTTTGTCACATTTTTTCATAGAAACTGATTCGAGGTTTTGAAACCGCCTGCAGGTTTATAAATAAAGGAGGGGTAGCCGGAATAAATGAATGGATTTTCAGGAAATATTCCGAAGTTTTTTTAAAAAGACGTTCAGGATGGATATGATTGTAAAAAATGGCCGAACAGGGATTTCAGGAAAAGACTGAGAAGGCGACACACAAGCGCCGGCAGGAAGCACGAAAAAAAGGACAGGTTGCCAATAGCCATGAAGTAGTGTCCGTTCTGATTTTGCTGGCGACCGTCGGCATGTTTTTTTTTGCTGGAACCTGGATGATGTTCAGATTGATCGAAGTAATGCAGGGATCATTTCGAGAACTCGGATCCCTGAACATCGATACGGTTGAAACCGGCCGCCATTTTTTTGCCGACGTCCTGCTGAAAATTTTCTATCTGCTCTTTCCACTGTTCATAACGATTTTTATTGTAGGAATAGCTGGAAACTTTGCACAAGTCGGCATTGTCATCAGCACAAAACCCCTGGTTCCCGATTTTTCGAAACTGAGTCCGGCAAAAGGTATCAAACGCCTGATATCCATACGATCGTCTGTAGAGCTTGGAAAATCACTTGCCAAACTATCAATCGTCGCGAGCATAGGATACCTTTCGATCAAATCGGAATTTCCGAAAATACCCTTTCTCATGAAGTTGGACGTTATAGAAATCGTGTCCTTTACAGGAAGTGTTGCATTAAAATTATGCTTGAATATATGTCTTGCATTAATATTGATCGCTATTGTGGATTATGCATTTCAAAGATACCAGCTTGAAAAAGATCTGAAGATGACAAAACAGGAAATCAAAGAGGAGGGAAAACAGACAGAGGGGGATCCGAATGTCAAACAAAGAATTAAAGCCGTCCAGATGGAAATGGTCAGGCTTCGAATGATAAATACCATTCCGGAAGCAACCGTTGTGATAACCAACCCGACTCACTTCGCAGTGGTGCTGAAATTCGATTTTAACCGAATGCCTGCTCCGATGGTCATATACAAAGGTGCAGGCGTTATCGCCGGTCAAATCAAAAAACTGGCAAAAGTGCATGATATCCCTATTGTTGAAAATAAACATCTGGCACAATTGCTATACAAAACCCTCAAAATCGGTGAATATATTCCGGTGGAATTATACCAGGCAGTCGCCGAAATCCTGGCATCTATCTATAAGCTTAAAGGCAAAACCATTTCATAACAGCACGAGTCGTTACAATATCTGCTTTTGGCATTATTCCCCGCGTTGGCCTTGATTTTGAACCGGATTGCCGAAAATCCCGATCCCGTCTGTGTCGGAATGGTTTTGAAGCACTTTGATCCTGTATGAGTCGGAAGTGTCAATCTCATGCAATATCCAATAATAGGTTTTAAGTGATATAAATTTGACGCCATCGTCAAATGTTCATCCCATTTTTGGTTGAAATTGAAGATGAAGGTAATATCAGAAGGCCGCTTCTTTTTTAAAGACTATTAAAACCCGATACTTTTGTTAATCTGAAAATCCTTAATCTCTGTAAAAAATATTCTAAATCAACGTGTTAAAAAGCACGGCCAAATTTTATGATTCAGGTTGATATATCGGACAGTGAATCAGAATATTCGGCACGAAAAATGCAAAAATTGCAAATGAAATTAAATAAAAAAAATTCAAAGACATGATGCATCAGAATGGGGTCTGAACAATTGACAACGGCAGCGCAGAAAAATATTCTTAATCGTTTTTCACTGATAACTGAAAATCCCGATGCACTGATGGCAATCGCCGTCATCGGGATATTGATGATCATGATTATTCCGATGCCCCCGGTGGTACTGGATCTCCTGTTGACGTTAAACATCACATTGTCCTTATTAATATTGATGGTGGCAATGTATATTCTCAAGCCTCTGGAATTTTCAGTATTTCCGTCAATTCTCCTGCTTGCAACCCTTTTCAGATTGTCTTTAAACATTGCTTCGACACGTATTATTCTTCTCAATGGTGAACAAGGTATTGTTGCTGCCGGAAAAGTAATAAAATCATTCGGCAGTTTTGTCGTCGGCGGAAATTATCTGGTCGGTCTTATCGTTTTCATCATTTTAGTCGTTATCAATTTCGTTGTCATTACAAAAGGTGCCGGAAGAATTGCAGAAGTCGCAGCCAGGTTTACACTCGATGCAATGCCGGGAAAGCAAATGAGTATTGATGCGGATCTCAATGCCGGATTAATAGATGATAAGGAAGCCAAAGAAAGACGGCGAGAGATTTCATTAGAAGCAGAATATTACGGTGCAATGGACGGCGCAAATAAATTTGTTCGTGGAGATGCCATCGCCGGCATAATCATTACGATGATCAATATTATTGCAGGACTTGCAATCGGTGTATTTCAGAACAAAATGAGCTTTTCCAATGCTGCTCAAACTTACACGCTGCTGACGATCGGCGACGGCCTTGTCAGTCAAATTCCGGCACTGATTGTATCGACCGCAGCAGGTATCATCGTCAGCAGAGCAGGGTCGAAAGACAGTCTGGGAAAAGACATCACGTCCCAATTGACACTAAATCCGCGCGCCATCGGACTCGTTGCAGCAGTCTTATGCGGGTTTGCATTATTGCCCGGGATTCCTGCCGTTCCCTTCATAAGCCTGGCTACATTAGCCGGATTGACGGCGTATGTGCTCTACAAATCCAAAATTGAGCAAAGAGAAAAAAAACAAAAAGAGATAAAGGTTCTTGAAAAAGAAAAAGAAGCCGAATCAATTGGTTACATTCCACCGTTGGATGTATTGGCATTGGAGGTCGGAATGGCGTTGATCCCGTATGTGGATGAATCCCAGAATGGGGAGCTGTTGACGCGAATCCGCAGTATTCGAAAACAAATTGCGAACGAGATCGGGATTATCGTGCCGTCGATTCACATCCAGGACAACCTTCAATTAAAACCCGGCGAGTATAAAATATTCCTCAAGGGAAATGAAATTGCAGGTGGTGATTTGATGATCAACCATCTTCTGGCGATGAACGTCGATTCTTCGGACGGTAAAATAAACGGTATCAAGACAAAAGAGCCGACCTACGGATTGCCTGCCTTATGGATCAAAGAAGATGAAAGGGAAAATGCACTTACGAACGGATATACCGTTGTCAACCTGCCGACAGTGTTGGCAACGCACTTGTCCGATATCGTCAGGCGTTATGCACATGAATATATCGGAAGACAGGAAATACAATCATTGCTTGACACGTTAAAGGAAACGCACCCGAAAGTTGTTGAAGAACTTGTGCCGAATCTTTTGCCGCTGGGAGTGGTGGTTAAAGTAATACAAAACCTTCTGCGCGAACAGATATCCGTCCGGGATTTGACGACCATACTGGAAACACTGGCGGACTATGCACCGATGACCAAAGATATCAACCAGTTGACTGAATATGTGCGGCAATCCTTAGCCAGAAGCATTTCACAACAATACCAGTCTCCGGATAATAATTTATATGTCATTGTTTTAGACCATATGATTGAAAACATTATTTTGGAATCGATCCATCCGAAAGAACCGTCGAATATGCCTGCACTTGAACCCGAATTGATACAAAAGATTATTAAAAGCTTGTCAAAATGTATAGAAAAGTTTTCATCTTATGCACAGCAACCCGTTGTTTTATGTTCACCTCACATCAGATATCATTTTAAAAAATTAACGGAACAATTCGTACCGGATCTTGTCATCCTCTCGTATAACGAAATTATCAACAGCATAAACATTCAATCGATCGGAACAGTGGAAATTAATGATGCAGATTAAACGTTTTGAAGCAAGAAACATGGCGGAAGCTTTCAGGAATATCAAACAGGAACTTGGGCCCGATGCCGTCATTTTGTCAGCCAAATCACTGAAAACACAGGCAGGGATCTTCAAGAACAGGGGGAGAGCCGGTGTGGAAGTTATGGCGACGACTGACAATCTAATCGTAAAATCGGGTACTGCGATACCTTATCAATATGTTGCGAATCAATATTCGGATCGGCAAAATCAACCTGCAAAAGAGCCAACAACTGCAAAAAGAACAAGATTACTGCAATCCATCGGAACAAGAATATCACCTTTAACCGGAATTCGCAGCGTCAAAAAGAAAGACAAATCAAAACAATTCATTGAATCCGAATTGCATCATCAAGTCAAACGCCGTCTGGAATTAAATGAGGTCGACGAGGATATCCAGCATGAGATTCTTCGGTATCTAGATTCCAGCCGGAAATACGGTTCTGACAACTGGATAAGTGATATACGGAACCGGTTGTCTGATGTTTTTGATCACATGGGGGTCTGTTCCATGCCAAAAGCCAAAATCTCAAACAAGCAGTATATCATCGCGATGATTGGGTTGACCGGCGTCGGAAAGACAACTTCCCTTGTTAAGCTTGTCGCCAACCATATTCTTGATTCAGACCTGTCAGTCGGCGTCATTTCCCTCGATGTTCATCGAGTGGCATCCAATTCACTTTTAAATGTATATGCCGGCATTATGGGATTTGATGTGGAATATATTTCCCGCATCAATGACGTAAAAAAGACATTAAAAAATTTAAAGGATAGAGACATAATATACATTGATACGCCCGGCATAGGTTTAAACGACCAGTCTTTTTGCAACCAGTTAAAAGACCTGTTGGACAAAATTAGCCCCGACGAAATTCACTTGGTGATGCAGCCCTATTTGAAAAAAAAAGATGCGGAAGCAATGATTAAAAAGTTTGAAATGTTTGACTTTAACAAGCTGCTGTTTACCAAAATAGATGAAACAACCGTTTATGGTGCAATGATCAATCTTTCAATTTTTTCGGATACCCCAATTTCTTACCTGACATTCGGTCAAAATGTCCCCGAAGATATTGATATGATGGTCCCCGATAAAATGGCCGAGCTTATTCTGGGGAATAAAAAGTTACATAAAATGCATAATGGTTTTGAAAAGAAAAAATACCCGGATCTGATTCAAAACGGTATGAGTGAAATCGGTTACAATTAAAACACAAAAATATTATAAGAAATGGAAATGAGGAACATGAATCAGGAAACCCCAGAAAGCAAGATCATTCATTTAAAAGATACGATTTCAAAACGAATAAAAGAATACGGGGCATCGGAAGATAGAAAAAGAAATACAAGAGTGATTGCCGTTGCGAGTGGAAAAGGAGGGGTGGGCAAAACAAATATCGTTGCGAATATCGGCTATGCATTGAGCAGGATGGAAAAGAAAGTTCTTCTTCTTGACGCGGACCTGGGTCTTGGAAATATTGATATCCTGTTGGGCATGGCACCGAAATATAATTTATCCCATGTATTGATGGGACAAAAAACCATCGAAGATATTGTTGTGCACGGGCCGGCCGGTATGACGATAATTCCTGCGGCATCTGGTCTGCAGGAAATGGCCCAACTGCCGAAAGATCAGCAGGTTTTTATTCTGAACGAACTCGAAAAATACATTGTCCGGTTTGACATTTTTTTAATGGATACGGCAGCCGGTATTTCAAGCAATGTGCTGAATTTCAATGCCTCGGCACATGACGTCGTTGTCATCGTTTCTCCGGAAC
Organism: uncultured Desulfobacteraceae bacterium; assembly: GCA_964386565.1. Lineage (GTDB taxonomy): Bacteria > Desulfobacterota > Desulfobacteria > Desulfobacterales > UBA5616 > CAYLRU01. Next base: position 4,048 of record CAYLRU010000066.1, on the reverse strand, counting down.
CGACAGCCATAACAGATGCTTATGCCCTGATTAAAATACTATCCAACAGATATGACGTTAAAAAATTCAACCTGATTGTAAATATGGTTTCAACTGAAAAAGAGGGAAAGGAAATTTTCAGACAATTAACACTGGTGACGGATCGCTTTCTCGATATTATTGTCGCGTATTGCGGGTGTATCATGAAAGACCAAAAGGTGACCAGATGTGTAAAACTTCAAAAACTCGTCAGCGAGATGTACCCTGATTCCATTTCGACCCGATGTTTTCAGATGATTGCCAGAAAATATATTGATTATGAAAGAAATCGTCCGACAAACACCGATACATTGTTTAACTGGCATAAATTGATTAACACTCAATTATCATGAATAACGATTCCCGGGGGTCTTGACGGGAAAGAACCGAAAGCTTTTTCACGTTTGAGGAAAAATAAAATGCAATAAAAAATGGGGTAAAATATGACATTAGCGGAAAATATTAAAGTTGGGAATATCGAAGATGAAGATGCTTCTCGAAAGGAACTAATTATCCAATATCTTCCCTTTGTCAAACAGATTGTCAATCGTATTGCCGGTCATTTGCCGTCCCATGTTGATACGGATGATTTACTGCATTCCGGCATAATCGGTTTGATACAGGCTGTAGACCGTTTCGACCCCAACCGAAACAACAGTCTTAAAACCTATGCCTCGTTTCGGATTAAAGGTGCTGTATTGAGTGAACTCAGATCCAGGGATTATTTATCAAGGACCAGTCGAAGGCAGATCAGGGAACTGGAAAGAGCTTACATGAACATAGAAATGCAAAATGAAGGTGAAGTGGATGAAGAGGCGGTTGCTGAAAAAATCGGCGTTTCAGTCGACGAATATCACCAGATCAGATCAACGGCGAATATGTGTTTTATCAGTATTGATGAAATCGAAGGATTTTCAAAAGACGAGAAAGAAAAATATGTTCGATCGGTAATGAATCAAAACAATGAAGATGCGTTAACTGGTATGAAAATCAAGGAGCTGCGGAACGCAGTTGCAGAATCCATCAACGAATTGCCGGAAAAGGAAAAAATGGTTTTATCGATGTACTATATGAATGAATTAACAATGAAAGAAATCGGCAATGTGCTTGATTTAACGGAGTCCAGGGTATCCCAGATCCACTCCAAAGCGATCATGCACTTGCGGGTAAAATTAAGGAAAATGGGTTTTATCGAATAAAAAAGCACCCTGCATCCGGGAGAAGGGGAATGGTTGAAAAAGTAAACGTAAATATTCCTTCGACATTTAATACCGTTCGAATCAAACGAAAATTGAACAAGACGAACCTGACTGTGGAAAGGCATAAAAGAAACAGCGAAAAAAACAACAAGAAGAACGGGAAGAATCAAAACATGGAAAATCAACCGGAAAAAGAAAAACAGGACGGCATCGATATCTTGGTTTGAGCAACGAAGAAAAGAAAATCCATCGGGAAACATAGGGTGTAATTTACCGGCGCAATGGATTGATTGCATACACTACAACAGGTGATCAGAGGGAAAAGATGGAAATAATTTCAATGGGAAACTGGCAGGTGGCAAGGGATATCATTGCACTGATGATATGCTTTGTTGCCATATCATGTCTGATCAAAGGCAAGTCGCGTTTTCATCATTTTTTTTACAGGGAAATTGGAAAAGACTACCACAAGCAGATAAAAAAAGAACTATGTAAATTGCAAACTTACAATGCCCAACTTGAAAAGGTGATGAAATACATCGTGAATTCGGAAGGTATCCATTTAAATGGATATAAAACCGAGAAATCCTGTAAGAAAAAAATTTCCGATACCCTGCAATTGGTTTATCCAAGAAAAAAAACACGTCCAAAAATTTCCGTATATCCGGATAACGGTGCAAATATGGAAATGAACCCGGCATTTCAAAAGGTGCGGTTGCTTTATGATACAGAGACGAACGAAGAAGAAATTTACAATCATGCCAATATTCCACAGGCGGAATTGGATTTCAAATTAAAATTTGAGCGATTATCAAAGCTGAGAAAGGCCCGTATACCCGAACAATACCAGGGCGCAAGATACAGGAATATGTGACGTCGTATGGCTATCCATGATCATGATAACGAATCGGCATTGGCATACGAACCCGTAAACCGATAAAACAAACATCTGGTACGAATCTTGCAAAATATTTTTAAAAGTTCATCTTCATCGTTGGTTGTGGAATAAAAAGACATGCCATGGAGATTTTCTTATGAGCAATGCAATTAGTGACGCGGTCAGAGGCGCATTATACCAGGAGATGAGGCTGGCTGTACTGTCAAACAACCTGGCCAATATCAACACAATCGGATTTAAAAAAGATAATATCGTATTCCAGGCGGATTCGGCTGAGCCGTATGTTTCTTCAGAATACTTAACTGCGCAGAATCCGGCCGGCGACCCGGAAAATGTTTTTGCCGGATTTCCGGCAAAAACGTTCATCGATTTTTCCCAGGGCCAGATTGAAGCGACTGGAAATCCCCTGGATATTGCATTAAACAGCAATGGTTTTTTTTGTATCGAAACGCCTGACGGAACTCAATATACGCGAAAAGGAAATTTTAAATTAAACGAAAACAACGAATTATGTACACAAGACGGCTATCCGGTATTGGGTGAAGGAGGGAAAATCATCATTTCCGGCGCTGACTTTTCAGTTGGTGCAAAAGGCGTTGTTCAAAGTAATGGAAATACGGTTGATACGATAAAAATTGTGGATTTCAAGCGTGATTCGCTGCTCAAGAAAGGCAACGGTTTTTTTGTAAAGATCAATGATGATGTAAAGGATATCCCAGTTGGTGAAGTTGAGATCATTCAGGGGTATGTGGAACGATCAAATGTAAACGCCGTCAAAATGATGACGGAAATGATTGATACCTTAAGAGGGTTCGAGACCTACCAGAAAATCATTCAGTATTTAAATGAAAATAATTCCAAAGCGATTACGGAACTCGGACAAACCGCCTAAGGATCAAATTACTTTAGAGGAGACCAATATGATTAAAACACTTTCCATTGCAGCCACCGGAATGCAGGCCCAGGCCTTGAATGTGGATGTGATTGCCAACAACCTGGCAAATGTGAACACGACGGGATTTAAGAAAAGCCGGGCTGACTTTCAGGATCTGCTGTATCAAAACTTTCGAACGGCCGGAGCATCATCAGCCCAGGGGAGTGAGATTCCAACGGGAATTCAGATCGGACAGGGGACGAGGCCGGTCGCTACGCAAAAAATATTTTCCCAGGGAAACTACCTGTACACGCAAAATCAGTTGGATATGGCCATTGAGGGAGACGGTTTTTTTCAAGTGCTGCGGCCCAATGGAGACATTGCCTATACCCGTTCCGGCTCTTTTAAACTCGACGGGGAAGGGCGGATCGTAACATCCGACGGATTTTTGCTGGAACCGGAAATCGTTATCCCGCCGGACAGTATGTCCGTATCCATCGGTACGGACGGTATTGTATCGGTCATTCAGGCTGGTGAAACAGAATCAACCATACTCGATACCATACAATTGGCTCGGTTTTCAAACCCTGCCGGACTAAACAGTATCGGAAGAAATCTATACATGCCTACTTCGGCTTCCGGAGATGCTCAAACAGGAACTGCCGGGAATGAGGGGTTCGGAACGATTTCCCAGGGGTATCTGGAGATGTCCAACGTCAGTGTGGTTGATGAAATGGTTAATATGATTTCGGCCCAGAGAGCATATGAAATCAACAGCAAGGCGATTCTTACGGCCGATGAAATGCTGCAGATCGCCAACAATATTAAAAGGTAGCATCCCATGAAACGACTATCCGACAAAATACGGCGTCTTAAACCGGGGATTATCTTCAGTGTCACGGTTTTTTTAATCAGTCTGCCCCTGTATGCATCACCCGGAGAAATGATAAATATCCGTGTTTTTGAAAAAGTGGAAACAGAACACGAAAAAATATCTTTGGGAAATCTTGCCGACATCAAAGGCGCGGCCTCGCTGCTGGTACAACAATTAAAAAATAT
>CAYLRU010000065.1:0-10742 GCA_964386565.1 uncultured Desulfobacteraceae bacterium | reverse complement strand
CTTACATACCTGCATGGTTCTATTTGGTTTATGTTTGCGCGGAGGTGGATGTTCATTCCCTTTGCCGCCCTTATGGATAAACGTATGGGAGCACCGGCTTGAAGACCCCCGCTCATTTTTCGAATAAAGGGGTTCCACTGGCCGTAATTGTCAACATCCGTCAGGATGTCCCAGACGGATTTGTCCGAAGCATTTATAACGATCTGCGTTTTTATGCTGTGAGCCATTGATCATCCTCTATTTTTTTACTATAAAAAGAGCATTTCCTGAGGAATTCGTTCTTAAATGGAAACCGTCTTCTGCTGTGAGCTTCAATTCCGAGCATATCCGGCTCACCATTTTTCGCTAAGAAGTGGTTTCAAAATCTCAAATCAGGCCGAGATTTTTTAACCCACTTCTAATAGCATAGGTCAAAATCCATGTCTACCATCCTGAAAATAATGAAAAGGAGGAAAAAAAACATGTATTCTCGATTGTTTTCAACATTAGAAGTGGGTGGAATTGAATTGAAGAACCGTCTGGTCATGGCCCCTTTGTTTTTAGGTTACGGAGGTAAGGGGGGGAAAATCAGCAGACTGATGCTGGACCATTACCGTTTGATGGCGAAAAGCGGCGTGGCCATGGTGGTGGTGGAGGCCGCGACCATAGATTATCCGTTAGGATGCGGATCCGATATTATCATTCGAGCGGATACGGATGATAATATTGAAGGTCTCGCAGCATTGGCCTCGGCTATTCGGAAAGAAGGGGCATTGGCGTGCCTGCAGCTCAATCATGTCGGAAGGTTTTTGACGCCGGGTATGATACCCGACCGGCCGGTGGCCCCGTCTCCTGTTGCTGCAATGGGCCAGGAGCCAAGGGCTCTTGAGTTGTCCGAAATTAAAGAACTTGTTCAAAAATACAGCGATGCTGCAGCACGTGCTGTAAAAGCAGGATTCGATATGGTGGAACTTCATGGCGGGACGGGATATCTTCTTTCCCAGTTTGTTTCACCCAGAACGAATATCCGGCAGGATGAATATGGTGGCACGCCGGAAAAAAGGATGAAGTTCGGTCTTGAAGTGGTCAGTGCCGTGACCGGGGCCATCGGCGACATACCCCTGGGGTACCGGTTTTTAGCAGATGAATGGCTGCCTGGCGGTCTTGACCTTGAATCATCCATTCCTTATGCAAAGGCGTTGGCAGATGCCGGGATCGCCTATTTATCCGTAATGGGAGGGACTTATGAATCCTTTTTTCTTCCGGATGTGGTAGAGAAATCAAAAACCAACGGATACATGGTCGACCTGGCTGCGACAATTAAAAAAGAAGTGTCTGTGCCGGTTATGACAGCCGGCCGGATTGCCGATGGAAAGCTTGCGCAAAATATTGTCGAAAACGAACAGGCTGATTTGATCGGGTTGGCGCGTGTATTATGGGCTGATCCGGAATGGCCTCAAAAGGTGAGAACGGGCCGTGAGGATGACATCATTCATTGTGATCCCAAGTGCGGTGATACCTGCATGCAGATGATCATGATGGGGAAGCCCGCTTTTTGCGTCAGATGGCCGGTTGATAAGCAGAAGGAGTGGAAATCCAAGGCAGACTAGGAATTCGCCGGTTTCGTTGGACGGTTGCCGGATCTTTTCCCCTGCCCGCGATTTTACAGAGGATTTAAGCGGCTGATAGGCATTCAAAATGAAATTTTAACGTGCATCGTTATGTTCAGCTTTCGTTTCCCCCCGTTCCTGCGCGGGAACGAAGAATCTACCCTATAAGAGATTTGACTTTTTCAAAAAGGGCGTAGGGAATTTGATCTTCCGAAACAGGCTGGTGCTGGAGTCTTGCTCCCTGGACGGACAGATAGGGGGAAGACGCGGGTAGCGGGTTTAGTTCTTCTTCTTTGCAGGCATGGGAACAACCGTTTACAAGAAGGATCAGATCAAAAGGTTCCTTGTCTTCAACATACTGAATTTTTATGGATTCTGTTTCAAGGAGGTGAGCAAGTTCATTAACGATGCCCACCCGGTCGATTTCAGGATTACACCCACCGCAATATTTTAACCGCAGCCTCAGTATTTTCCGGTCGTGTCCCATTTTATCAGGATTGGGACGTCTTGCTTTTTTCCCAATAGTCTTTTTCACTCATTCCGACGATTTTTTCAAAACTTTCATCCTGCCGGATACCGGCTATTTTTTCGGCAAGTTCCCTTTTTTTATCTATCCTGCTGCGCCGGGCGATCATGATTTTTTGTGCGGCCGGTGAACCGGCACCGTGCATGGCTTCCGGCAGGCCCGCGCCTACGGACATGTTTTCAACCAGCCGAAGCATTTTAAATATGTCCTCGACATCGACGCCTTCCCTGCCGGTGAAGCACTCTATAATAACGTCCCTGGTTTCGGGGTTTAAAAGATCCTTTTCAGAGGGAAGGGTAATGATTTTTCCACCGGCGATGTCCTGGGCAATGCGCATCCATTCATATACCAGGCGGGTGATATTGAGCTTGGTTACATTGGCCAGCATGGGGTTTATGGTGTAAGCACCGGAAGATGTTTTGCTCCCTTCATAGGAACAGGCCAGTGAACATGCCCAGCAGGTTTCCGCCATTCCAACCATCTCCGTCAACTTATCCACAATATGGGATGCCTTGGCCACGCCATGGGCGTCTGCCACCCAGTGAGATGCCCCGATCACAACGTCCGCCAAGCCGACCTTGCATCCGCCGTAGTTGGATCGATGAAATCCGGCAAATGTTTCCACCAGGTTTCCGGAAAATTCATATTCTCCGGCCATGAAAACCCTTTCCCAGGGAATAAAGACTTTATCAAACAGGATAATGGCTTCACCACCGACAATGGCGTATTTGGGATTTCCCGAGTCCAGTGGGCTTTCAAGGCGCCGGCTGTCGTTGGTCTGTCTGGAAAAAATGTATTTAATACCCTTGGTGTTCACCGGGGTCGCAAAAGCCACAGCGTAATCCGAATCCTCTTTTCCCATGGCCCGTGTCGGCATAACGATAATTTCATGGGAGTTAATCACACCGGTGATATGGGCTTTGGAACCACTGACAACAATGCCGTCGTCGTTTTTTTCGATAATTCTTAAGTAAACATTGGGATTTTTCTGCTGGGAAGGCCTCAAACTCCTGTCTCCTCTTGGATCCGTCATGGCACCGGCGGACATCAGGTCGTATCTCTGGACATGAAGCAGGAATTTTTTGAAATTTTCATGGTACGACGAACCGTTTTTTTGGTCCATTTCATACGTGCTGACATAAAGGGCGTTTAACGCATCGAGGCCTACGCAGCGCTGAAAACAAGTGCCGGTTTTCTGCCCCAACAATCGCATCATCCTGATTTTTTTAACCAGATCGCCGATACTGTGATGAACATGGGTGAATCGATTTATTTTGTCGCCGGTGAGATGAGAGGTCGCCGTCATTACGTCCTCATACTGGGGGTCATGGGCAAGTTCATACGTCATGGCTGCCGTATGGATATGGGGGGTAAACATGGGCTGATCAACCACATGTTTGATTTTTTCTCCCATGAAATAGACTTCCAGTTCGAGTTTTCTCAACGAATCGATGTATTCTTTTCCGTTCATTAATGTCATTTTGATTCTCCTTAATTATAAAACACAAAAATTATCAATGATCTGTGTTTTAAAAAAACCATATCATTTTCAAAAAAATATTGCCAGTTAATAAATTTTCTGGAAAAGGATCCTTGAAGAAAGTATGATTCTGGTTATCAGAATTTTAACATGTTGTTTAAGCATTTGATATCTTTTTGTTTTTTTCCGTAAGTGGCGAACAATAAATATTTGGCATTTGAAATTGCCCGAGACCGGTATGGAGACCGGCTCATTTGTGGTTATTATTGACATGCATTCTAAATTTATGTAATAAAATAAGATAGATTAAATAAAATGAATATAATTCGGCATAATACTTGTGCCCATTCCCTTAAACCATTGAAAAGTTTAAAGCTGAATTGCCCATGGAAGAAACAAAAGAAAAAATACTGTTATCCGCGGAAAAATTAATTGCCCAAATGGGCGCATCCGACACGACCATCGCGAAGATCGCCGCGGACGCCGGAATCGCGGATTCTTTGGTATATCAATATTTTAAAGGAAAGGATGATCTTCTTTTTTCCATTGCTTATCGAAAACTGAAAGTGGTTCTTGAAATGGTCGAAGACCAGCTTCAGGGAATCATCGATCCCATATCGAGACTTGGCAAACTTATCTGGTACAGCTTGAATTATCATGATAAAAATCCGGATTACGCAGCCATCGTGATGTTCGAATGCCATTCCAAGAAGAATTTTTATGACACACCTGCATATCAACTGCATCAACAGTTTTTTACCAAAGTGCATGAAATCCTGATGCACGGGGTTCAGACCGGTATATTTCGTAATGACGTGGATATGACCATCGTAAAGGAAATTATAACCGGGCTTATCGGTTCCGAGATACTTGACAAGTTGAACGGTTCGATAGGTCAAAAGAACAGTGATGATCTTAAGGATATCATGACATTGATTTTACCCATGATTCTGGCGGATGATCGGGAAACGGCTGAACAGGATAAGCAGGATCGCATATTAAGTTCGGCTGAGAAAGTCTTTTCACAAAGCGGCTTTTCACGGGCAAAAATATCGGACATCGCCAAGCAGGCAAAAGTGGCGGAGGGGACGATATACGAATATTTTAAGAGCAAGGAAGATCTGCTGCTGTCGATTCCAATGAAACGTTTGGAAAACTATTTGAAAACATTGCCGGATACCTTTATCGTCAGCAACCCGGTGCATAAACTTCAGCGCTTTTTTAAAAACCACTTTGAACTGTTTTTATCAGACACCAATTTTCTCAGGGTGTTTTTGATCCATATTCTGTTGAATCCACGGTTTTACGGGACACCATCTCATAAAATTTATTCAAAATATGTCCATGAGTTGGACCGTATCATTGAAGAAGGAAAGTCGGACGGCAGTTTTCGAGAGCATATCAGCACCCGTATATTCAGAAACATGTTTTTGGGAGCGTTTAATTATATTGTGATTCGCTGGCTGGTTACGGACGAAGGGCAGGCATATGATAAAATGATCGAGGTGCGAAATCTCGTTGACCTGCTGACGCAGGCGATCATACCATCTGAAAAAGCGAAAAAGGCCGAGTCGATTCTTTCATGAGAAGAAAACCAGGAATTCAAGTGAAATGTAATGCAAAAAAATCAAACCCCTGGGGCAGTTTATTGAATGCGCAAAAGAACTTTAAAACCATAAAAAAATACTTGAAACCGTGAGTCCTATTCAGTTTAATCTGTTTGAATTAAAAGGAGGTCATGCATGTCTGGAAACAAAGGCGAACAGGCGTATAGAAAACTGTGCGATATCATTATGATGCCCAAAAACAAGCTGACCATGGATATCTTGAAAATTCTGTATAAAAGGGAAGATGCTGATATGCTGACAGCCGGTCCGTTTACCATCGTCCAGGCAGACCGGTATACCATTGAGGAATATGCGTCAAAAACCGGGTTTCCAGTGGAAAAAGTGAAAGAAACCTTTGAACGCCTGGCAAAACGGGGTGTTTTATTCTGGGTGATTGACCGGGAAGACGGCAACAAGAAGAAATATACCATTCCACCGTTATTCCCCGGAATCGTAGAGTATTTTATAATTTCGCCCCACAACAGCATAGATGAAAGACGCGCTTTTGTTAAAAAGATGCACAAAATCGAGGGGGGCGGTATTACGATGAATGCGATGGATTCGGATTTCAGCATTTTCAGAGTTATCCCCTCGTTAAAGCCTGATCCAAAGTCGCGTGTGGTGGAAATAGATCAGAAATTGGAGCCGGACAAGTCCCGGGTATTTGCCTATCAGGATGTGGAGCAGATCATCAAGGATGCCGGAAGATTTAAAAATAATATTGCCGTGATGCCCTGTACCTGCAGACTCATGGCCATGATGACCAAGGAGTCGCCGGATTGCAAGGGAACGGTTGAAAATTGCATGGCATTCGGTGCTGCGGCAAATTACGTGGTGGCTGAAGGCATCGGCCGTAATGTCGATATCGAAGAAAGCATGGCGATTTTAAAGCAGGCGGAAAAGGAAGGGCTTATTCATATTTCTACCAATACGGTCAACAAACACGGGTTTATCTGTAATTGCTGCGCATGTTGCTGCGGAATTATCGGGTCTTCGGTGAAGATGAACCGGTTGGATATCTTTGAAAAGTCGGATTATGTGCCCGTAGTTGACCAGGATAAGTGCACAAAATGTAAGAAATGCATAGAAATCTGCAGTTTCCATGCACTGCTCTACCGAATGGGCGAAAAGGACGATAAATCCGAGGACCGGGTGATCGTCAGAGAGGACGCCTGTATCGGATGCGGTGTCTGTGCGTCCAACTGCCCGTCCGGTGCCATTGCACTGAAGAAAGTCAGGGAGAGCGAACCGGCCAGATCCTTCCAAGAGGGCATTCAAAGGATGTTTGCAGGAAAGAAAAGCTAAGTTATAAAATTTCGATGTTGTAACGCTCCGCCCGTTTTCTGTAATGTTTTAAAAGGGCGGGGCGTTTTATTTTTTAAACAGGAGCAGCTTGACTTTTTCACGGCAAGCTTTTATGATCTTTCCATCAAGCGATGGACAGGCATGAATGGCTATTGAACCGTTCCCCCTGTTGTAAAGAGGAGATGTTTATGTATAATCCATTGGAAAAGGCCAGGAAAGATCCCGATTCCATGAAAGCCAGGGTGCTTGCGGCCGCTCGTAAGCTGTTCGGAGAATACGGCTACCACGGCACTACTACGAGGATGATTGCAAAAGAGGTGGGAATCGATATTTCGACCCTGTATTACCACTGGGGGGAGAAAAAAGACCTGTTCGAATCCGTGCTCGTTGATGTCATAGATGATTATCGGGAGATGATAAAGGACCTTGAGGGCAAGACAAAGGGAAAGCCGCTTTACGATCGTTACGAGGCGGCAATTGATCATATCTGCGATTTTCTTATATTCCATCCCGAGGTACCCAACCTGATGCTTTTCCAGATGTTCAGTAAAACAAAGCAGAAATTCGATAATGATTTGAGGTCTCCGGTAACGCTCAATGAGGTGGCCGATGCCATGGGATTCCCAATGGAAGACAAGGAATCCTCAGACAAGATCAAGGCAGGGATGCTGGCGGTCTGGTTTTCCATCTTCAGTTTTGTTGCAGGTGAAAAACATATCCGTCCCATTTTTGAGATAGATCATGACCAGTATGCTGAAATGATAAAAAATACCATGAAAAGGATCCTGATTCCCACCTTCGGCAGAAAGTCGAAGGAAAAAGAATCATGAATCCATCATCAGGCTTGGGTGAATGCTAAACAGGGCAATGGCGGCGGGCTGAGACAGGGTATGGGTATCAGGAATCTTGAAATTATAAAACTGGAATGCTATATGATACTGAATTGACGGATAGAAGTTTTAATCGAAGGATACGCCATGGTAAAGATTAATATCATAATGAATACCAGCATGGAAGAGGTACTGGCCTTTAAATGCTGTTCGTTGCCGGATCAGAACCTGGAGGTTCAGATCAGAAATACATCCACCCGGCCGATCACTATTCAGAACTATTTTGTCCTTAAAAACGATACGGAAATACTGAAAGTGGAGCATGTTTATCCACCCCGTCACCAGAAAGTGGATCCCAACGATATTTGCGCATACTACTGCAGTATGGATGAGAACATATGGCGAAAATACAACATTCTTGAAGTTGCGGACACAGACGGCAACACCTTTTGTGAAACCTACCAGTACCCTTGATGACCGGTCTATCTCGGCCTTTCCAATTCCCGGGTTGTAAAAAAATCATCCGTCAGCCCCACGTTGTACCGGACTTCCCGGATTGTCAGAATGGTTCGGTGCCCATTTTTAAGATTTTCCATTTTCATTGACATCGCCGTCCATATATCGTCCACTTTTATGATATCCGCGGCGGAAAACAACTTGCATTTTTCTCCTTTTTTATCAAACATAACAGCTTTTACCAACAAGTTATTGTCTTTCCGAATCCAGCTTTGCTGCTTTGTATACTGGTATTTTCTTTGATTTTGGTAAGCCGGATCATTGGTATGGGTTTTGTGGATGCTTTCAATGAGGTAACACGCTTGGCCGTCGATCACATCTTCTCCTTTCAGTTTATGGATGAATTTTTGAGGATGCGGGGGGGCGAGGTCATTGTATGAAAAATCGGTCCCCATGAAAGATTTATGTTTTTCCGCAGCGGAGATACGCTTGACCTTTTTTAATACCGGCAGATACAGCCATTGATCATCATTTTTGTCTTTATGCTCCCAGGTTAGAAAGGCCGTTCCTTTATCGGAAGCCGGTGCCGTGAAAACCATCAGGCTTTTGTCTTCTTCACCCCGCTCAAGTGTCCAGACGACTACTTCTCTTAATCTTCTTTTTCCGCTTTTATTGATCAGTTCCATTTTCATGAGGGATTTGCTGTCATCCCCTTCATAGACATTATGATGTTTGAGCATAATACTATATGCATCGTCTGAGGATGACGCAATTGAAGTGCAGAGACAGAACAATACAATACATACCAGTATGTGAAAGTGTTTCTTCATTTTATGACCGTTTCCTTTTATATTCTAATTTAATTCAGGCGTATTATTGAATGACGGATCAAATTCTTTTCCAAAGGGCTTGAATTTTAAAATCAGGGAAGGGCAGATAAAATAATCCGCCAACAGTGCGATAAAAATGCAGATACAGGATAGCATGCCAAAGTAAAATGAATCGTTCAATTGGGATGTCATCGAGACGCTGAATCCGATGATCAGCACGCAGGTGGTGATGGTAATGGCCCGGCCGACCCTTCCCATTGCCGCATACAGCGCCGGTGTGTATTTCCCCATGCGATTAAATTCCATGCGGTAGCGCGCCATGAAATGGATGGTGTCATCTACTGCCAGACCGATGGCAATGCAGGCGATGAGGGTGCGGACGTAATCCAGCCAGATATTGGCCCACCCCATCAGGCCCAGGGTCACGAGAATGGGAAAAATATTTGGAATCATGGAGAGGCCCCCCACCCTGGCTGAACCGAACACCGCCACCATGAGCAAGGAGATGATGACCAGTGCAATGGAAATGGATGATACCTGGGTATCTGCTATATATTGCATGGCCTTTAATATGAGAAAGGATATTCCCGTGACCTGGTAATCATAGGCATCAGGTATGACGGAATCAATGTAATCCACCAGGTTGTCATAGAATTTCTGGGAGGTTTTTGAATCCGAACTTTTTATGTAAATTGTCAACCGGGCGGTTGCAATATCCCCGGAGACCAGCTTTTCAAGCTCCTCCCCGCCCGATGCCTCATAGAGAAGTATATACTGGGATACCGCTTCATCGGATGACGGGAGGCGATAGTAGCGCTTATCGTTGTTGTGGAGTGCCCGGTTGATTTCCTTGATGATATCCACAATGGATACGGTTTTGCTGACGAGATAATTCTGGGAATCGGCAAACTTTTGTATCTTTTCAAGGGTCTCTACAAATTGCAGTGTTTTGACCCCGTCCGGTATTTTGCTGTTCAGCAGGATTTCGAAATTTTCAGACCCCCCCATAACGGTATCGACGAACTTGTAGTCATGATAGGTTTTGACCCTGGGGCCGTATTCCTCCAGGTAAGAAGAGTTAATTTCCAGACGGGTGATTCCCCAGATGGAAAAAATGCTGATGATTGTCGCCACAATCAGTATGGTATTATAATGGTTCTTGTTGATATCGGCTATTTTTTTCAGCATTTTGTCCAGTGTGCGGGGTCTGGTCCGGGTATTCCGCTTATTAAGGAAAAGCGCTTTTTCCGTTCGGTTCCCGGCAACGGACAGAACGACAAACAGGATACTGAAGCAGAACAACAGGTTTGCCAGTACACCGAAAACCGTATACCAGCCGAAATCTTTTGTCGCAGAGACCGGGCTGACCAGCAACGATGCAAACCCCACGGTTGTGGTCAACGCGGTAAACAAGCACGGAAGCCCCACCAGTTTCACAGCCGAAAGTATGGCTGCCCTGTTGGAATTGCCCTGATAAATAAAGGAACGGTATTCGTTGATGATATGTACGCTGGTGGCGACCCCGATGGCGATGAGAAGGCTCGGCGTTGCTGCAAACATCGCGGTGACGGGAAACCCGATAAGACCGATAAATCCGATGACCAAAAGAACTGAAAAAATGACGACCGATAGAGGGCCGACAACCCCTTTGACTTGCCTGAAAAACCAGGCCAAAAGGGTGATCAAGATAAGATATGTCAATATGGGACGATGACGGGCTTCTTTCTCAAAAATAAAATAGAAATCCGAGTTCAGAACGGGATTTCCCACGGGCCAGAATGTGAATTCCGCGTATTCCGGTTTGGCCAGTACATTTTTCAGGCCGGTCCCGATTTTCATGTGATAGTTCGGGTCATCCTTGGGCTTGTCTTCCATTTCGCATAAAATAGCAGCATATTTTTTGTCACCGGAAATATAACTGTCAACATACAGCGGTTTATCCGACAGCTTTTCGATGAGTTTGTCCGCCTGGAACTGGTTTTCCGGAAAATCTTCCATGAGGTCGTAGATGAGCACGTCACCGGTTTCATTTCCTTCAATAAACTCGATGTTGGGGATGGCATTGACTTTTTTGACGTATGGGACTTCTTCAAGGTCCTGGGCAAGCATTTTCGTTTTT
>CAYLRU010000064.1:0-11453 GCA_964386565.1 uncultured Desulfobacteraceae bacterium | reverse complement strand
CTCAAAATTTACGGCTTACATGAAACAAAGTACGCTTTAGTGGGATGAACCTAAAATATTATATTTTCACCTAACCCGATTACCCGATGCCGCGAGAGAACTATGATTCATCCCGTCTTTATTATTGCCGTCTTTATGTTCGGACTCATTGTGGGCAGTTTTTTAAATGTCTGTATTTACCGGCTCCCCCATTCCAAATCCATTGTTTATCCGGGATCTCAATGCCCGCAGTGCGGCCGTGACATCAGATTTTACGACAATATTCCCGTATTGAGTTTCATCATTCTTAAGGGGAAATGCCGCTATTGCCGCAGCGCCATCTCCCTGCGCTATCCTTTCGTAGAACTGGTGAGCGGCCTGATGGCCACGGCTGTTTTTTTAAAATACGGCCCGACCCTGGAAAGCCTGATATTTTATATCCTGATTGCCGCACTGCTGGTGATCACCTTCATCGACATTGATCATCAGATTATCCCCGACGTCATCACCCTTCCCGGTATCATCCTTTTCTTTCTGGCCTCTTTTTTTCTTCCGGCCGTCAGTTGGAAAGAATCCCTCCTGGGCATCCTTCTGGGCGGATTCAGCCTTTATGCCGTTGCATGGGGATATGAATTGCTGATGAAAAAAGACGGCATGGGCGGCGGCGACATCAAGCTCCTGGCAATGATGGGAGCAGCCATCGGCTGGAAAGGCGTGTTGTTCACCATCTTTATATCATCGCTGGTGGGTTCCATAATCGGACTGGTCATCATGGCCTTTTCCAAAAAAGATCTAAAGCTGGCCATTCCCTTTGGTCCGTTTCTATCCATCGGTGCCATTCTGTTCGTCTTTTTCGGACCTGAACTGATTGCCTGGTACTTTGGCAGAATGGGGGGTATCAATTAATGAACAGGCAATTTAAGAACCAAAACAACGTTATGCGCGAAAAATTCCATACGATCATCATCGGCGCCGGCCCGGCCGGGTTAAACGCCGCCAGGTTTCTGAAACAAAAGACCCTGATTCTTGAAAAGAAGCACGCCATCGGGTTACCGGTCCAGTGCGGGGAAGGCATCAGCCTTCATGCCTTACACCGGGAAAATATCAAACCGGACAACCGGTGGATTGCCGCTTATATTCGGCATGTCAAACGGATCATGCCCAATGGAAAATATATCGGCGAACGCCACGACGACCCGTATGCGGTTGTGCTGAAACGATCCCTTTTTGAAAAGCACCTCGCCGGTCTAGTCAAATGGGAAATTCGAATGAACAGCCGCGTAACGGATATTCGGAAAAAAGGAGAACAGTTTATCGTTGATACGGCAACAGGTAATCGTTATTATTGCACCTGCATTATCGGTGCGGACGGACCCAATTCGCTTGTTGCCAGGAATTTTTTTAATTTCTCAAGCCAATTGGCACCCGCAGTCAATTATGCCGTCCGATTCAAAAACCCGGTTCCTTCCGATGAATTGCAGATGTATTTCGGCAATCAAATCGCACCGTCCGGATACGGCTGGTTTTTCCCGACATCGGATCAAAGTGCCAATGTGGGGTTGTTGACCAAACACAAGGGAAATGTCAAAACCTATTATGACAATTTTCTAAATTCCGTTATTAAACCCGTCTTCGGTAATTTTGACCTGGGAGAAAACAAATCCGGCGTGCTGCCCATCAACGGATTTTACCAAACCGTTGCAAAAGGCAATGCGTTTTTGGTCGGCGACGCAGGCGCCTTTACCGACCCGATTTTCAAAGGCGGTATCAACATGGCCCTTTTAACCGGCAGACGCTGCGCCGAAGGCATCAACAAAGAGGATTCCGGTTATTATCAGAATTCCATCAACAACCTGCCCATTTCCGGAAAGGACCTGGTGGCGGCGCAACAAATTTTTTACGGATTTTCAGACGACGTGTTGAACGATCTCGGTGACGTCATCGATGGAAACAGCACGTCCCATCTCAACACAAAAGAGGGCCGAAACGCCTTTCAGGCCAAACCGAATCTCATCAGGCATCAGTCGGAGATCGCCACATTTGCACGCATCTGGCAGTTGGCAAAGCCGTATATCTGGTGATATGCGGCTGATCCCGACAGCGGCCTTCGGCAGCAGCCTGAATTACATGATCATGGCTGAGATTTTTTTCTCAGGATAATAAGGCATCGTTCAATATTCGGATGAGGCAGAAGATAGGATTGGACTTTGATTGTAAAGGATTCCCGCTTTTCCATATTTTCGTTTTTAATCTTTTCCGACGCAAAAGAAACATCTTGAATTTCATTTTCCGCGTCTTTCCCTTTATAGGCGATCACCAGACCCTCATCTTTCACAAATGGCCGAGACATTGAAACAAATGTCTCAAGAGACGAAAAAGCACGGCAGGTAACCACATCAAACTTCCGGGTAAAATCCCCGGATTGTTTTAAATCCTCGGCCCTCGTGTGAATCGCTTCTATTTGTGGCAAAGACAACAGCCGAATCACGTGTTGTAAAAAGCTGACCTTTTTCCGTGAAGCGTCAACCAGGACAACCGACAGGCCCGGTTTTACGACTTTCAGCACAATGCCGGGAAATCCACCACCAGACCCGATATCCAGAACGCATGCATCGTCGGGGATGAGGGGCACGGCAGCCATGGAATCCAGTACATGCTTAACAGCGATGTCCATGGGATCGGTAATGGCCGTCAAGTTGACCTTCTTATTCCACAAAATCAATTCAGCAGCATGGGCAGCAAGCTTTTCAGCCATTTCCCGATGGACGGCAATGCCCATTGTTCCGGCGTTTTGTATGATAAATTCAATCCATTGATCCGATCCGACTGAAAAATTCCCCATCACCCTGCCCTTTTTGATATCTTAAATGCGTTGATCACGCCATGGCATCGGCAGGCGGTGCCCAGCAGGATCTTCCCTGATTTGATCTGTTGAATCCCGCATAATGCATCGAACAGCACCTCGGGAGTATACCCCCCGACACCCGGGGCCAATTGTCGGCTTTGAATGACCATTGGTGTGAATTCCCCTGCTTTCAGTGTTCCGATCAAGTTGTACAGGTCATACGGCCTGGGTTTTCGAGTGGCGGTACAGAACTTTTCCGGTTCCGGGCAATTTTCCGGACAGAAAAAATCAGCAATGCTGACAAAGAGTTCACCCCGTTCACCGTCAATGGGGTTGGGGAGCAGTCGTCTGATATCACCGGGAATGGAAACCGGTACGATCTCAAATTCATTTTTCAATTGCAACCGAATCCATTGAAACGCCACGTGAACCGGAACGGCCGGAACAA
This sequence comes from uncultured Desulfobacteraceae bacterium, assembly GCA_964386565.1. GTDB lineage: Bacteria > Desulfobacterota > Desulfobacteria > Desulfobacterales > UBA5616 > CAYLRU01. The sequence goes on along the minus strand of CAYLRU010000064.1, from coordinate 8,181 downwards.
TCCAGTCAGGCGGCGAATCATGTTTTCTAAGAAATTCCGACAAAAAGGATACGCCGTCTGAATGGATTGTGAATATCCCGTCCTTTTCAAGACTCAGACATTTTTCACCATCTCTTTCAATAATGAAGATATCGTCATCGGCGTTTTTTTGCCTCAACGTCAACGCGGCCTTACGACCGAATTTTCCACCACCGACAATCCAAATCAGGGCCATTGTTAATCCTTTAAACAGGCTTTTAGACTCCAGGTGTTCAGGCTGTATCCTATCAACCTACAGCCTAATCACCCCTTGTCAAACCCGGCATGTTCTGCTATTCCATGCCCATGGAAACCACTATGCAAAATGAATTGATACTCGCATCAAAATCACCGCGACGCCGATATCTGTTGAAACAGGCGGGACTTACTTTTAAGGTGGTCCCCAGTGAATTTGATGAATCATCCATTGTCTTCTCGACTCCTGGAGAATATGTTAAAACACTGGCCGAAGCAAAAGCAATGGATATTTCAAAAAAATATCCGGACAGTTGGGTGATCGGTGCCGACACCATCGTGGTAATCGGAAACCACGTTCTGGGTAAGCCGAAAAACAGAAATGAGGCCCGGTTCATGCTCCGACAGTTAAGCGGGAAAGCTCACCATGTTTTTACCGGATACTGTATCTGCCGGCGAAAGAGTACCGGGCATTTTTCCGATATCGTGAAAACAGAGGTGGTTTTCAAACACCTGTCGGAGGAAGAGATCGAATGGTACATTCACACGGATGAACCCTTTGACAAGGCAGGGGCGTATGCCATACAGGGATTGGGGACGTTTCTGGTAAAGCGGATAAACGGTTCCTATACCAATGTGGTGGGGCTGCCCGTATGCGAGGTGATCGAATTTCTCATTAAAAACAACATCGTTGGGCTGACAAGAGACCAAACGGATGACTGAGGACAAAAAACATATCACTGAGAACATCCAAGGCGTTCTGGATTCAATCGGCAAAACCGCTGTAAATTGCGGCCGGGACCCCCGATCGATTCAATTGGTGGCGGTTTCAAAAACCGTATCAATGGAAAAAATCAAAACAGCGGTGGAAGCAGGCATTACGGTTTTCGGAGAAAATTATATTCAAGAGGCAACTAATAAAATCAGTGCCATGGATGACGATTCGGTCAAGTGGCATTTCATCGGTCATCTGCAAACCAATAAGGCCAAATACGCGGTAAATTTTTTTGATTTGATCCACACGGTGGATTCATTGAAACTGGCCTCGGCAATCAATCGACACGCTCAAAAAATCAATAAGATTCAGCCCGTTCTTATTCAAGTGAATCTTTCGGGAGAATCTTCCAAATCCGGTATAAAAAAAGAAGAAACACTGGGTCTGATCCGACGCGTGTCGGAACTGAGCAACCTTTCCGTTAAAGGCCTGATGACCATGCCGCCCTATTTTAACGACCCTGAAAATGCTCGTCCTTTTTTCAAAACCCTTGCCGATCTGCGTGAAGAAATTCGTAGCGAGGCAATCCCCGGCGTGGAAATGACCGAGTTGTCCATGGGAATGAGCGGCGACTATCCGGTAGCCATTGAAGAAGGCGCCACCCTGGTACGAATCGGCACTTCGATTTTCGGTGAAAGAAAATGAAAATCCTGTTGCATACCTGCTGTGCGCCGTGCACTATTTATCCCGTGGACGTTCTGCGGGCGGACGGGTTTGACGTCATGGGTTTTTTTTACCGGCATAATATCCATCCGTTCACCGAGTGTCTGAAACGGGAAGAAACGTTAAAGCATTATTCGGACAGCATTCAACTTCCCGTTATCTATGAGAAAAGCTATGATATGGAAGGATTTATCCGCCGAGCCGCCTTCCGGGAAGCACATCGATGCGAAATGTGTTATCACGACCGTCTGGAAAAAACAGCCAAACTGGCAAAACGCGGAAAATTCGACTGTTTCTCGACAACCCTTTTATACAGCAAGTTCCAGAAGCACGACGTCATTGCCGACATGGGCGAGGCCGTCGCAAAGTCGGTGTGCATACCTTTTCATTACCAGGACTTTCGGAAAGGCTGGAAAATCGGCATAGAGACATCCAAGGCCCTTAACATGTACCGCCAGCAATATTGCGGTTGTATCTACAGTGAAAAGGAAAGATTTTACAGGCCTTAATCAACGGACTTATGTACAATCAATTTATCACTTTTATCGTTGTTCTGTTTATCTGCGCAACATATCAGCCCCAAGCAAAAACAAGTCTTTCTCTGCTGGAAACCGTTTTCCTGTTTTTCCTTTTCCTGCTCCTTTTTATCGTCTCCAACCGGCTTTCCTTTAAGAAAGTCGAAAAGAACATCGACAAGGTGTCATTTACCGCCCGGGATCGCGAATTTGAAAACGCTGTTATGCGTCAAACCGTCGTGGCGGTTGTTCTTTTTACCATAACCTTGTACCTGCTGTGCATACCGGATTTTTTACTGCGGATTTCTCTTTTTTCCCTGATTCCCACCTTGACCACGGTGGTTTGTCTGTGCATTTTCCTTGTTTTTATGACGGCGATCTATAAAGCCGCACATGACGTTTATCAGAAAATATATCATCACCGCATACCGCTCGGATCTTTTATCCGATCCAATCTGTCCTTTTGTATCCCGGTTCTTCTGCCATGGCTGGTATTGTCGTTTTCATCGGATATTTTGCGCCTGCTTCCTTTTGGGGGGTTAAATGATTTTTTAGCATCGCCGGCCGGGGAGTTGATTTTTTTAATTGTGGTTATTTTTGTTATTGCCACGGTAGGACCTTTTTTCATTCAAAAACTGTGGCGCTGCAAACCCCTTGAACCAGGGTATCGACGTGAACGCCTCAGCCGGTTGTGCAAATTTGCAAAAATGGAATACAAAGACATTTTATACTGGACACTGTTCGGTGGTAAAATGGTTACGGCCGGCGTTATGGGGTTGACCAAGGCGTTTCGATATATCCTTGTCACCCCGGCATTGATGCAAATGCTCGACGATGGGGAAATCGACGCGGTGATGGCCCATGAAATCGGACATGTCAAAAAAAAGCATATGTTATTTTATATTGTATTGTTTATCGGTTACGTTGTCTTGTCCTATTTCATTCTCCATGTCGTTGATTATGCAATGATATATGCCCGGCTCTCATTTGAACCCATTGATACGCCGGGAACGGACCCGGCATCCGCCATATCCCTGCTTTTCATTTTCATCTTCATCATCAGTTTTGTTTTGTACTTTCGTTTTATCTTCGGATTTTTCATGAGAAATTTCGAACGCCAGGCTGATACCTATGTGTACCATTTTTTCGACAGTGCCGCAGGCCTGATTTCATCACTTGAAAAAATCGCCCTTGCCAGCGGCATCCCCAAAGACAAGCCCAACTGGCATCATTTCAGCATTAAAGAACGCATCGGGTTTTTAACCCGATGCGAAAAAGACAAGAGCCGGATTGTCCGTCACGACAAAAAAGTGAAAACCGGCATCATCGTTTATCTCATCTGCCTGATATTTTTAGGAACGGTGGAGTTCGGCCTGAACTTTACTGAAATGGGATTGAAATTAACCAATGTGATGATTAAAAAGGCCATTTTAACCGAGCTTGAAAAAACGCCGGATGATCCCCTTTTATACGGCAGCCTGGGAGACATTTACCAGGCCGGCCGGGATTACGAAAAAGCCGTCTTGGCTTATGAAAAAGCCCTTGCGCTGCACCCGGAAAATCCCCATGTTTTGAACAACTTGGCATGGCTGTTGGTCACATGTAAAGATCCGTTGATAAAGGACCCGGAAAAGGCCCTGGTACTGGCAAAAAAAGCAGCCTCCCTGGATGCATCACCCCATATCCTGGATACGCTGGCAGAGAGCTATTTCGCAACGGGCCATAACGAAAAGGCCATTGAGATCATCCGCGCAGCCATCGAACTGGCAATGGAAAACAAGCGTTATTATTTAAATCAATTGGAAAAATTTAAATCGGCAGGCGAATAGTAACCCGGAAAACTCGAAATTTTCAACTTTGAGCTGTTTGGTTTACCGGGTTTATTGAATTTATCGGGTTTGGGTTTGATTTTATAACTCATCACGCCCATAAACAATCCGGGCTTTATTTTATCGTCACCTTTCTCACCTGAATCAGATCGCAGAATCCGCCGAAAACCTTTGCGATGCCGTCCTGTTTCAGGGTAGTCATACCATCTGCCAGGGCCTGGGCCCGGATATCTTCCATTTTCGCCTTTCCCTGAATCAGTCTTTTCATATTGTCAGTCCCCATTAATAGTTCATGAAGCCCCATCCGTCCCCGGTAGCCGGTGTTATTGCAGACCTCACACCCGTTGGGTTTATACAAAGTCAGGTTATCATCATACGGGATGTTCAGATGCTGTTTAAAGGATTCCGTGCCATATTCCCTGACCAGTTCATCGTATTCTTCTTTTTCCGGATGGTACGGCTCTTTGCAATCCTTGCAGAGGGTCAACACCAGGCGCTGGGCTAGAATACATAAAATGGCGTCGGCAAAATTAAAGGGATCCATTCCCATGTCCAACAGGCGGGTGATACTTTCCGGTGCACTGTTGGTATGAAGTGTGGAAAAGACCAGGTGACCGGTCAGGGATGCCTCAATGCCGATATGTGCTGTTTCCTTGTCACGCATCTCGCCGACCATAATCACATCCGGGTCAGCCCTTAAAAAGGCCCGCATGGCCGCTGCAAAATCAAACCCGATTTTGGGTTTTACCTGAACCTGTCGCAGTCCTTTCTGGGTAATTTCAACAGGGTCTTCCGCTGTCCAGATCTTTGTCTCTGTTTTATTGATATAGCGCAATGCAGAATGCAGGGTGGTGGTCTTTCCCGAACCTGTGGGACCACAGACAAAAATGATGCCGTAGGGCTTGGTGATAACGCTTAAAAAATTATTGTAATTGTCCTCTGAGAATCCCATTTTTTCCAGAGGGATGGGTTCACCGGAATGCAGGATACGCATGACCACGTCCTCCAGTCCGCCCTGGGTCGGTACGGTTGCGACACGAAGTTCTATATCCTTGCCGCTGTATTTCTTAAACCTGATTTTCCCGTCCTGGGGTCTCCGCCGTTCCGCAATATCAAGATCGGACATAATCTTGATCCGGGAAACAACGGCATTTTTGTAATTGTACGGAATGGTCTGGTAGACTTGGCAGTTTCCATCGACCCGGATTCTGACCTGGGTTGGCTCTTTTCCCGGGTAGGGCTCGATATGAATATCCGAAGCGCCTCGCTCATAGGCATCCAGGATGATTTTATTCACCAGTTGGACCACCGCACTGTCTTCCTCCCCCACCGACGCTTCGGCCTCTTCGATCTCTTCAGCCTCCTGTTTCAATTGGGAAATAATGTCGTCAATGGCCGCCATTTCCTTTTCGTCCTGCGTAAACAGGTTGATATAATCAAGGATATCGTGCTTTGTGGCAACGCAGAATTTCAGCGGCCTACCCGGAAACATGGCCTTGACGTCGTCGACCTTCCTTATGTCATACGGATTGTCAATGGCGACAACGACCTTGTCATCTTCCAGGCAAAGCGGCACCCAAAAGTTTTTCCGCATAAACGGAACCTTCAATCCAATGAGCAGCTCTCCGGGAATGGGCACATTGGCGTTAAAGCTGACAAACGGAATCCGATAGTATTTGCTCAAGGAACGCCCGATGTCTTTTTTGGATATCTTGAGCTCATCGATGAGGATGTCTTCAACTTCGATCCTACGCTGGCGCGCATCTGCAATGGCCTTGTCCAGTTCTTTCTGGGTCAGAATATGACTTTCGAGGAGGTAACTGAATTTGTGAATACGGGTCTTTTCCATCTTCTGCTGGTTGTACAGCGCTATTCCAAGGATATCGGCCAGTTCCTTGACCGAATATTCATCCTCCTCTGTAAAAAGGCCGCCATTCGGACGGTTTAACAACTGAATGGCACCCATCACCTTATTTTTAAATAAAATCGGGCAGGCAAGGACCTGCTTCGTGGTAAACCCCGTCTTTTGGTCCCACCGCTTATCAAACGTAAGCTTGGGATCAATGGTCTTCAATTCCTGATCATCATAAACATTTTTAATATTGAGAATTTTTTGGTGAAAGGCGGCGTAGCCCGCAATACTGTCCGAGGAAACCCGGATATGGCCTTCCAAAATGTCGTCACCTGATTTTACCCTGGATACCAACTCTTCCTTTTCAGAATCGGCAACGTAAATCGTTACCCGCTCCGCGTTAAACAGGGACGTGATATCCCCTTGCAGACCGATAAGGATTTCATCCAAATTGGATGCGGCGTTTATTTTATTTCCGATTTCCTGAAGCCGTGTACGGTAAAGGACCTCGGATTCCAAATCCTGAAATCGATTATTTTTCGCTTTGGAATTTAACATTTTAGTTCCACCGGGATTTCATTTCAGGGTTACTTTTCATCATCGGCCGACGTCTGGCGTTCTTTCCGGTAATAGGCAAAAATTTTCATGGCCCCGCCGACTGTTAAAAACACACCCATTAAATACAGGCAAAACCTGATATACGGCAAAACCCTGGCATAATGCTTGATTTGCTCGATTTTCGGCATGACCTCCGGGATTCTGAAAAATACCAGGACACCCACACATAAAAGTGCCCATCCCCAAATCAGTTGAACGGTCGATTTATGATGATGCATAGGTACAAAGCGTCCGAATGAATCCGTATTATCCCGTTTCCGGAGCAGCACTATCTGCCCCGTCATGATTCTCTTAAAAACAGAGGAAAAATTTACAGCCCGGCACCGGCCCGAACTTAATTTTATCCCCATGCAAAACAGGCGGATAGTACACGTCACGCATGATAATTTATCCTGTAAAATGCCTGCGAACGATCCGGATATCCGGTTAGTGGCATATAGTATACCGGGATACCAAAAGTGTCAAATATTTAACCTTTTTTAACATTTTTTATGGCCACATTTGCGGAAGCGGCCGCATCAACTCGCCGTGTTGAACGAGATTTCTCCTCCACATGCCAGGTCGGCGTACCCTGAAACACCGCTACCCGCCCAGATAAATTTCCTTAACCCTGGGATTATCCAGCATCTCCCTGGGAAGGCCTTCCAAAACAACCCTGCCGCCCTCAAGAACATATGCATAATGGGCCACCTTCAATGCGGCTTTTGCGCTTTGTTCCACCAGCAATATCGTTGCTCCTTCCCGGTTAAGACTGACGATCACATTAAACAACTCGCGAACGATAAGGGGGGCAATCCCCATGGAAGGTTCATCCAGCAATATCATTTGCGGACGTGCCATGAGAGCCCGGGCAATGGCCAGCATTTGTTGTTCCCCGCCGGAAAGTGTTCCGGCAATCTGTTTGGTCCGTTTTTCCAAAATGGGGAATAATGCAAATACTTTTTGAATCTGATCATTTATCAGGTTGCTGTTTTTTCTCTTGTAGTAATGATAAGCCCCTAAATGGATATTTTCCCCAACCGTCAGATGGGCAAAAAGCTGTCGCCCTTCCGGCACCTGGGAAAGGCCCAAATTGACGATACGGTCCGCCTGAAGCTGTGAAATATTCGTCCCGTCAAACGTGATGTTCCCCTTCTTGTTCCGAATCAATCCTGATATGGATTTCAATAACGTGGTTTTCCCGGCGCCGTTTGCACCGATAATCGACACTATCCTGCCTCTCGGCACCCGGATATCAACGTCCGCCAGTGCCCGGATATTTCCGTAATATGCATTAAGCCCTTCAACATTAAGCATAATGCACCTCGTCTCCCAGATAGGCTTCGATCACCTTTGGATTGGCCCTGATTTCATCAGGCGTCCCCTGGGCGATCTTCTGACCGTAATTCAATACCATAATTTCATCCGATATATCCATGATCACCTTCATGTCATGCTCCACCAGAATAACGGTAACGCCGGTTTCCTTAATGGCTTTAATCAGAGAAGAGGCAAGATGCGATTCGGTTTCATTCAACCCGGCCGCAGGCTCATCAAGACAAATCAATTCCGGATTGCCAGCCAGGGCCCTGCCGATCTCCAGAATCTTCTGTTCCCCCAGGGGCAGATTATCGGCTCTTTCATTGAACTTGGGCAAAAGCCCGATAAATCGTAAAATCTCCTTTGCCCGGGCCATATATTTTTCTTCTTTCCTTTTTGACCATGGTGTTTTAAACC
>CAYLRU010000063.1:0-12119 GCA_964386565.1 uncultured Desulfobacteraceae bacterium | reverse complement strand
GACGCCAACATTACCTTTTGGTAATATTGGCGTCAGCGTCCGGTTATTCGTTTGTTGAACTCGGCAGTTATTCTCGAAGCAGGGAAAGGGTTAAACCCTGGCCATTGATGAATCAATTTTACAGGGCCGCAGATTTTGATTTGCGGTTTTTGCTTGACAAAAGAGGGTGTCAAAGCGGCAAACCATAATGTTGGACTACTGTTTGGGTTTTGAAAAAACTTGTTGCCCGGGCAGGGTAACGGAAAATGTGCTTCCTGTGTCCGGGGTGCTGTTGACGGTAATATCACCCCCGTGGGCCCGGGCCACGGCCCGGGCGAGGCTTAATCCCAGGCCGGTGCCGGTTTCCGAGCGGCTGGGGTCGCCGCGGTAAAAGCGATTGAAAATATTTGGAATATCTTTCGAAGAAATGCCGATTCCCGTATCCGAAACTTTTAAGGTCACCGTATTGTCGGTGCTTTTATTCAGGGACAGGGCCACTTTACCGCCAGAACGGGTGTATTTTATGGCATTGTCAATCAAGTTGGCCACCATTCGCTGGATCATTTTTATATCTCCGCTGATATGACAGGGCGATTCAGAGTCGCATGAGAGGTCAATCCCCTTATCTTCCGCCATGGGGCCGAACAGGTCGCATGCATCGTGAACCAGGGATGTTAAATTGATCGGTTCTTGCTTTACGGTTTCAACACCGGATTCGGTTTTGGAAATTATCAGCATGGTATTGATCATGTCCAGCAGTCGATCACATTCCTCGATGGTTTCCGCGGCCATGGATTCAAACTCGGGTAAGGTTTTGCCCGTGGTCAGGGTCACTTCCGCCAGTCCCCGGATCCGGGTGACCGGGCTTTTTAAATCGTGGGCGATATTGTCGCTGATCTCCTTGATATTATTTACCAGGTTTTGGATGCGGTCCAGCATCCGGTTGAAGGTGACGGCCAACTGGGCGATTTCATCCCCCCGCTTGTTTACCGGCACCCGTTGGTCCATGGCCCCTTCGGAAATGTGCAGGGCGGTTTTGGTGACGGCTTCCACGCCGGCCGTGGCCCGTCTGGCCATGAACCATCCGATAAATGCCGAAAGCAGGACGAGAAAAGACATCGTGATGATAAAAATCCTTCGAAAGGCGTCGAAAAATCGTGCTTGTTGTTCAAGGGACTGGCCGAGTTGCAGGAGTACGCCCCGTGACATCACGCTGTACAGAACCCTTACCTTGTGTTTTCGCTGGGGGATGGAGATGGTTTCAAATACCGCATCGGCGCCCTGGCCCAGTTGTTTGATGGCATCCGGACTGATGGCTATATCCTTCCAGTAAGACATGTTGGAAGATGAAAAGGCAGTGCCGTTGGGGTAAAGAAGGCGAACAAATATCTTTTTCTCTCCGGCTGCCTGGGCTTCCAGCACCACAACGCGTTTCACCGCATCGATTCCGTTGATGTAGAAAAGGGATTCCAGTTCCCGGGTCCGGATGAGGAGTTCGTTATCGGTCTGATTTTCAAACAAAGATGAAAGAAAAAGATAAAAAACCAGAAAGGCCACACAAAGGGAAAACGAAAATATTCCCGCATACCACAATGTAAGCCTGAATGCCAGGGACTGCCCGATCCTAATCGGTTTCTTTAAGGACATACCCTACTCCCCGAACGGTCTGAATGAGTTTTTTTTCAAAGGGCTTGTCGATTTTATCACGCAACCGGCATATCCTCGCCTCCACCACATTGGTCTGGGGGTCGAAATGGTAATCCCAGACATGTTCCATTATCATGGTTTTGGAAACCACTTTTCCGGCATTTCGCATCAAGTATTCCAGAAGCGCATACTCTCGGGGCTGAAGTTCTATGGGAATCCGTTTTCGGGTGACCTCCCGGGTGATCAGGTTCATGGAAAGATCGCCCACGGTGAGCCGGGTGGGTTCGGAAATGCCCCCGGCCCGGCGGATCAATGCCTGGAGCCGTGCCAACAGTTCTGAAAAGGCAAACGGCTTTGTCATGTAATCGTCGCCGCCGGTGTGAAGCCCTTTGATCCGGTCGTCAACGCTACCCTTGGCGCTTAAAATAATGACCGGTGTCTTGATACCGTCAGCCCGCAACGTTTCAATTAATTTCAGCCCGTCCAGCTCGGGCAGCATGAGATCCACTATGGCGGCGTCATAGGGCTCGGTCGATGCCAAATGGAGTCCTTCCTCTCCGTTTACGGCAAGGTCCACGGCAAAACCCGCAGCCTTAAGCCCCTTGATGATAAACGTTGCGATTTTTTCGTCGTCTTCAACCAGTAAGATTCGCATGGCATTTCCTCTGATCCGGGAGATTGTTTTTCTCTTTTATTATCATCGTCGGGATGGTATAAAAAAATTTTATCTTAAAGCCGTACTTTATCGGAAAACCCGGATGTTGTCAAAACTGATCCACGGCTAACACATTTATTTTATGTTAAAATTTATTGTTGCATACCTTCTGATCTACAGCGGTGTTCACGCGGTTTTTTTTCATCGGTTCAGAATCCTGTTGCCTTCATACGGGTGGATTTCATTTGCGTTTGTGGTGTTTCTGACGATAATGGTTCTTTCGCCGTTAATTTCAAGGATTCTTGAATTACAGGGGTATGACGGAATTGCCCGGTTGACTGCCTATGCAGCCTATTTCTGGATGGGCTTTTTATTTTTGTCGATTTCCGGCAGCCTGGTTCTTTACCTGCTGGACCTTGTTTCGTGGTCCGTAAGGATGTTGTCGCTTTTTTCGTTTCCACGGTTTTCAGGCAAGGTGCCTGCGGCCGGTTTGGTGATACTGAGCATGGCGCTTGTGGTGTACGGCTTTTTCAATGCGAAAAAAATAACGGTGGAGCATTTAACGATTTTTACCGAAAAATTACCGCCGCATAAAAACACCCTTCGTGTTGTCCAGATATCCGATGTCCATCTGGGAATCATCAACCGGGACAAGTTTCTTGAAAAAATAGTGGGTGTGGTGAAATCTACGTCTCCCGACATCCTGGTTTGCACCGGTGATCTGGTGGATGGGTCCATGCAGAATCTCATGCACCTGTCTGATATCATCAAGCAGGTGAATCCGCCTTGGGGAAAATTTGCGGTTACGGGAAACCATGAATATTATGCCGGCCTAGAGCATTCCCTTGAATTCATGCGCCGGAGCGGGTTTAAGATTCTCAGGCAGGAGGTCGTGGCTGTCGATGATATCATCAATATCGTCGGGGTGGATGACGGCGGCCATTTCAGAAAGGTGGATGACGGGGGTGTTCTGCATCACGTACAAAACAACCTGTTTACCCTTTATCTCAAACATCGCCCCGAGGTTCCGGAGACATCCATGGGATTGTTTGATCTGCAGCTTTCGGGGCATACGCACAACGGCCAGATTTTTCCGTTTAATTTTCTGGTCATGCTGGAGTTCCCCCATATCAAGGGGTATTATACGCTGAAAAACGGTTCGGTATTGTATGTCAACCGGGGAACCGGCACATGGGGCCCACCCCTGCGCATCGGCTCCCCCGCAGAGATCACCGTCATCGAGATCAGAAAAAAATGAAAACAGAACCGGTTTCATCCGTGGAATTGATCGATACCCATGTTCATTTGGATGCGATTTCTTCCGTTCAGGAGGCCATGCAAAGGGCCCGGAAAGCCAATATTTCGGGGATTGTGGCAGTGGGTATGAATCTTTCGTCAAATCAAGAAACATTAGACTTGGCCGGTCGGTTTCCGGGCATGGTGTTTCCGGCAATCGGGTATCACCCGTGGGCCATTGTTGAGAAGGACATCGGGGAAACGATACGGTTCATCGACGCTCACCTGGCCGGTTGCGTCGCACTGGGCGAGGTCGGGCTGGACTACAAGGTAAAAGTGAACAAACGGATTCAACAGCAGGTATTTGAATCACTGCTGGATCTGGCGGTGAAATATCAAAAGCCCGTCAATGTTCATTGCCGGTATTCCTTTGAACGGGCCCATGCCATGTTGCGACAGGCCGGTGTTGAAAAGGCCGTTTTTCATTGGTACAGCGGCCCCCTGGATATTCTCGACCGGATTATCGACAGCGGGTATTTTATATCGGCAACACCGGCCCTGACTTACAGCGGTCGTCATCAGGCTGCTGTGGAAAGGGCCCCGCTCAATAGAATCCTTATTGAAACGGATGCACCCGAGAAATATCAGGGAGATGTTTCAGAACCGGCAACCCTGTTGACGACCCTTGATCAACTGGCACGGTTAAAAAAGATACCAATGGCGGAAGCCGCCCGAATCACTACGGCAAGTGCCCGGTATTTTTATGGATTAAAAGAGGAATGACCAGCGGCCCCTTTCAAGGAAATTTAAAATGCCGGCCATATCAGAGCAATCCGGACCGGCTTGAAGAATGCTGGATATGAGTCGGAGTGAATGGTTTTTTTAGCTCATAAGCCAGGCTTTTGCCGCTCCCACACCCAGTTCAAATCCTTTGATGAGTTTATCCCGGTCACGAGTGAGGCGGTTTAGTTTAAATTCCTCGGGCGTGTCGATAACCGATATGCCCGGGTGGTTGCCGTAAAGATCGTCCAAAACGGCATTGTATCGTTTATAGCGATGTTCCAGGGCGTCGACTAAAAATTTGTATTTTCCGTCCTTGTAGTAATTTTCATATAACGTCTTTACCCAGAAAGATTCCTGCTTTTTTCGATAATTCCGGTTCCTGGAAACGATGACCAGGATATCTTTTTCCTTAAAGCCCATGTCAAGGGCTTTTTTATAAGGAATGGGATCCAGCATGGCACCATCCAGCAACTTATACCGGCGATAACTTACGAATTTCCTGTACAGATAAGGAACGGCCGCGCTTGCTTTTAATGCGGTTATCACGTCGTCGGATTTTGAATTGAGGTAGATGGTTTCGGGCGGACAGTTTTCATGAATATGTGTCGCCGTAATGATCAGGGGACAGGATTTTTTTAATTTTTTAAGATCCAGAGGGTCATCTCCGCTGATAACCATGTCGATCATCCAATCCAGGTCAAGGATATGTTTTTCAGGGTGAAGGATGTTGGTCAGTGCAATGAAATTGCGGGAAGCCAGGTGGGTGAAAAAGGCGTCCCTGGCCAGATGAATCTGACCGGCGGCGTAGGCCGCACCGTTCAGGGCCCCGGCGGAAGAACCGATGATGATTTTCCATGGGAAATACTTTCGATCCCAAAAAGCCTGAAGCACGCCGGTAAGAAACACGCCGCGCATTCCCCCGCCTTCGAGTACCAATGCTTTTTTTTGTGGGTAAGAAGGCTTTTTTCTGAACGGATTGAATATGTTAAACCCTAATTTCATCGTCAAATACCATGATTCGGCTTCTACATTGCATATCTGATAGCCCGTCTCTTACATTATTCATGAGCGTGATAAGTTGAGAGCTATAAAATCGAATCTACCAAATACCATCTTGAGAATCAAGAACAAGTGATATAAACTAAACAGATTGTATCGGCCGGACAGTCCGAAGTTCCATCATTATCCCGAAACCGTATCCGGAAAAAACAGACGACAACAGCGTTCTTCGGTTTTGTTTTGCCAAGAAAGACGAAACGCTACAAGAGGCAGCGGAAAGATTATGCAGGATTTAACAGTTACGTTGATACAGACGGATTTGTTCTGGGAAGACATCGATGCGAATTTATATGCATTTGACGAAAAAATTAATGGCATTGAAGAGGATACGGATCTCATTATTCTGCCGGAGATGTTCACCACGGGATTCAGCATGAAAGCCCGGGAATTGGCCCAGGGCATGAGCGGTTCCGCCGTTTCCTGGATTCTGGCGAAATCAAGGGCGAAAAACGCCGACATCATGGGAAGCGTTATTATCGAAGAAGACGGGAAATACTACAACCGGGTGCTGTGGGCACGGCCTGACGGGGCATTATTTACCTATGATAAAAAACACCTGTTTCGAATGATCGGCGAGAATAAAGTGTTCACGGCCGGAGAAAAACATCTGACAGTTGATGTGAAAGGCTGGAAGCTCAGGCCGTTTGTCTGTTATGACATGCGGTTTCCCATATGGACGAGAAACATCGGCAACCAGTATGATGCGGCGGTGTACATCGCCAACTGGCCGGAAAAGCGGGCGCTGCACTGGAAGTTGTTGATGCCGGCACGGGCCGTGGAAAACCAGTGCTATGTCATCGGTGTCAATCGTGTCGGCAAAGACGGCAACGGATTTCCCTACAGCGGCGATTCCGCCGTCATCGATCCCATGGGCAACATTCTCTTCCGGAAGGCAAATGAATCCTGCATTCATACCGCCCGCCTGGCGTATGACCGGGTAAAAGAATACCGGGAGAAGTTTGCCGCATGGATGGATGCGGATGGGGAGGCAGTGGCATTTTTTTGAAAATACTTCTAATTGTGTCGGAAGAGGGGTGTTTTAATGCTGATGAATATCATATCTGCGCGGATTCATGCTTCAGCAGGGATGATTTGACGTCAAGGCCGCCGCCGTATCCCGTGAGGGAACCTGCGCTTCCGATGACCCTGTGACAGGGAACGATGATCGAAACGGGATTTCTCCCGCATGCCCCACCTACAGCCCGTGATCCGTCAGGCTTTCCGATTTTTACGGCAATCTCTTTGTAACAGACCGTTTTCCCGAATGGGATCTGCTGTATTTCCCGCCAGACCTGTTTTTCAAAATCCGTTCCCCGGACGTCCAATGGAATCCCGATGTCCGGATCACACCGGTTATTGAAATAAATATCAAGCCATTTCCAGGCAAGGTCGGAATAATCATTATGATCATCAATAAGGCGATAATTACCGAAATGGGTCTTCAGCCTCTTCTGCAACATGTGAGACCGTTCCCGCCGGTTAAATTCCAGGAAGCACAGGCCCTTGTCGGATGCAATGGCGGTCAATTTTCCCACCGGCATGTTTCTTGAGGATTTTAAAAGTGTTTCTTTCATGAGTTTTTCTTGGTGTGTCATGCCCGCCAAGGCTTTTGCCACCACAACATCTTTTCGATGATGTGTAATTCCTCTGAATGATAAACTTATAAACGCTTTGGGATTCATTGTCAATTTCAGGCATCAAATTTAAAGCGGGTGTCTTGAAAATTCGGGTTTGAATTTGGCTGAAAAAGAAAAGCACCTATTCCCATCCCATTAACCCCTGGCCGGGAAAACGGTTTGACATGCCCGAAATTTTGTCATAATCTCCCAAATTCATCGGACGCGCCCCTGTCCCTGCAAGATGCCAAGTTCATCGTAAATAAACCGATCGTTAATCACGGTCCCGGTGGTGCTGATCAAAGGCATAAACATGAAATCAAGACGGAAGTTTTAAGGAATAAACATCTTAAATCCGTTTCAACAAAGCAGTTTTGAAACCATATAAGCGATCAAATGAGATGATAAAGGAAAGTGTATCGGATGGACGCTGAAGAGGAGGGATGTGAATGAAAGACAGTACAAAAGAACTGCAGGAATTCCGCGCAGAGGTTTCTGCGTGGATGAAAGAGAACAAACCGGCGGATCCCGGGTTTTTATTGCCCCAGACCTTTATGGAGGTAGGATCTGAAGCGCAACTTGATTTCCTGCGAGAATGGCAACGCAAGGTCTACGATGCAGGATATCTGGGGATGACCTGGCCCCGGGAATACGGTGGCCGCGGGTTACCCCCGATATACCAAAAGACGGCTGATGAAGAAATGGCCCGTCACCGGGTACCGATCATGTTTAACGTCATCGGACTTGGCTGGGCCGGTCCTTTGATTTTAAAAAAAGGGACAAAAGCGGAAAAGCAAAAATACCTTAAGGGCATCCTTACCGGCGAGGATATCTGGTGCCAGGGCTTTTCCGAACCGGATCACGGCTCGGACCTGGGTAATGCTCAGACCACTGCCGTACGTGATGGTGATGAGTACGTCATCAACGGTACCAAAATCTGGACAACCTTTGGCAACTACTCGAAATACATGATTTTGCTGGCCCGAACCAACCCGAAGGCGGAACGCAAATATGCCGGGTTGTCATTTTTCCTTTCCCCCATGGACGTTCCCGGCATTACGGCAACCCCCATCCAGAAAATCACTGGTGAATA
Source organism: uncultured Desulfobacteraceae bacterium (assembly GCA_964386565.1). Taxonomy (GTDB): domain Bacteria; phylum Desulfobacterota; class Desulfobacteria; order Desulfobacterales; family UBA5616; genus CAYLRU01. The sequence continues at coordinate 4,051 of CAYLRU010000063.1, read as the reverse complement.
TGGCTTTACCGAAACATTCTTCGATAATGCCCGTATTCCGGCCAGCTGCCTGATGGGAGAAGAGGGACAAGGCTGGATGATCGCCATGCAGACCTTGCAGTTTGAACGCTCTGCCGAAGGGGGACAGGCAACACAATATTTTTCCGAACGCGTAACCATGGACGACCTGATTGATAGTGCAAAAACAATCATGCGAGACGGGCAGCCGCTGTTGAAAGATCCCGTCGTTCGGGACAACCTGGTTAAATTCCTGATGGAAGAAAAGGCGCTGAGACTTTCGGCGGTGCGGGCCGAAATTCCGGCCCTTTGCTCGGACTATCCGCTGTCCCTTGCATTGTCCGGAAAACTGCGGGCTACCGAGTTCTACCGACGCATGCGGCAGTATGCGGTCAGCCTGCAGGGTGCTAAAGGCGGCCTCTATGTGGGGGATGCGGACGCTGTCAAAGGGGGATTTTGGCAGCGTTCCTACTTTAACAGTTTTTCCGCCACCATTGGCGGCGGTACCAGTCAGATCCAGGCCAACATTATCGGCGAGCACGTGCTCGGACTGCCGAAAAGTTAAGGAGATTGTCATGTCAAGAGAAATGAATACAGCATTGAGTTTCAGTGATGAACAGGCCATGATTATGAAATCGGCCCGGGAATTCTGCCGAAAAAAATCACCGATTTCTTCAGTCCGGGAGCAGTTGGAAACCGATAATGGTTTTGAATCGACCTTATGGAACGAGATGGCTGAACTCGGTTGGCTGGGGGCAAGCATCCCCGATGAATTCGGCGGTTTTGCGCTTGGTATCGGGTCTGTTGTGCCCATCGCCGAAAGTATGGGCCGGTATATGTTTTCCACCCCGTTTTTCTCGACCACGCTGGTGAGTCAGGCGATCTTGCGTGCGGGTACGGCGGTTCAGAAAAAGACCTGGCTCCCAAAAATTGCAGATGGGACAATAGGTACAATCGCGTTGTTGGATAATGAGGACTGGGGCAGTGATGCCATTATATGCAGCGTTGATGAAGAAGGTGATAAATTGGTTCTGAACGGAACGAAGTGGTTCGTTGCCGACGCCGGGGTTGCAGAACTTTTTGTGGTGTCCGTGAGCTACCGGGATGTCCCTGCATTCGTAATTGTCAATCGCGAGCAGCTGGCTGAGAATGCCATTGTGCGGCATACGTTGATTGATGAGACCAAACGCGCCTTTAAAGTGGATTTTTCCGGCATTGTTGTTGAGCGATCGGCGTTGCTCGATACTGCAAAATCTGAAACAGCATTACGCGACCTGAAGCTGATCGGGGCTTTACTGACTGCCGCGGAAGCGACCGGCAGTGCCGCTGCCGCGCTGGATTTGACGGTCGAATATCTGAAAAACCGGAAGCAGTTCGGCAAATTCATCGGTTCCTACCAGGCGCTCAAGCATCCTACGGTAGAGATACTCAATCAAATGGAGACTGCGCGCAGCCTCCTTTACCACGCCGCAACCATTGTGGGTGATGAGCCACTGGATACGGATATGGAGATAGCCTGCCGCATGGCCAAGGTCCAGGCCACGGAGGCGCTTCTGTTTGCCGGGGATCGCGCCGTGCAGTTTCATGGCGGCATGGGATTTACTTACGAATGTGATGCCCAGCTGTATATCCGGCGCGCCCAGTGGTCCCAGCAACAATTTGGTGATGCCTACCACCATCGCAAGCGCTTGGCCTCTTTATTGCTCGACTGACCTTGTTTTCTGGATGGACGTTAACGAATTGAACTGGTTGAACCGCCTGTCAAACCGGTTGCTTGCCGCCAGGAGGGCTGCGCCCAGGGCGCCGGTCATTTGCGGATCGGCAGGGACGTGGATTTTTCGCCCCAGTCTTTCCCCAAGAAGTTGAGAGATGCACGGATTTTTGGCGACGCCGCCGGTAAAGACGATGTCACCCGATGAAGAAACACGCCTGAGCATGCCGGAGATCCGGCCGATGACCGAAGCATGCAACCCCCGGGCAATATTCCGCCGGTTTTGCCCTTTGGCGATCAGCGATGTGACCTCGGACTCGGCAAATACCGTGCACATGCTGGAAACATGGAGTTCCTGTTCCGCAAGAAGGGCCTCGCGGCCGAAGGTTTCGATTCCAAAGCCCAAGGTTTTGGCCATGATTTCCAGAAATTTTCCAGTACCGGCGGCGCATCGATCGTTCATTTCGAATTTTTTTACCTTGCCGTTTTCGAACATTGCAATGGCCTTGCTGTCTTGTCCGCCGATATCCAGAACGGTCTGAGCATGTGGGAAAAAAGCCCGTGCTCCCATTGCATGGGCTTTAATTTCCGTGACCGTCGGTGTATTAAAAGCGGTTGCAAACAGGCCCCTGCCGTAACCGGTCGCCATGATACGATCATAGCTCGCCTTGGTAATCAGGTTTCCGGCCTCCACCATGGGGTCAAAGCCGGTTTCCGACTGAAGACCGAGTACGATTTTCCCCGCTTCATCCACCACCACCAGCTCAATGGTGCGTGATCCAATGTCGATTCCTGCAAAAAGCATATTTATCCACAACCTTCTAAATCTACTGAAGCTGTTCGATAAAGGCTTCAACCCGGGTTTTCAGCTGTTCCGCGTCTTCCATGCTGTAATCGGTTTCAATTCGGAGGCAGGGTATGTTCTTTTCTTCCAGGGCTTTTTCAACCGGCAGGGATTCCATGAGATATGGCTGGCAGAACTGCAACCCGTAATGGATGACCCCGTCGGCCTTGTAAGCTGCGACCATTTCCCGGATATGGTCCCGGCGTTCGGGATTGGGCGTGAAAATGGCGCAATCCACTTTAAAATACCGGTCCACAACGGCATCCATCATCTCTTCAACGGTTTTACCGGACTCATCCGTCAGGTTGCGGGTCCCGCGTTCTCCCACGCAGGATTCCTCGCCCACGATGACCGCGCCGGAAGTTTCCACGATAAAGGGCAGTTTCCAGTTGGGCATTGCCTGGGGGCAGCCGGATATCACGATGCGGGGAGTCTTTTCAGGAAAAACCCCTTTGTTTTCTGCGATGCGTTTTTCCAATTCATCGCAGAGTTTATTCACGGATTCCGTAAATCGGGTGGGGTTGTCGTAAAAGAAGACCTGGTTGGCCAACAGGGCATCCAGACCGGATATGGGCGCCGGATCTGCCTTTCGCAGGGACGACAGGCGATGAATGGCCGTGCGCTTGGCGTTTACGGTCTGAATGGCCTTTTTCATTGATTCGGCGGTGATGGAGACGCCGGTGAGTTGTTCTACGGCTGTCCTGAATCGATCGTATTCAGCCCTCAGAAGGGTTTTGCCGTGATCGGATTTAACCTGCGGCAGGTCCATCACATAGAGGTTTTCAACCAGGTCTTTCAGGGATTCGTACGCCTTTTTCTTTCCGTCGCAGGTGTTTTCACCGACCACCATGTCCGCGCTTTCCAGATATGGACAGACCTTCCCCAGTTTAAACCCGAAGGCGGACTTGATCAGGGCGCACGTATTGCGCGGCAAGCGCTTTTCAACTTCCTCCATGGCGAAATCAGCACCGGAGCACAACCCAACCAGGGTCGCATTGGCTGCCAGAACGATTTCTTCTGGAACAAAGACACAGTATGATCCGATGATTTTTCGACCGGCTTTCTTTTCGTCCAGCAGTTCTTTTATCCTCATCCCGTGAACCCCGCTCATGACAAGGTCAAAATATCTCATACCCTCGGGCCGGTTTTTTTGTGAAAGAAAGATGTCCTTGTAAGATTTCCGGAGAACGTCCAGTAAGGCGTCATGGGCAGCCAGGTCGAGCCCCAAATCAGCCCACATGGAACGGTATGCTTCGCTCATGGTGTGTTCCTCTCATTGATGAAGGTTAGTTGTTTTTTTGACAAAGCAATGTAATATTTAATGCCCTCTTACAACGTAATATGAGAAAAGAAAGCCCATTCGTATCAGAGGCCGCCTTTTTACATGCTTTGGCATATCACCTGCTATATAAATAAGATAACCAAGTCAAATTGATAATATTAATAATCGATGTTAAAAATATTATAGTAATCTATGAGTTAGGAATTGCGGGGGTTTT
>CAYLRU010000062.1:0-12147 GCA_964386565.1 uncultured Desulfobacteraceae bacterium | reverse complement strand
TATCTTCTTCAGGAAATATCCACCAGCTAAAGCCATAGTGATTGGAGTTAGGAAGAGTAGGAAGATCATCTTAGAGCAGTAAATCCTATATCAAATGCAGCATGGCATGATGGGCAAATGAACAGCCATTTGTTTATATCCCCTTCCTTCCTGAACATTGAGTGGAAACCATCTTCATAGCCATAAGAAGGGCATACTTTGAATTCTTCTTTCATTTCAACATTGTTGATTTCGTAATCCATGGGATATCCTTCTATAAATTAGAGCTGACAGGCACCTAAATCCTTCAGTCTTCTTTCGGCCATGGGATTCCGGTATGCTCATCGGAGAGATAACAGAAGCGGTTCCACTCAAATTCTTTCAAACTGATGGGGCATCGGAGTTTGAGTTTTCTATCAGTGACACCGATTACTTCCCAGTCGCCATTTCGTGGCCCTCCCTCAATGCGTATCTTCTGACCAACTGAAAAAGGATATGGTTTAAAAATTGCAACGTTCTGTTCCTTCATCAAGCTTCCTGTATTAATTCATTGAATTTATCATGCCATGCACATTTTGTGCAGTATGTCTCTGTTCCGGATTCAATTTCAGGGGTTTCGGATTCATCAACATCTGAATCGAAACATATCTTGCCATCCTTACATTCAAACTCATAGAGTTCATACTCGTCATGCGGATCTTTTACATAAAACACTTTAACATCCACATGCTGGACATTTGCTTTCAGTCATTTTGACCTCCGCTCACCTCACAACCCTAAGCTTATGACTCTCTCTGGGCCTCCTCCATCCTCCAGAGCCAGCGAGGAACAGCCATCAGCATCCAAAAGCATCATCCTCAGCAACAGCCCTGCAGGAATCAGATAATCTATTGGCTCAGTTCTTGTTTCAAAACTTTTATTACGTTTCGATGTCTTTCTGTATCAATTGCTAATGCCTTTAACGCAGTTCTAACTTTAGCGGAAGCTGAGTCAAAATGAGAGAAGGCGTTTTTTTCAGCCAGAGATTGTTCAAAGTCATTTGCATAAGTCAAAGCTTGAAGAATGGTAATATCCTCAGTTTCGACTTTGGTTTTTACTTTTTCAATGTGGTCGATGAGCGTATTCATGGTGTAAGTTTTAATCTTGCCTTCATCAAACAAAACGTCGCCCTTTTCAATGAGAGCATGGAGCTTACTGACGATTCTTGCATGGCTTGCTTCTTCATCAGACATTTTCGACCAGAATTCCTTATGCTCAGGGAATCTCTCTGCAAAAATTCTATAGATCTCCGATAGAAGGGACTCCATCTTTTCCATGAGTTCAACGATCTTTTTCTGATAAGGTTTCATATGTGAAATATCTCCTTTTAGTCTGTTCCGTTCAGCTTATCCCTCAGCTTTCCAGAACATCTGTAGGTGACCACCTTCCTGGCTCTGAGTATCATGTCACCACCAGTAGCTGGATTTCTGCCTTTCCTGGAATTCTTATCTTTAACGCAGAATTTACCAAATCCAGAGATCAGAACATCATTACCGTTCTCAAGAGAGCTTTTGATATGCCCCAAAACGCTTTCAACAATTTCAGAGCTTTGATTTTCTGTAAAGCCGATTCCATTATGGATTGCTTTTATGAGGTCTTGTTTGGTCAGGGTCATACGGATCTCCTAAAAATAGGGTTGGAGGTCCCAAATTACGTGGATATCTGGAGGCTGTCAAGAGCTTGTGAGCGATAAAAAAACGGTGACCTTGAAAATAATTATTTGCTTTGTGTTCAAGCGAATGTGTAAGTGAAGTGTGTAACAGATGGAATTTGGCTGTTTCAGGAGACAAAAAGGCTGTAACCATTTAAGATTACAGCCTTATTTTATACATGGTGGCGATGCAGGGATTTGAACCCCGGACACTGCGGATATGAGCCGCATGCTCTAACCAACTGAGCTACATCGCCTGACATTCGTAATTTTCCACAAGGAAGCCCGTTTTACGACCTATCCCCGGTTCGCCCTTGTTACCAATTACGGAAACGGTCTCATAACAGCTCATTTCATTTTAGTCAAGTCGAAAAGCCTATTTTTCAGCAGGAACCGAGCCTTCAACCTGAATCCGATACTCTTCAATATTATCCGGCAGATTGGCAAAAACGACCATAAACGGCACCTTGGCCCCGGGCTTCACATTAACGTTTGACTGATTATCGCCGGACATGTTCGAAAGACGGTTGTTGATGCCGTTCATATCGATCGTTGACAATTCCATTTCCCGAATCACGTTTCCGCAATAGACCCTCTGCTGTTGAACAACCGTCGCTCCTTTTGCCAGCAGCTCGCCGGTAATCTGGATGTGACTTCGTGCATGGTTGAACTTGTTTTCGACAATGCCGGTTACAACGAAAAGTTTGCCGATACGGGCATTATCTATAAATTTATATTTGAATGTATCTTCAAGCGGTGCAATTTCTCCGATTTTACCACCGACAAGCACCTTTCCCTTTTGGGTCATAAAATAATAGGCGCCCGTGCCGACCCCTGCCAATATGAGTAAAATGATCAGGATCATAACGGGGGCTTTCATACTCTTTTTAGGCACCGGGAGGGCGGGGGTAAACACAGGGGCTTCTTTTTCAAGTTCCGGCTGTGGTTGTTGATCTTTTTCAGGTTCATCTTTCGCTCCCAATTCAAAGGTTTCCTTCTCAGGGACCGGTTTCTCAGTTTCGGCAGGTTCGGCGGCAACCGGCTGTCTTGCTTTCTCTACGGGTTTTTCTTCCGGCTCCTCTTCCTCCGAGTCCAAATCCAGATCAAAATCCGTTTCCGCTTCGGCATCCTTTTCATCCAGATCAAGCACGAGATCTTCCGAATCTTCCAACTCGAGCTGGAGATCCTCATCCTGTTCCAGCTCCAGATCAAGGACAAGATCATCCAGGTCTTCCGATTCCTGGTCAAGCTCGAGCTTCAGTTCATCTTCTTCAGCCTCTGTTACGGGCTCCTGATCCAGTTCAAGCTCAGGTTCAGCTTCATCAGGAATTTCCTCTTTCTCCAGATCATCATCCATTTCCAGAAGCTTTTCAATATCCGACAGATCCAGTTCATCCTCGATCAGATTATCTTCATCCGCTTCTTCCCCGGCGTCCAGTTCCAGCTCAAGCTCAGGCTCCTCATCGTCTGATTCTGCCGGTTCCGGTTGTTCCTCGGACAAATCCCCGTCGAGCATTTTTTCTATATCGGAAATATCGAGACTGTCCGACGATTCCTCGGTTTCCATCTCGAGCTTTATCTCGGGTTCCACGTCCCCACCCAACACGATTTCCGCTTCTTTTTCCGGAGTGGGTTTTTCGGGCTCGTCTTCAGGTTCAAATTCAATAACAAGCTCGGGTTCTTCATCGCCCCCTTCAATTTCAAGTATATCATCCAAATCCAGGTCGGATATTTCCACTGCTTCCGATTCTTCCTCCACGGCGGGCGGATGGGCAACGAAAACATGATTGCAATTTGTACACCGGACTTTTGATCCCGTATCTTTCACCAGACTGTCATCCAAATCAAAGCTGGTATTGCAGTTATCACAGGTAATAATCATGATCAGACCTCTTTGCTTAAATTTTCAGATGGTATAAACCCGACAATTCTCTGTAACGCTCGTTATAATCAAGCCCATAGCCGACCAGAAAGCCCTCATCGATCCTATGGCAGCAGTAATCGACATTAATTTCAGTTTCCCGCCGTTCGGATTTGTCGATAAATGTGCAGGTTTTGACTGAGTTCGGGCCAAAAGAATAAATATAATTGACTAAAAATACCAGCGTCAACCCTGTGTCGACAATATCCTCCACAATCAAAACATCTTTATCTTTCAGGTTTGCTGTTATTTCTTTTGTTAAACGAATATTCCCGGAAGAAACGTTTTTTGCCCCATAGCTGGAAGTGCCGACAAAATCGATTTCAACCGGAATCGTAAGGCGTCGAATCAGGTCAGCCAAAAAAACAAACGATCCTTTCAGAACTCCAACAAGTAAAAGTTTGCGATGTTGATAATCGAATGAAATCCTTTCGGCAACGGACGCAACTTTTTTACGAATCTCTTCTTTTTTAAGAACGGGGACCAGTTCAGGCATCATCGGATATTCGGCTGTATTTAAAAAGGCATGAGAACCTACGGAACATTTTTTTAGATCTGAATAAAAATTACATTGAACCGATTCTCTTGTCAATATATTTAATATTTTATAATCCACTGTCGGCAAGCTGTCGAATCAACATTTTCTGATCTTCGGTGAGATGCTCGGGAATCTCAACATCGATGATGATGAAAAGATCTCCTTTTTTATCTCCTTTCATATGGGGTATGCCGTGACCCGGGATACGCATTTTGGTTTTCGGTTTGGTTCCGGGGGGAATTTTCATGCTGAACGATTTTCCTTTCGGCGTCGGCACTGAAATCCGTGTGCCGAGGATGGCCTCGCTGATTTTAATTTCTTTGTTCAGGTATACATCATACCCTTCCAATCGAAAAACAGGATCATTTACAACAGTCGACCGGATGTAAAGGTCGCCATTTGCACCGCCATGGGGGCCGGGGTCTCCCTTTCCAGCGAGTCGAAGCTTTTTCCCGGGTATCATTCCCTTTGGGATTGTAACGGTGATTGTTTTCAGGTCTCCCCCACGCTTCAGATTGATGGTTTTGCGGGTTCCGCCAGCCACCTCGCCGATGGTCAACGGCAGGTCGTAGATAACATCGGAACCTTTGGCAGGGGCCCGGGGACGTCTCCCAAAATGGCCGAACCCAGGACCGCCGTTAAAGGAAAACCGCTTCCCGCCGCCTCTCTGGGAAAAAAAACTGTTTGTTCCAAAACCGAATTCTTTAAAAATGTCGTTAAGGTCAAATCCTCTGAAAATGTCCTCCTGGGTATAGCGCTGCTGAAACCCGGCCGAGCCGAAAGTGTCATATTGCCTGCGTTTTTCCTTATCGCTCAATACCGCATAGGCTTCACTGATTTTTTTGAATTTCTCTTCCGCATTTTTATCTCCTTTTGCATGATCGGGATGATACTTCATGGCAAGCTTTCGGTAGGCTTTTTTGATATCTTCATCGGAAGCGGTTTTTTTCAGCCCCAGTAGTTTGTAATAATCGGTTTCAGTCATATGGTATCTTCCAAAAAATGTTGATGGGGTTATCCCTGATGAATTTGTAAAAAACTGAATCCATCAGGTGCTCAAATTAAAAAATTTAGTAAAAATACCGGATATTTAACGCTCTCGTAAAAAGTTGTTTTCCGACTTTTTACAAGACCGTCATACCTGAAAATCCGGGCCGTACTTTTTTAACATCACCATCATCACGGTGATGGCGGTCGGGGTCATCCCGTCGATTCTGGATGCCTGGGCCAGTGAAGAAGGCTTCAGGGCCGACAGCTTTTCCTTTAATTCATTGGACAGGCCGTGGACCTTTTGATAATCGAACGTATCTGGAATTTTTATGGCCTCCAGGTTCTTGAACTGATCGATTTCTTTCAACTGCCGTTTGATATAGCCTTCATATTTAATCTCAATCTCCACTTGTCGGGCCACTTTCGGTGAAATCGGTTCAGGACTTTTTGCCAACCGGTCTACGACGTCATAGTTCAATTGGGCTCTTTTCAGCAAACGGTCCAGATGGATCCCGGTACCAATGGGGGTTGTCCCGTTTTCGATTAAATATGTATTTGTCTGCTCAGTAGGAGGAATTACGGTCGCTTTAATCCGGTTGATTTCTTTTTCAATTTGTTTTTTCCTGTTTTTTACATCATTTAATGCCGCATTATCGATCAAGCCAAGTTCATGGCCTTTTTCAAACAGTCTTAAATCAGCGTTGTCCTCCCTCAGCATAAGCCGGTATTCAGCCCGTGACGTAAACATCCGGTAGGGTTCCCGCGTTCCCCGGGTAACCAGGTCGTCAATCATCACGCCGATATAGGCTTGCGAACGATCCAGAATAAACGGCGGCCTGTTCTGGATTTTACAAGCCGCGTTAATGCCCGCCCAAAGCCCTTGGGCGGCGGCTTCTTCATAACCCGAAGTACCGTTAATCTGGCCTGCCATAAACAACCCTGAAATCAATCGGCTTTCCAGGGAGGGTTTCAATTGAATGGGATTCACATAATCATATTCAATGGCATACGCCGGCCGCATGATCTCAGCCTGCTCCAAACCTTCAATAGATCGGACAAGCTCAATTTGAATTTCCAACGGCAAACTGTTTCCCAGGCCGCTTGCATAAATTTCATCCGTATCCAGGCCTTCGGGCTCCAATATGATCTGATGTTGGTTTCTATCCGGAAACTTGACGATTTTGTCTTCAAACGAAGGACAATATCGGGCAGAGGCCCCCTGAATCATTCCCCCGTACAACGCGGAATTTTTGAGGTTGCGCCTTACAATGGCGTGGCTGTTCTCATTGGTATATCCGATATGGCTGGCCACCTGGGGCAATGGGATGGTCTCGGTGAAATGAGAAAACGGTGTCGGGTCGGGTTCAACTTCCTGGCAGGTGAATTTTGAGAAGTCGATGGTTGATTTTTTTAACCTGGGCGGTGTTCCGGTCTTCATCCTTCCAAGTTGAAAGCCCAGGCTGCTTAAACTTTCGGCAAGCCCATAGGAGGCAAATTCACCGGCCCGGCCCGCTTTTATGGATGTGAAACCGATGTGCACAAGCCCGCTTAAAAATGTTCCGGTGGCCAGAATCACCGCCTGGGCCGAATATTCAAAACCGGTATGATCGGCAATACCGACTACTCTCATTCCGTCAACCACCAGACGCTGAACCATGGCCTGCTTCAGGTCCAGGTTGGGTTGTTTTTCGAGAACGCTTTTCATGGCCATGTGGTAACGGATCTTGTCGTTTTGTGTCCTGGAAGACTGGACTGCAGGGCCTTTTTTGGTGTTTAAGGTTTTGTAGTGGATGGCTGTTTTATCCGTAATTTTCGCCATCTCTCCTCCCAGGGCATCGAGTTCCTTGACCAACTGTCCTTTGGCCATACCGCCGATGGAAGGGCTGCACGGCATTGCCGCCACCTTGTCCAGATCAATGGCCAGGATCAGTACACCACATCCCATTCGGGCTGCGGCCAGTGCCGCCTCGCAACCGGCATGCCCGGCGCCTACGACTATAATATCGTATGTTTTTAACATTGCGGCCATGTGTTTTTATATCCCGCCGGACAGGGCATCGGAAGCGCTGGAACGGGTTGTCTCCTTTTAATAACCATGGTATTTATCGTCTTTGATTGATGGTCTCGGAAAAAGTCGGAAAACAACTTTTTACGAGAGTTTTAAGTGTTTTGTATTTCTATTAATTTTTTTAATCCCAACACTCAACACGGGATGAACTCGGCTTTTTCGAATTCACCGGGATTAAAATCCGGCTGTTTAATGCCCATTCAGAAACGGTAAATTCTGGTTTCCCGTTGGGAGACACGGGATCTTCGACAAACCAGGGCTGCAGATTCTTTGAGGCCGCAGGAACAGCGCGCTATTTTGAGGATTTCAAAATACCGAAAAAGCAGCTCCGGGCTAAAAAATGCCGTTTCCAAATGAACACCATTTATAATATTGCCGGCAAGGAAGGTCAAGAAATGGAATACATGGCATGAAAAAACGGTTCTATGATCTGAATTCATATTATCGGGACATTTTCGGATGCAGGGTTCAGAAAATTTCCATCGATGCCGGTTTCACCTGTCCGAACCGGGACGGTACCGTATCCACGGGGGGGTGCATTTACTGCAATGAAAAGGGATCTGGTACGGGAAATTTCAAAAAGGGGTTGTCCGTAAGCGACCAGTTGGAAAACGGCATGATGTTCCTTTCAAAGCGATATAAAGCTGAAAAATTCATCGCCTACTTTCAGTCTTTTTCAAACACCTACGCGCCGGTTGACCGGCTTGAGCAACTCTATGAAGAAGCCCTTTCCTTTAAGGATGTCGTCGGTCTTTCCATCGGGACCCGGCCGGATTGTGTCAGTGTGCCTGTTTTAGAACTTTTGGAAACCTATGCATCGGACTATCTCGTATGGATCGAATACGGTCTTCAGTCTGCTCATGATAAAACACTGGCCCTGATCAATCGCGGGCATGACCTGGATTGTTTTTTAAAAGCAGTGGAGGCCACTCAAAACCGTAACATAAAAATATGCGCCCATGTGATCCTCGGCCTTCCCGGAGAAAACAGGCAGGACATGATTAAGACCGCGGAAACCCTGGCGAATTTGAATATTGACGGCGTTAAGATACACCTTCTTTATGTCATTAGAAACACGGCCCTTGAAAAACTTTTTCAAAAAGGAAGTTTCAAGTGCCTTGAACAGGAAGAATATGCGGACATCGTGTGTGATTTTTTGGAACGCCTCCCCAAAAACATGGTGATTCAGAGGATCGCCAGCGATCCCCATCCGGGTGAACTGGTGGCGCCGAAATGGTCTCTGGAAAAAAACCGAACCCGTTCCCTGATTTATGAAATGCTGGAATCCAGGGATACCTGGCAGGGGAAAAAGGCAAAAACACCCTTTTCCTGAAATGACGTGGAAAAGACTTTTTTCATGATCTTGAAGACGCTGATCTTTTACCAAAGGACGTTTCGTATAAAGTCATAGACAGTTTAAAATAATAATGATAATTAATTTTGGTTAATATTGTACCAAAACCATCGCCGAGAAAGCGGATTTTGTAAAACGGGGGTATCCATTAGAGATATTTGTTCACATGGGTTTCATATTTAAGAAAAACATCAATGGACTGCCGACCCTGAAGGATTTCAATCTGAAATCCTATTCAGTGGAACTGCCCCTGGACAGACTGGTATTGGGCACCGATAACATTCGTTTTGATGTTCACTTAAGCGAAGGATTTATTTCAGCGGCAAAAAAAATCGCCCTGAGGCTTATCGCACGACATGCCAATTCCGAACCGATTTTAAGAATTGATAAAACAACCAACTGGATTAAGGAAAGGGATGAGTTCAGACGGTTTTTAAGTGAAATAATGACCGGCGCCATCAACAAAGCCAAGATGGGAAAAGAAATTCAAATTGATTATCTTGCCCAGGTGGCTGTTGTCAAGGCGCTTTTGCAGGTGATGAAAGCACAATATGAAGCGTTTGTCAGGCAATTCAAAGAAGTCATCAGGATACAGGAGGTGGCGGATCGGGAAAACCAGCATAAGGCGATTAAACTGAAAGAGGCGTTAAACACCATCGGGCAGAAAAAGAGCACCATCCTGTTTAATGCGAGCAAAGAACTGTTCGGGTATTTTGAGGAGGTACAACGCAAGGAAGCCAACGAAGCGCGGGAAGCCAATTTCGGCCTGGACTCGATTTTGAACAAAGATCTTTTTGATAACCCCATGCTGTTTGTCGAAAACCCCTTTTATGATTTTTTCATGATAGAGGAATACGATATTCTGCTGGGTCATCGGCTTGAGGATCCGGACAAATATGACACGTTACTGTATACCCTGAAAAACCTGTTTACGGAAATTGATGCGCATCACGCCATTATTCCTGAATCGGAAATTTTTTCAGACACCGTTACCGGCGACCCGAAAGCTGGCCATGGTGATAAACGCTCCTACGGCGACGCTCTGGATCGGTGGCTTAACCATCTGGATAATTATGATATATTGTTTAACTACGTTAAATCCCAAAAAGACTATCAGTTCAAAAAAAAGCACGGCGCCCATAAGAATGAACTGGCCAGGATTCGCACCCGTTTAAAAAAACAAAAAAAACTGTTGAATTATGTTTACAGGCACCTGAACAAGATCGGTCTGGTCAAACGTATCGTCGCGTACTACGAAATAAAGCCGGTTTATCATGAGTACTGTCCTCCTCTTCGACCACAGCAAGTCCTTCAATTTTTAATTTCGGGAAAGCAGCGAAAACAGATCGTCAACCAACTGCGCCGTCTGAAAGGATATTATACAAAACCCCTTATTTTAAAGCCCTTGAAAAAGCGTATCCGGAATATCGAAAAAATTAAAGCCCGAAAAAAAAAGGAATACCTGTTGACCTTTATCAAGGGGTTTGCTCGATATCACCGGGACTATAAGAATTATCAGGTTTTAAAAAATGCCATGGAAAACCTGAATCTCGTCTTTGATGAAAAACTCCTGAATCTGTCCCGAACAAACAATACGCTTTATGAGTATCTTTTACCCCATGAAGAGGTGCTGGTTGAAAAACCCATCATCAATCACGTGATCATAAAAGCAGATGTCCGGGGATCGACGGATATCACCTACCGGATGAAAGAAAGTGGTCTTAACCCCGCTTCCTATTTCAGCCTTAACTTTTTTGACCCCATTACGGATATTTTACCGGCTTACGGCGCGGTGAAGGTGTTTATCGAGGGCGATGCCCTGATCCTTGCCATTTATGAACAAAAAGACACTCCCGGCGAATGGTACAATGTGGCCAGGGCTTGCGGCTTGGCCCTGAATATGCTTTTCATCGTTCAGCAATATAACAAAAACAGCCAAAATTACGATCTTCCCATTATGGAACTCGGGGTGGGCATCTGTTTCCATGAAAGCTCCCCGGCGTTTTTGTTTGACGGTGATCATAAAATAATGATTTCCCCCGCCATTAATCTGGCGGACCGCCTTTCGGCCTGCTCAAAAACATTGCGCCGGATAAAAACGTTAAACGAAAGTCCGTTTAATCTCTACGTTTTCCAGGACTCAGACCTGGAAGAGGGGACCTCGCCAGTGGACGATGTGTATTTGAGGTATAACGTCAATGGAATCGAACTCAATGAAGTCGGTTTTAAAAAGCTTCGCGAGGAGATTGATCTGAAAGTCATGGATTACAAAACAGCCGATGAGCGATACATGTTGTACGGCGGTAAATTTCCCACCGTATCCGGCAAATACCAGCAGTTAATTATCCGGGAAGCCCAGATTCCTGTCATCGACCTGAAAAACTACCGCATAACCGGGCTTTCCCCCAATAAATATTATGAAGTTTGCACCAATCCAAAACTGTATGAAGCGATAAAAAGATCGTGATCCGGATTCTTCACCGGATTCCCTGAAACACGATTTACATGGTCATTATGAACCGGCGCTTAAAAACCATCGGACCTGTTGAATAATGGCATTGATGTTGTCAGGGTGCATCCAGATAATGGAAGAATCTTTGTTAAACCAGGTGAATTGACGCTTTGCATATCTGCGGGTGTCGCGCTTAAAGGTTCTCACGACCTCGTCAAACGTGAGACGTCCTTCAATATAGTCCGCCATGTGCCGGTATCCGATGGATTGCATGGATTTTAAATGGCTCCTGTATCCCTTTTCCAGCAAGGTCCTGACTTCATCTGCCAGACCGGCCTGGATCATGGCATCCACCCGGGTTTCGATCCGATGGTAGAGTTGTTTTCGATTCATGGTCAAGCCGATTTTCAACACCTGGTATGGCTGGTCTCCGAATTGATGGGCCTGTTGCCAGGCTGATATGGGCTTGCCGGAAGTTTCGAAGACTTCAATAGCCCGTATAACCCTGTGTGTATCATTCGGGTGGAGTTTTTCCGCCGTCTCCGGATCAACGGCCGCTAATTTTTTATAGAGCAGATCAGGACCGGATCGGGCAAGTTCCGATTTCAGCCTGTGCCGGATCGTCGGATCGGACGGACAGGCCTGAAACAGGCCGTGGACAAGGGCCTTGATATAAAGACCGGTTCCACCTACCACGAATGCTGTCTTTTTTTCTTCGTTGAGATATGTGATAATTTTTCCGGCCGCTTTTGCAAATTTTGCCGCATCAAAGGATTCATCCGGATTCGCGATATCAATCAGGTGATGGCGGACCATTCTCCGTTCTTCCAATGAGGGCTTGGCCGTACCGATATCCATATACCGATATATCTGCATGGAATCGGCATTTACGATTTCACCGCAAAATGCCCGGGCCGTTTCAATGGCCACGGATGTCTTGCCCACGGCCGTAGGGCCGCACAGGACCACGATTTTGGGTTTTTGCTCTAAAAAGGTCATATTCTATATATGTGAGCGAATAAATGATGCAATTTATCGTAGCAGAATTTACTGGGTTCGTCCACCAGGCAGATATCCTTAACCTGCACCATGTCCCGGAAATTCAGCCCTAGAATTTTTTATTGACAGCCTAGAGAAATCAATTATAATAGCCGA
>CAYLRU010000061.1:0-12957 GCA_964386565.1 uncultured Desulfobacteraceae bacterium | reverse complement strand
ATCGCCCGGAGGATACACCACCTAATTCCCTAAACACAACTTTCGATTATAACTCTCACAAATACAGGTGACGGTCAGGGAAAAGTTGGGATCTGCCAGACCCGGCATAGCCATAATAAAATGTCCCTTTAGTGATCCGGATCCCATTTTTTTATTATCATTCTCCACGTCTTCCCCTTTTTGCCGGAACCGCATACAGACCTTTGTTACCGTTGATGGTTTAAAATGTTTATCATTTTTATCAATGATGATCAAGCAAAGCAGTATGCAGATCTGCAAATCTTTCTCATAAAATTTTCTTCAAAGCAACGTCCATCCGCAAATACAATCCCAATAACGGGTTTTGTTTTTATCTTGATATTGGATATAGCCGGTGCTACTCTTTGACCCGATCCAAAAGAATCTGTAATGTCATGCTATTTAAGACCCGGCACTCCTGCTGAAGCAGGATGGGTTGGTACCAGCTGTTTCAGGCAAGTATTTTATTGAACACCCTTTCTCAAGCTGCTCTATTTGGTCTTGAAATCAAAAATGCCCAAAAACATCAAATCCATGCGAACAGATGCCGTTGATATCTTTTCGTCCGGTATCAAGGCGGTCTCCCCCGTGAGTGCCGTCACAAGATTCTGCAGCCTCAAGGAAGAGGTGTTAACCGTGGGAAACCGCTCATATGACCTTTCCTGTTTCGAACATCTCTTCGTTATCGGTGCAGGCAAAGCTTGTGCTCCCATGGCGCTTGCACTGGAAAATCTACTGGGCGACAGAATTGATTCTGGATTGATAAACGTGAAATATCAACATGTTGAACAATTATCCAGGATAAAGATAAATGAAGCCGGACACCCCATACCCGATGAAAACGGCATGGCCGGGGCCGGGGAAATTCTGCGTATCGTACAGTCTGCAACCGCTGAAGATCTGGTTGTATGCTTGCTCTCAGGAGGCGGGTCGGCACTGTTGCCACTGCCGGCAGACGGTATCTCCCTTGCAGACAAACAAAAAACCATTCAAATCCTTTTGTCATGCGGTGTCGCAATTCATGATATAAACACCATACGAAAACATATTTCATCAGTTAAGGGGGGGCGCCTTGCCAAAGCAGCCTACCCGGCCACGGTTGTCACGCTTATCCTTTCCGATGTCATTGGGGATGATCCGGATGTTATCGCCTCCGGTCCAACAGTACCGGATTCCAGTACCTTTGAAAATTGCATGGAAATCATAGACAAATACAAGATTCAAAAAACTCTCCCGGAATCCGTGACTTCTTACATTCAAAAAGGCGTTGAGAAAAAAATCGGGGAAACCCCAAAGAAGACGGATCCGTTTTTCCAAAAAATTGATTATACCATCATCGGAAGCAATGCAGAAGCCCTGTTTGCTGCAAAACGAAAAGCGGCTATGCTGGGATATAACACGCTCATTCTCTCTACACTTATCGACGGGGATACTGCCCAGGCGGCAAGACTTCATGCCGCCATAGCCGGAGAAATAAAAAAATCAGGAAACCCGGTTTCGCCGCCGGCCTGTATTCTATCCGGTGGTGAAACAACCGTAAAAATCAAAGGCAATGGGCTCGGCGGAAGGAACATGGAATTTGCCTTGGCCTTTGCCGTTGCCGCAAGGGACTTGAAGGATGTGGTTCTCTTAAGCGCCGGCACGGATGGCACGGACGGTCCTACCGATGCCGCAGGCGCCTTTTCAGATTCCTTCACCCTGGAAAAGGCGAAATCCGGAAGTATTGATGCGTCTGCTTACCTTGCAAATAACGACAGTTATCATTTTTTCCGGCAGATCGGAGATCTTTTCATAACAGGCCCCACCAATACCAATGTCATGGACGTAAGAATACTCATTGTTTCGTGAGGAAGCGTTATGACGACATCGCTTACATATCACCTGGCCACCAGCTATGACCGTAATACATTAAAAAGCAACACATTGGACCGGGCCAATAAACCGGCCGTATTTAAGACATATCCCGGTTCATATAAAATTGATCTTGCCGCCCCCCGGCCTTTCCCGGAAAAAAGCCTGTGGGATATTCATGCGAGCGGAAAAGCGTCGAAACAATCCGTTGATTTATCGACCCTGTCCTTTATTTTGGACCTGACGTATGCCCTTACGGCAAAAGCCCGACACGCAGACGGCATATTTTATTACCGAAGCACAGCTTCGGCCGGGGCACTTTATCCCATTGAGTTGTATGTTGGTGCTTATGATGTTGCCGGGATAAACACCGGTTTTTACCATTTTGACATAAAACACCGCCAATTGGCCGAGATTCATCATGAGGTTTCAAGAATTTCTTCTACAAACACCGGAAAACAGAAAACAGGCGGTGCCGTTATCGCCTCCTTTTTCATCACGGCTGTATTTTTCAGATCTTCATGGAAATACCGGCAGCGCGCTTACCGGTATGTATTGTTAGATGCAGGCCACCTGCTGCATAATCTTTTTCTGGCATTAGCCGCATTGGGCATTCCCCATACCTGCCGGCTGGACTTTCATGACAACAACATGAATGCGATTCTCGGCCTGGATGAAACTTTTGAAGCTTGCCTCTGCTGTGTGCACATTCATTCGGGTTCGGGAAAAATTTTTCACCCGGAAAAAAGTCTTTTATTCACAGATAAACTTTTCCAGCCACTCGATAAAACACCTACATCCGATGCTGGAATACCCCCCTTGCTCATTCATGAAATTCACCGTTCCGGTAAGACCACGCCCCCTTTTACCAAAAACAGCCCAATGGCTCCCTTGGACATCGGAATTCAGCCGGAAAAATGGATCAAGACACCTCATTTCACCAGAAGTCCGAATGAAATCCGCTATCCACAGGCGGTTTTTTTTCGACGTTCCAAAAGAAATTTCATTAAACGGCCGATCAAATCCGGTGTATTGTTCAAGCTTTTAGAATTATTTCAAACCAGTACCGAACCTTTTTTTCTTTCGCCTGCTGACGGTGTTTTTCCAATCGTTCCGGCGATTTTAGCCAACTCCGTTTACGGTATCAAACCGGGACTTTATCTGTATGATGTGAAACATCACCGCTTGGGACTTGTGACATCGGGAGACTTTGCATCGACCATGGCATCAATCTGCCTGGAACAACGCTGGCTGAGAAATGCATCGGTTCATTTCCTGTTTCTGACGAACTTGTCGTGGATTGACGCATCATGGGGAGCCCGCGGCTATCGGTATGCCATGATAAAGGCCGGGGAACTGGGACAAAGTCTTTATGTAGGGGCTACGGCTCTGGGTCTTGGATGTTGCGGCATCGGTGCCATTTTTGATAGCGAGGCCCGGACATTACTGGGCCTTAACCCGAACTCCTTTCTTCTATATCTGGTGGCCGTGGGTCCGGTGAAATAACAAATTCCTCATAGAGCATGAAATTACAAAAAACAACCTTTGGATTGAACTGTTCTATGATTTTTGATATGGAGCGCCATCATGCGCGCAGTAGTTCAGAGAGTTAAAAAAAGTTCCGTTCGTGTTGACGATAAAATCATCGGTGAAATTCGCCAGGGGCTCCTGGTGTTTCTGGGCGTGGCACAGCAGGATACCCCCCGTGATGCGGAATATATCTGTGAAAAAGTGTCGAATCTTAGAATTTTTGAAGATGAAAACGGCAAAATGAACCGGTCGCTCATTGATATCGAGGGTGAAATGCTGGTGGTTTCCCAGTTCACCCTTCTCGGCGATTGCAGAAAAGGAAGGCGACCGTCTTTTATTGCAGCAGCAGGCCCGGAAAAGGCAAATTCACTTTATGAACATTTTATCAACTGTGTTGAACAAAAAGGTATTCCTGTCCAGACCGGCAAATTTCAGGCCATGATGTCGGTCTCTCTCATCAATGACGGGCCCGTGACACTGATATTGGACAGTAAAGAAAAAAAATGACCATGGTTGTGAAAAATGACAGAACATGTCTGTTTGACTACATTCTGCCGCTTTTACTGGTTTTCGGTCTTGTCTTTTCATTGTTTTTTGATCATTCTGCAAGGGCTGATAATTTATTCCCCTATAACCATAAAGCCCTCTTTAATGAAACCGATCTGAAAACGGTCTATGAATATATCGGACCCCATGATGCCGTTATCCTGTCCGACCCATCAGGCTGCATTCTGGCGGCAAAAAACATCAACAAACCAGTCATTCCCGCTTCAACCTTAAAAGTGCTCACCGCATTGGTCGCTCTGCATTATCTGGGTGAAGACCACCGTTTTGTCACGGAGTTTTACCAGGACGATGAACACAACCTTTACATCAAGGGCTTTGGCGACCCCCTGCTGATATCGGAATCAATTGATGCCATGGCTGATGGCCTGTCCACCAAATGTACCACAATTAGCGATATCGTCCTTGACACCGGCTATTTTGCCCATCCGCTTTCAATCCCGGGCATCAGCGATTCCCTGCAGCCTTATGATGCGCCAAACGGAGCCCTTTGCGCCAATTTTAATACGGTTCATTTTAAACGGCTGAAAAGCGGTGTATACGTCAGTGCCGAACCCCAAACCCCGCTGATTCCGTTTGTGATGCAACGCATCAGGTCCTCCGGTCTTAACCAGGGAAGAATCATGCTCTCCGCCAATGAAAACGAATGTACACTATATACAGGCCATTTGTTTGCTTTTTTTCTCAAAAAACATGGCATACACACCAACGGAAGGGTCAGAATCGGAAAAATTGACGACCACAAAAAAAGACATGTTTATACCCATACCTCAGAATACGATCTCAAATCGGTCATCGAAAAAATGCTGGCCTATTCCAACAATTTCATGGCCAACCAGTTGCTTATTGCAGCATCCGCAAAGGCATTCGGCGAACCAGGTTCTTTGGATAAGGGAGTTGCCGCCTTAAAGGCGTATTGCAACCAAACAATCGGCTACAATGATATGTACGTCGAAGAGGGCTCCGGAATTTCCCCGAAAAACAGGGTTACGGCGGAAAAAATGACGGCCGTGCTGGAACGATTCAAACCTTACCACCGGTTAATGCGCAGGGGAAAAAACATGTTTTTTAAAACCGGAACGCTGCAAGGAATCAGAACGCGTATCGGCTACATCAGCAGCTCCAACGGCAGGCTGTATTCTTTTGGTATTTTCTTCAACACGCCCGGCAAAACCGATGACGCCATTCTGAAGCAGTTGGATCGAATGGTAAGGGCTATTGAAGACAGGCCCGATTAGCCGCTGGTGATGTGCGCATAAGCGCTGTGATTGTGGATGGACTCGAAGTTTTCCGCACTCACCGAAAACCATGTGATATTGTCATCTCTCTGCAGTATCACGGCAATATCCCTCACAATATCCTCAACAAATTTCGGGTTTTGAAACGCCTGTTCCGTCACGTACTTCTCATCAACCCGCTTTAATACAGAATAAACATCGCAGGAAGCACAGGTTTCCACCAGTCCGATCATATCTTCGAGCCAGATGAACTTTTTAAAACGCGTGCCCAACTTTACTTTACCTCTCTGATTATGGGCCCCGCCATTGCTGATTTCCTTTGAACACGGACAAACAGAGGTGATAGGTACAATCACCTCGCAGACGAGATCCAGGGCTCCCTTGGGATCGCTGAAGCCGATAAATTTGCAGTCATAATCCATCAACCCGGATGAACTGCTTTGCGGTGCGGATTTTTCAATAAAATAGGGAAATGAGACTTCGATATGGGCTGATGCGGCGTGGAGATCTTTTTTCATCTGATCGAGCACGGTTGAAATGTTTTTCAGGGAAACCTCGGGTCGAAATACATGAAGGATTTCTACAAACCGGCTCATGTGAGTACCCTTGTTTTTATGGGGCAGATCCACATACATATTGATTGACGCCACCGTATGCTGGTACTTGTTTTGCCGGTCAGCAACCTTAATCGGATACCTCAGGTTTTTAATACCGACCTTGTCAATCGGAATGTTCCGATAATCTCTTTCGTTTTGTACGTCTTTCATTGTTAATAAAAGGGTTTTTTCTAATATATATTTTATGCATGCCGTGTGATCGACGAGTGAAAAAACAGTGCTTTTCTTCAAAAAAATGAGTGAAATAACCGTCAACCCGCATTTTTTATCATATAAAATCCTTTATTCCCGCAGGATTATCTCTCACTGCACCGCAACATGTAATCCATTTTAACATGGCTGAGCGATCTGAATATATTTCCTTTTATCTTCTTGTTACTTTTATACAACGTTGACAGCAAGTCCTTAATCTCACTTCGTTTGGACCGGGTTGCAGACGGACACGGGTTTTTGTAATCCGGGAATTCCTGGTCGTCGGCAAAACGCCTGATCATATCCTCATCCACGAATGCCAGTGGGCGAATAACCGTAAATCTTCCCTTAAAAAAGGGTTGCGCCGGTACCATGGTACTGATCTCACCCGTATAACACATATTCATGAACAACGTTTCGATAATATCGTCCTTGTTATGCCCCAGGGCCAGCTTGTTGCATCCCAGTTCATCGGCGATTTCAAAAAGCCGCTTCCGTCTCAACCAGGAGCACAGGAAACAGGGATTCTCACGATTTTCAGCACTGTGCGCAACAAGACCGTTGTCCGTATATTCAACCCTCAGGTAAATGTTTTTCTTTTTACAATACGCAATCAAATGTCTGCTGAACGATTCATCAAATCCCGGATCAATGTAAACCGGATAAAGTTTATAATCCACGGGAATTCTCAAACGCCGCTCCGTCAGCATCCACAAGAGCGTCAAACTGTCCTTTCCACCGGACACACCCACGAGTATCTTGTCTCCGTGGGATATCATATCATAGCGATGCAAGGCCCTTCCCATTGCCTTGTTTATCGCTTTATATGTATGGGAATGCTTCGTCAATATCTGTTTTGAGACTTACACTTCTTTTTCAGGTGTTTCTTCCTTTATCCGGACCTTCCCGGCCGCAATTTCCCTCAGAGCGACAACGATATCTTCGTTTTTCGGGGAATTCACCAAATATTCAGCACCCTCCCGAATTTGACGTACGCGCTTGGCGGTAATGTTAACGAGAAGAAACCGGTTCGGCACTCTTTTTAAACAATCTTCAATTGTAATACGCGCCACGGCTCGACCTCCATTTTCTCTGTTGAATTTCCTGAATTTTTACAAACAATATGTCGGAAAAATTGACCGGTATTATGACATTATAAAATTTCAACCACTTCATAGCACCGTTTTCCACCAGGGGCCTGAAGCAGGACTTCATCCCCCGGCTTTTTTCCCATGATGGCCTTCCCCAAAGGCGATGATATGGAAATACGCCCCATTTGAATGTCGGATTCTTCAGGCCCGACCAGTTGATACTCCACCATCTCGCCGGTATCCACATTTTCCAAAACAACGGTGGATGCAAATACCACCCGATCCTTCGGC
Organism: uncultured Desulfobacteraceae bacterium; assembly: GCA_964386565.1. GTDB lineage: Bacteria > Desulfobacterota > Desulfobacteria > Desulfobacterales > UBA5616 > CAYLRU01. Next base: position 5,565 of record CAYLRU010000061.1, on the reverse strand, counting down.
AGCGTTCCCGTGTCGATGATCTCGGCGTGGGCCAGCTTGTAACTCAACTCGTTTATTCTGGCCTCGATAAATCTCTGGCGATCCTTTGCAGCCTCAAATTCCGCATTTTCGGATAAATCTCCGTGTGCACGGGCCTCCTCTATGGCTTTAATATTCTTCGGCCGCTCTACAGATTTGATATGTGCAAGTTCTTTTTTCAGGGTTTCATACCCTTGCCGTGTTATGGGAATTCTATCCAATTGGCCTCCTACTCAAAAAAAAACACGGATATTCTGTCTGATTCCGTTTAATTGTTTTTCTCAATATGATCGACAATGAGATCCCCCACCTGGCTGGTTGAATAGCCCATCTTCCCGGCGCCGACATCTTTTATATCTTTTTTCAACACTTTGATGACGGCCCTTTCGATCATTCCGGCGGCATGATCCTGGTTCAACGTCTCAAGCATAATCTGTGCTGCAGAGATCGCGGCAATGGGATTGATGATCTGCATCCCGGTGTATTTGGGTGCTGACCCGCCGATAGGTTCGAACATGGACACGCCCTCGGGATTGATGTTGCCGCCAGCGGCAATACCCATCCCGCCCTGGACCATGGCACCCAGATCCGTTATGATATCTCCAAACATGTTGTCCGTCACAATGACATCAAACCATTCAGGATTTTTCACCATCCACATGCATGTGGCGTCCACATGCGCGTAGTCCGTCTCGATATCCGGATATTCTTTTGCAATTTCATAAAACACCCGTTCCCACAAGTCAAATGCATAGGTCAAAACATTGGTTTTTCCGCATAAGGTAACCTTTTTTTTCTTGTTTCTTTTTCGGCAGTACTCAAACGCATAACGAACGCATCGTTCAACTCCCTTGCGGGTATTGATGGATTCCTGAACAGCAACTTCATCAGGTGTTCCCTTTTTAAGACATCCCCCCGCCCCTGTATAAAGGCCTTCCGTGTTTTCGCGAACTACGACAAAATCGATGTCATCCGGTCCCTTATCTTTTAAAGGCGTTTCAACACCTTCATAAAGCTTTACCGGCCTTAGATTGATGTATTGATCCAGATCAAACCGGAGCTTTAAAAGGATTCCTTTTTCAAGTATGCCCGGTTTAACATCCGGATGACCGATCGCCCCCAGATAAATCGCATCTTTTTGAGCAATGGACTGCAAGGTCTCCTCGGAAAGAATTTCCCCGGTTTTAAAGTAGTGATCCCCACCCAGCGTATACCGGGTGAAATTCAATTTAAAACCACATTTTGCCGATACGGCTTCTAATACCTTAACCCCTTCAGTCAACACTTCCGGTCCTGTCCCATCCCCCGGAATCAAAGCAATATCATATACTTTTGTCATAACTCCCCATCACCTCTGCTGTTTACTATTTCACACCGAACCGTCAAACAGTCCCTTGTCTGAGCTTTATCTATCCAATATCATTTAATCTGGAATTTAATTTTTATGTATCGCTTGCCTCGGCTCTCTGATGCCTTACCTCTTTATAATGCCGAATAGAATTGACCGGACCTGAAATGATATATAAAAACCCCAACAGAAAAAGGGTTATGGCTGGCTGTGCTGCTATCAGAATGATGATCAGGATTGCCGAAACCAAAACATTAAAATTCATTCGATTAAAAAGTTCAGGCTGTTTCAAACTATGATATTTAACAGTGCTGACCATTAAAAACGATAAGCCGTATAATAAAATCAGGACCAGAAACGGATTAACCGTATCGATCCACTGGATGCTGTTACACAACAAAACCGTTGTGGCATTCATACCGGCCGCCGCCGGTATGGGAAGCCCCACGAAATGGTCACTGCTGATGACCCCCACCTGGGTGTTGAACCGAGCCAGACGCAAGGCACCGCAGGCCAGAAAAAGAAACGCTGCAAGCCACCCGATCCTGCCGAGGGGTTTTAATGCCCACATGTACATCATTAAACCCGGCGCCAAACCAAAGGATACGAGATCGGCCAGGGAATCATATTCTATTCCGAATTTACTGGTGGTATTCGTCGCCCTGGCGATTTTTCCATCCAGCGTATCAAAGACCGCTGCAATCATGATGGCCACCGCAGCATACGTAAATTTTTCATTTACCGAACATATAACCGCGAAAAATCCGAAAAACATGTTAAAGGTCGTAAACAGATTGGGTAGAATATAGATTCCCCGCCGGAGCTTGTTTTTCCGAGACCCCTTTTTCTCTTTCATGATAAATGCCCCATAATTGACATGCCTGCTTTAACCTTTTCTCCGACGGATACGCTGATACTGGCGTCGGAAGGCAGATATACATCCAGCCGGGATCCGAAGCAGATTAATCCGAAACGCTGCCCGCGCTTCAGTTGGTCGCCTTCCTGAACCCTGCATATAATCCGCCGTGCAATAAGTCCGGCAATCTGTACCATGCAGATTTCTTTCCCGTCATCGGTTTTCATATAAACCGCATTTCGCTCGTTCTTATCCGACGCCTTATCCAGACTGGCGTTAAAAAAAGTTCCCGGATGATATTCCGTCTTTGTGATCGATCCTGTTTCACATATCCGATTTACATGGACATTAAATACCGACATGAATATACTGATTTTAATGCAGGGGCCCGAATGAAACGGAGTCTCATCCAGATGCTCAATCCTGATCACCTTCCCATCTGCAGGAGATACCACCGCCCCTTGTTGCATGGGTATCACACGATCTGGATCTCTGAAAAAAAAACATATAAAAAAGGTCACCAACAGGGCGATTAGTGCCAGTCCGGTCAACTGCAGAAGGGCCAACACACCTGTTACAAATGCTGAAGCAAATATAAACGGGTATCCGGCTTTTGCGACGGGAAAAGCCGTCAAACCCGGTCTGTCCGTCCAAGCATAATCGTTCATAAAATTCCCCATACAAGAATCTTTAATGCCAAATGACATATTTTTTAAAATTTTGTTTTAATAACCTTATCTTGCAAATTTGTCAATAATAACCGGTTTTGATTTCGTCGGGTACCGGATAAATTATACAATTTTTTTATCATTTTTTTACCTCAACTGAGGAGCATATGTCCCATCTTGAGATCATCGATCTGGACGCGGGCCATGCCGTGAATGTGGACGCGGCAGATGCATTCCATACGGCAGCCAGGCCGTTTATCCAAAAGCACAATCGTTGATCGACGGGGCAGGTTGCCTTGACTGCCGATATTGCCGTCAAGGGCTGCTTTTTAAAGACCTTGCCGTTATTTCCGCATCAGCATATCGAATGATGGCGTTAAGCAATGACGCGCTGTGGCTGATCTGCACGTATGCCTCATCCGGAGACATCAACCGGTTCTCTCTTTCGAGCTGCACGCCTTTTTTAAGCGACAGGGTTGCGATTCTGGCAATATGTCTTGCCAGATCTTTCTCCGAGTTGATTGTAATGGGATAAATTTTTATTTTGTCCAAATGGTTCAAGACATCATCGTTTATCAGTCCGTCGGTTTCAGAATGATATTTTTTATTATAGGCATTATAGACGGTGTTATGAAGGGGTTGGGATAAATCCCCCACATAATGGGCGCAGAAGGCCATGTGATATTCGGCGTATTTGCCCTTTGCCATTCCCGCAATATAGTTTCTTAAAGACCCGATGATGGCACCGTATAAATGGCCGGAAAAACTTTTTTTGTCATATTTTCTTGCCTGCTTTAACACCATATCGGGCGTTATGATGCTGTTTTCAGGATTGTTGACAAAATGATTTAAAGATTCCACTTCCCCGGCTTTTATCTTGGTCATGTCCGCTCCGGCGGCATTATACCATTTTTTATATCCGGCGGCCTTTGCGATGGCGATATGTGTTTCGTCATGCCATGCCGCGGCACTGCCTTGAAAAACGATACAGCACAGAACAATCAATAGAATTGCCGAAAGTCGGAAATTTTTATCCATTTGGACGTATCCTCAGGTTAAATAATTGTATTTGCATTAATCTGTTTTTTTGATTAGATGTATTGTTCAATCGGGTATCGGCTCCAGACAGACTGCACCGGACAATGTGCCTGGAAATTATTGCAAGCCGTCCCCTTGGATCCAAAATCCTTTTCCAACTACAACTGAAGTTAAAACTTAACGCCATGCTCTTTACGCTCTCGTAAAAAGTTGTTTTTCAACTTTTTACGAATTCATCAACAGATATTTATCGCATTTGAGCATAAACAGCAACTTTCCTGGCATTATAACCGAAAAAAATGCATTCCGGTTGAAAGGAAATCATGTATGCCTGCTTTACAACAAGCCCGAAAAACTGACCGGTTCTATGGGTGGATCAATGCCGTTATCCTGTTTTTCATTTACGGCACAATGTATGGATTTATTTTTTACGGTTTTACCGTTGTATTCCCCGCAATGGTACAAGCGATGGGCTGGAGCCGGGGGGAAGCAGCCTTGTCCCATACTGTCAGGGGGTTTTCCCTGGGGTTATTAGCCCCCTTGGCTTCTTACGCCGTTATTCGCTACGGTTCGAAACGAACCATGATTGCCGGGCTTGGCCTTGGAATCCTGGTCATGCTCCTGTTGGGAACCGCCACCAGCAAGATCTGGCACTGGACCATTTTATGGGGAATCATCATGCCGGTTTCTTTTTCCCTGGGAGGCGCCATCCCCATACAAACAACGGTGACATACTGGTTCAATGTGAAACGTGGCACTGTTCTGGGGATTGTGCTGTCAGGTGCCGCGGTTGCAGGTTTCATATCAGCACCTTTATACACGTTTATCATAGAAAAAAGCGGGACCTGGCAAAGTGGTTGGCTCACAGCCGCCGTGTTTATTTCAGCAGCTCTCGTCAGCGTATTTTTTCTGAAAAACAAACCTGCTGATGTCGGCCAGTTTCCAGACGACATCAGCCCTGAAAAAGCAGTTGAATCGGCTGCAACAGGAAAATCCAAAACAGCCAAAACATTCAGGGCCGATCATCCCGTGCCTCTCAAAGAAGCGATTAAACTGCCGGTCCTTTATCTGATTATGGCCTGCATGGTTGCCCAGATAAGCGCCCTGTACCTGTTAACCGTTCATGGCGTACTTCATTTAACGGATCAGGGCTTCAGTAAAATGGAGGCGGCATCCGTCATCGGTAATCTTATCCTGTTCAGCGGTTTTGCACGGATTCCCATCGGCATTCTGGGTGACCGCATCGAACCCCGCTGGATCATTACCGTTGCCATGGCGGGAATGGGACTCGCTCTCTTGGGCTTCTGGAAAACACCCGCCAGTCTTCCCCTTCTGTTGGTCCTCAGCTCAATATTCGGATTCAGCTTCGGCGCAACCGTGCCCATGTTCCCGACGATCATCGGGAACTACTTCAGTCCAGCATCATTTGCATCCGTAAACGGATTTATTCAACCGTTCATGATTTTGCTGGGTGCCCCTGTTCCCCTGGCTGCAGGGATGATCTACGACAAGTTCAACAGCTACGACGTCGCTTTTGGTTACGTCATTATCCTTGTCCTTGCTTCGGTTGTTTCGGGATTCTTTCTGGTTCCACCCCGAAAATCATCCCCCCATTAAGGCACCACACCCCCTCACGG
>CAYLRU010000060.1:0-13071 GCA_964386565.1 uncultured Desulfobacteraceae bacterium | reverse complement strand
GCCCGGAGGATACACCACCTAATTCCCTAAACACAACTTTCGATTATAGCTCGATAAACAGGTAGGGTAAATGGAGAGGTGGCCGAGCGGTTTAAGGCCCCGCTCTCGAAAAGCGGTATCCTGCCAAAAGCGGGATCGTGGGTTCGAATCCCACCCTCTCCGCCACTAAATCCCTGATTTAATTTGATTTTTTGTCAAAAAAAGTGATGAATGAGTGCTGAATAAATTCATTTCCTCACTCCATCCACAATACGTCCCATAACCGCCGTTGCCGGATCTGCGTAATGAGCTTCCGCAGTTTTTCCATTGTCTGAATGCCCCAACAGTTTTGCGATAATTTTCATGTCTACGCCTTCCATTGAAAGCTGATTTGCAAAGCTGTGACGCCCGGCATTGTTCAGGGGAAAGACGTATCCAATTGCTTCCCTGCATGCCGGATTCCAGACATCCCTGTTAATATTTTTGGTGTACGGCCGGCCGGTTTTTGACCAGTTGAAAACAAACTCAGATTTGAGGTAACGAGGTATGTTGTCCCACCATTCATTCAGGGCGGCATAAAACGGGATCTCTCTCTCCCGTTTTTGCTTGACCTCTTTTAGGATTTCACCGCCAGTTGTCGGGGCGAATGTGTTTCGGATATAAATAAAGCCGCGGTCCCGGTAAACATCCGACCAACGGAGTGCCCGGGCCTCAGACACACGGACGCCGGTTGCCATCAGGAATTTAAAGATATACCTGTCGGGTTCAGGAATTTTTTCAAGGATTCGGTGCTGCATATCCTTTTCGATCCATTCCTTTTTTTTCGCAGGGATAGATCGGCCGCCTTTCCAGACGACAAATTCCGGGAGCTGGGCAATATCGCCGTTTCGGATAGCATCTTTCATCATCCGGATAAGAACGCCTTGGTAATTTTTTCTAGTTTTAAGATGCAGCGGAATTGTTTTAGCATCTTTTGTTAGTTGGGGTTTGCCATGCTTATCAAGCAGGACCATCTCATTAATCCATTTTTTGATATCATTATACGACAAATCACCTATATAAATATCCCCCAACCCCTGCTTTATATAGGTGACCGCTGCCCGATAGGATTTCCATGTTGAATAAGAAACTTCCGGCTTTATGGATTCGATCCATTTATCGGCATATTTTTCAATGTGGTGTTGTTTTTGGCGTTTGTAGCGAAGCGGATTGAATTTCCCGTCGGCTATTTCTTTGGATATGATGCTTTGCAGGATTACGGCCTGGTCTCTGGATGTGCATTTTTGAAAGCCAATCTCCGAATTGAAGCCGCTGTAATAAAGTTGTTGCCCCTGGTAGCGGCCAGAGACACACCAAGCCCCCTGAATCTTATTATACCGGATAGAGCCCCATAGCTTAGTTGGCATATAGATTCCCCCTCTTGTATGGAGGAATCTATTACCAATTTGGTTACAATTGTTCAACATTAATATAAGTTGGCGATGCGTATTATCCGATGATGATGTTATCCACCTTTTCCTTCAGCCATTCCTTAATCCGCTTCATAGCTTCAAGTTTCCAGAGGCCTCCGTTCATGATTGAATTTGGATACCGCGATCCCGCCGCCAAGGTTTGTGAGCGACATCTTTTCGGCGTTTGTCTGTGGCATTTTTATTCTCCTGTGTTAATAAATAGTTATGGTCCGGGTTTTGTCGGTTTTTGGCAAAAACCCGGACCACTCTTTAACCTTTTCAAAACTCATTTCTTTAATCAGTGTATAGTGGAATTCAATTCTGCCAAAGAGGGACGAATCGATTCCGTTTTTAAGCTTTCATGTACATAGGCAACACCTCCTTTGCAGATATAATTACATTAACGGTTACAAATTACGAACCAAAAAGGTAAAAGTCAAGTAATTTTATTTGTAATTCATAAAAATATTTTTCTTGGTTACCAGATTAGTAACTTTTTTTGTAATTTTTCTTGACTTTGAATATGTAATTTAATATTTTGAAAATTACTTTTTTGGGAAAAAGTCTTTTGGAACCGAACTTAAATAAAAAAAACGAAGAACATTAGGGGGTTATGAATGAGATTAAGAAGAGCGCAGCAAAAAGAAATGTTGGGAAAAATCACAGAATACATTGCGAAAGTGATAGAAATGAAAACGTCTGAAGACTGGACGGCCAAAGAGATCGCCCAGGAGCTGGGAATTCCGGCCCCCAGGATTACAGAGCTTCGTAACTATCAGGACTACAAGAAATCTATAACCGATAAACAGCTGGCTGGATTTATCGAGAAAGGATTCGTGACCGTGGACGAAATAATCGAAAACTGCAAATTGTCGGAGGAAGAAGCGGACGCCCTGAAGGATTCTCACGGAATATTCGAAGACCAAAAGCTGATCGCTACGATCCGGAGGTTAAAGGAAAAAGGGATCAATCCGCACAAGGTTTTATTGAATTACGAAAGGAATATGAAATAAATGACGCGCGTTCCTTTTTTTTTATAAAAACGGGGCGCTTTTTTATTGCCGAAAAATTACAAATTCGGTTCCCAAAATGTAATAACCCCCCTTTGTTCGATTTTAGAAAAATCTGAAGCGTGAATCAAGTAAAAGTACTTAAATTTTAACTGTATTAATACCTAATTCTATTTTTGTAGGGAAGTTTTGACAAATCTTGTGGGGAAACCTTGACTAAACGTGTAGGGAATCCTTGCAATATAAAAACGAAAGGAGGTGAAAAAGTATGACAGTCATTAAAAGTGTCGTTTCGTTTGACCTGGAAACCATCCCCGGACCGGATGCGGAACCCTTTGATCCCGGGAGTGTGTCCCTGGGAAATTTGAAGGATGAATCAAAAATTGCGGCAAAGATCGAGGACGCCAAACGGAAATACCGGGAAACGCTCGGATTGGATCATCATCAGTGTTGCATCTGCGCGTTCGGCTGGTTTGACGGCGAAAAGGGCGGGCATGAAATCATTTCAGACAGTCTGGATGAAGGTGAATTGATTTTGAAAATTTGGGATATATTGTCTGCCTACAATTTTTTCGTTACCTTCAACGGGAACCAGTTCGATGTTCAAGTTCTCAAACTGCATTCGTTGTACAATCAGGTACGGATGCCGGTGAACATTGACACCCGTAAGTACCGTGTGACGAACCATTGTGACCTGCGCGCGGTTTTGACCAACTGGGAACCTTACGCACGGGGAGATCTCAATTTCTTTTTGAAGAAATGTCTGGGAATTACCAAAATGGAGGGAATTGACGGCACCATGGTTTCCGATGCTTGGGATATCGGTATCCGGGACAAGATCGGGGCCTATGCCGAGGATGATGCGGAAAAAACCTTTCAGCTTTATCGACATGTGTCGGAATATTTTTTTATCGGGTGATGGAGGGGTGTTTTTTTGCCCTGTGAATTACAAAAAAGTAACCAGATATGTTATCAAGAGAAAGGAGGAATTATCATCATGAATTGGCCAGTGGCGCAAGAACGAAAAAAGAAGTTCAAGTTGTTTCTTTCCGGACCTCCCGGGTGTTTTAAAACCCGGACATCATTGCGGCTTGCCAGTGACGGAAATTTCAAAGATCCGGCAGTGGCCGTGATTGATACGGAGTTCGGGACGGACCATTACGGCGGGGAATTCGCGTTCAGGGTTCCCCCGATTGATCCGTGGGACCTGGATGCGGATAAAATTCATCACCTGGTTGACGAAATTACCCGAAAGCCCGGGAATGTGAAAACCCTGATTTTTGATTCATTCAGCGTTTATTACGACATGCTGCTGGAAAAATGGATCAATCTTTTTCTGCAACGGGAAATCACATCAGCCGGTCACAAGAAGGAATACTATGTGTTGCAGCCCAGGGATTACAATCAGATCAACCGGGATGCTTCCAAGCTGGTTCGACGGCTTTTGAAATGCGATCTGAATATCATCTGTATCTGCCAGATCAAAAACGAATATGAATTTCAGTCCGGCACTCTGAAGGTCGTGGGCCAGACCGCGGATGGTTGGAAGCGGTTGGGGTATTATTTCGACACGTTGATTGACATCGAAAAATACCCCAAAAAGAAAGGATGGAAGGCATCCGTAAGGGAAAAGGACCGGACCAATTCTTTCCAGGTAGGTGAGGAAATCCCCTGGGAAAATGATGCGGCCATTGTCAAATACATGGAGGCCAGATTCGGGCGGCCCTTTTATGGGGATGAACCGGCCAAGGGTTTTGATCCTGATTCGCAAACCGTAACCTCCGAAAAAGAACCTGCAGAACCTCTCGAAGAAACAGCAACGGAAAATCCGGCTGCCCGGGATACCGAAGCCGAAAACGAGCCGTCCATTAATGAGGATGTCCTTAAGGCTGATCAGGCCCCGGTATGCGAAGCAACGCTTATCAGCATGCTGGAGGAAATGAAGCGGGCCGGGTTTGATAAGCCGGTGCTGATTGCCGGCGTCAAAAAACTTTATCACGTTGACAAGCCGTCCATGCTGACCGAGGGGCAGGCCAAGGATTGCATCAAAACCATCGTTCGGGGGGAATTCCCTATGCAAGGCAATACGGCGGCATAGCGGTTCTTCATCGGTTAATGATCGAACATGGAGAAGAAGCGGTCACGGCCGCCGGAATTGCCGTACTGGGATATCCGGGAACGTGGGCAACAAAAAATCAAGAAGCAAGAAAAATTGAAAGCTCTTTGAGCAAAAACATCAAAGGAAAGGAATCGAAAAATGTCTGATGAATTAAACTGGGATTTTGTGGACAGTGAGGAAAACATTACCAAAGAAGATATCGATAATGCCGAGTCCATGGGGAAAGCGCCCGTTGGAAAATATCTTTGCACAGTCGAAAGCTCCAAACCCAAAAAACGAAATCCCGATGACGCACCGTCCTATTTTGTCGCGGGACTGAAACACCGGATCGACAGGGTCATTGAAATAAACGGAAGAGCTGCGACGGAAGAAGACCAGGATCGGTGGACCGGAAAATTTATTTTTGATGATGTGTCATTGCCCAGGGAGGATGAGCCCGAGGCCCTGAAAAACCGTCGGGTCATGATTGCCAAGCGTGCCGGGATAATTTCAAACACATCGACTCGGATTCCGAAAAACGCATGGCGTGAACTGATCATCGGGAAACAGTTTCTGATCGATCACATCGACCAGACGGATAAAAAGACGGGAAAGGTGTATCGGCAGGTGGCATTTGACGGATATCATGTGCCGGAGGATGCCGTTAAAGTCACCAAGGATGATCTGAGCGACATTTAAAATGCCGAATCAGCACTACCAAAAAGCGGCCATGGGTCCATCGGGGGATATCGTCATCTATGATGATATCTCCCACACCTATACCGTTCATGGGTCCGGCCGGGTCCTGAAAAGCGTTACGACCGTCATTAAAGACTTGACGCCGGTATTTGACATGGATGCGGTGGCCCAAAAATGCACCGGCAAGGGCAAGTATATTTCCATGACACCGGATCAGATCAAAGAAGCATGGCGCATTGAGGGAATCCGGGGACGAACCGAGGGAAATCATCTGCACCGGTTTGCCGAATGCTGTATGCAACGATTTCCCCTGCCTAAACCTGAATCAGAGCGCGAAGCAAGCCTTTTCAGGCATGCGGCCCATGCTGTTGATCAGCTAAAAAAAAAGTTCATTTTTATCGCCGCTGAAATGATCGTGTTTTCCTTGCGCCTGGGCCTGGCCGGAACCATCGACCTGTTGATGTATGATCCCAGTGCCTGGGACATTATCATTATCGACTGGAAACAGAACAAGGAAATAAAAACCGACAATCCATGGCGGAACATGCTCCCGCCGATCGGACACCTTCCGGATTGCGACATCATCAAATACGGGCTTCAGTTGAATCTTTATGAACGGATTCTGATGGATGAGGACTATTTTAACGGGGAATTCCATGGGATCAGGAAGGCGGTAATTCATATTACGGAGGACGGATTTTACTCTTATCCAATCAGGGATTCATATGAAAATGAAATGAGGATGATAACACCGTGCAGCTAAACTGAGATTTATGGAGGAATATGGATCATGCCGACGAAAAACCAACCACAGAAAACAAAGGATATCGAAACCGGGACCCTCCTGTCGATAATTTTCAAGTCGGATAAAAACAATTTCATCATAGGAAGCTTTCGGAACAATTCAAATGGGGATCGGGGTCGGGAATTCATCGCAAAAGGGAATATGTTCGATCCGGAACCGGGCCTGGATTATGAACTCCGCGGAAAATGGGAAAATCATGACCGATACGGCCGTCAGTTCAATTTTTATTGGCACACTATTGCAAAACCAGAATCATCGTATGGAATGTACCGGTATCTGGTCCGGATCTGTAAATGGATCGGCCCCAGCATTGCGAACCAGATTATTGAATGCTTCAGGGATAAGGCCCTGGAGATTTTAAAAACAAACCCCGGGAGAGTTGCCGCTCAGATAAAGGGAATCACCCATGAACGGGCAATTGAAATTCAGGAGGCGCTCATTCAAAACGAGGAAATAGAAAAAACGCTGATTGAGTTGGAAGACCTTTTTTCAAAAGTCAAAGATGTTCCCAAGAATTTGCCGGTAAGGTTGATTGAGCAGTATAAAGCCGATTCAATCAAGGTTCTGAAAGAGAATCCCTACACACTCACCCGGATAAAGGGGATCGGTTTCCACACGGCCGATGCCGTGGCCCTGGGCATCGGGTTTGATAAACGAAGTCCCAAAAGGGAAAAGTCCGCCATCTGGCACATTATCAATGAAAACATGCATGGCACCGGATCCGTGTGGATATCCTTTGAGGACCTCGGGGAAAAGTGCAAAGCGCTTATCGGGCTGCCGGGATATACGGCCATAGTTCAGATGAAGGCGGACGGAACGATTGTTGAGCGGGAGGGATTTTATACCATTAAACGTGCGGCTGAGAATGAAGATTATATTGCGGGAAAGATACGGGACATGATGTCCGGGGATAATTGCGGAGTGCTTCAGGGAGAATCCGATCGTGCTGCAGTTTGATCTGAACACAATAATATCTGATTACAACAGCGACCAAGGGCGGTCATCCATTGCCGACGGATCGGAATGTTATAAAAAATTATGGCTTGCCGTATTGCTTCAGGCTATAGCGGATTTGAATTCTACCGAAAAAAAAGAGGCTGTTAACAGGGATTCCGCCTATTTCTGGTTCAATGCAACATCAACAGACGTGAATTCATTCCGTGAAGTCTGTAATTTGCTCAACTTGCCGCATGACAAAATAAGAAGGAGAATTTTTCAGAATGCAGGAATTATCTCAAAATCGGAACCAAACTGGGCCGGGGGATCAAAATTTAGGCCTGAAAATTCCAATAATGGATACCAAAAACAAACCGGAGATAGAACTGACGGAGGAACAACTATCTGCCGTCGAAATGGTAAAAAACAACCGGGTATCGGTTCTGACCGGCGGCCCCGGGACCGGAAAGACCACGACGGTCAAAAAGGTTTTGGCCTGGGCAAAAGAAAACGGTCTAAACGTGGTTCAATGCGCTCCCACGGGGAAAGCCGCCAAGCGCATGTCTGAGGCAACGGACTTTGATTCGGCCACGATACACCGGGTCCTGGGGGCCATGATGGAAGGGGATGAATTTGTTTTCGAATGCGATGAAACTAACCCCATATTCTGCGATCTGCTGATAGCGGATGAGCTGTCCATGGTCACCAACGACCTCATGGCGGACCTGTTGCGAGCTGTGGATCCGAAAAAAACCCGTATCTTGTTTGTCGGGGATTCCGGCCAGTTGCCCTCCATTGGCGCCGGGGCCGTCCTTCGGGATATCCTTGGTTCAAAAAAAGTTCCGCATGTTGAATTAACGAAGATTCACCGGAATTCCGGGGAGATTGTCAAAGCGTGCCACAAAATCGCAAAAGGGGAAAATTATACGCCTTGCGCAACGCTGGACCTGGAAAAGGGGCTGAACCTCCGTCATATCGAGGCGTTAACGCCGGAAAATATCCAGGAGACCATTCAAACGGTCATCGGCAAAATGCCCGCAAGGAAATACGATCCTGTCTGGGATGTCCAGGTTATCACGGCGACCAATACGCGGTCAGCGCTTTCATGCGAGGCGCTCAATAAAGTTCTTCAGGAGCAATTGAACCCACGCCCGGCAAACGAGATTGATCCGGATATCATTTTCCGGATCGGCGACAAGGTTATCCAGACTAAAAACAAAAGTTGCGAGACCGTGGACGGGGAGGGGGCCTATATCGTCAACGGCGACATCGGGAAGATTGTCCGGTGCAACCCGGAAGAATCCTTTATGCATGTGACGTTTTTTTATCCGGACCGGACGGTCAAGATTTCCAAAAAGGCGAATGAACTGTTGCTCGCCTATGCGATCACCTGTCACCGCGCCCAGGGGAGCGAGGCCCCGGTGGTTATTATCCCGGTTCATTCCACGTTTCGGTTTTTTACGAACAGGAATTGGATTTATACCGCGATATCCCGGGCGAAAGATATCTGTTTTACCGTAGGTCCGTTCAGGAGCATCCGGCAGGCGATACAGGTGGAAGAGACGTATTCGAGGAAAACGTTTCTGGCGGAAAAGATAAGAAAAGGAATTGAGTCCGAACATGAAAATCCTAATTGACACCCGTGAACAATCTCCCTTCACATTTGACCAGATATCCCCGGTTCCGGATACCGCACCTGCATCCCTCAAGACCGGGGATTATTCTTTAGAGGGTTACGAGTCGGACATCTGTATTGAGCGAAAAACCATGGTCGATTTGTTCGGGTCCTGCGGAAAGGCCCGGTCGCGGTTTGAATCTGAATTCAAAAGAATGAAGGATTTCACATTCGCAGCCCTCATCATTGAATCGGATTGGGAAACCATCTACAAGCTGCCGCCGACCAGGTCCAGAATATCACCTAAAACAATTCTCCGAACCCTCATCGCATGGCACATGAGATACAATGTCAAAATATGGGCATGCCCGACGCGGGGATTCGCGGAATCCCTAACGTATTTGTTGCTCAAAAGATTTTATGACGACGTCCAAACAGGGAAAATTATATGCCAAAGTACATTAATGTGCGAGAAGTTTTAAATCGGATCGACATCAAAAGGGAATGCGAAGCCATGGGAATTCAGTTTACAGAATCGGTTCCCAATGACAAAGGCTGGATCGCCTGCCGAAATCCGTATAAAAAAGATGAAAATCCATCCGCAGGTATTAATGTCGGGTATGGTGAATACCGGGGATGCCTGAAGTATTTTAACGACCTTTCAAAAGGGGGAGAAAGCTTCTGGCAGCTGGCCCAAAATAAGCATCCCCGTTGGGACGGTTTGTCTTATTGGGAAATCATTTCAAAATATGCCGACCAGGTGGGCGTTCAGATTAAATCTTCAAAAACCACTAAGCCTCCGTCGAGAGACAATGTAGAATTTTATAAATCAGCGATCACCGATGAAATCAGAAAATATCTGAAGAATGAGCGAGGATTGACGGATGAATCAATAACAAAATATGAAATCGGTTGGTCCTCCCGACGGAAAAGACTGGTTTATCCTGTCTTCGATTCAAAAGGGAACCTGGTGAATCTAAGATTTCACGCTTTTCAGAAAAACCAGAAACCCAAAACGCAAAACTGGTCAGGATATGGCCAGCGACGCCTTTGGGGTGTTGATCGCCTGACCCAGGCGCCGGCCTGCAGCACGATAAGCATTACCGAAGGCGAATTTGACAGCATGATCATTGAGCAGGAAACTCATGATGAACTGATCTCCGTATCCCCGACCAACGGCAAGGAGGCGTTTGATCCATCATGGGTTCAGTATTTCCACGGTCACCATGTTGTATTGATATGGGACTGCGACCATGACGGCCGGATGGCGGTTCAAAAAACCGTTATCCCGGCATTTAAGAAGGCCGTCCGAGACGGGGATGTTCTTTCCTTCAAGATTGTATGGCTGTTCGATGATTCAAGAAACAAGGATGCCAAAGACGCCACGGACTGGTTTGTCAAATTTGGCGGGAGCGGTGAGGATCTACTGAAAAAAATAGCGGAAACCGAGCCTGAAACATTCCCGGTTCCAAAAAACGAGCTGCCTGAACCGATCATATTGGAATCGTTCGAACAGATCAACGCCGAAGAATATATTGATAAACGGGTCCAGGTGGATCTTTACGTCTTCGGTGAAAACTCCGAGACATATGCCGTCCCTACCCAGGTAATCGTTGGGGATTGCCCGGGAAAGAACAAAAAGGGATGCCAGGGCCGGGCGGATTGGAATTGGTCCTGTGAAGAACCGATACCGATTCAGACCGGCAGCCGGGTCCAGTTAATGGCCGTTCAGTCAACCGACTTCCAACTGGACAGATATCTTCAGCGGCATGTGTGCGATAAAAATCAAAAGCCGGTTATTATCATCGAAGACGGCCACCGGACCACCCTCCGGGAAATCTATGCACACCAGATTGAAACGGAAAAGAATGCCGCCGAGCTGGTTGAAAAGCCCATATACATTCTTTCCGACCAGATCCTGAACATCGGCCGGTATCGATGCACGGGTTTTGTCCGGGCGCTTCCAAAAAATCAGAAACAAACCATTATCGTTGACCGATTCGAGTCCCAGGAAGAAGATTGGCAGGCCTTCAGGATCGAACAGGCAGTTCAAGAATTGCGAAAGCTCAAGGGATATGATTTATTTTTGGAAATATTAGAAGATATTTCCTTCACCGTAACCCGAATCTATGAACGGTTTGATCAACATTTTGCCGTCATGCTCACCCTGTGCAGCCCCCAATGGATCGACATGCCCGGGGATGGTCGTATCCGCGGTTGGGTGACGACATGCCTTATCGGCGATACCGGGACCGGCAAATCCGATATTACTCAAAAAATTTTGAAGTATGTGAATGTCGGCATGGCCATTTCCGGGATGACGTCCTCCAGGACCGGGATAACGTATGCGTGTGAACGCGACGAAAAACGGGGATGGCGGGTAAAGGCCGGCGCCCAGCCCAAAATGAACGGCCAGATCCTGGCGGTGGATGAGGCTCAGGATATCGGCGAGGAAGATTTAAAGTCCATGGCCGATGGGATGGACAAGGGATATATCAAGGTAGACCGGATTCAAGAAAAGGTTTTCAAAACAGCTACGCGGCTACTGTTTTGTTGCAATCCGAAGGATAAATTCCGGATCACCGATCAGCGCACAATGACGTCGTTTCGCTTCGGCTGCACGGCGATTCAGACCGTATTCCCGAAAATGATGGTTCGACGCCTTGACCTGGTGCTTCCCATGACATCCCATGACGTCCCCCCGAACCATTTTAATTCAAAGCGGCCTCCGGGGTTGAAACAAATTGTTAATCCGGAAAACCTGCGCGCGCTCATTCATTACGCATGGAACCTGAAGCCCGAGCAAATTGTTATATCCGAATCCGTGGCGGATTATATCCGGGAAAAAGCCAATGAATTATCGGAAAAATTCGGGGCCTGTGAGGATTTGCCGATTGTTTACCCGGGTGACTTCCGGAAAACACTCTGCCGGTTATGTGCGGCCATGGCCATACTGGATCTTTCAACAGAAGACGATTTTGAAACTATAATAGTCACAAAAGATCATGTCGATATTATTTCATCCTGGATCGATTCTGTTTATTCCGGCGGGAATTTTCTTCTTCACCGGCATTCATCGAGATACAAGGATTTCAGTTTTCTGGATGATAGTGAATTCAACGGAATTATCGCATCTATCAAGGAATACATGTCCGAACATATTGAGCGGAACGAACGCATGGCACTCATAGTGAAACGGTTAACCACGATCCCGGAGGATGAGCCGCAGAAGGTTAGTAAGGCAAGCCTGGCCAGCGACAATGACGTGACCGGAAAAACGATTCAGCGGGATTGTGAGGTCCTGGCGAAAAATGGGTTGGTCAGGAGAGGCCGAAGCGGGTATTCGGCAACGGACAAGATGTATTTGTTCATCAACCGGGTGGCGGATTTGGATGAAACCGATCTGAATTATGGGTTTTTGGGAATTAAATAGTACTGAACAAATTTATAGTGCTGCAAAATAGACAAGAGCGATAAAAGAAACAAAGGCCGGATGATCAAACTCAGTAATTAATAATCATCCGGCCTTTTTTGTTAGGAATTTGCGTTATTGTTGCAATAATGGTGATAAATTGATAATCATATCGTTCGAGCGGACACCGCTTCGCGGCTGCGTTTCGCTTGCCCCTTGGTTGGGCAACATAATGATCAAATAATAGCATAATTCAAATACCCTGAAGCCGAGTAAACAATCAAGATCGAGATAATTTGAAAGGTGTAATCATTATTTTCCCCTAGTCGGGGGTGCAGTTCAACTCGGTATTATGTGGCTTAACAATCACATAGATTAGCAACAACATTTTGAAAAAAAGGAGAAATTATGGCTGAACTGACAGTTTTTCACAGCGGAAATCCCAACTGAATGTCATGCAAAAAGGCTATTGGAATAGCCGAAGAAATGAAAAACGTGTTCGGAGAAAAAATCAATCTGATCATATACACCACAGATTCGGAAGAAGCCCGGAAATATGATTTCAAAAGTTCGACAACTGTTCTGTTCGAGGGCGACCTGATACCTTTAGAAACTGCATTGGATAAGAACAAAATGAAAGGTTTCCTTTCAGAAAAACTTTCATAGCAGGGAGAGAATATGAAGATTCTGTTTATCATCTCCACAGACGAAGGCGAAACGATATACAATGCAATGAGACTTGCCAACACCGGAGTAAAAAAAGTGACGAAGTAAGTGTCTTTATGCTGGGTAAAGGTGTGCTTTTTGAACAGTCAGGTTCTGAGCAGTTCAATGTAATGGAACAGGTAAATCAGTTTAAAGGAGATTTTTATGTCTGAGATGTCTGCATGAAATCCCACGGTTTGGAGGGATCAGGCACATGCCCCATTGCATGGATGGATGATTTATACGAACTGCTCAAAGAATCCGACAAAGTTCTCAACTTTTAAAAAGCAAAACGAAAACGCCACATAATCGGGTAGCCGGGGGTTTTTCTCCCCCAGCCCCCACACCACGCAGCAAGCGG
>CAYLRU010000059.1:0-14602 GCA_964386565.1 uncultured Desulfobacteraceae bacterium | reverse complement strand
AAACTCAAAATTTACGGCTTACATGAAACAAAGTACGCTTTAGTGGGATGAACCAAAATTGTTTCCCTGTCTTTTTAAAAATTTCAGGCGAAAATGCTTCAGTCGAAAAGAAAATATATTCCTTCGGGAGATTTTTATGTATCGAACAGCTCACCGGTTATCCTTAAAGCGGTTCTGGGAACCTGCGTAGGTGTCGCCATATACGACGAGATGAATCAGGTCGGTGGATTGATTCACATCCTGCTGGCCGAATCAACGTCAATCAACATGAACTCAAATCCGGCCCGGTATGCAGCCACAGGTCTGCCGATGTTTATCAACGCCCTTGTCAAAGCGGGGGCTGAAAAAAAACATATGAATGCTGCAATTGCAGGTGGAGCGCTCGTGGGGCCGGTGAGTCAACAGGACCTTAATCTGAATATCGGCGGTCATACGATCGACATTACAAATCGTATTCTCCTTGAAAATGATATCACCATAAGGCAGTCGGAAACCGGGGGGTTTTTTTCGTGCTGCCTGTGCCTCGACATGGCAAGCTGGGAAGTCTATATAGAACCTGTTATACAAAAACGGGACGTATTATCTGAAAAACATATTTTACCGGACAGAAAGGCGATCGAGATATCCATTGAAAATCTGGCGCCCATACCTCAGGTGGCGTTGAAAATATTAAATCTCATCGACAACGAAGACTGCGATCTGTCAATCATATCAAAAGAAGTCGCTTTGGATCAGGTTCTCAGCGCCAAGACCCTGAAGTTGTGCAATGCAGCCATGTACGCACGCAGCAAGGCGATTGATTCAATTGATGATGCATTAATATTTTTAGGCAAAAACCTGTTTTTCGAGCTCATTATTTCTGCTGCGGTGAACAGTTACTATCACAAGCCTGATCAGGGATATTCCATCTGTAAGGGGGGGTTGTATCATCATGCCGTGGGAACGGCGATAATTTCGGAGAAACTGGCCCTTTTTACCGGCAAGGTCAGATCCACGACGGCCTACATTGCCGGCTTGTTGCATGATATTGGAAAAGTGGTGCTGGATCAGTATATCTGGAAAGCATACCCGTTAATGTATCGGGATGTGACAGAGCGGGATTTGGATATACGCGATATTGAGAACAACATAATCGGTATTGATCATACCCGGGTGGGTGAAATGCTGGGAAAAAAATGGAAAATGCCGGATTATTTGTGCGATACCATCGCAAATCACCATCAGCCGGCCAAAGCGACGGTCAACCCTGAGTTAACGCACCTGGTATGTATTGCCGACTTTCTCATGTCCAGATTTCATTCAGGACTTGAACTTGAACGTATTTGCGACAGCATTCTATATGAATCGATGGATCGGGTCAATATTCCCGCGTCTCAGTTGCCCGTTCTTATCGATCTGATCCCCCCCCGGGTTTTTACCGTACCCTATGCAAAAAAAACCACCTGAAATACCGATGAAGAAATGGCAATATCCACCTGGCGGTTTTTCCGGCGATGAATCGGGAATTCATATTACCTTAAAAAATTCATCAGGTTGATGTTTAAAATTTCACCGGCAAGCGATATCGTTGTTTCATAAATGATTTCCTGGTTTTTCAGTTCAACGACCGTTTGTTCCGTGTTCGTATCCCAGACTCCGGACAACAGGTTTTCAAGCCGGTACTTGAAATCGTTCCAATACGTTTCGGTGATTTTCAGTCGTTCGTAAGTTCCTGCATTGCGTGTTCGCACACTGTTAATCTGGGCCTGGGCCTGTCCCAAAGAATCTATCTGGTCCCGTATCTGGACCGTTCCTGCTTCAGTATCCGGATTTTCAAGACCGTTGATCAACTCTTTCAATACATCAAAAACGTTTATTCCGCCGGGTATGCCGTCGCCGGTAAATAATTCCTGTCCGTTGGTACCGACTTTTGCCGTGCTGTTTTCAGCGATAACAACCTTCAGTGAGCCGTCGTCACCAAAATATTGGGTATCATAATCATCAGCAGTCCCCTCAATACCGTCTGCATCACGGCTGAAAGGCATGGTGTCTGATTTGTTGCCGGCGAAGAGATAGGTGTTTCCGTATTTCGAATTGGCCAGTTGGAGGATCTGATCATAAATACTTTTGAGTTGTTGGGCTGCCTCGTCCCGCGTATCCAAAACCGCAACCGATTGGTCAACAGCAATCTCCCTGGCCATATCCACATATTTTTCAATGCCATCCAATGTGCTTTCCGTGGTTTCCAGGAGAATTTTGCCACGCGCAATGTTTGACATGTACTGTTTGATTTTTGAAATGGATTTTCGAAATTCCATGACTCTGGCCATTCCGATTGGATCGTGTGATGGTCGGTTGATCTTTTTCCCCGTGGACAGTTTTTCGGAAAGACGAACAAGCGACTGCGTACTCCGATTCAGAGCGCCTGTTACGGAATCCAACATCATTTTATTGGTGACGCGCATGTGCCTGCTTCTCCTTATTTTTATGCTATACTCAACAGGATTTCGAGCATTTCATCGATGGTATTAATAAGCCTTGCGGCTGCTTCATATGCATGCTGATATTTAACCAGGTTGACCATTTCATCATCTGTTGACACACCCGAAATCGATTCTTTGTAATTCTCCATGTGTGACACTATGGATTGTTGATAATCATAATTTGTAGATGCGTATTTGACGGCATTTCCCACGTCGGAAACCAATGACTGATAAAAATCATCGAACGTTGCCGCATCACCGCCCATTGTCAATTGGTTCTGCAAATCGACTATGGCAATGGCATTGGTATTGTCCCCGGCACCGCCACCGATTGAAGAGGCGGCAATCAAATTGGGATCATCGATCACAAGTTGCATAAATTTTGCCGGATCACCGGCTGCAGGCGTTGCAAAGAACAGGCCACCGCCGTTTCCATCCAGGTCCTCTCCATTGGCATGCTGTGTATTGATCCGGATAATGAAATTTTCCGCCAAATCATTTAACCGCGCCATATAATCACTGATGTAGACATCTCTTGCATCGAGCATTCCTTTGACCTTGCCGCCGGATATGGAATCGTTGATGTCTGCCGTAGAGCCGTCCTTGTCTTGCCATACGATGATGTTCTCCGGTGATGTGGCGTCGGGATTGGGTTTGGTGGTCAACGTCCATGCATCAACTCCGGAAACCAACGGATGCCCGTCCCCGACAAATATATTTAAATTGCCGTTTGTGTCTTCCACGGTTTCGATGTCGATGAGTTTGGATATTTCTTTTATCAATAAATCCCGCTGATCCCGCAAGTCATTGGCTTGTTGGCCGTTTACTTCGTTTTGCAAGATTTGCCGGTTTAAATTTCGAACCTGCTCCGCCATGGAATTGACTTCCTGCAAACACCCTTCTATACCCCCTGAAATATTGTCCTGGCTTTTTTCCAGGTTTACATACAGTTCATTAAATGTCATACTCAGGGTACTGCTTTTGGACAACAGGGAAATTCTTTCTACATAACCGGAGGGATTGTTGCACAAATCCTGCCATGCATTCCAGAAAGCCGTCATGGCCTCACTCAACCCGTACCCCCCTGCTTCGTTAAAATATATTTCAACGGTTTCAAGACCGGTTTTCAATCCTTCCCAGGTTCCGAGTTCCTGGTTGCCTGCATTCAATTGCCTATTGATAAACAGGTCATACACCCGCTGTATCTCAATGATATCGACACCAGTGCCCATGGGGACGCCCTGTATTCCCACGGTGGATGTGGCTGCCAGATTTACTCTCTGGCGCGTATATCCGGGCGTATTGACATTTGCGATATTATGTCCCGTCACACCAATTGCCGTCTGCTGGGTTTGCAGCGCAACTTTACCGGTATTGATTATGCCAAATATATCCGACATGATATTTGCCTTTATTTGAGATTTTTACAAACATGGTGTTTACTTTCGTTTTTCCAGTTCCTGTATGATGGTCCGCGAAATTTTTGCCAATGGTACGACTTTGTCTGCAGCCCCGATTTTTATGGCTTCCTTGGGCATTCCAAAAACCACGCAGGACATTTCATCCTGGGCAATGGTGACGGCTCCTTTTTCTTTCATTTCAAACAGTCCTTTAGCACCGTCCACTCCCATCCCGGTGAGTAAAACACCGAGCGCATTCTTCCCGGCGTATTTTGCAACGGACTGAAACAGGACATCTACGCTGGGTCGTTGATAATGAACACGTGGACCGGCTTTAATTTTTACCTGATAGATCCCTCCGCTTCGCTGGAGAAGCATGTGATGATTGCCCGGTGCGATCAGGGCCGTTCCCATGGACACGCGGTCGTTGTTTTCAGCTTCCCGAACCTCCATCTGGCATATTTCATTTAAACGATTTGCAAATATCGTCGTAAAATTTTCCGGCATATGCTGAACAATAACCGTCCCCGCAGTGGTTCCGGGAAGCCCGCTGAGCACCATCTCCAGGGCCTTTGTCCCGCCGGTTGATGCACCGATGGCAATCACCTTGTCTGTTGTTTGCGTCAGAAGCGAATTGATATTTTTCTTCTGAACGGATGATGTCGATTTTTTAACCCTGCTGTTGACATCCAGCCTGGCTTTGGATGCCGCCCGGATCGATTGGACCAGGGAAATGGATACATCTTTCAGCGAATAAGCCGAGCCGCTTTTGCAGAGAACGTCTATGGCGCCCAAATCAAGGGCCTTCATGGCAAGCTCGCCGTTTTTAGGCGTCAGCGAACTCAGGATGATAACCGGAATCGGATAGAACTCCATGAGCTTGGCGAGGAAGGAAAGGCCGTCCATTCTGGGCATTTCAAGGTCAAGGGTAATGACATCGGGCTTGAGTTTTATGATCTTATCCCGAGCAATGTACGGATCAACTGCAGTTCCGATAATGTTTATATCTTCATATTTTGACAATTCCGTTGTCAACGCCTTTCTGACAACTGCTGAATCATCTATTATCAATACATTTATCATCCAAATTGCCCTAAATATGGGAATGCATGTGCCGCAGTCCGCTTTTTCTTAAATAGAGATATTTTTCATGTCCTCTTTTATTAATAATGACAGTTGACACTGTCCGTCATCTATGGCCAAAACCGTATCGATTTTCAGTTTGAATTCATCCTTGTTTGAATTCAGTGTCGCCGCATCGATAATTTCCGGGGTATCGATGTTGAACAGGGCCTGATTGCCCCCGATTTCCGGCAGGAGATTGCCGCAGATAATATTTAACATTTCTTTGAGCATATCGTCGTTTTCCTCCGCGGATACATCTTCCTGGTCATCAAGACCCAACATGTTCCGGGTGAGTTCGGGAATAATGTGCTTGGACATTTTCATCACAAGAAATCCGGAAAACCACCCCTCAAACCCCACTTGTACCGTTTGGAAGTCATAAAAACCCTTATCTTTGACGTCTTCATCCGGCATCGCAAACGCAAAGGTCAGTTTTTCAATCGTATTTATTGAAATCTGTGTTAACTGTTCCGTAAGATTCTCAAGCATGTGTCACCCCGATTCAAAGAATATTATTCAAAACTTCGTTGACTTTTTCCGGCGAAAAGGGTTTTTTGATAAAATCGACACCTGATTGGATTAATCTTTTTATCCGGGTTTCACTTCCTTCGGTTGAGATAACAATGATCGGAATCTGTGAATATGCATCCGTCTCTTTCATATGACGAATCATTTCTTCACCATCCATCACCGGCATATTAATATCTGAAATAACGATATCAACCTGCTGCCGGCTCAATATCTCAAGTGCTTTCCGACCATCCGGCGCTTCATGTGTTTCATTCATCTCAATTCCGGTCATTTTGAGGGTTTTTTTTATCATGGCTCTCATGACCGCGCTGTCATCAACGATTAAAATGTTTAACGGCATAATACATACCTCTGATAAATCACTTCGGTTTCGAATATTTGAATTTCCGACTTCATTGATTTTGCTGAAATATATCTTCCAGCTCCGGGAGCCATTGCAATGTTTGACTGGCCACCCGCTCAGTGTGCCTGGATGTAATTCCAAGACGTTTAACGACCATGTCGGAAGGTTCGAACTGAAGCTCTTCCCTTCCGGTACCGATCCCCAGCATCATGCAAATGATATTTGCAACATGAACAACATCCAAAACAGGATTCAACGTATGAATATCCGGTTCATGATGCCACCTCACCGCTTCAACAAGGTAATCCGGAAAAAACCATCGGCTCAGAATTTTTGCACCGATCTCCGCATGATCGGTTCCGACGGTTTTTCTTACGGCTGATTCAAATGAATCGCCGTCGGCTATAATTTTTTCTATTTCTTCTATAGATTCGTTCACGTAGCTGCCTAAAACAAGTTTGCCGATATCATGGAGCAGGGCAGCAGTAAAGACCCTGTCCGAATCCGGTAAACCCAGCAGTTTCATCAACCCTTCGGATGTCACGGACACTGCAATGGAGTGCCGCCAAAGTTCACCGGGAGACAAACCATAACCGGGAACCGGTTTATCCAATATGGCATTAACGCAGGATGCCATTACAATCTGAACAAGTCGTTTTGAACCCAGCAGCACTACCGCCTGTTTGATTGAGCCGATTCTGGCGGTAAATCCGAAATATGATGAATTTGCAATCTTCAGAATGTTGGCCGTAAGTCCCGGATCCATGCGTAATTTTTTTTCTATGTCCTTTGCCGTGGTATCCGGATCATTCAGCATCGTCAAAATATTTCCGGCGATACCCGGTATTGACGGGAGTGATCGGATATCGGCCAATATTTTATCGGTTGGAGACAGGATCAGAGCATCCATTTTCGCCCTCTGCTGCTGATGGTGATTTCCCCGGTTGTAACATCAAAATATACGGTTCTGCTTTGTGTCCCCCCGACATCTTCTGCCGAAAGCAATATGTTGTTTTTCCATAATATTTTTTTTAATATGGTAAAATTCCGTTCTCCGATTTTAAACATTTCGTTTTTGGACATGGGACTTCCACATCCGGCTGCCTTGACAATCATCTGATTTTTTTTCACCCCTAATCCGTATAATATCTGAAGCATCTGTGTTACCCCGGATTCGACAAACATATACGGATTTACCGCTGCCTTTTCCGGGTTTATTTTACATAGCGGCAACATGGCATGCAATAAACCGCCGATCCCCAATTCCGGATGATACACCATCAACCCCAGGCAACTTCCCAGGGCGTGCGTAACGATGAGATCACCTTTTCCTGCAAGTTTCATGTCTCCGACACCCACTACATATCTCATACGGATTTACCTTAACGCCACGCAGCCTTTACTTCTTATAAACAGCAGGTCTTACATATTGGAATTTATGTTTTACAGCAGAAAGCCCTTCGGAGTGTCCGACAAAAAGATACCCTCCGAATTCGAGCAGGTCCCAAAAACGATTGACCAGTTCATGTTGTGTCTGACGGTCAAAATATATCATTACATTCCGGCAAAAAATCACATGAAAAGGGCCTTTCATCGGCCATTCCTTTAAGAGATTCAGGTATGAAAAATGTATCATTTCGCAAATATCTTTTTTTACTCTGTATACACCGTCTTGATTTGCACCGACACAATCGAAATTCCTTCGGAACATATCCGCGGGAACACCACTTAATTGTTCTTTTGAATATACTCCCAACCTGGCTTTTTTTAACATGGTGGTTGAAATGTCAGTGGCCAGAATTTTGTAATCCCCGGAAGATATATCCGGAATAACTTTTTTGATCACCATTGCAATGGAGTACGGCTCCTGCCCTGAAGAACAGGCGGCACTCCACAATCTGAATTTTTTATTCTCAAACCTGCGCAATACATGTTGGCTCAAAAAGTTAAAATGGGCCGGCTCCCGGAAGAAACTGGTTTGGTTGGTGGTCATCACATCTATCATCCAGTCGATTTCCGCACTCCCTTCATTGCTTTCGACAAATGATAAATAGTCCCCGTAACTTTTGATATTCAATGCTCTCAATCGTTTTGCCAAACGTGTTTTAACCAGGGCTTCCTTGCCTTTTTTCAGGTGTATGCCTGAATGGCGGTGCACCAGGGCGCAGACTTTTTTAAATTGTTTGTCGGACAGTTCAATGGGGTGGTATGTCATATATCTCCTTCAACAATACTTCAAAAGACGTCTGGCGGAATATATGAATTCTTTTCATTTTGAAAACATTTTATTTTACGTGATTTTAAAACGGACGCTGCAAGTCGTATCTTAAACAACGAGTCGGTTATTTCCTTCCCCTTCTTCCTGCATATCTTTGCCATTGGATATTTTGACTTCAGAATGAGCAAGCTTTACAAGTCCTCCAACATCCAATATCAATCCAACCCTGCCGTCCGGCATGATCGCCCCTCCGGAAATACCGGGTATCCCTTGCATGGATTCTCCCAGTGATTTTATAACGACCTGCTGCCTGCCCACAAGTTCATCAATGACGATACCGGCCTGATTCAGATCATCTTCAATCACGACAACAAGTTTGTCCGTGTCATTTCCTTTGCCGTTTCCAATATCGAACAGTTCGCTTAAATGAAACAGGGGGATCAGCTTCCCCTGGAGAGAGAGTATTTCACCTTTGTTTAAGACACGGGATATATTTTTAGGATCCGG
This sequence comes from uncultured Desulfobacteraceae bacterium, assembly GCA_964386565.1. Classification (GTDB taxonomy): domain Bacteria; phylum Desulfobacterota; class Desulfobacteria; order Desulfobacterales; family UBA5616; genus CAYLRU01. Next base: position 6,016 of record CAYLRU010000059.1, on the reverse strand, counting down.
TTTTATGGATATGACAATGGACTCCATGGGGATAACGTACGATTCGTCACAAGTGCGAACCACCATACCGTCTATGATGGCAAGGGTCAGGGGCAGAAATATTTTAAATGTGCTTCCCTTTCCGAGATCGGAACTTATCTCCACCTGGCCTCTCAGCGTCTCGATGTTTTTCTTTACAACGTCCATTCCAACCCCACGTCCTGAAACATCCGTCACGTTTTGGGCGGTTGAAAATCCCGGTTCAAATATCAGATTATAAATCTCGCGATCATTTAATATCTTATCTTTTTCCACCAATTGACGCTCAACGGCTTTTTCCAAAATCAATTCCTTGTTCAAACCCTTTCCGTCGTCACTGATTTCAACCACCACATTTCCCGCGGAATGGTAAGCAGACAGTTTGATCGTACCCGTACGCGGCTTACCGGTTCTCTCTCTTTCATCCGGTGTTTCTATTCCGTGGTCCACTGCGTTTCTGATCATATGGATCAGCGGATCGCTAATCACATCGACTAAATTCCGGTCAATCTCGGTTTCTTCACCCTCGGTTATCAAATTAACACTTTTTCCGACTTTCCGCGAAACATCCCGCACCAAACGGGCCATTTTTTGAAACGTTGCCTTCAACGGCACCATTCGCATGGACATTGACAGATCCTGCAGCTCTCTGATGATCTTCCCGGTATGATTGACTTTCTTTAACAGGTTGTGGTGGTTGCTGTTCAAGACAAAACTATCCTGGGCTACCATGGAATGGGCGATTACCATTTCTCCTACCATATCGATGAGCTTATCCAACCGTTTGGTGCTGACCCGTACGGTGGAATCCATGGTTTGTTTGGCACCCTTGATCTTTGATTGGGTTCTAAGTGCCTGTCCGACTTCCTTCACACTTGTGACATTGGATTTTACCAGTGCTTCACCCACGTGATCATTTTCAAACCTGGCAAGGGCTTTCTCCAGTTGATCTCTCTCGACTTTTCCTTGTGCCACCAAAATATCCCCGATCCTGGGGGACTCCACATCATCAAGTTCTTCCGAAACGCCGGAACTTTCAGGGTCTTCCAGTATTTCCAGTAACTCATCATATCCTTCAGGTTTTGTTAATGCATCACCTCCCAGGGCATCTGAAACCTTCCTGACCAACTCTTTTAGCATATCCAGGGATTTAAGAGACAAATCCGCGTATCCGCCGCTATACCGGATCTCATGGTCTCGGACACGGCTCAACAGGTTTTCTGCGTGATGTGCCATTTCAGACAGTAAATTAAGATCCAGAAAGGCAGATGTTCCCTTGATCGTATGAAATGCCCGGAAAACGGTTCCCACGGCATCCATATCATCCGGATCAACTTCCAGGGAAAGCAACGCTTCCTCGGCGTTTGTGATTAATTCATTGCTTTCAGTAATAAATTCGCCGATCATTTCAAGATCGGCATCTACAGGCATATAGTCGGTGATCGTCTCTTTGATTTCCGTCGTCATGTTTTCACTTTCACCTGTTTTTCGGTTTTCGTCCATATCCACCATCATTATGGCGTTATCCAGCAACCTATTTATTTCCGATACCAGTGTGTCAGTATCAGGCCCCTGTTTTTCCAGAATCTGGTCAATTTTTTCGATTGCCGCTACCAGATTCCCGGTGGCGGCGTTTGTACGGGTTTTTGCCTCGCAGATGGAAAGCAATTTGTTTTTGAAATCCTGGAATCCTTCATGGTCTTCCGGGTCCAGCTGGATCAGGAACAGAGCCGCTTCATTTATCGCTGTTGAAGTTTCCAATGCCATTGTCTTTTTACCTGAATCCTTCATTCGGCTATGGTATTTTAACAAATATTTCTAAATCGATTCGCATAACACTTTGCCGGTGCTTTGATGGCCATGCAATTTGCCCGTACGACGATATACCGGACCCGCCCCGGTCATGTTCTCGAGTAATGCCAATGAATTTTTTACAAGATCCAGCATTTTTCCCAGTAATTTCATATTCTTATTCCCCAATTCCCGAACACGAACCATCACGTTGTTTAGACCGTCCCATGATACCTTCAGACGGGTTGCATAGGGTTCTTGGGCCATTTCGATTAATGATGCCATTCTCAATTCGTCGTTTTGTACTCCCGATATCTGCGAAAGGGAGACACAAAATCGTCGGCGTTCGTTTTCTAATTTTTTTAATTTGGCAACAACCTCTTCCTTTTGATTTAAAGAATCAGTTATTAGATTGAAATCATTTGATATTATTGCTTTATGTTCGTTTTTTAGAATACCGGAAAGTTCATCAAGAATTTCTTTTTCCGCTTCAAGCACACTGACCAGCGTGATAATCGTTTTCATTCTTTAAATTCGCCTCTTGACCGATTTGATGTTTTTATTTTAATATTTCATTTTGAAGTGCATCATTGAGCATCTTTTCCGCCAGTTTTTTGACGTCAATCTTATAGGTGTTTTGCTGTATTTCGTTTTTGATCCGGTTAATCTTTTCCTCCCGAACATCTGGAATGGATTGGATAAGCCTTACAGATTCCTGAATTTGTTCAACCTGCGGAGAAAAAGCGACCCGATCTTTGTAACAAACGCCTGCGGAATTTCTGGACGGTGTTTTCTCCGTATCCCGCTTTTCATTAATCGTTTTTCTGTAAGACTCAAAATTGATCAGAAGATTTTTATCAATAACCTTCATTTACGACTCCTCTTTAAACAAATTGGACTGTTTTTACATCAAGCTTAACCCTTATGCCCGAAATCTTTCAACAGAAGCTCATAGTTAATATCGGCAATATTTTCATAAACTTTAAAATGTATACAGTTATCCGTCCTTGTTTACGGCCGTTGGCGGACCGACGTCCCCCTCTTGTTCCGTACCGCCAATTTTTGACAGTTGTTCATATAATTGTTTTGCCAGGCCCAGGCTTCCACTTGACGCGATTTCGTGTGAAAGATGGGTATCCAGTAAAGACATATAAATTTCTTCAGCCTGCCCGCCGTCCATTAGTCCGGATTCAGGAACGGTTTCCCTCATTTCTTTCATGAGTTGGGCGACAAACAAGGCCTCAAAATCCTCACACGCTTTTTTGAGCGTTTCAGACCTGTTTTCTTTCGATTTGATCCGAAAATGTCGTCCATACAAATCCGTTTCGGAAAAACGATTTTTGATATAGCTGTTCAACAGATTGTTTATCGTAATTCCAGACATTTATAATATCTCCAGTCTTGCCTGAAGTGCCCCGGACGCTTTTAACGCCTGCATGATGGCAATAAGATCCCTGGGAGAAACCCCCAATGCGTTTAATGCTCTGACGACTTCGCCGATACTTACCCCTGAATCAAGAAGAACGATGGGGTTTTTCTCTTCTTTCACCTTGATATCCGTATCCGGCACGACAACGGTTTCTCCTCTTTTTGAAAACGGCATCGGCTGGGAAACGTCAGCGCTTTCCTTAATCTGAATACTCAGGTTTCCATGTGCAATGGCAACGGTTGAAATTCTGACGTTTTCACCCATAACAACCGTTCCGGTCCTTTCGTTTATAATGACTTTAGAAGTGGAGTCCGGTGTGATATTAATAGCTTCAATATGGGTGAGAAATTCTACATTTCTGCCCAGATACCGGTCCGGCACTGTAATGTGTATAGAACCGGCATCCGACGTAACAGCCGAATTTTCTCCTAAAGCCTCATTAATCGCCTGTGTCATTCGTGCAGCGGTCGTAAAATCAGGTGTGTGAAGCAACAGGGTTAATTCTTTTTTCTGGTTAAAATTAATGAGAATTTCTTTTTCCACGGTCGCGCCGTTTACAACACGCCCAACCGTTGGAAAGTTCTTTTTTACCGATCCGCCGGCACCTGTTGCGGAAAATCCTCCTGTGCTGACGGGCCCCTGGGCGACGGCATAAATGTTGCCGTCCGCGGCTCTTAACGGCGTAAAAAGCAATGTGCCGCCCTGGAGATTGGTTGCATCTCCGATGGAACTGACCAGTACATCCATTCTGCTTCCGATTTTTGCAAAAGGTGTCAGGTTTGCCGTGACCATAACCGCTGCGACATTTTTTACTGCAACATCCTTTTCATCCAGTGTGATGCCCATCTTGTCCATCAGGCTGACCACGGATTGAACGGTAAAGCTCGATTTTTTCCCATCTCCCGTTCCATCCAGTCCCACCACCAACCCATAGCCGACAAGCTGATTGTCACGAATTCCTTTTAAGTCCGCAATATCCTTTATGCGAACGGCACCGGCTGTACCCGTCCATATTACCGGCATGATAATGCAGATGAGAAGTATACAGAAAATTGATTTTATTTTGGTGATCATTTTTAATCTCATCATTTGTTTTGCTTTCACTATCTGTTATAAAATGAAAATCGTTAAAACGGCCAGGTTTTATCCAGAATTCTGGTCATCCATCCCGGACGCTGGCGGTCGTTGACAATACCTGTTCCGCTATAGGTAATCCGGGCGTCTGAAATATATGTCGATAAAACGACATTGTTCGAAGATATATCCCGGGGCCTTACAATTCCTGAAAGTGTTATAAATTGATTTTCATTGTTGATCTGTACTTCCCGGGTTCCAACGACTTTCATATTGCCGTTTGGCAATATCTCAACGATGCGTGCGGTGATATATGCCGAAAGATCACCGCTTCTGCTGGTACTTCCGCTTCCCTCAAAATCGCTGTCAAGACCGCCGGTCACACTTCCGAACGGACTGAAATTGTTTCCGGGATTTAAGTATTTTTTTTCCAGGTTAAAAAATGCCTTCACCTGACCGCTGAGAGTGGATGAACGCTGGGTTCCGGTGCTGGCCGAGTTCTTGGCGCTGGATGTCTCCATGATTTTAATCGTTACAATATCACCGACATGCCTGGCCTTCGGGTTAATAAACAAATCTGCAAATTCACTTTTTTCATGCCATACCGATCCTTCGGAAGTCGGCTCACCTTGATCCGGGATATCTATTTTATCTTGGGCCGGATACGGTTCAGGCACAATTTTTTTTGGGCCTGTGGCAGTGCATCCGGAAAATAGCAGGATTATGGCAAAAACGGATAATACTCGGTGGCCAGCGGTACAAGACTTTTTGGATCTTTTTATTTTCATCTTGAATATCTCTCCGGTTAAAAATCGACGACAACCGTCCTTGCGTCAAGGATACGGGCATAAACAGCCTTGTCAGAGTCAAGGTTAATCACTTTAACCCGATCCCCTTTTCGCCCTTTTCCCTTGCATACTCCCATGGCGGTTATTTTAAAATTATCCGATTCCGCGATCATCATTACGATGTCGTTTCGATCGACGATAGCCGGCATAAAAAGAAGATCCGAACTTAATACCGTTCCCGCATCAACTGCCCTGCTCGTTTTTTTCCCCAGAACATCATCGGGATTTACCATGCTGTTTGACGGTACATTTGCCATGTTCATCCGAACAAGCTTTATATCGATGTCCGTAATGGTATGGTTTCTTTTCAAAGGGCGTCGTGCAACAACGATGTTCGCCATCAATTCCGTTTCCAGGGTTGCATAAACGCGATCCTCCAGTTTGCCATTCACATAAAAATAAACGGACAAAAGGATTTTTCCCAGAAAGTCTGTATTTTTTGGCGGCACGATTGAATAGGTCATCTCCCCCACCGGCAGGACTGCATCACCGCTCACGCTGATCTTTTTTATCGTAACCTGATCCGCATCAAAGGGAAGCAGATTATTTTTATTGTCCATTACCATTTTTTCGATTTGCTTTTGTGTAACCCGGATATACTTTCTGAAAACGACTGTTTCCTTGGGAATATGTAGTGCAATGAGAGAGAAATCGATTTTGTGTTGCTTTAACCGCACCTTGATATAATTGGCGTCAATTCGTCTTGATTGTCCGGGCAAAGGGGATTGCCCGATATATATATTTTTTAATTGTTGTACCAACATCAAGTCCCCGCCTTTGATATCGGCAAGATTTCCCAAAAATATTTTTTCGTGTTCTGTTTCCACTTTTTCAAAAACACGGATATTTATCATTT
>CAYLRU010000058.1:0-14901 GCA_964386565.1 uncultured Desulfobacteraceae bacterium | reverse complement strand
CCAGGGCCAGAATGAGAAGGGCCTGATAAATACCCCCGCTGCCCACCACATAACCCAGGCGAAGAAACAGGATCAGACCGAGAATTGTCAGGATACTGGGCGTGAATACACCACCAAACGTTCCCAGATTTCCCTTCAATTGTTTTGACTTATTCATATTCCGATGGGATTTTCCGGATGTTTGTCAGAAGTAAAAGGGTTCAGTTCCCTGCGCAGTCGTTACCGGGGTTCGGAAGAAGAAACAGCCGGAAAGACGGTGTTGCGTCTTTTCCGGGACATGATGCTGTTCATCATACCACGACAAAATTATTTTTCGTTCCAAAAGAGTTGGGGCAGACCAATGGATTCCCGGCATCATTTTCCCATCTGTCATCAACCCTGAATTTATATTCATAGGTGCCTGGATACAGCATGAGGTATTTTTTCCAATTACCGTCTTTATTTTTTTTCATGGGATGTTTCCGGGTGTCCCATTCATTGAAATCTCCCACCAAGTAAACCGCCTGCGCATCAGGAAAAAATGCACAAAAACCGACTTTTTTCCGTTTAACGCCTTTTTTCGACTGTTTTTCTTTCATCAAGGGCCTCCCTGGTCATGTCAAAAACGGTTTTGCTCGAACCCACCTTTTTCTTAATAACGATTTAGATTTAAAATACGTTAACATAATATTACTTTTTGATAATTTTATCAAATTAATTTTTTTGACCGTATTTATGGTAAAACATAACCGTTTTCCACTTATTGGATTTTTTTTAACAACGAATATGTCAAAGAAAATCGGTTGGGGAGGGTGAAAGCTAGGATGAGGCGGAAGCGGGTTCCGAGGGGCGGACATCCCGGTTTGCGTTCTGATCCTGCCGGGAATCAGCGCGATTTTCCGGTTCAATGTTTTTTAACAGCATCTGCTTCTCTTTTTCATTTAAAAACCGCCATGCCCCTTGCTTGAGTTTGCCCAGTTTTAATCCGGATATGCGGATTCGGTTCAGGGAAACAACGCGATTCCCCACTTTTTTCACCATTCTCCGGATCTGCCGATTTTTACCCTCTTTAAGGATGATTCGAAATTTTGTAGAAGATATCCGGCTGATCCGGGCCGGACGGGTTTTGCTCCCCATCAGGGGAATGCCTTTTCCCATTGTTATTAAGGCTTTATCCGATATGGGCCGCTCAACCGTGACCTCGTATTCTTTTTCATGGTCAAAGGAAGGGTGTGAAAGACGATGGTGCAGCCGGCCGTCGTTGGTCAGAAGAAGAAGCCCGGTGGATTCCTTGTCCAGTCTGCCCACGGGATATACCCGCTCCGGCACGTCGATGAGATCCAGAACGGTTTTGTCAGTGGGTTGGCGACAACTGGTCACAAAGCCTCTGGGTTTGTTTAACGCAATATAAATCAGTGGCTGATCTAAAAAAACACGCTTTCCCTCAACTTCCACACAGTCCTTTTCAGGGTCCACCTTTGATCCCAACTGTGTTTGTGTTTTTCCGTTTACGGTAACCAGACCCGCAACGATCAGTTCCTCTCCCCGCCGCCGTGAACAGTATCCCGCAGCGGAAAGAAATTTTTGAAGCCGCATGAGGGCCATCATCCATTTCCTTTTGATACCTTTTCAGCGATAATCCGTAATCCTGACGCACCTGCTGCTTATGACCTGTAGTCCGCGTTGATTTTCACATAGTCAATCGAAAAGTCACAGGTGGTCATGCAGTCCCTGCCCCGGCCCATATTCAAATCGACGGTCACCGTGAATTCAGGTTTTTTAAGCACCTCGGCGGCTTTTTCTTCAATCGCCTTGCCGCATCCCACGCCGTTTTTCACCATTATGACATCGTCAAACAGGATATCGATTTTATCCGGAGCCACCTCTACCCCCGCCCTTCCCACGGCGCCGATGATTCTGCCCCAGTTGGCGTCCTCGCCAAAAAACGCGGTTTTCACCAAGTTGGAGCCGGCCACGGTTTTGGCAACGGTCAACGCATCTTCATCAGACAGGGCGCCCCGCACCACAATATCCACCAGTTTGCCGGCCCCCTCCCCGTCTTTTACCAGCATCCTGGCAAGCCGATTGCACATTCGGTTTAAAAGATCCTGAAAATAATCCAATGCTTCCGCATCCTCAAGGGCAACCCCTGATGCACCGTTTGCCATGATCAGGGCCGTGTCATTGGTGCTGGTGTCGCCGTCCACGGTAATCCGGTTAAAGGAGAAGGCTACGGCCGCTGCCAGTGCTTTCTGCAGAGCAGGGGCCTCGATTCGGGCATCCGTGCATATGAAGGCGAGCATGGTGGCCATGTCGGGATGAATCATGCCGGCCCCCTTGGCCGTGCCGATGATGGAAAATGATTTGCCGTTCAACTCGCCTTTTATCTCCAACAGCTTGTGAAAGGTATCCGTTGTCATAATGGCGCCGGCAAAATTATGCCAGCCGTCCGGTCTCAGAGACGCTGCCAGCCGGGGAACGGCCGCCTGAATCTTTTCTATGGGCAGGGGTTCTCCGATCACACCGGTCGATGCAACCAGGACATGGTCTTCGGATACCTTGAGTTCATCTGCTGCTGATCGTGCCATTTGTCTTGCCCGGACCATCCCCTCGTTTCCGGTACAGCAATTCGCATTTCCGCTGTTAACGATAACGGCCCTGCATATGCCGGACTTCACCCGCTGCCGGTCCAGCATAACCGGCGCCGCTTTCACCCGGTTTTTCGTAAATACCCCGGCCACGGTTGCCGCATAATCCGAAACAATGAGGCCCAGGTCCGGGGTTGTTTTCTTTTTGAGACCGGCTGAAATTCCGGACGCCCTGAATCCTTTACAGACAAATGTATCCATTTTTTTATCCATTTCCGTTGATGAATTCGCAAAAAATCGAATCCATGAAGATTTACGTGTTATTGTAATGAAAGGCGTAAGACATAAGACGGAATATTTTTATCATAGTTCACATTGATTTAACAGACAATTCTAAAAGCAGATCAAAGCATCGCTCATGGACCGCCATTAATTCCCTGTTCACCGGTAATTATGAAAAAAGAAACCGCATTCCCCTCTGCTGTGGAAAACCAATGGGGGGTATTGGGTCGGCATCCCATCAGATTCGTATTGACGGGATAAATTCAATTCGGTATTACTCCCGTTACCGATGAAAAAGATTACACTATTTAACAAAAAAATCATTGAAGCCATTTTCTAAACCTGCAACATGGTTTCAGGTTTTTAAGCCGATGCCCCGCAATTTCAAATTAATCATTGAATACGACGGAAGCGCCTATCACGGATGGCAGCGGCAAAGCAGCGATGTTTCCATTCAATATGAAATTGAAAAAGCACTTTCCACAATGACAGGCCGGAAAATCGTCCTGACCGGTTCGGGAAGAACGGATGCCGGGGTTCACGCACTGGGTCAGACCGCCAACTTCCGCTGCGATACCGCGCTGACACCGGAAACCTTTCAAAAAGGCTTGAACAGTCTCTTGCCGGAAGATATCGTTATTACGTCTTGTACTTACGCGGATGATGATTTCCACGCCCGTTTCGACATAACAAGCAAAGTATACCGGTATCATATTCTGAACCGGCCTATTCCCGCAGCCATTGGCCGCCGATATGCATGGCACATTCGAAAATTACTCGATATCGACACCATGCAGGCGGCGGGACGACACCTTGTCGGCATCCATGATTTCAGATCTTTCCAGGGCCGGGGAAGCGGTGTTGACAATACCGTTCGGCACATTATGGATCTTACCGTCTGCCGGGAAAACGATATCGTCGTAACTGAAATTCAGGCAAACGGATTCCTGCGGTTTATGGTTCGAAACATTGTGGGAACATTGGTGGATGTCGGTCTCGGCAAAATCTTACCGGAAGATGTGGAAAAAATTTTAAAGTCAAAGGATCGTACCCTGGCGAGCGCCACCGCCCCGCCCCATGGGTTATTTCTCGTCAAAGTAAACTATTAGAACCGGCATCGAGTCCTCATCCCTGAACCCTGTTTTTCTGCCGCTTCATCTCATCTATGCGCTGGTTGTAAAAACTGATCACTTCCCGCCTGTACAACATGCCCACAAGAATCTGGCGGTCGTCTTCCTCCACCACGGGAAGTCCGTCGATATTTTTCAGGGTGAATTTTTTCAAAACCTCGTTTAAATCTTCCGACGGGGTCGTGGAAATGATGTTCGACGTTCCAATGTCTTTCATCACCACGAGGTTTTCAATACCACTGGAGAATATCACGCTTCGAATATCGGTACTTGAAAAGATACCCACCATGCGCTTGTTTTCATCAACAACGGGGAAATAACGCTGCTTGGTTTCCGGAAAATAACGTTTAAACTGTAAAAACGTCATGTCCTGGGGAACGATATCGACCTTTTTCACCAAGTGCATCAGGTCCTTCACCCGAATGGTTTCCAGGATATCCATAAAAAAATCACCGGCATGGGCCGGGGATTCGATTTTGTTTCGCACCTGTTTTTCAAATATGGTCCATCGCTGTGACGCCAGATGTCCCACGGAACAAACCAGCAGGCTGGGCAGCAGCAGGTGGTATGAATTGGTCATTTCACTGACAAAAATAATGGTGGAAATGGGGGCATTGGAAACGACAGTGAAAAAACCGGCCATTCCCACCACCACAAAGGCACCGGGTTCCGTTATGACGTCCGGCATGATCATATGAAAAAAATTGCCCACAGCCCCTCCCATAGCCCCGCCGATGACCACGGAAGGCCCGAACACGCCGCCGCTGCCTCCTGACCCGATGGAAAAGGAAGTGGTCAGCACTTTTCCGATGGCCAGGCTCAGTAAAAACGGAATGGTCAATTCATTAAAAATGGCCTTCTGGGCAAAACCGTAACCAAACGCCAGGGTCCATGGAAGAAAAAAACCGATCAGGCCGGTTATCATGCCGCCGAGAGCCGGCTTGAGGTGATTGGGGATTTTTATCTTTTTAAATAAATGAATCACGCCGTAAAATGACTTGATGTAAAATACTCCCGTGGCCACCAGCACAAAAGCCAGGACCACGTAAGGTCCCAGTTCCATGGGATTGTTGAAGTGAAAATCAGGGGAGCTGAATAACGATCCCCAGCCGAACACCAGGCAAAACAGGCAGTATGCCACAACCGAGGAAATTCCCGCAGGGATAATGACGTCCGACTCAAACTCCGGGTCGCGATACAGTACTTCAGCTGCAAAAAGGGCCCCGGCCAGCGGGGCCCTGAAAATACTTCCCACTCCTGCACCGATACCGGCGGCCATCATGATGCGCCGTTCCCTTTCGGAAAGGTTGAGCTTTGTGGCCAGGAATGAACCGAATCCGGCACCGATCTGGGCGATGGGGCCTTCCCTTCCCCCTGATCCGCCCGTTGTTATGGTTAAGGCGGATGCAATGGTCTTGATCAAGGGCACTCTGTTCCGAATAAAGCCCCCCTTGTTATGAAACGCATCAATGGCGGCATCTGTACCATGGCCCTCGGCTTCTGGTGCAAACGTGTACACTATCCACCCGCTGAAAATCCCCCCCAACGCCGGCAGAAAAAGCATGACCCATCGATTGAACGGCGTGTCACCGGAAGGCATCAGGTGATGTTCTCCAGCAGGCGGCGGGGGCCTGTACCCGGCCATGTTGTCCAAAAAATAGTGCATGCCGAGCTGGCAAAGGTAGTGAAATACGATGGAGCCCAGACCGGCGATAATGCCGATCAATACGAAGTTGATCGCCCATTTGCCGGCATGAACGATCTCCGATGACTTGTAAACGGCGGTCACCCGTTTGATCCTGTCTTTTATCCTTCCCGCGCCAGGCTTCATTCGTATTATCCCGTCAGATCCTTCACACCTTGCAGTATGATGTCAAAAAGCTCCTGAATGTCTTTTTCTTCAATGCAGGAAAAAGCGATTCTTAAATTCTTCTCACCGATGGCGATCAGCCCCACGCCGTATTGATTCAGCAAATGAACGCGAAGGGTTTCCGCATCGACGGTCTTTAACCGAATGCACATGAAATATCCCGAGTTAAAGGGATACACGTCAAAAGCCCTGCTGTATTTTTCATCGGCCAGAATGGATTTGACGCGCATGGCACGGGCCTTCAGGATATTGAATTTCTCCTCTTTTTCCATTGGGAAATTGCTGTCCTGCATGGATCTCAGGATGATTGATTGGCCCAAATGAGATGCATTGGATATGGTCCCCCGGACACAGCCGGCGGTCTTACGGACCAGTGCGTCAAAAACGGCATCAGTGTTATTGTTGACACTGCACCCGTATGTAATAAACCCGATCCTTAATCCCCAGACGTAACTTTCCTTGGTAGCGCCGTCCAGCTTTACCGCCAGAAGCCTGGGATGGCTGTTGCACAGTTTGGCAAAAAGCGATTCTTTTAATGTATCACCCTCGTAAAACAGGCCGAAATATGCGTCGTCCGTCGCCACGATAACGTTGGTCCCGTCTTCGGCCAGCCGGGTTAAAATACGGACGATCTGATCACCTTCCTCCTGGTTGACGGAATATCCGGTGGGATTTTGCGGAAAATTCAACAGAACGATAATTTTTTTGCGTATCTGGGTCTCCTCCCGAAGTTTGTTTTCAAAAGCTGCAAGATTGAATCCGCCGCTTTCCGAAAATAAACTGTATTGAGAAATGCGGGCGTTGTGGATGACATTAAAAATCATGTTGTAATTTCCCCACATCATGTCGGGCAACACAATCACATCGTCCGGGTCGACCCACACATCGGCAAATATACTGATCGCATGGGTAATGCCGGAGGTTACCACGGGCAGGCTTATCTCTTTTCCGGAAAGAGACGGATTTTTTTCATATAAATCCGCCTTCCACCGTTCCCTTAATCCCTGTATCCCGAAAGAAGGCGCATATGTAAGATATTCCCTGGGCCTGATCTCATGAACAAGGCCCGCAACGGAATTAAACCGCATGATCCTGCCGTCTTCCAAAGCAATACCGATGGTCGCGTTCAGCCTGTGGGCTTTTTCCTTTGCCTCCGCACTCTGGGTCAAAATCCCCTTGGGAAAGAACAGTTTCTTCCCGACATCGGACAGCATGTCATAAAGATACGGATTTTCCTTCTTGATTACAGCATTTAATTCAACGGCAATCGGATTCATACCCCCCCCTTAATTTAACCTGGTCGAAACATCGGGATCTTAAAAAACAATAACCTGTCTTAATACTGTTACAAAACGATGAAAGTCAAGAGGAAATCATTGGAAAGGATAATGGCCGACAGGACAACGATGGCCAAAAAAAACCCCGTCCGATATCGGACGGGGTTTGCCGTTTGATCGAAGCAACGCATTGTCATCGGCCCCGCTTTGACGCTTTCAACGGATTAAGCTTGGTTGTTTCCATTACGGCCGTAACCACATGAGATGCCAGATTGCAATTGCCGTTTTTCCATTTGATGGACGGTTCCGGACACGCCGTGCAATACCAGCCGGTTGAATATTCCATAGCCCGATTGCATCCATTGCACTGTTCCACGATCTCATGGCAAATCCCGCCGTTGTAGGAACACCCGTCAGCCTTCATAAAAGGGCATTCCATCCCTTTTCTTACCGTCGTACAAAGCATTGTAACCACCCCCCTTTCACATTTTTATGAACCGGAATTTTTCCCGGGTTAAACCGGAAACATCGCCTCCAAAGCCTCAAACAAATGCAACCCTTGAAAGAGGCATTTCAAAGGTTGCATAACGGGTCACACCGGTAACCCGGCACTTTAATTTTTAACCGGTACAGGTCAACGTTTTTCAACACGATGCGGTCGTTCTTTTTTTGCTGCGCGTATATAATCATTGAAATTTTTCTTGTCAATAAAAAAACGGGAAAAAGCAGATCAATGCTTGTTTTTTTTATCATAATATTTCAATATGCGGTTTTGGTTCAAACAAAACAGTCGTGATCATATTTTTATTAAATCCACGGCGTCAATTATAAATTCGCCTGTTTAAGACCGAGATTTTACCCCATGACCATTGACCAAGCCAAAGAGGTTCTTCGTATCGAAGCCGAGGGCATTTTAAATCTGGTTCAGAAAGTCGGAACAAATTTTTCCGACATGATTAAAACCATATATCATTCAAAAGGCCGGCTGATCGTCACCGGTATCGGCAAATCCGGTATTGTCGGACGGAAAATCGTCGCCACGCTGAACAGCACGGGAACACGGTCCGTCTTTCTGCACCCTGTTGAGGCAATGCACGGAGACCTGGGTATGGTTTCAGGAGAAGATGTGTTACTGGCACTCTCTTACAGCGGGGAAACCGACGAGCTGAACATACTGATCCCGAGCATTCGCAGCATCGGCTGCAAAATTATCAGTTTCACCGGAAATTCAAGCTCCACACTGGCCAAGCACAGTGATATTGTCATTGATGTGGAAGTACCCAGGGAAGCCTGTCCATTGGGCCTGGCCCCCACAGCCAGCACCACCGCCATGCTGGCCATGGGAGATGCCATGGCCGTGGTGCTGACAAACAAGAACCGGTTTCAGTCCAGTGATTTTAAAAGAGTCCATCCCGGCGGCAATCTGGGACAGCGACTGGCCAACAAAGTCAGCGACCTGATGCTGACCGGGGATTCCATACCATCTGTTTTCGAAAATCAGACCATGGAAGACGTGATAGCGGAAATTGATCGCGTGGGACTGGGAGCGGCCTTTATTCTTTCCAAGGAATCCATCTTCCTGGGAATTATCACGGACGGCGATATCCGGCGCCTTGTCGCCAGGAAAAAGAACCTGTATAAGCTCAACATAACGAGTGTCATGACCGCATCCGCAAAATCAGTGAGTCCGGATACCCCTGCTTATGATGCCCTGAACATGATGGAGTATTACCAGATTACCGTATTGCCCGTCACAGCCGCAAACGGAAAGGTCCACGGCATATTGCATTTGCATGATATTCTGGGAAAAGGTGAATTTAAGTTCAATGGAAATTAATATTAACACAACAGGTTTTATTGCGAGGAAAAGATGAGTTATCAATCCATCCCCACACGAATTGCCAGTCTGGGAGAAGCCAAAATTACTTCCCCGGCAATTCTCAGGGAAAAAAATACTCACATCAGTAACCTGGTATCGGATGACGACAGGATCCTGCTTGACGTGAATGCCGCAGATATCATCCAGCGGGTTCGAAACAACGAGGAAGTCCCCTCCTTTGAAATGGCCGGACCGAGAAACAAAATATATTTCGACCCCAGCAAGCTGAAATGCGCCCTGGTGACCTGCGGAGGACTGTGCCCGGGATTAAACGATATCATCCGCGCCATTGTCCTGGAACTCTATTACGGCTACGGCGTCCGCCATATTTTCGGAATCCGGTACGGCCTTCAGGGATTCATCCCGAAATTCGGCCACGATATATACGAACTGAATCCCAACCAGGTTACCAATATCATGGAAATGGGGGGATCGATTCTGGGATCGTCCCGGGGCCCACAGCCCATTGATGAAATCGTGGACTGCCTGGAACGGATGAACATCAACATCCTGTTTATGATCGGCGGCGACGGCACCATTATGGCGGCTTCCAAAATAGCCGGCCATATCTCCGAGAACAATCTGAACATCAGTGTAATCGCCATCCCGAAAACCATTGACAACGATATCTTCATGGTCTCCAAGTCCTTCGGTTTCGACACTGCGGTGGATGTCGCAACCCGGGCCATCATGGGGGCCCATAATGAAGCGGAAAGTTATCCTAACGGTATCGGCATGATCAAGCTCATGGGAAGACATTCCGGCTTCATCGCCGCCACTGCTGCACTGGCCCAGCAGGATGTGAATTTCGTATTGATCCCGGAAATCGATTTTGATTTAAACGGCCCTGCCGGACTGCTGAGCAGCCTGGAAAAGCGGCTTAAAGACAGGGGGCATGCCGTGATCGTGGTGGCGGAAGGTGCGGGGCAGAAATTTTTCGAAACCACGAAAATGGAACATGATGAATCCGGAAATATCCGTCCGCACGACATCGGCACGTTTCTAAAGAATGAAATCACCGCCTATTTTAACCGGAAAAATATTGAGGTCTCCTTAAAATATATCGACCCCAGCTATATGATCAGAAGCCTGCCGGCCAACGCCAACGACAGCGTTTTCTGCAGTTTTCTGGGCAGAAACGCCGTTCACGCCGGCATTGCCGGAAAAACCAAAATGCTCATCGGCCACTGGAATGATCATTTTGTCCACATCCCATTTGATGCCACGGCCGGAAAACGAAAACAGGTGGATCCCCACGGCACCCTGTGGCGAAGCGTGCTCGAGGCCACCGGACAGGGCTACCTGAAAAACGAAGCATAAATCCGTCACAGACCCATACGGACGGCTGCGGACACACATTAGTTGTTCTTTGATTTTTCTATAACCTGCTTTAAAGCTTTGGCAAGATCCCATTTTCCGACCGGCTTTAACAAAAATTTGTCTATCTTTAAACCCATTTATTTAAAGGTGCCTCCTTTTCAGCAAAACCCGTACAGATAATAACAGGAATATCAGGCCTGATTTTTTTAATCTCCATTGCCAGGAGATCTCCGGTCAGGTTGGGCATTGTTAAATCGGTAATCACCGCATGGAACTTATCCGGATCATGGCGGAAGGCTTCCAGGGCATCCAAGCTGCTGATACGAGTGGTCACCGTATACCCTAAATTTTCGAGCATTTGTTTTTGAATATTGACAATGGATAATTCATCGTCAACACAGAGAACATGTTCCTTGCCAAACAAAAATTCCTCTGCCGGTTTTTCATACATGGGCGCCGCGGTTTTTTCGACCAGTGGCAGGTAAACATTGAAGGTTGTCCCGATACCGATTTGGCTGTTAAACGTGATCTGTCCATTATGTGCTTTGACAATTCCATGTACGACCGAAAGCCCCAGGCCCGTTCCCCTTTTTTCTTTGGTTGAAAAAAAAGGATCAAAAATGAATTTCCTTATATTTTCAGGAATTCCAACACCGGTGTCACTTATGGATACATTTACATATTTCTTCGCCGGAAGACTTGATTGGGGAATAAGCGGGATTTCTTTACTTTTTACAATTTTTAATTCAATGGTTAATTCTCCGCCTCTTTCTTCCATTGCATGAGCGGCATTGGTGCATAAGTTCATGATGACCTGATGAATTTTTGTGGAATCACCCATAATGGTACAATCCGTATCCTTAATAATCGAACGGATATTGATAGTCGAAGGTATCGTGGGCCTGAGAAATTTAACAATTTCTTTGACAAGGGGGTTTATGCTTATCAGTTGTGCCTCTTCTTCAGTTTGTCGACTGAAGGTCAGGATTTGGGTGATAAGACCCTTGGCCCTGTTGCCGGCTGAAAGGATTTCATTTAAATACTCACGCAGCTTCGAATCTTTATCGGCATAATCGAATGAGAGTTCTGCATATCCAATTACTGATGAAAGGATATTATTGAAGTCATGTGCGATCCCGCCGGCAAGGGTGCCGATGGCTTCCATCCTTTGAATATGCATAATCTGACTTTCCATTTTCTTTTTTTCTGTTACATCCCGGCCGAAGGTAACAACTTGACTGACGACGCCGTCATCGCCAAAAACCGGATACCAGCACATGTCATAGTCTCTGTCTCTGAACTTGTATTCACCGCGTATGACCTTTCCTGTCTTAAAAATCTTATCGACGATCTCAGCGGCATCTCTTGCATGATGGATGGCAAAAAAGTTATAATAGCACAAACCCATCAATTCTTCGACGGGCTTATTGCCGATCTTGGAAGCCGTATCGTTGGCAGAAAGAATTATACCGTTTTTATCCAACAGAACGACAAGGTCGGGGATGACATTTAGAATCGTGGATGCCTTAAGTTCACTTTCCCGCAGTGCTTTCTGTGCTGATTTGAGTTCATCGAGCTTTTGAGTCAATTCTTTATTGATGTTTTCCAGCTCCGCACTTCTTTCCTGCAACATCAGAAAATTTTTATCCAACTCCCGGGTCATGATTTTGAAATTTACGACAAGTGATTGAATTTCATTAATAGTGCTTTCAGGAAATCTCAAATCGCTTTCTATCCGTCGTTTTGGAACCGCCAAACGCGTTGTTATATCTGCCAGGCTGGACAGGGGCATCGTTAATTTACTGCTGATAAATAATGCAACGATAAACGATAATACGCAAAGAATCAGTACCATGAAAAGATACCGGATATAGTAATCATACAAATTTTTTTGTTGAAGTGCGACCGGATACTCCACAACAAGTTTCCATTGCGTGATTTCCGAAAAGTCTGATTCTTTAACGTAAAAAGAATTTTTGAAGCGGATCATTTTAGGAATATTTTTGCCGTATGGAATCCAGTGATATATGCCCTCGTCCAGGTATATGATATTGCCTGCCGATCTTTTACCATTGATTTGTGATGTTTCTTCAGGTTCCAATGTGCTGGCGATAACCTGTCCTTTGGCATCGATAATGGTGATATTAAATTTTCCCTCTTTTTCATATAATTGGATGATTTTATAAACTTTTTTCAAATCCAGGGCGCCTAATGAATACCCCGAAAACCGACCTTCCTTTATGATGGGCGCAGAAATCGTGATAATGGGAGAAAAAACCCCCCCACGGCCCATAAGTACTTCGGATATTACAGGCTGGTGAGTCGATCGAAGCTTTTTAAAGTAGTCCCTGTCCGCGAAGTTCAGGCCGATGGTGGGTTCACCCCTTTCATTTTTTTCGGGATGGAATGAAATCGTTGTGGCATTAGCATCTGCAACATACATGTTATGAAAATCCGGAAACGATTTTTTTATGATCTCCGTATGTTTTTGCAACTCGTCGGAAAATTTCATCTCGGTCTGGCCGGCGATTTCCGCAAGTTCGTTAACAGCCACCAAATGCTGATAAATCCAAGCAGACATATGTCTTTTGATGTCTGTGGACAAAGATCTGATATCCGAAACAATGTCGTTCTGCATGTTATGAATGTAAGCTCTTCCCTCAAAAAACATGAACGAAAGGGCGGGTACAATGATCAGGGCGGCCATCACATTGAACAGTATCTCGCGAAAAGCGACCTGGCGGGGGTAAATAAAGCTTTTGAAAATTTTGTTGTATAAGGGCAGCAACATTAAAATCAGGCTTGCCATCAAGGCGTTGAAAATGCCGTTTACGCTTTGTTTCAGCATAATAAGGAGCGTCGCTGTGCCGTCCATATGCATGACCATTCTATAGAACAAATAAACCAGGGGGATTCCGATAAATAACCAATAGATACCGGTGCACTGCAAAAGGTTTCTCTTTGAATCTTTCATCAACAGCCCGATTATCAATACCTCGCATGTGAATATGATAATTGCGTAAGGGTGATTCCAAAGGTAATATGTATATCCGCTGATAATCACGGCCGACAGCAGCCCCCAAGCAATTCCGAAGAAATAGAGAATCATCAGCGTTGCAATGCTGCCGAAAAGAAAATCAACACCGAAAAACATCGGAAAGCTGAAATAGTTGCCCAATATGCCGAGGATAATAAGAAATACGAAAAGAAACACTTTTTTCGCACTCATTTTTGATTCCTTTCTGTTCCGGTTTCGATTCAAGTCAAACAACAGCAAGTACAAGAAGAAATTCTATGATGAAAGGATCTCTTGCTGATCAATAACCTGAAAGGCAAAAACAATTACCTTTCGTCCAGGACTTTTCGTATAATTTTACTCACTGATTCCCTTTTAAACGGCTTTTTCAAAAAGGCTTTCACGCCTATCTCTTTTGCTTTTTCTTCAGAAATAAGTTCATTATATCCTGTACACAGGATTATCGGCATATCAGGACGAATCTCCAAAATACTTTTTGCCAACTTATCACCGTTCATTTGGGGCATTGACATATCCGTAATCACCAGGTCAAACATATCAGGATCGGATTTAAATAATTCCAAGGCCTTAACCGAACTTACCGAGCTTTTCACCTGATACCCCAAACTTTCAAGCAACAGGTCGGCTATTTCTACTATTAATTCCTCATCATCAACAAAAAGAATACTTTCAACTCCCTTGGAAAGCCCGGCCGGCACCTCATGCGCTATGGATTCTTCTTTTTCAATTACCGGGAAAAATATATCAATTGTTGTTCCTTTCCCAAGGGCCGTGTTTACATTGATTACAGCATTATGGCTTTTTACGATCCCATGTACCACAGCTAAACCCAAACCATAACCCTGTCCGAATTCTTTGGTCGTGAAATAAGGTTCGAATATCCGGTCTTGAATTTCCGGATCAATGCCTGCGCCGGTGTCCTTTATCGTTAATTTCAGATATCGTCCCGGGCTTGCAATTTGAAGCTTTTTCGATTCATGTTCATCTATATCGGTGTCCATCAAGTCGACTTCCAATATCCCGCCTGTCTGCTTCATTGCATGATACGCATTAATACACAAGTTGATCATTAACTGGTTGATTTGAGTTGGATCAGCTAAAATCGGAGATGCGTCATAATGAATATTCTGGCGTATTTCTATACCCGCTGGAATGGTTGATCTCAACAGCTCAAGACTTTCTTTTACGATATAATTAATTTTTAGGGGGATCCTGTCTTTTTCTTTTGTGCGGCTGAAAGTCAGCAGCTGGGTGACAACATCTCTTGCCCTGAAACTGGCATCCAGGATTCTTTACAAATTTATCCTGGATTGATTTCCCTTGGGGATCTGCTCGATTGCCAGCTCGGCATTCCCGATTATAATACTCAAAATATTATTAAAATCATGGGCAATTCCACCGGACAGCGTGCCGATGGCTTCCATTTTCTGGTTATGCCTTAATTGCGCTTCAAGTTTTTTCTGGATTGTGATATCGACAAATGACGCCATAATGGATATGGGTTCGTTATTTTCATCCACTATGAAGTTTGCAGAAAGG
>CAYLRU010000057.1:0-16141 GCA_964386565.1 uncultured Desulfobacteraceae bacterium | reverse complement strand
GCCGAAGGGGAGACTCGAACTCCCACCGGAGTACTCCGACTAGACCCTGAACCTAGCGCGTCTACCAGTTCCGCCACTTCGGCAAATCAAGACAAACCACAAAAAAGATTGATTTAATCTCGGAGGTGTTTTAACTATATTTTTTTAAAATCGTTGTCAAGCTTATATTTATGTTCAGGAAAAGATAAAATGGAATTAATCGAGGGACTGGATAAAATACAAACACCGTTTAAATATGCGGTGGTGACCATCGGAAATTTTGACGGGGTACATATCGGGCACCAGGCCCTGTTTCACCAGGTTATTGAGAAATCAGACGCTGTTAACGGAACATCCATTGCCATAACATTTGAGCCCCATCCCATCCGGGTGCTGCAACGGAACGGAAATCCCCCCCTGATTACACTTTACGAACAAAAAGTCGAGTTGATTCATCGCTCCGGCCTGGATGTATTGATCGTTATCCCCTTTACGCGGGAATTCGCAGGCATCCCGGCTGCTGAATTCATCGAAGATATCCTGGTGCGAAAAATCGGAATGAAAGCCATTGTCATCGGTGAAGATTACAGTTTCGGCAAAAACCGGGAAGGAAATTTCGATATGCTGAAAACCTTCGGTGAACGATTAGGTTTTGATGTCATCGTGGCAGACTGGATCTTTACATCAAACGGTATGCCCGAGCGCATCAGCAGCACGCGGATCCGTGAACTGGTGACGGCAGGCAATGTTTCCGATGTTCAACACATGCTCGGTCGCTATTACCAGATCCGGGGAACGGTGGAAACCGGCAGAAACAGGGGTGGCAAACTCCTTGGTTTTCCAACGGCAAACGTCCGGCTGTATGATGAGTTGTGTCCCAAAACCGGTGTTTATGCCGTGATCGTGGAATTGTCGGAAAAGCGTTATAAGGGTGTCGCCAATATCGGATACAGCCCGACTTTCGACGATTGCATCTACACGGTGGAGGTCCACATCCTTGACTTCAATGCAGACATCTACGGGCACCGGATTCGTATCAATTTTATCGACCGCATACGGGATGAAAAAAAATTCTCGGGCATCGAGGAACTGTCGAAACAGATCCAAAGGGACGTGGAAAAAGCCCGCTGTATCGTGTCCCTATAATTCCGTTGCTTACAGCCATAAATCAATATCATTCACTTAAACCTGAACTTGGCGGTTCGGATAAAAACAAAGCAGGATTTGTAAGAATGGCGGGAAAGATGGGAAAAGCCAAGGCCAAGTTAACGGTATTGCATTACCGCGTATAAGTTTTAAGTGTTAAATTTGAATTTTTCCGCAAATCAACACTTAAAACTTTTTTATGGATCTATGAACAAAAAAATAACCATCTCACTGCTGTTCGGCACACTGATTTCCGGCTTCGGGCTGTATCTTGCATTTCGAAATACCCCTTTCATCGAACTATACCGATACGTCAAATCCATCAATTACCTCTGGGTCCTGCCGGCAACGATGGTGATCATCCTGAGTTTTGCCCTTCGGGCGCTTCGATGGCGGATCATATTGACGTCTTCCCATGCCATCTCCTTTATGGACGCCTTTCATCCTCTCATGATCGGTTTTATGACCAATTGCATTTTGCCGGGTCGGGTCGGGGAGATTGCACGCCCCGTTATCGTACAAAAAAGATCCCATATTCCCTTCTCAACCGGTATTGCCACGGTTGCCGCTGAACGGGCCTTCGACATGCTGATACTCCTCGGGCTGTTTTCCTGGCTGCTGGCCGACGTGAATCTCGACACCGCCGCCAGCACCCATTTCGGCAAATTAATACTCGACAAATCCGCACTGGATAGCATCGCCCGGGGCATCGCAAAGTTAACCGCGGTTCTGATTGCCGGCATCATCATGATCAGCATCCCGTATTTTCGCAACCGGATCAGTTCGGGAATCAAGGCCCTGCCGTCAGGTTTCTTCTTTTTGGGATCAAATGGAAAAAAATTTATACACGACAGGATCTGTTTGGTGCTCATCAATCTGATGGAAAATGTCGCCACGGGATTTTCACTTGTCACGTATCCGGTTAAAATCCTGTCCTGCATCATCCTGACCGTGATGATCTGGATGCTTTCGGCCTATTCATATTACCTCGTCGCCAAGGGATGCCCCGGCATTCCCTTATCGTTTCTTGATATTTTTATCGTAATGATTATAATTTGCTTTTTTATCTCCCTCCCCTCTGTTCCCGGGTTCTGGGGCTTATGGGAGGCGGGCGGTGTTTTTGCCCTGTCATTATTCGGCATCAATGCAAAGGACGCTGCCGGTTTTACCCTGGTCAATCATGCGGTTCAGGTGTTTCCGGTCATCATTGCCGGCATGATATCCGCCGTGCTGATCAGCGTAAACATCCGACAGTTTTCATTGGTAAAAACAGCAAAACCCGAATTGTAAAAAAGAGAGGACTTTGAATAATTTTCATTAAAAGGAGTCGCAAGTGACGACATTGGAGATCCTGACCTATCCGGATACGTTTTTAAAGAAACCCGTAAAACCGGTGGAAAACATAGACGGCGCCTTCCAGGACCTGATTGAAGACATGGCCCAAACCTTGTATGCGGCACCGGGTATCGGTCTGGCCGCCATCCAGGTGGGGATTGATAAAAGCCTTATCGTATACGATATTGCGCCGAAGGAAGAAGGTCGGCGTCTTGAAGTACTGATAAACCCGAAAATCATTGCCGCCGAAGGAACCACCCTTTCTGAAAATGAGGGGTGTTTGAGCGTTCCGGATTTCAGGGCGGATGTCAAGCGTCATGCCCAAGTACAGGTGGAAGGTGTTGACAGAAACGGGAATCCCCTGCGATTTGAAGCTGAAGGACTGCTGGCCGTTATGTTGCAACATGAAATAGACCACTTAAACGGCATCCTGTTCATCGACCGCATCAGCAAGCTGAAGCGTGAACTTTATATCCGGCGGATCAACAAGCAATTAAGAAGACGTGAAGAAACCACTTAACATCATCTTTATGGGCACACCGGAGTTTGCCGTCCCCTCCCTTCTGGCGTTGCATGAAAGCGGGCATGCCGTATCCCTGGTGGTCACCCAGCCGGACCGGCCCAAAGGCAGGGGGAAAAAAATACATCCGCCGCCGGTAAAAAGCGCGGCGATTCGTCTCGGATATCCCGTGGTTCAGCCGGAATCAGTTAAAACAAAAGATTTTTACCGGCAAGTAAAAAAGCTTGCCCCTGATGTGTTCGCCGTCATTGCCTATGGTCACATCATCAGCCGGGAGATGCTGGCCATACCTGCATTCGGGGCCGTCAACATCCATGCATCCCTGCTCCCGAAATACCGGGGACCGGCGCCCATCCAGTGGGCCATCATCAACGGAGAAAAAGAAACCGGGGTCACGGCCATGCTGATGGATGCCGGGCTGGACACCGGCGATATTCTCATGACGGAAAAAACGATCATCCGTCCCTGTGACACGTCAGCCACCCTGCATGATCTTCTGGCAAGAAAAAGTGCGGAGCTGTTGATTAAAACACTTTCAAAAATTCAACTGGGAGATATTGAAAGACGCCCCCAGGATCACAGCCAGGCAACTTATGCACCGCTGTTGCGAAAAGCGGACGGCCGTATAGACTGGCATAAATCCGCCCGGGAAATCGATGCGTTTGTTCGCGGCATGACGCCATGGCCCGGTGCATTCACCTTTCATGGGAACAGGCGGTTGAAACTTTTTGCCGTAACGCCTCTGGATACGGCTGAAACCGAACCGCCGGGGACTGTTTTAAAAGGCTTTCCCGATGAATTGACCATTGCAACGGGAAAGGGTGCACTGCTGATCCGGAAAATCCAGGGCGCTTCCGGAAAGCGGTTGAACATCAAGGATTTTCTCAGGGGATATCCCCTACCCCCTGGAACAAGGCTCGGGTAAAGGTCATCCATGAAACATCATCCCGACGATGCCCGCAACATCGCCCTGGCTGTTTTAAACCGGTTGACCCATGATGCCGATACCCTGGATGTCATCATGGATGATGTGCGGGATCGGTTCGAGCATTGGGACAGGCGGGAAAAATCCTTTCTCAAGGCCCTGGTTTACGGTGTCCTGAGAAACAGGGGGCACCTGGACTGGATCATAAACCATTTTTCAAAAACCAAACTGCAGAAGATCGATCCCGTAGTTCTCAACATTCTGAGGATCGGCTTATACCAGATTGCCTGCCTGGACCGAATCCCGGTATCCGCAGCCGTCAATACATCCGTGGAAATGACAAAACGCCTCGCCTCGCCGTGGGTGGCCCGTTTTGTCAATGCAGTGCTGCGAAACGCTTCAAGGGGATATGACCTTGTTCCGTTTCCGGATCCGGACAAGGACCCGGTCAACGCACTGGCAGTTGCCGCTTCTTTCCCTGACTGGCTGGTATCGCGGTGGATTGAGCGTTTTGGTCTTTCAGAAGCCCGGGCCATTTGTGGGTTTCTCAACACCATCCCCCCGGTTACGGTGAGAACCAACACACTGAAAACAACCCGGAGCGCCCTGTTAAAAGCCCTGTCCGAAGAGGTTGAGACCGCTCAATTCACCCCTTATGCACCCGAGGGAATTGCCTTTACCGGCCCCAAAATCCCCATTTTCAAAATGACGTCTTTTCAAAACGGCTGGTTCCAGGTACAGGATGAGGCAGCCCAGGCAGTGAGCCATCTGTTGTCCCCCCGGCCCGGCCACTTCATCATGGACGCCTGTGCGGGACTGGGGGGGAAAACCGGACACATCGCCCAGTTGATGAAAAATACCGGCACGGTGACTGCCGTGGACAAAGACGAACACAGGCTTTCCAAACTGGGACATGAAATGAAACGGCTGGGCATTTCCATCGTCACGACACGACTGATGGACCTTTCTGTTAAACCGGATAAAAAGGCCCTTCCTGATTTTGACGGAATTTTCATCGATGCGCCGTGTTCAGGTCTCGGCGTGATACGGCGGAATCCGGATATCAAATGGCGGATGCATCCCGACCACCTGCCCCGACTTTCACTCAACCAAATCCGCCTGTTAAACAACCTGGCCGACCGGGTCAAGCCCGGCGGTGTTGTCGTCTATACCGTTTGCAGCATGGAACCGGAAGAAACCGTGGACGTGGTTGACACATTTCTGAAAACCAACCCCCATTTTACAGTCGATACAACCTGGGATGCATCTCTTTCGTGGGCAAGGGGTTTTAAAACCAGCAACGGCTTTTTCAGAACGATTCCGCATATTCATCAAATGGACGGCTTCTTTTCGGTGCGGTTGAAAAATTGTAAGGCGTCCTGACATCAAAGATCCGTCCCGGGTTTATCTCCGGCGGCTGTGTTGAATGCGATTCATCTTCCGAACTTCGGTTTGATTCTTTTTTGATGTTGTTTTCATAACAAATTTTTGCTTAAAAGAACATCGTGGTAACGCGGATATTTAAATACTTGGTTTTACTCATCGTCTTCCTCCTGGCCGTTTCCGGCAGCGCTTATTTTACGCTGACCCGGCTGGCGAAAAGCCGGGACATCATCGTAGTCCCGCCCCTTGAAGGCAAGGAAATCGTTTACGCCCTGGAACTGCTGACGGATCTGGGGTTAAACATCAAAGTAAAAGGATCTGAATACAGCGGTGAAATACCGAAAAACCATATTATCTTTCAGGATCCTGAGCCCGGAAGGGAAATCAAAAAAGGGCGGGATGTCCGAATTATCCTGTCAAAGGGCCCGGAAAGCGTTGTCATGCCCAACCTCATCGGTCTTTCCCTGGTCGAGGCACGAATCATCCTTGAAGAAAACGACTTGTGTCTGAAAAACATTTCATATACGGATATACAGCAGGGGAATAAGGAAAATGTCATCTCACAGGTTCCATCACCGGGAAGCATCACCCGGCACGGCAAATGCGCAGACCTGCTGGTAAGTTCGGGAACCCGGCGTCCGGCCTATCAAATGCCGGATTTAAAGGGGATGGCTTTGGACAAGGCCGTCCCGGCCATAGAAAAGCACGGTCTTGTCATCGGTACCGTTAAAACCGTTTACATTGAAAACAGCGATAACAATACCATCATCGGCCAGCAGCCCAAAGCCGGCTGCCGGGTCATGGAAAGTGAACCCGTGAAATTGATCGTCAACCGCACAAGGAAATCGACGGAATTGTCTCCATCGCTGTTATTCAAAGGCCCGAACCTGTTTATGTACAGGGCGGACAACGGTTTTCTCAATACCCGGATCCGTCTTCGCCTGAACCTGCCGGGCATCTCATTGGACCTGTTTGATGATTTTATTGAACCGGGCCGGGATGTATGGTTTTTGATTCCCAGCAACCAGGGCGCTGGTGTGTTCCTGTATGAAAACGATGAACTGGTTGAGGCGAAAATTTACGATTGAAAAAAAGTCCGAAAACCTGATAATAACGCTCGAAACAAAAAAACAAGCCCCATCACCGTAAATCGTTACGAACAGATGCCAAGGCCGCACTTGCCGCGATTTACGATTTACTTGTCACGAATATTAAGGAGACACTGGAATGAAACTGATCGCACCCTCCATCCTGTCTGCTGATTTTTCAAAACTCGGAGACGAAATTGCTGCTGTTGAAGATGCCGGAGCAGACTGGATACATGCCGATATCATGGACGGCCACTTCGTCCCCAACATCACCTTTGGCCCCATCGTTGTGAAAGCGGTACGAAAAGTAACGAAACTGCCCGTTGACGTTCACCTGATGATCGAAAACCCGGATCGATACATTCCTGATTTTGCCGAGGCCGGGGCTGACTGGATTTCCGTTCAGGTCGAGGCATGCGTCCATTTGAACCGGACCCTGGATATGATACGGGATTTGGGGGTACGGCCGGGAGCAGTGTTAAACCCTTCGACCCCGCTGTGTGAACTGGAGTGGGTTTTGGAATATGTGGATTACGTGTTGATCATGAGCGTAAACCCGGGATTCGGGGGACAGGTATTCATTCCGAACAGCATCGAAAAAATAAAAACCCTGAAAAAAATGATCCGGGATCGCGGGCTGAACGTCCTCATCCAGGTGGACGGCGGCGTTAATGCAAACACCATTAAAGACATTTCATCGGCCGGTGCCGATGTTTTCGTGGCCGGCTCGGCAATATTCGGAAAGCCGGATTACAGGGACGCTATCGACAATTTGAAAAAGCACATTGTTTTATGATATAAAAAGTGTTCTTATTGTTTACGAATCGAAAACGGACGATTCGTACAAGAGAAACGCATTGTTTCAAACTTAAGTTAATGACATTGCGTCACAGCTCTCAACCAACAAATTGTTCATGTTTGTTCACCCGCTCCAGCACGGTCAGACGTAAGAAAGGGGAACTATGGAAAAAAATCAAAAAATCCTGGTGATTCACGGTCCCAATTTAAACATGCTGGGAAAACGCGACCCCGAGCTTTACGGCAACATGACGATTGCGGGCATTAATGAAATGCTGAGACAAAAAGGAGCGTCTTTGAACATCGACGTGGATGTATTCCAATCCAATCACGAAGGTGAAATCATTACCCGAATCCAGGATGCCATGGGAAAATATGACGGCCTGATCATCAATCCGGCAGCATACACCCATACCAGTATCGGCATCCGCGACGCTGTTTTACTCCTGGATGTGCCGGTCATCGAAATTCACCTGTCCAACATTTACAGGCGGGAACCTTTCCGGCATCAATCCATGATTGCGGATGTAGCCACTGCGCAACTGGCCGGATTCGGACCTTTTGGGTATGCAATGGCATTGGAAGCCATTGCTGAAATGATTCAAACAGACGAATAGCCCGATATTCGTGACAAGTGTGGCTTTGGTGCCTGCTCGTAACGACTCATGACTCACGGTTTTGGGCTTCGGGTTCCGGATTTTAAACCAATGAAAATCAAACCTGCTGCAGCCATCATTTTTCTAACGGCAATTGTTTTGTCCTGTCCAGCCGGTTCCCAGGAGTTTTCCACCGCACAGGAGATTGTGGACAAGGGATTTAATTATCTGAGAGAAAAGACCTCCCACGCGGTTGTGGAAATGGTCATTCATCGACCGGACTGGGAGCGTCGGATGTCCATGAAAGCCTGGACAAGGGGGCAGGATAAGAGCCTGATCAAGATTATTTCCCCTTCCAAGGACAAGGGGAACGGCACATTGAAAAAAGGCCGGGAGATGTGGATATATAATCCGAAAATCAACCGGGTGATTAAACTGCCGCCGTCCATGATGAGCCAGTCCTGGATGGGATCCGATTTTTCCAATAACGATCTGGCCAAAAGCGACAGCCTGATTACAGACTACACCCATGAAATTATCAGAACCGAATCCCATGACGGCAAAAAAGTATACGTGATAAAGGCCATGCCCAAGCCCAACGCACCGGTGGTGTGGGGAATGCTGGAGTTAAAGATCCGTGAAGACCTCATTTTTCTGAGCGAGGAGTTTTTCGACGAAGACCTGGTATCGGTCAAGATCATGACCGGCAGCCAAATCCAGGAGATGGGCGGCAAACTTTTCCCAAAAGTCTGGGAAATGAAGAAAACCGATGCTGAAAACGAATATACGCGGCTGGTTTATAACAGCATCGAATTCAACACCGCTCTTGAAGACAATTTATTCACCATTTCGAGTTTGAAAAATCCGATGAGGTAATGCCGACATGTCCATCGACACTAAAATGGGGTGGCGAAATATCTGGCGAAATCCCCGGAGAACCCTCCTGACCATCTCCGCCATTGCCTTTGCCTGCACCCTTCTGGTGTTTATGCTCTCTTTTCAATTCGGCAGCTACGAAACCATGATTAATGCATCGGTAAAAATACATACCGGCCATTTGCAGGTCCAGGCAACGGAATACCTTAAAAAAAAGGACATCCACCTCGTGGTGAGTGACCCTTCGGCAGTTGCCGAATCCCTGGAAGGCATTCCGGGTATCGCGGCATATACATATCGCGCAACCGGTTTTGCGTTGGCCTCTTCTGAAAAAAGAACTTACGGAATCGTGGTCATGGGTATTGACCCGGAAAAGGAAGCACGCGTTTCCACCTTAAAAAAAATGGTCCGGCAAGGACATTATCTCACCCGGACCGATGGGGATGACAAGTCATTCCCGGCACTGGTGGGAAAAATGCTGGCGGAAAATCTCCGCGTGAAAATCGGTGACGAACTGACACTGCTCGGCCAGGGACGCGACGGCTCAATTGCGGCTGCCGTTGCAACGGTGAAGGGGATATACAGCTCCGGGATCGATGAATTCGACCGGTCCTCCATTCAAATTCCCCTGGCCCGTTTTCAAGAGGTTTTCTCCATGCGCGGCGCCGCCCATTCCGTTGTGATCGTCTGTGCGTCATTGGGTGATGTTGACAGTGTCAGGCGAACAATAGAAAACCGTATCCGCCAGGAACATTTTGAGTATCCCCTCGCGGTACTGGATTGGGATCAACTGATGCCCGGCCTCCGGCAGGGAATAAAACTGGACCTGATCAGCGGTCTGATTATGTACCTGCTGTTAATCATTGTGGTGGCCTTCAGCATATTAAACACCTTTTTAATGGCCATTTTCGAGCGGACCCGGGAATTCGGCGTATTGATGGCCATCGGCACAACCCCGGCCCGGCTCACACGGCTGCTTTTAATCGAGTCCGCCGCCATCACGGCCCTGGGAATCCTCATCGGCATGATCCTGGGTATTCTCGTTACCCTTTATTTTCAAACCCATGGCATCTATTTTGCGGGGGCCGCAGAACTGCTTGGACAATTCGGCATTTCCGGCAGGATTTACCCCAAGCTTTCCCTGTTGTCCATTTTAACGGGACCGGTGATGGTATTCACCATCACCATTGTTTCGGCGCTGTACCCGGCATTGAAGGTCAGACAATTCAAGCCGGTGGAGGCGCTGGCGCATGTTTAACCGGGTATTGGTATTGGTGGAAGATATGAGAAATCCGGAGTAAAAATGTTTTTAACGATTGCCTGGCGAAATATCTGGCGGAATACGCGAAGGACCTTGGTGATTCTGGTTGCCATCATCATCGGGGTATGGAGCATGATCTTTTTGGGAGCACTGATGCGGGGTGTTGAAGACGGGATGATTAAAAACGGCATCAAAACGCTCACCGGCCATATCCAGGTACATCGGGTGGGGTATCGAAACGACCCGATGGTGGAAAACAGTATGGAAAATGCCAGGGAAATTAAAACCGCCCTGGAACAATGCCTGCCGCCGGATGGAAAATGGGTCTTCCGGATCCGGGTCAACGGGATCGCAAGCAATGCCAGGCACTCCAGTGCGGTGACGCTGGTGGGCATTGACCCGCCCCGGGAGGCTGACGTGTCTTTTATCGGAAATGCGGTTACCGACGGCAGGTACCTGGAACCCGGTGACGAACACGGCATCCTCGTCGGTCGCGCATTTGCCGAAAATTTCGAAACCAAACCGGGACACAAACTGATCCTGATGTCCCAGGACACAAACAGGGAAATCGCTTCCCGTGCATTCCGGATCGTGGGCATATTTGACGCTGAAATGGAAGCAACAGAAGAAATGTATGTTTTTGTCACTATTACGGCGGCCCGTAAAATGCTCAAGCTTGAAAACGCCGTATCCGAAGCTGCGATTCTTCTCGCCTGTGACGACCAGGTAATAAAAACGCTGAAAAAACTTGAATCCGTATTGCCCGCATCCACCTATGAAGTGCTTCCCTGGACAAAGCTGCAACCCCTGCTTCAGACCTATTTGAAGCTGTATGACGAGTTTATCGCGATCTGGTACCTGGTCGTGTTCATCGCCATGGGGTTCGGCATCGTTAACACCACCCTCATGGCTGTTTTTGAGCGGATGAGAGAATTCGGACTCCTCAAATCACTGGGCATGAAACCCCGGCATATCGTCTCTCAAGTCATGATGGAATCTTTTATTCTGCTGCTCATCGGCGCTGCCGTGGGAAATGTCCTGGCTCTTGTCTGTGTCTGGGCGCTCTCCATCAACGGCATCGACCTGACCGCGTTTGCAGCCGGTATGGAAACCTTCGGCATGACCCGAATCATCATCCCGGTCCTGCTTAAGGAAGATGTCTTGCTGTCCAATGCCATTGTATTTGTGCTGGGTCTTTGCGTATGCCTGTACCCGGCCGTCAAGGCGGCCCGCTTTACACCGGTGGAAGCGCTGGCATATACGTAGATGGAGATCGGGAATCGGTTGAACGCCGTGAGGATTAAACGCAAACAGGCGGTTGTGGAGTCGATCTTATGACCATTGTCGAATGCGTGGATGTTAAAAAATCATACCAACAGGGGAAAGTCACGGTTCATGCGTTACGGGGTGCCGGCTTTTCCATTGAAAAAGGAGAATTCGTCACCCTTGCAGGTCCCTCCGGATCCGGTAAAACCACGCTGCTGAACCTCATCGGCGGTCTGGACCTGCCGGATTCGGGTGATATCATCGTTGACGGACATGTCTATTCTGAAATGAATTCTTCCCGGCTGGCGGAGCTTCGCTTACGCCGGATCGGATTCGTTTTTCAATCCTTCAACCTGATCCCGGTTTTATCGGCCCTGGAAAACGTGGAATACGTCATGCTGCTCCAGGGTGTGAACTCAAAAGACCGGCGTGAAAAAGCAAAGGCCATACTGAACGAAGTGGGGCTGGACGGCATGTATGACCGGCGGCCCGCGGAGCTGTCCGGCGGACAGCAGCAACGGGTCGCCGTGGCCCGGGCCATTGTTTCGGAGCCGGCCATTATCCTGGCGGACGAACCCACCGCGAACCTGGATTCCAAAACCGGCCAGGGGCTTCTGGATATCATGAAACAGATGAACGAGAAAAAAAACGTTACATTTATATTCAGCACACACGACCGGATGGTCATGGATTACGCCGAAAGAATTATTCTCATTCGGGACGGAAACGTTGAGGATGATCGCAAAAAATGAAAACCGTATCCAATCGTTCATCTCCCATACCAATACCCCACACCCGATACTTAATACCCGTTATCTTCCTGCTGTTTATCACAATGTCTCCTTTGGCACGATCCGCCGCTTCCCTTCCCATATCCGGCCAGTTCAAATTCAGCGGAAAAGCCGCCCACCACGAATCAGACTCGATCTTCTCGCTAGCGGGCGGCGGCACATACATTGACGGACAGGCGGACATCCGATTGAAAAACACCTTTTATTTCTCGGAATGGGGATACATCCTGGCCCATTATGAAGCGGTCCTGGCCGGGGGGGACACCCGGAGAAAAACAAATGAGTTGCTCGATCTGATCGGGATACCCGGAACAAGCGGCATTTTGCCTTTCAATCAGGTTGAAGATGACCGGCGGTTAATGGACCTGACGCATGTCATCACCGATGAAGAAGGGCACATTGGATATCACCGGCTTGACCGGCTGGCCCTGGGCATCCGGCATCAAAGAGGGGCCGTCATCATCGGGCGACAGGCCCAGACCTGGGGCAACGGTATGATTTTCAACCCCATGGACCTGTTCAATCCGTTTTCACCCACGGATATTCACCGGGATTACAAAATCGGGGACGACATGGTCTCAGCCCTTTTTCCAACCGGTGCATCAGGAGATTTCCAGATATTATATGTTCCGAGAAGGGATGCCGGTCATGACATCAAGTGGGACGAATCCTCCATTGCGGCGAAATGGCACATCGGGACCAATGGCGTTGAACTGGACATCATGGGGGCAAGGCATTATGAGGATATCGTTATCGGAATGGGAAGTACGGGATATGTCGGAAATGCGGCGTGGCGAATGGACGGGACGTGGACGTTTTTAAAAAACGACCCCGATGTCATCGGAGAGAAAGACGGATTTTTCGCAATCGTGGCAAATGTCGATTATTCGTGGATTCTGAAAGGGAAGAATTTTTACGGATTCCTGGAATTTTACCACAATGGCCTGGGCCGATCAGAATATATCGACGCCTTTTTTGACAAACACATCATGGACAGAATATCACGGGGCGAACTGTTCACCCTGGGTAAAAACTATTTAAGCGCCCTGGTGCAATGCGAACTTCATCCCCTGTTCAACGTGTACTGCACACTCATTGAAAACCTGGGGGACCCCTCGGGCATCATGATGCCCCGGGCGGTATGGGACGCGGCGGAAAACCTCCAAATCACCATCGGCGCCACCCTCTTCACCGGAAAAGAGGGAACGGAATACGGAGGAATTGCCATTCCCTTTACAAATTTGTATTTCAAACAGGCTGACAATTTATTTATCTGGATCACGAAGTACTTCTGATGCTACATTAACGGCGCTTAAACTTTAAGCCTTCGGCTTTGACCTTACCTGTTGAGGTTGCCAGGGGCCGGCCGAAGGCTCGGAAAACACGAAAAAGCGTCTTCCGACAAAGTTAAACAAAAATCCTGCCACAGAGGCAAACGCCTTGGCGGAGATCTGCGTATAACCGGCTTTGATAAAAAATTTTGTGATGCCGAAATCCATCAGCCCTGCAAGGCAAACCACGGCAAAATACACCAGAATTTCCCCGGCCGTCGTCCATCTTGCCTTATGCCTGAACAGAAAAGAGACGCAGAGCAGATAATTGATGCCCGCGGCGGTAAAAAACGAGACCGGGATCGCCATGTCCCGGCTCAGACCGAAGTAAATCAGCAGTATAAAAAAGCAGAGGTTAAAAGCAGCGGAAAATCCGCCGATGAACATATATATCAAGAATTGAACAGGCAGCGGTGCCTTGGGCAGATTGTAATGAAAAATACAATACAGGGCCCGGATGCCGTCCTTTATCCCGATCTTTTTTCCTTCTTCATAGGTCCTGGCGGTATAGGACACCCCCATCTCAAAGATGCGCACCCGCATCTGGGCCACCTTGGCCACCAGTTCCGGCTCCACCCCGAACCGCTTTTCATGTATCTCAATGGACTGGATGATCTCTCTTTTAAAAAGCTTGTAACAGCACTCCATGTCCGTCAGATTCAGATCGGAAAACATGTTCGACAGAAACGTCAGAAACTTGTTCCCCATGGAATGCCAGAAATATAATACGCGATGGGCCTCTCCGGTGAGAAAGCGGGTTCCCAGAACAACATCGGCCTCATCAGTGACCAGGGGTAAAACCAGCCTTTTTAAATCCACGGGATTATATTCAAGATCCGCATCCTGGATGGCGACAAATTCTCCGGTCGCCTTTTTAAATCCCGTCTGGAGGGCGGCTCCTTTCCCCTGGTTGACGTCATGTTTCAGGACGGTTATATTTTCATATTTTTCTTCAAGCTGTTTTGCGATATCCAGGCTTCCGTCCGTTGAACAATCATCAACGATGATCACCTCCAGCGCAAGGTTCTCATCCTGAATTCTCATAATCCTGTCGACGCAGGCTTCCAGGGTGTCTTTTTCGTTGTAACAGGGAATGACGATGCTGAGTTTCATAATCGGTATTGGGTTATCGGTTTCGGGTTTTCGTTCGCGTCCGGCCGGAAACGGCAAGGTACAAAAAAACGCGAAGGGGTTTTAATTTTTTACGATCTAATCATTACATCTCTTGCGGCTCAATACAACCGGTACAAAAACGGCCATTGCGTACATAAAGGGCCTCAACGGCACTGAATATCTTGGAAACGGTGCCCCGACCATGTGGAGCAAGGTAAAATATATTATCATCGCTGATACGAATCTTGCCGTATATACTGCCTGACCGGACAGGCTCAGCCACCTTTTGGGAAACCACGCCATGACACATCCGAAAACGCAAAGCACCATCAGTGCGTTATGAATGTATTTCATGAAAAAGTAGCTCCATCGGAAAACCGGGTTGGTTAAATACGGCGAATTTGAAACAACATATACAAAAATATCATATCCCTGAATCATGCCCCACGACCACAACACCACGGGCTTTTGAAGAACATACCATTTCAGGTATTTAAACGGTTCCTTTTGAAACCGGGCTTTGATCTCCTTTAGAACGGACACTGTATTTTGGGTAATTTCATCCGATCGCGGATCAAATCGATACGGAAATCCAAAGGTTTCCGGCCTGTCATCCTTCATGAATTCCGGATACATCCCGTGATGGAGAAAGTTCACCATCAACGTGCCGTCCGAGACTTTATTCAAAGTCACCAGGTTTCGGGCAATCCAGGGAGACAGTATCAGGACGAAGCCGATACATATCCCGAGAAACAGTTTCAATCCTTTTTTATATCCACCCATCAGAATCAGCAAAACAAACAGGACTGCCGGGAAAAAATTCATGCTCGGCCTCACCAGCGCGGACATGCCGCACACACCCCCAACCAGGACGGCAAAAAGAAACCCCGGCTTTTTGACAAACAGGCTCACCAGCCAGGATAAAAACACGAGGAAAAAACAAAACAGGGTTTCGGTCAGGATATAGCTGTTGAAAACGATCAGGTGGGGGCAAACAGCAACCAAAAGTGCGGCCGCAACAGACCAGAAAGGTGAAAGAAAGCGGTTAAAAAGTAAAAAACCGAATAAAACGGTCAACGTGCTCAACAGGCATTGCGCCAATACGATACGGGACAATATCGCCTGATTCGGGGCATCGCTGATGAAAAGGGAAAGAAACAGGGGATATCCCGGTGTGCGGACGGCATCGGGACGGATTACCTGTTTATCACCTTTCCCCACGGTGATATCCTTTGAATAGACATGGTGATGCCTGAGATTATATGCATACTGATAGTATTGACCGGCATCCTTGCTTAACAGGTGGTTGACATGGGTTTGTTTTGCAGATTCAAATCTTAAATACAGACCACTGAATAAAAGCAACCCGATGAAAAACCATTGAATGCATCTTTTAATATAAATTTTTTGTTTCCTGTCGGGCATATGTAAAATAATATGGTGTTGCGACGAAGACCCTAAGAGCGCCTGGCGTTTAAAACAGCCCTGAAAGACGCCAGGTATTTTTTTACAATAATCGGCCAGCAAAACCGGGAATAGATACGGGCTTTACCGGCCTCAACCATCGATTTCCTCAACTCATCATTTTCAATTAATGTGGAAATTGCGTCAAACAACCCATCATAATCATTGGGGGGAACCAGTATCCCGGTTTTTTGATCATCAACTGCTTCAGGAATTCCCCCCACCAGGGTTCCCACACCAGGCGTCCCTGCCAAGGCCGCCTCCAGAAA
>CAYLRU010000056.1:0-16463 GCA_964386565.1 uncultured Desulfobacteraceae bacterium | reverse complement strand
CGAGAAGGCCCTATGAAGCATGCGGTACGTCCGGTATGAAAGCAGCTGTAAACGGCGTTTTAAATATCAGTATTCTTGACGGGTGGTGGTGTGAAGGGTATTCTGAGAATACCGGGTGGGCCATCGGTAACGGTGAGGAATACCGGGATTTCGGTTACCAGGATTTTGTGGAAAGCCAGGCGCTTTACAATATTCTGGAAAATGAAGTGATTCCGACTTTTTACGGCCGCAAAAACGGGGACCTGCCCTCGTTATGGCTGGCTAAAATGAAGGCCTCCATGAAAATGATCATGGAAAAATTCTGCAGCCATAGAATGGTCCATGACTATGAAACACGCTATTACAATATGGCGGCACAACGTCACGATGCCATGCTTGCCGATAATGCAGCGGAAGCAAAAAAAATTGCAGACCAGGTCCGGCGATACCGGCAATTGTGGAATCAGATAAAAATAGAAGAACCGAAAAGGGAGCGGTCCGGCTCTTTCAGGGTCGGCGACAGCTTCCAGGTCGACTCCATCGTATTTTTAGGAGAACTGAAGCCGGAAGAAGTTCAGGTGGAGTTATACTATGGGCCGTATAAACAGTTGACCGAATTCACATCCGGCGACGCCGTTCCAATGGAAGTCAAAGAAGATTTTGGCAACGGCACCTATCGGTATGGCTGCCGCATGGAATGCCGCAGTGCAGGCCGTTTCGGGTTTACCGCAAGGGTCACCCCTCTGGGTGACCAAAGAACAACCCTGACGCCGAAACTGATAACATGGGCATGAGCAATGGGCCTGCCGCGAAAGTAAAACCCGGCGGTATAAATTTTGAAAAATATAAGCTATTCAAATGACGAATGATACGAAAAATCCACGAATTCTCATCATAACCCCGGAGGTGACCTACCTGCCCGATCGGATGAAAAGTTATTCCAGCTACCTGACCGCCAAAGCCGGCGGCTTGGCGGATGTATCGGCTTCCCTGATCAGCGCCCTGTTTGAGCAAGGCGCCGATGTCCATGTGGCCCTTCCCGATTATCGGTCCATCTTCCGAAATCGTCTTTCCCCGCTTCTGGAGAAGGAACAGACCGCCATACGAAGAATTATGCCCGATGACCGGCTTCACCTGGCTGAAGACCGGGCATTTTATTATCTGAACCGCGTCTATTCCGATTATTCCGGTGAAAACATCACCATGGCCCTCGCCTTTCAACGGGAGGTTATCAACAACATCATTCCCCGGGTGAACCCGGACCTGATTCACTGCAACGACTGGATGACGGGCCTGATTCCGGCCGTCGCCCGCCAAATGGGAACCCCGTGCCTTTTTACCATTCATAATATCCATACGGTAAAAAGAACCCTGGCTGATATAGAAGACCGGGGAATCGATGCCGCCGCGATCTGGCAGCACTTGTACTACGAACA
Organism: uncultured Desulfobacteraceae bacterium; assembly: GCA_964386565.1. Lineage (GTDB taxonomy): Bacteria > Desulfobacterota > Desulfobacteria > Desulfobacterales > UBA5616 > CAYLRU01. The sequence goes on along the minus strand of CAYLRU010000056.1, from coordinate 15,048 downwards.
AATCCCCCGGGACTACAGTCATACACGGGAAAACAACCCCGTGGATTTTTTGTTGAGCGGCATTTTCGCCGCGCATTTCGTCAATACCGTCAGCCCCACCTTCCTGAAAGAAATCGTTGACGGCCGGCATGATTTTATCACCGAAGCATTGAGACGGGAACTGTCAAACAAATGGTATGCCGGATGCGCCTTCGGCATTTTAAATGCCCCGGACACATCATTCAATCCGAAAACAGACCCCCATCTTGTGGTTAACTACGGGGCCCATAATCATACGGAAGGAAAAAAGAAGAACAAGATCGCCCTCCAGAAAATGCTTGCGTTGATCACTGATGAAAATGCCCCTGTCCTTTTCTGGCCCTCCCGGCTCGACCCGGTTCAGAAAGGATGCCAACTGCTTGCAGACATCTTTTACCAGGTTATTTCAACATACTGGGAACAAAATCTCGAGATCGTCTTTGTCGCGGACGGCGACTACCAACCCATATTCCGGGACATTGTTAATTTTCATAATTTTCCCGAAAGGGTGGCCATCTGTAATTTCGACACCCACCTGGAGCATTTGGCATATGGGGCCTCGGATTTCGTCCTCATGCCTTCGCGCTTTGAGCCGTGCGGTCTGCCCCAGATGATCGGCACCGTCTACGGTTCATTGCCCATCGCTTTCGATACCGGCGGCATTCATGATACGGTTGATCATTTAAACCTGGAAAACGGGACCGGCAACGGATTTCTTTTTAAGGACCATGATGCAAGCGGCTTGTGGTGGGCCATCTGTCAGGCCCTTTCCTTTTACAACCTTCCCCCGGAGGTCAAGGCCTCCCAGATCGGCCGCATCATGAGGGAAAGCAAAAAGCTGTACAACCATGCCAACACGGCCCAGCAGTATATCTCTTTATATGAAAAAATGCTTAAACGGCCCCTGCTTTCTTCCTGATCGCAGGGGTGATGGACACCATTTTCAATCTTGACGAATTATATGTTGCCGGGAAATGAATGCGTTCTAAATCATCGAAACATAAGCTGAAAAAATATTCCGGGAAGGATCGGGTTAAACCGATGAGCCGGCAAACCTTTGCCGACAGCGATCCCTACTTGCTGCCGTATAAAAAACACATCATCCGCAGGAATATGGCCGCATCCAGAGTCGAAAAAAACCTGACAAAAGGGAATGCCCGTCTTTCCGACTTCGCTTCCGGCCACCTCTATTTCGGGCTGCACCTGGAAAGTGACGAGTGGGTCTTCAGGGAATGGGCACCCAACGCAACCGCTGTTTATCTCATCGGGGAAATGACCCAATGGAAGGAGCACCACGCTTTTGAACTCCGTCGGATCGACAATAACGGCTCCTGGGAATTACGGCTGGCGGCAGATGAACTGAAACACGGCGACCTGTACCGCCTGAAGATTTACTGGGAAGGCGGATTCGGCGACAGGCTGCCCTCTTATGCCACCCGAATCTTCCAGGACCCGCATACTCACATTTTCAATGCCCAGGTATGGAAACCCGAAAGGGAGTACGAATGGAAGATCGATCATTTCATCCGACCACCGGAGCCTCTTTATGTATACGAGGTTCACATCGGAATGGCCCAGGATGCGGAGAAAATCGGAACCTACCCGGAATTCACGCGCAACATCCTGCCGCGCATTGCCCATGCCGGGTACAACACCATTCAGATCATGGCTGTTCAGGAGCATCCGTATTATGCATCCTTCGGATACCAGGTCTCGAACTTCTTTGCCGTATCTTCCCGGTTCGGTACGCCCGAGGAGTTAAAACACCTCATCGATACGGCGCACGAACTGGGTATCGCCGTCATCATGGATCTCATCCATTCCCACAGCGTGTTAAACGAAGTGGAAGGATTGAGCCGGTTTGACGGAACCCCTTATCAATACTTCCACGAAGGCGAAAAAGGGTATCACCCATTGTGGAATTCCCGGTGTTTTGACTACGGCAAGCCCCAGGTCCTGCATTTTCTTTTATCCAACTGCCGTTTCTGGCTTGACGAATACCGGGTCGACGGATTCCGATTCGACGGCGTGACCAGCATGCTCTACGATCACCACGGCATCGGCAAAAGTTTTACGTCATATGAAGACTATTTCAATAACCATGTTGATGAAGACGCAGTTGTTTACCTGACCCTGGCCAACCGGCTGATTCACGATATGACGCCCCATGCCGTGACTATAGCGGAAGATGTCAGTGGCATGCCGGGACTTGCCGCATCCCTGGATGCAGGGGGTATGGGATTTGATTATCGGTTTGCCATGGGCATACCCGACTACTGGATACGGCTGACCAAAGATATTCCGGACGAGCAATGGCCCCTGGGCACCTTGTGGTACGAGCTGACCAATCGCCGCAAAAATGAAAAAACCATCAGCTATGCCGAATCCCACGACCAGGCCCTGGTGGGGGACCAGACCCTTATTTTTCGACTCATGGGACCGGACATTTATCACCATATGTCCGTTGACGACAAAAATTTAAGGGTTGATCGCGGCATGGCCCTGCATAAAATGATCCGACTGGTCACCCTGGCTACGGCAGGTCACGGATATTTGAACTTTATGGGAAATGAATTCGGCCATCCCGAATGGATCGACTTCCCCAGGGAGGGCAATAACTGGTCCTTTCAATATGCCAAGCGGCAGTGGCATCTGGCTGATGACAAAAATCTCAAGTATCATTTTCTGGCTGACTTTGACCGGGATATGATCCATCTGGCAAAAGATTATCGCCTCCTGGAACAAAATGATTTAAGACTTATCCTGGATGATGGTGACGCTAAAATCCTCATTTTTTTCCGGTACAACCTATTGTTCGTCTTCAATTTTCACCCCTGCAGGTCCTTTTCGGATTACAGATTTGAAGCGCCCCCCGGAAAATATGAAATGGTGTTTGATACGGATCGATGGGAATACGGCGGTCATGGACGGCTGGTTGGCCGCCAGGAGCATTTTACATTATACAACGCGGGGTTAAATGTGCTAAGCCTTTACCTGCCGGCAAGATGCGCCCTTGTCTTAAACCGTGTTGATTAAAAGAAGCAGGAAAGGGGGGTTGAAGATGTTCTGTTCATTCTCCCTGAATCACGTCAAGGGTCTGCCTGGCAATCTCAGCTTCCTCATCGGTTTTGACCACCAATATTTTAACCGGGCTGTCCGTATGATGAATAAAGGGTGTCCCGTTTCCGTTGGCGGTATTCTTCCGCGGATCGATGCGAATACCGATATTTATTAAACCCATACAGATACGCTCGCGTATACCGGGTGAATTTTCGCCAATACCTGCCGTAAATATCAGCCCGTCAGCCCCACCAAGCACAGCCAGGTAAGCTCCGATGTATTTCTGGATCCGATACACAAAAACGGCTATGGCTGTTTCAGCTAACACATTGCCATCTTTTGCCGCGATCTCGATATCCCTCAAGTCACTTGTACCCATACCGGCCAGTCCGTATAACCCGCTTTTCTGGTTCAACAAACGATGCGTCTCTTCATCGGAAAAGCCTTTGTTGTTCTTCAAATACCAGATTATCGCCGGATCAATATCACCGCACCTCGTTCCCATGACCAACCCTTCAAGAGGTGTAAATCCCATGCTCGTATCTACGGAATGCCCGTTTTTCACGGCTGAAATACTGCAGCCGTTTCCAAGATGGCAGACAATAAGCCGGAGTTCTTCCAGCCGGTCTTCCATCAAGTCCGCGGCCCTGCGGGATACGTACTGGTGACTTATGCCGTGGAATCCGTACCTCCGAATTCCCTCTTTTTTGTATAATTCATGCGGAATTGCATACAAGTATGCTTTTTCCGGAAGACCGGCGTGGAAAGCCGTATCAAATATTGCTATCTGATCAGCCATTGGCAGATTCTCCATGCAAACCTTTATTGCTTCAAGGTTTGAAGGGTTGTGCAAGGGAGCAAGCCGGGAACATTCTTCTATTTTTATGAGAATCTCCGGGGTGATACGAGTCGGTTTTACGAGGTGTTCTCCCCCATGAACGACTCGATGTCCTACGGCATTTATTTCACTTGGATCGGAAATGACGCCTGAAGTGTTATCCAGGAGAATATCTAAAACGTTTCGTACCGCATCTCCCATATCAGGAACAAGAACCGCTTTGTCCGCGGCCCGGTTATTGTTGGCCTGATAGACAAGCCGGGTGCCTTCCATGCCAATGCGTTCGATCATTCCCCAGGCCTGTTTTATGTGGCCGTTATCAAATAAGGAAAATTTGACCGAAGAGCTGCCTGCATTTATGGAAAGTATTTTCATGACCTGATTTTTTTATTATTTCCGACCGAATATGATAAAATATTTTTCGTTATCGGCGATGATTCATATATCTCATATTCATGCCCGCTCATTCTCATTGTTTCAACGCCTGCCGGCGTCATGCAGACCCTGTTTTCTTCCGTCTTGATCTCTTTTAAAATCCCTACTGTTTCACTTGTACCGCCATCACGTTTTTCCTGCCGGGCATCTCCGTGAAACCGGCAGATCCTGATCATTTAAAAATTCAGAATTGTTCAATCGCTTTTTTCACTGCCGAAACGATCTCATCGATATCCGTCTTGGTGGCAATTAAGGAAGGCGCGAAATTCATGATCGTGTTGTTTCCGGGAAGAGAACAGTTGGTCCTGCCCGCCAGGACGCCCTGGTCAGCCACCAGCCCCATGATACGGGCCATTTCCGATTCGCTGATGGCTTCTTTTGTGATTTTGTCTTTCACAAACTCAATCCCGCAAAACAAGCCCTTACCCCTCACGTTTCCGACAAAGGGCATGTCATCTAATGCCTGCAGGCTTTCCAGGAGATAATCCCCGACGATCCGGCTGTTTTCAACCAGCTTTTCTTCTTCAATGATGCGCACGTTTTCGAGTGCGGCGGCTGTTGCGCCTGTGCAACCACCGTAAGTACTGATATCCCTGAAGTAATTGAAACATTCTGCCGGATCATCCGGATCACAGAGAAATTTGTCAAAGATACCCTGGCGGACAGCAATTGCTGAAAGCGGCATGTAAGAACTGCACATCCCCTTGGCCATGGTGACCATATCAGGATCCACCTCGTACTGCTCGAAGCCCCAAAACTTTCCGGTTCGTCCAAAGCCGCAGACGACTTCGTCCATTATCAGGTAAATACCATATTTGTTGCAGGTTTCCCGGAGAATGGCGTAATACTCCGGGACCGGTACAATTATGCCGCCACCGGCCGTGATTGGCTCAACAATACATCCGCCAATGGTATCAGGCCCCTCTTTCAGGATGACATCCTCGACATATCGCGCACAATGGATGTCGCACGCCGGATAGGATTTTTCAAAGGGACAGCGATAACAGAGTGCATGGGGAAAATCGACAAATCCCTCGACAAAAGGGCCGTAGTCCTGCCTGCGCTGAAGCTGGCCGGTAGCGCTGAGTGCGCCGATAGTCGTACCGTGGTAGTCCCGATCCCGGAACAGGATTTTATATTTGCCCTTGCGTTCAGGATCCATGCGGGAAAGCTGCCTGACGATCTTGAAGGCCTTTTCATTTGCCTCGGATCCGCTGTTGGAAAAAAAAACTTTTCCCAGCCCGGGCAGCAACCGGATCAGCTTTTCGGCAAGCTTGACGGTGGGAACAGTCCCCACGGTCCCGGCGTAATAGCCAAGCGTTTTCAGTTGTTCATAAACGGCTCGTGCGATACTTTCCCTTCCGTGTCCGACCATGACACTCCAGACACCGCCCGAAGTGGCGTCAAGGTACTCCCGTCCCCGAATGTCCTTAACCCTGAGGCCTTTTCCTTCGACAATAATCATCTGTTCGGTCGATTGAAACACCTTGTGAGGCTTGATATGGTGCCACAGATACTCACGGTCTCCACGCACGATCTCATCGGTATCGTAATTTAACCAGTTGACTCTGTTATCTATCATTTTGTTTCCATTGTATCGGCGATGAAAAAAAACTACCCGGCGGCCAAATGAGCGTATTTTTCCAGAAAACGTTCCGGCATTTTCAGTGCATCCCTGCGAAAAGGTTCTGCCAGTACTTCTTCGCCCCCCTGCACGATCGCGTTGATCACGCAGGGCCTTTGTGAGGCGATGGCCTCTTTCATCACATCCGCCACCTGGTCGGGATGGTCCACCAAAAAACCCAATGCACCCATATCCTGGGCAATTTTGGCATAATCCGGATTGCCGGGCAGATTCGACCCGACGAAACGATTGTCATAGTAATCAATCTGGTTCTTCTTTTCAGCACCCCATTCATCGTTGGTGGCCACGACGGCGATAACGGGAATGTTTTCCCGAACCGCCGTCATCACTTCGGCGATACCGCTGATACCGTATGCACCGTCACCCTGAAACGCGATGACAGGGGAATCAGGACGCCCGATTTTACATCCCAGGGCTGCACCATAAGCAAATCCGCAATTGCCCCAGGACAGGGCGGAAATGTGCTGCCGAATGCCTTCAAATTTCAGATAGGCATTGATCATCGAAGAGTTGTTACCGATATCGGTGGTAACGATGGTATCGTCGGGCAAAACCCGGGTCCACTCCTGGTGAAACCGCCGGGGGTGCATTGGGGAGGACCGGGAACTGGAACTCCATTCGGCCAACTCAGCGTCCCATGTCTCTTTTTCCCTGCGAACATCATCCAGGCGTTCCCGGTTTTTGGAAAGGTCGGGTTTCAGCTCTTTCACCCGTTTTAACAGAAGCGCGGTAAATTCCTTTACATCACCGCAGGAATATACATCCGCTTTTCTGGCAACACCCAGAATCTTCACGTTAACATCACATTGGATCAACTTGGCATTTTCCGGCCAATAGTCCATGTCATACTGGGGCAACGTTCCAAACGGGCCTAACCGGGTGCCCAGAGCGATGACCACATCTGCTTTTTTGAGGGTTCGCATTGCCGCTTTGGATCCGCAATATCCGATGGGACCGCAAGCCAGTTCATGACTTGCAGGAAAGGTATCGTTGTGAAGGTAGGTATTCGCCACCGGCGCAGTCAGATATTCCGCCAGTGTAATAACCTCTTTTAATGCATTTGCCTGGGAAACCCCGCCACCGGACAGAATAACCGGATACTTCGCCCCGGCAATCAGATTCGCAGCCGCTTCCAGATCCTCAAGCGAACCTGCGCCGCGCCTGATAACCGGTGTTTCATATATTTCATCCTCACACACGCCATAAAAATAATCCCTGGGGATATTTAACTGTGTCGGGCCATTTAAATTTTTCGCCAAATAGAAAGCCCGTCGCGCCAGTTCCGCCATCCGTTTCGGAGAATTTACCCGGGCTTGGTAGACGGTCTGCCGCTCGAACATGGGCATCTGGTCCAGTTCCTGGAAACCACCGGTCCCTATTCCCAAAGACCCCGTCTCCGGGGTAATGGCCACAACCGGAGAGTGTGCCCAGTATGCAGCCGTCAAAGCGGACACAAAGTTTGCAGCCCCGGGGCCGTTCTGGGCGATACAGGCCTGGGGTCTGCCGGTTACCCGGGCCAAACCGTCTGCCGCATGGGCGGCGGCCTGTTCATGGGCCACCGGAATGAACCGGATCCCCGCATCCGGAAAAAGGTCCAGTGCATCCATAAATGCAGATCCCACAATCCCGAATATGTTCTCAATACCCTCGGCCACAAGGGTTTCCACTAAAGCTTCACTCGGTGTCATTTTTTGCTTATCCATGTCTTTTCACCTTTCTGAAATGTTCTATCATTTAAAATGATTATTACCGGAAACAGGTCGACCTAATCAAGATTAAAAAGTCTTCGTGCATTTTATGCCGCCACTTTTCTTTTATTTCATTCTTTCGGGAAAATCGATAACGCCCAAACTCCCCGGCCTTCTTGAATTATCTGTTGTCACGGAACAGACCGGGAAAAAGCCGAAGGTGCTGTGGTCCGTGCATCAACGCCAGCACAATGAGAACGTGGCGTAAAATATCTCTGGTAATTTAAATCCGGTTTGGCTATGAACAATGATGCCCAGGCCATGGAAGCAAAATAAGGTCTAAGCTTTTTCATGATGAAATTTTTAAAATATATCAGCGTCGGGCTGTGTGTTCTGATCATCGCCGTGATGGCTTGTCTCGCCGGCGTTCTGTTTTATTTGGATACCGATCATGCCCGACAGCTTATTACAGGACGGATCAATGCGGTCATTCCGGGCAACTTATCCTGGGACCGGTCTGATCTGTCTGTATTCAAGGAGACACTGGAGATACATGGATTTGCCGTCAACAGCAGCTCGGGAAAAGAGATCGTCGGCATTGATCGTATTTCCGTCACCCTTGATTTGGCCGGCATGCTGAAGCGCCGGATCATCATATCCGATATCACCATTGAAAATCCCCGGGTTGACTTAAAAGTCGAACAGGACGGCCGACTGGATTTGATAAGCGCCCTTTCCGGCCCCGCTCCTGAAAAACCTGAACCTGCCAAACCGGAAAAACCATTTCCGTTTCCGATTTTCTTAAAATCCTTTAACCTCGCTAACGGATCCTTCCGGTACGAATCCGGATCGCATTATATTTTATTCAAAATGGAAAAGTTGGCTGTTCAGGGAAGTGCGGACGTTTCCCGTCAACAGGGAGACATTCATGTAAACATCACACACGGTTTGTTTGAAAGCCCCGGGTATAAAACCGGTATTTCCCGCGTGGAACTCACTGCTGCCTTACACGGCAACAACATCCTCAACATCGTGTTGGATGCTGCATGCGATTCATCGGCTTTACGGGCAACAGCGACCGTTTCGGATCCTTTCCACAATCCCGAAATTGATACCGATGTTGTGGTTAGCACCTCTTTATCCGGATTGGGCAAGGAGATCAAAGCCCTTGGCGGTTTTTCCGGGAAAGCCTCAGCCCGTCTGACCATAAAAGGAACACTGAATAATCCGGATGCTCAACTGCACCTCGCCTATGGCGGAGGAAATCTTTATCACCGGACGATCGACAGCATGGAGATGGGCATCGGGCTCAACAACCGGTTATTGTCGGTAAACCGGATCCATATCCGCGCGTTCTCCGGAACACTGGACCTGAAAGGAAAAGTTGACCTGAAAGGCGCTTTTCCCGATGGGTTTGCAAAATCCGGGAAAAACATGAATGCTGTTTCCTATGATTTTTTCATCCGGGGGACGGGCCTGGATCTCGGCGATGTCTTTGAAAATGCCGGGCGCACAAACGGCGTCATAAACGCCGGGATCCATGTTTACGGCAAGGGAACATCCCTTGACACCCTTTCAGGCGGGGCCGATATCAACATTTCAGGTACCGGGCTGAAAAGCGGCCGGCAAACGAATCCCGTGGACTTGAATGCCGTGGGAAAGTTTGATTTAGAAAATAACACGGTGCGGATCAGCCGGTTTGACGTCAAGTGCGGAAACGCCGATATTCAGGCAACGGGATTTATCAACCTTTTGACAAAATCGTCTTTTCAGCTTGATTTCAAGGGAATTGACCCGGAATTCTTTATCGCAAAAAATTTTCTCAAGGGGCAATTTAACGGAACCCTGAAAATCGAGGGGAATTATCCCGACACCGTTGCATCCCTGGAAATAACCGGGACAAAAACCGGTCTTGAGAATCTCTTTTTCGGGGATATCAAGGCATCTGCAACGTTTTCAGACGGCGTCGTCACGGTGGAAAAGGCAAGGCTTTTGAACCACAAATCTTCTCTTTCTCTCTCAGGCCGGGCCGACATATTGAAAAAATCCTCTTTTAAAATCCTGGAGAATCCCTCGTTTAATCTTGATATTCAAGGCGATGCTGTTTTTATTGAAGATTTTTATCATTCCGCAAAAGGGGAATTTTCCATTGACATTCATGCCGGGGGAAACTTCAAAACACCCAATGGAACAATCCGGCTTAACGGCGAGAACATCGTTTTTTCGGATCAACAAATTCACCGGGTTGATTTAACGGCGATAATCGACGGGAAAAAGCTTGGCATTGAAAAACTTCATGTGTTTCCGGATCCCGATGCCTTGCTGGAATGCACGGGATGGATATCCCTGGATAAACAGTTCCGGTTTGAAGCGACGTCTTCCGGCATTCCCCTTGAATTCCTGCCCGGAATAAAAGATGCAAATGTTGCAACGGGATCCATTGTTGTCGATGCCAGGGGACACGGCAGTTTTGAAGATCCCGAGATATCCGGAGAGATTAAACTCGAAAACCTGTGCATAAACGGCAAACCCCTCGAAGATGCAGCCCTGCATCTCAACGTGAAAAACAGGATGGCCCGTATTTCCGGTCATCTGAATTTCGATCTGAATGGATCCTATCGTTTTTCCGACAGCACCTTCAACATTCAGGCCAGGTTTCGTAATACAGACTTGGAGCCCTATTTCAAGCTCCTGGAAAGGCCTTATCTTAACGGATTTGTAACCGGCAGGGTCGAGATGGCGGGTACGGTCGGCAACACTCATACCTATACGGGCATGCTGGACATCTCCGATCTGTATGTCGGATACAACCACCAATCCGTTCTCAAGGGAAACACCCTGAAAATTCTCTTTAAGGAACAGCAGGCCGTCGTGTCCGGCCTTCATCTCACATTGGCGGAAACCGGTGACCTTGACATTTCTGGAAAAGTCGTCATTGACGGTCAGGTTTCGCTCACGGCAACGGGAAATATTCCTTTGTCCGTCATCGCGTTTTTTACCGAAGAACTCCCCGATTTAACTGGAAATATCTTGTTTACGTCCCGAATCACCGGAAATTTTTCCGCCCCGGAAATAGAAGGTGACATACGGCTGAGCAATGTCAGTGCCACATTGCCGGTCACGGCGCAAAAGCTGAATCATATCACCGGTAATATCCATATCACCCCAAAGGCAGTGACCATCGATGAGATTTCCGGGCAATTGGACGCCGGGCGATTTACCGTTTCAGGCAATATGGCCCTTGACCGGCTCAAACCTACTGAATTGGCATTAAATTTAGACGGGATATCGCTGCCCGTAAAAATCCCCGGCACCCTGGACATCAGTTTGAATACAAATCTAAAGATCAGCGGAACGCCCGACAAGTCAAGAATTGACGGAGATATCGTAATCGTTGAAGGACTGTATTATAAAGACGTCGATCTAAACTTCATTGAAAGCGCCGTGCGGAAAAAACGGGAATCATTACCTGCGTCGCCCCGGGAATTCACAACCCCCTTTCTGAGACAGGTGGATTTAAATGTCGCCATAACATACCGGAATCCCTTTAATATCGACAACAACTTGGCGAACATGGAGATTGTTCCCGATCTGAAGCTCACCGGAACGGTGGAAAATCCCGTTATTAACGGCCGTGCACTGATACAATCCGGAACAGTGGAATTCCGGAAAAAAACCTTTGTGATTCGAAAAGGCGTCATAGACTTTCTGAATCCTTATAGAATTGAGCCTGCGATCAACATAAAAAGCGATGTCGAGGTGAGGGACTGGTTGATTACGCTGGACATTTCCGGAACGCCCGATGAACTCTCGTTTAAATTGACGTCCGATCCCATGCTGGAGGACGCCGATATTCTTTCCCTGCTCATCATCGGCCGGACATCCAGGGAAATGATCAACAGCGAAGGAGGATCAACCCAGTCGGCCGCACAGATGCTGGGTCGCTTTTTATCCGCAACCGTGGACAACCGCATTAAAGAAAGCACCGGCCTGGATATTTTCGAGGCTGAAGTCCAGAATGGATCCGGAAATGATGCCGCAAGCGAAGTAAAGGTCACCATGGGCAAGTCGCTTTCAAAACGACTTGCTGTAAAATATGCCGTTGAAACGGATAAGGGTGAAATGATTCAACGGGCCGTTGCCGAGTATAAATTTCTTGAAAGTATCCTGGTTAACGGTTTTCAGGACAACCAGGGAAATTTCGGTGGATCTGTTAAGTACCGGCTTGAATTTCGCTGACCATTATGAAAAACAACATTCTTATTTTAATTTATGCCATTGTTTTCTGTGTTGTATCCGGTGTAATTTCCTTGGATTCGTTTCTTTGGGCAACACCACCTTCCGTGAATGTCCCGGATATCGTGTCGGACATTGTCATCAACATCGAAACAGTGGCCTGCCAGAAGGAAAAGTATGTTGAACTGGCCGAAAATTTGATTTTGCTGAAAAAAGGAAGCAGACTGGAGCCGGCTTTACTGAAAAAATCAATCAACACCCTGACCCGATCCCGCATTTTTGAATCCGTATTTATTGATACCATTGAAAAAGAGAACAAGACGATCCTGTTGTTCCATTTAAGGCCCTTCCGCCTGATCCGGGACATCCGAATCCACGGTGCCTTCCCGCTTTTTGAAAAAGACATTTTAACCGCCATGACCCTCACCGTGGGAGACCGGTTTTCCGAGGATGCACTGCCCCAACAGGTTGAGTCCATAACAAGACTGTTAAATCGCGAGGGGTATGAAACACCGAAAGTTGAACTGTCGGTCAGGGAGATCCCATCGGAGAATACCGTCATTATTACCGTCGACCTGGATAAAGGGAAAAGTATTGTGCTGAACGGCCTGACTTTTGAAGGCAATCGGTCCATTTCCGATTTTGCGCTCAAAAGGTTCAATGCATTCACCCTGAAAAAGGATATTCAACGTCTCACCGAATATTATCGTAAAAAAGGATTTGCCGACTGCGCCATAACATATACCCTTGAAAAAACATCCCATGGACATGTCACCGCCCATGTGCACGTAGATGAAGGACCACGTTATCGCATCCGGTTTTCAGGCAACAGGACGATTTCCGGTCGAACGCTGAAAAAAAAGGCCGTCTCTTTTGACCACGGCAACAGGAATGATTCAGCCCTCAAAAAAATTGCATCCCGCATCAAAGATATATACAGGGATGAAGGGTTCGAAAAAACCCAGGTTAAAATTCAGGATTACTTTCCCCCATCTGAAAAACAGCCGGTCCGTATTGTCGAATTTCTCATTGAGGAAGGGCCCCGGTTGTTTGTAAAATCCGTTACGATAAAAGGAAATGAATCCATCAGCACCACTGAAATAGAAAAGCAGTTGTTAACCCGGAAGCGGGCATTTTTTAACAAGGGATATTTTTCATCCCGGGTCCTGGAAGACGACCTGAATGCCGTCAGGGCCCTGTACCGGAAAAACGGATTCATGAATCCGGAAATCAGTTATGACGTTACCGACGCCGGAAACGGCGAGGGTGCAGCCGTTGATATATCCATCATAGAAAATGTTCAAACCCGGGTTGCTGAAATAACGATAAACGGACTTTTTTCAATTTCCCGGGAAACGGCTTTGAAATCCATCAAGCTCAAAAAGGGCGACCCTTTTCGAAGATACATGCTCAAGAGTGACGAAAACGTCTTATCCGCCCTCATCTCCGAAACCGGCCATCCCTTTGTCGAGGTGAAAGGAAACGCCGTTATCGGCGAAAACGGAAAAACGGCAATCATCACCTATGATATCAATGAAGGCCCGCCGGCTGAATTGGGAGAGGTGTTTATTTCCGGCAATCTTCGGACAAAGGATTATATCATTTCAAGGGAACTCGAACTCGCGCCCGGAGATCCTTTTTCCCTGGAGAAAATGCTTTCAGGCCAAAAAAATCTCCGGGATATGGATATTTTCCGCTCTGTTCGCTATAATCCCATGGGCCTGAAAGAAAAAGAGGAAAAGATTCATCTGTTCATCGACGTCGAGGAAAAAAAGCCCTATTATGCCGAATTCGGTCTGGGCTTTGAAACCCAGCGCGGGGGATTTTTCCAGGCAAAGGCAGGAGACCATAACCTGTTCGGGACGAATAAGAACCTCCGGATGGAAATCGACGCCAGCCAGATCGGTTACCGTTTTGACGCCAGCCTTGTGGAGCCCAGGCTCATGGGATCGAAAATCTCCATGAATACCGGTTTTTACATGGAAAAGGAGGAGGAATTCAACCAGGATTTCGGCACCATGATCATCGGTGCCAACATGGGCCTTTCCAAGAAATTCTTCAAATTCATCTCTGCATCGGTGAATCTGCGATTTGAACAACGGGACCAGTTCGGCACGGATGAACAAGCTTCAGAGATCGGAATTGACGGTGACGACGAAACAAAACCCAGGATCCTCACCATTATCACCCCGTCTGTGAGCGTTGATACACGGGATTCTTTCCTGCGTCCTAAAAAAGGTTTTTTTTCAAGCATGTCCCTGGATTTTTCAAAGGGCATAAACCGGTCCCTTGACGATTTCATAAAATATCGAATAGATGCCCGGTATTATTATACACCGTTGAAACGTCTGACATTGGCCTTGATCGGCAGATTCGGACATATCGAGGCCTATGGGGCATATAATGACGTCCCGGACGACCAGATGTTCTTTTTGGGAGGTATTTCAGATGTTCGCGGCGTGAACGAAAACATGCTCTTTTACGATGCAAACGAAGATCCCCTGGGCGGGCGGACCTCGTTATCCGGCAGCATTGAGGCACGGATCGACCTGGGACGCAATTTTGAACTGCCCCTGTTTTTCGATACCGGCAAGCTCAGCGGAACTCCCGGCGAGGGAATCGCTGAAGATTTTCGCAGTGCAGCGGGATTCGGCTTAAGATATATCACCCCCATCGGACCTGTTGGTTTTCTCTACGGAATAAACCTGGACCCTGAAGAAGGGGAGCCGTCCGGAAGACTGCACTTCTCTATCGGCTATACATTTTGAGACTTTTGTTGAGACTTTTGAAAAACATCCCTTCCTGCCCGATTCTTCATCAGGAAAAAAAGCCGGGTGTCAGGCTATTCCGCCTTGGCGGGACAACCTGACCCGGCTGGCTTGAACAAAAACGACGGTTTTAAAAATTCCGTTATAAGGACAGGAATTTTCAGGACTCTGTCTCGTCGACGTCGGGTATGTCAATGCCCATGGCAGCGGCTTCTTCCCGTGCCGAATTCACCTTTAACAGAGCCCTGGCCGATCTTTTGACAGACTTCTCAACCGCTTTTCTTGCTTCTTTAACTTCAGATACGATCCGTTGCAGCTCTGCGTTATCTGCCCTGGATAAGGCCGCGTCTTTTAAATCCC
>CAYLRU010000055.1:0-16958 GCA_964386565.1 uncultured Desulfobacteraceae bacterium | reverse complement strand
AGGACACCGGCCTTTCACGCCGGCGACAGGGGTTCAAATCCCCTTGGGGACGCCACTTTTATCATCGTTAAGGCGCGTATGCATCCTTTGGCTTACGCGCCTTTTCCATTTCTTGGCTTTGGAGGTCTCTTTCGGGGATAGCGCGATCTTGTGGAAGAGTTCGGAGCCTGCACACTGACCGTATCCCATATCCAACGCCTTTAGAAATTATTTTCCGTGTAATACTGTTCAATGCTTGTATTTAATGCCGTATCCATCGTATTTAAAATATATAACTATAAATTCCAGAATGTTTTTTGCCTATTGAAATATTGGGTAAAAAATGCTATCTGACAACTGAATTACATTCATTTAGTTATGGAGATGTAAAAATGTCAAAAAACCCGGACTGCCAAGACCCTGAATCCAGGATTAAAGAACTGGAAAAAGAACTTGCCAAATGCCGCCGTGAGGCTGAATCCTTAAAAATTTATAAAGAACGATACAAGGCATTGTTCCATCAGTCCCTTGATGCCGTATTCGTTATTGATCTCAACGGCAAGATCCTGGATGGAAATACAAAATCCCTCGAGATGGTGGGATATGCGACAGAAGATAAAAACAGGCCGGAAAACATTTTCGAACTGCTGGACCAGGACCAGATTGCCCAATTCATTCGCCATAGGAACGACATATTGAAGCTTGGGGGGCAGAAAAACCTCGGGGAATTTAAAATCCGACGTCCTGACGGCAGTTTTGTCTATACGGAAACCAGTGCCTCCGGCATTTGCCACGACGGAAAAGTTTACGCGATCCAGGTGGTTTCGCGTGATATCACATCACGCAAACAGGCAGAAGAGGATCTGAAGCAGAAATGGGAGGCGCTTAAAAACGCGCCTATCGGTATATATATAACACAAAACGGAAAGTTTGTCTGGGTAAACCAGCGGTTCATCACAGAAACCGGTTACCGGGAAGATGAATTGATCGGAATGGATGCCATGGATCTTGTAATTCCGGATGACAAGGCGCTTTTGAGAGAAAACATAATCCACATGCTCAAGGGCCAATCCCACCATCCCTTTGAATACCGAACGATTCATCCCAATACGGATAAAGAAAGATGGGTCAGGGGCGAGGTCGTGTCCATCAAGTTCAATGGGCAAAGAGCCGTGCTGGGGTACTATTCGGATATCGACATCCTGATGATGCAGAACATCACCGACAGTCTCACCGGCCTTCATAACCGACGGCATATCCTCGAAAGGGCCCAACAACTCGTGGAAAGCGCAAACCGTTACGGCCATCCCCTTTCCCTTATCCTGTTTGATGTGGATCATTTTAAGAATTACAATGACGAATTGGGACATGTCGAAGGAGACAGGGCCCTGGCCAAAATCGGCGAAATCGTTAAAAGCGCCACGCGCCGGGTGGATATTTCAGGCAGGTACGGAGGAGAAGAATTTTGCGTACTCCTGCCCAACACATCCATCGACTATGGATTGGAAGTTGCTCAAAGAATAAAGAACTCCGTAGAGAAAAAAACCGCCCCGCCGAACCTGCTTAAACCGGTAACGATAAGCCTGGGACTGGCTGAGATGAAAAAAAACAGTACCTTAACAGATCTTCTAAGGAACGCGGATGAAAAGCTTTACATCGCCAAATCCACCGGAAGAAACCGCGTGGTGTATTAAACCCGGAAACCCGATACCAACATTATCAAATCATAATCTTCAAATAATCTTGCCGTAATGATTCAATGATAGTAAATATGGTGATAATTGAGACTGTGCCCATGCGCCCTGCCTGACGGAGTATAAACCAAAGCCTTATGAAATTATCGAAAAGCCGGAAATCAGAATGGCCGGGAAATGTTTTCCTTTTTGTTCCGTATTCCGAGCTCTGAATTCCGGATTTCATATTGCAAATGGGGTTTCCATGAGATTACTGCTGATTGAAGATGATGACAAAATCGCCCTTTTTGTAACAAAAGGGCTTAAGGAAGCCGGCTTTGCCGTGGATCATATGGCCAACGGCGAAGACGGGCTGCACATGGCCTTGACAGAACCCTATGATGTCGCCATCATCGACATCATGCTCCCAAAAGTCGGCGGTCTCCAGATCATTGAAGAGATGCGGAAAAACAAGATCAATACGCCGGTACTGATTTTAAGTGCAAAACGAACCGTTGACGACCGCGTTAAAGGACTCAAAACCGGGGGAGACGATTACCTGACCAAACCGTTTGCGTTTTCGGAGCTCCTGGCCCGGGTTCAGGCCCTGATTCGGAGGGCAACCCACATGTCAAGCCCGTCCCGGATCACCGTGGGAGATCTCACCATCGATGTCAATAAAAGAAAGGTGGAACGGGGAGGAAAAGAAATCGTCCTGCAGCCCCTGGAATTCTCATTGCTGGAATACCTGATGCGCAATACGGGCTACGTGGTTTCAAAAACCATGATCATGGAGCATGTATGGGACTATAATTTCAACCCGCGGACCAATGTCGTCGAGTCCAGGATTTGCTACCTCCGGGACAAGATCGATAAAAATTCCGATAACAAACTGATTCATACCATCCGCGGGGTGGGATATGTTCTTAAGGAAGCTTGATGAATTCCGGCATACCCTGTTGTTCCGGCTGACGATGTCCTATGCCGCTGTCTTCTGCGTGTCATCGTTTTTAACACTTTTTGTGTGCTATTATAAAATTTCCGCCATACGACTTGAAAATACCGACCAGGAACTGATTGGTGAATATCTTGAATATCATGCCATCCTCGAGCAGGAAAGCTTTGACCAGGTCCTCGCCGAACTGGACATTGAAAGCGAAGAAGAAGACTTGAATTCTGTTTTCTTTCGTATTTTTTCGCCTGAAGGGGAGTTGATCGCGTCCACCGACATGCAGTCATGGGGGGATGTGGACATTTCGAAAACGGCGTTGAAAAAATTGTCGCCCTCCGCCCCTTATGTATTGGAAATGCTGGAACTGCCCCATTATCCATATAAAATCAGGACGATTTACGGGTTGCTCAGCCCGGACAAAATACTCCAGATCGGCATCTCCCTTGAAGAAAATGAAAAGTACCTGATGATATTTCGCAACATGTTCTTAATCATCATGGTCGTCATCCAGTTTTTATCCGGGTTCATCGGCTGGCTGATTTCAAAAAATGCCGTAAAAGGCATCCGGGAAGTTGTCCGTACGGCAAACGAAATTTCCGGGGGGGCTTATGATAAACGTGTTCACGTTGAAAACAAAACCAGGGAAATCAAGCAGCTTGAAATCGCGTTCAACAACATGCTGGACAGAATCCGGGCATTATTAACGAACATGAAAGAAATGATCGACAACATCGCCCATGACCTGAGAAGTCCCCTGACCCGAATCCGGGGCATCGCGGAAATGAATCTGCTCGCAGACAAGTCGATCGAGGACTATAAAGACATGGCTGCCAGCACAGTCGAGGAGTGTGATAATCTCATCGACATGATAAACACCATGCTGGATATCACGGAAATGGAATCGGGAATCGGAGAAACCGATATCAGAGAAATCGATTTGAACGGATTAATCCTGCAAATCGCCGATTTTTTCTCTCCGGTTGCCGATGAAAATGATGTGCGTATCCATACCGCCCTGCCCGAAGAATGCCGCATCCAGGGCGACAAACAAAAATTCCAGAGAGTCCTCATGAACCTTCTGGAAAATGCCATCAAGTTCACCCCCCCCGGCGGGGAGGTCTTTATAAACCTGGCCGAAACAGCCGACCATATCCGCATCGAGTTCAAAGACACCGGTATCGGTATCGCCCGGGACGACCTGCCGAAAATTTTCGATCGGTTTTACCGTGCGGACAGAAGTCGAACCCATGCCGGGCTGGGGCTCGGCCTGAGCTTGGTCAAGGCCATTGTCGAATCCTTAGGTGGCAGCATTACGGTTGCAAGCACCTTGAATAAAGGAAGCATTTTTACCGTGACCATGCCGAAATAATCCCCGTTTCAGTTTTCCTTACTCTACCTTATTATCTCTTTTACTTCTTGATTTTATTCCATTATATTTATATGCTGGTAATTAAATGGTGTTATGCCAACATTATCAAATCGTAATCTGCTCATAATCTTTTGATAATGTTTTTTATGATATAGGCCGTCCCGTCATAAATTTCGCATAGCCTTTATCGTTTTTTCGCGAAAGCCGTAACCCTGTTTTTGGTGTACAGACTATTCGATAAACAGTTATTCGGTTTATATTCATATGCTTAAGAAGCCAGTAATCAGATGTTCAAATTTCACCGTCCCAATGCTGATCGTTTTTTCAATGGTGGTTTGCATCGCTGTTTTTTGTTTTGAAATTTATGTTTTTGCTGTTCAAAAGGAATCCGAATTCCCGTTGCCGCCGTTGTTCGGAAATTTTCCCGAAATCAGGGCTGTTCTGGAAAAATCCCCTGAAAAAAGTTCATTCTCGTTCGCAGTTGTCGGCGACACCCTCAGCCTGGGCACTTTTGAAAAAATATCGGCACGTCTTCGCGAACTTCCTTTGGACTTCGGCATTCTCCTGGGTGACTGTGCCTACAAGGGAACTGAATTTCATCACCGGTATTTCCGGGCCGAATGCCTTGATGAATTCACCATGCCCTATCCGGTATTTTATGTGGTGGGCAACCGTGATGTCAGCATTGATGATTTTCCGGTATCCCGTTTTGAATCGGTTTATGGCCCCAGCATTTTTTCTTTTACCTACCAGGGTTGTCTGTTCGTGGTATTGCGCATCCTTGACCCCCCGTTTAACAACAATGACAGTATTGCATTCTTAAAACAGCTTAAAGAAAAATCCCCTGAAAAATACCGCCGCAGGTTTGTTTTCATGCACATTCCCCCGCCCATTTCAGACAGTTTCGTCGCAAGGCATTACAGTGAATGGAAAGAACTGATATCCCTGTTTGGGACTTTAAATATCGATATGGTTTTTGCCGGGGATTTCCACGGGTATGCCCGGATTCAATACGGTAATACCGACTATGTCGTTACCGGGGGCGGGGGTTCCCCCCTGGACGATGATAAAACGAACATAAAACAATTCCATCATGCCGTTATCGTTACCGTGCACCAGGATCATATCGCGGAACAGGTTCTCTATGTGCCCGGAAACTTTGAGTTGGAAGACTATTTCGAAAAAGTCTCCCTCGCCAATGTATACCCCTGGATGGTGCAAAACAAAAGTCCCGTCATCGGTCTGAACATTTTCTTTCTGACGATTCTGATGTTGGGCCTTCGTACTTTAATAAAGTTGAAAACACGCAAACGGCACCAAAAGAATAAGGACTTCTTTATATGAAATCGATCCCCTTTCTTGACTTAAAATCCCAATATGCTCCCCTGCGGAAAGCTATTATTGAAAGCTTTGAAAAAATTTTTGATGCAACGGCTTTTATTAACGGCCCCGATGTAAACGTATTTGAAGGCGCATTGGCCCGGTGGCTCGATGTTGATGATGTGGTGGGGGTTTCCTGCGCCACGGACGGTCTTTATGCGTCCCTTCGCATGCTGGGCATCGGCCCGGGAGATGAGGTCATTACAACGGCCAACACGGCCATCCCCACTGCAGAGGCTGTTACCATGACCGGGGCGGATGTGGTTTTTGCCGATACCCGTCCGGATACCTGCAATATCGACATGAACGAGGTAAAAAAAATTATAACTACTCGGACCAAAGCCGTTGTTGTCGTCCATCTTTACGGACAGCCGGCGGATTTAAATCCTTTCATCGACCTTGCCGCGGAAAAAAATCTCTATATCGTGGAAGATTGCGCCCAGGCGTTGGGCGCTAAATATCGGGGAGAAAACGTCGGCACCATCGGAGATGTGGGTGTATACAGCTTTTTCCCCTCAAAACCGTTAGGCGGCATCGGTGACGGCGGTGCCGTGGTGTCCCGGCATGCCGACCTGCTGAAACGGATCCGGATGTTTTGCAATCACGGCCGGCAAAGTAAATTCCTGCATGAATTCCAGGGGTTCAACAGCCGGCTGGATACCATTAAAGCGGCCATGCTCAACATAGCCCTGCCGTATTTAAGCGAGTGGAACCAAAAACGTCGGGATATTGCAGAATACTACCGACGCTGCCTTGAAGACATACCTGAAATCGAACTCCCCCGGGTTTTGGAAGGCGTCAGCCCGGTCTGGCATATTTACGCCGTCAGGGTCCCGGACAGGCAATCGTTTCAGGAATATCTTAAAAATCACGGTATTACCACGGGGGTCCATTATCCATACGCCCTCAATCTTCTGCCCGCCTATGAATACCTGGGAAAAGGCCCCGGAAGCTATCCCAATGCCGAATATCATTGCGCCCATACGGTATCGCTGCCCATGCATCCGGGAATGACTCGGGAAGAAGTTGAATATATTTCCGAAACCATCATTAACGGACTTACAGCAGACAAACGAGGCGTCGCATGAACAGTTATCCCGACCTGTCAGTGGTTATTCCGATTTATAACGAAGCCGGAAACCTTGATCCCTTATTGACGGAGCTGACCGGCGTATTGAAGAACCTGAATAAATCCTATGAAATCATTTGCATCAATGACGCGAGTACCGACGGCAGCCTGCAGGTATTAAAGGATCTCAAACCACTATACCCGGAATTGAGAATTCTGAGTCACACGATAAATTCCGGCGAAAGCGCCGGGCAGGTCACCGGATTCAGATACTCCCGGGGGGATATCATCATCACCATGGATGGGGATATGCAAAACGATCCCGGAGATATTCCAAAAATGCTCAAAGCCCTCTCCGATGAAGTCGCTTGCGTCTGCGGGGTACGGAAGGTTAGGGAAGATAATGTAGTCCGGCGAATATCCTCTTATATCGCCAACACCTTCCGGAATTTTATGACCGGTGATGCTATTTCAGATGCCGGATGCACGTTTCGAGCAATACGGCGTTCCGCGCTCAAGGAAATGGTGGTTTTTAACGGAATGCACCGGTTCCTGCCCAGCATTCTTCGGGCTCAGGCCTATAGGGTTGTAGAAATTCCCATTAACCACCGCCCGCGTTTTGCCGGGCGGTCCAAGTACGGAATCGGGAACCGGTTGTGGCGTGGAATTCTGGATTGCTTTGCCATGCGCTGGTACAAGGCCAGGGCCGTACGAGGCGACAGGGTGGAAGAAAAGGCTGATTGACAAACAATGCGACCCATAATTAAAGCTCTGATTCTCTTTGTGATACTGCTGGCGGCCATCGCACTGATTCACCTGACGCCCGTTCGGCAGTCCCTGGAAGATGTACACGCTCTCAGCTTGAAGATAAAAGCACTTGGATGGTGGTCCCCGTTAGCGTTTACCGCAATCGCCGGCATACTGATTTCAGTGGGTGTTCCGAGGCTCCTGTTATGCTCCGTTGGCGGAATGGCCTTCGGATTTTATTGGGGATTGATATTAAGCCAGATGGGAACGCTCATCGGGTATTATATCACGTTTCTCTTCGTACGGTGGAGCGGCCGGGAATATATCCTGAACAAATGGCCGAAATTGAACAAGTATAAGGATTTCTTCAAGGCAAAGGGCATTCTCATTGTCCTGTTGATCCGGCAAATGCCAATTGCGGGTTTTTATATCAACATCGTGCTGGGACTGTCCCATATCCGGCATGCCAATTTTCTCCTTGGAACCGTGGTGGGGATCCTTCCCGAGGCGATTCCCGCAACCATGATCGGTGCGGGGGTTATTTCCCTGTCGCCGGCAAAAAGTATTACCGCCATATCAATTGCCGTTGTTTTTTTTGTTATCGTCTGGACGATAGTTGGGAGATATTTGCGTTCGTCCAAATTCAAACTTGACCCGACTGTAAATAATACAGTCCATACAGGAAAGGATAAAATTCGTGTCTGAGAATGCATCAGCCAAACAAAGAATCAAGATCGGAGTCGTCGGATGTGGTCGTATTTCCGAAAAACATTTCTCCGCGATCTCGAATGAAAGAGTGGATGCCGACCTTGTAGCAATAACAGATCTGGATGAACCTAAAGCGCGGGAAAAATCCGCCAAATACAACGTCCCTTATTATACGAATTACGATGAAATGTTGGAAAAACACCCTGAAATCGATTTAATCGATATCCTTACACCCACGGGATACCACGCGGAACATGTCATCGACCTGTTTAAGCATAAGCGGCATATCGTCGTTGAAAAACCCATGGCCCTGCGAATTGAAGACGCCGATAACATGATTGCGGCGCAAAAAAAAAGCGGCCGCCGCTTATTTGTCATTAAACAGAATCGTTTTAACCAGGCCGTGATGGCAGTACGAAAAGCCATGGAACAAGGGCGATTCGGTAAATTGGTATTGGGAACCGTGCGCGTAAGATGGAAAAGGGATCAAAAGTATTACGAACAGGCGCACTGGCGGGGCACCTTCGAACTCGACGGGGGGGTGATGGCCCAGCAGGCCAGTCATCATCTCGATCTGCTGCAATGGTTCATGGGGTCCATCCAATCCCTTCAATGCAGAGCGGCAACGCGGCTGATGGACATCGAAGTGGAGGACACGGCAGCCGCAGTCATGCAATTCACATCCGGAGCCCTGGGTGTATTCGAGGCCACCGTGGCCACCCGACCCGAAGATCTGGAAGGCTCCATCAGCATTCTCGGTGAAAAAGGCAGCGTGGTTATCGGCGGAACCGCTGTCAACAAAATCGAATACTGGAAATTTCTTGATCACCGGGATGAAGATGAAACCATTATAAAAGAGTTCTCGGAAAACGTTCCCAATATCTATGGCAATGGCCATCTGCTGTGTATAAAAAATGTCGTGGATGCCATCCGCTATAACACGCCGGCCCTTGTGGAAGGTGAAGAGGGAAAGAAAACGGTGGAGCTGCTCAGTGCCTTGTATGAGTCCGCTTCCCTTGGCGGCGGAACCGTCAAACCCGGTGATGCGGTGAGGATATCCCGTTTGGGAATGCGGAAGATGCGTAAATGAAAGAATTCAAAGGGTAGCTCGGACCGAAGGATATCGAGGTTTTTTACATGAATGACCATCGTTTGGGACAGGGCGTGCTGAATACACGGTTGCAGTATGGATTCATCCTGATCATCTGTTTTTTTTCCTTCTTCATACATATTTCAGCAGATGAAGTGGATGTCATGGAAGCCCGGAATTTCGTCTCGGCAAGGGAAATGGTTGAAGACGGTTCCTGGCTTTTACCTACGATGAACGGCGAGTTGCGGATTGCAAAACCACCGCTGCCCACATGGATCACTGCCGGTGTTATTATGCTCGGCGGCAATGAAGATAACCTGTGCCTCATGCGGATTCCCGCCGCAGTGATCGCCACGCTGATGGTTTTTGTCGTTTTCGGATTTATCAGAACCGTCCAACATGATCCCGATCTTCCGTTAATTATTGCAGCGATATTTGCCGTCAATGCCCTGGTCATTGTTCTTGGCCGACGCAATGCATGGGATATCTACGCATTCTTCTTCATGATGATCGCCATTTGGGCTCTCTGGCATGGATGGTCTGAAGAAAATGATTCACTTTGGCCATTTGTCGTTGCGGGGATCTCGGCAGGGCTTTCATTTTTGAGCAAGGGGCCGGTGGCCTTTTACTCATTTCTCTTTTCCTTTTTTGTCGCTTATATCGCCGCGTTCGGAGGTAAACCCATCTGGCGAAAAAAAGCCGGGCTCCTGGTATTTATCGTCATTGCCCTTGTCATCAGCGGCGTCTGGCCGATATATGTCTATCTGAAAGCACCGGAAATCAGCCTGTCCGTGGCAAGGGAAGAAACAAGCGCATGGCAGTATGACTGGGCCAGACCGTTTTACTACTATTTGAACTTTCCGTTATTTGCCGGTGTCTGGATTGTCCTGTTGACAGCCTATTTTATAAAGCCTTTTGCCAAACCCCGTGTTCAGCCGTTTTTCAACTATTATTTCCCGCTGATCTGGCTTATTGCCATTCTGGTACTGGTTTCCATCACCCCATCGAAAAAGGAGCGCTATCTCATGCCGGGAGCCGTTCCCATGTCCATGATGGCCGGTCTTCTGTTTCATTCAGTAACCGAACGGTTTAAACTGCACCGCCAGGTCAACGGCGACCGCCTGATGGTAAACCTTCATACCGGCCTGGTGGCCGTCATTGCGGCAGGCATGCCCGCTGTTTATTATTTTCTGAGCAAAGACACCCGGGTTTCCGTTGTATCGTGGATCTGTCTGTTCTGTCTTTTTTTTCTGACGGCAGGACTTATATACCGCGTCGGTAAACGAAAACACATCTTCGCCCTGTTCGTCTATACACAGATGTTTATGTGCATTGCACTGCTGTTTTTTTGGCCGGCCATTTCGTTCAAAGACCATGATAATAAAGATTTTAAATCCATCCGGGGACTTAAGCACATCGAAAGCCGGGGAATGGAGTTCTACAGCACCTCGCCATTAAACATCAAAATCATATGGGATTTAGGGCAAAAAGTCAGGCCCTGGAAGTATGATAAAACGTCGATTCCCCCGGGCAGGCGCTTTGTCCTGCTTTTCGGAGACAGGAAATCCGCATTAAAGTTTGCCGCGGATTACGGTGATGAAATCAACTTAACCATCATGGATGAATACAAATGGGACCCCACCAATCCCCGGCGCAGCATCGTCGCCGCCCTTGTTAAAACCTGAAAATCAGGTGTTTTCAACGACACCGATTTTTTCGAATATCCGGCGTTGCAATTACCGCAGATGATCGATTTATCTTCTGATTCGAAACCGGGCTGAACACACAAAATTCTCTTTTGACAGAAAACTCTCCGGCCGGACGAAACCGGCGTCAATCATTCCAACTTCCGGCGATTTGATTTATTTTCCGGCCAAACATTACGGAATCGTAATCATTCCGTAATCTTCCTGTAATCCTCTTCATATATAATGATCCGAAAATTATCCGTTTTTCATCCGAAAAGAAAGTGTAACAGGGAAAGGGCGGAAACGGATGGAAATATTCGTTTCCCATGCGGCGAAAGAGATTATCGGCGTGGCGGAATCAGAAATTTTTATCACCAGTAATCGAGTAATACCGGAATGAACACATGAATACTCCATTATCACTCAAGCGATCCCAAATGATCTTCATTATCGGTCTGCTGGTGATCTACGTGTTTATTTTTCAAAACGCCCGGGGAGTTTGGGAACCCTCCGAGGGGCGGTACACATGCGTGGCAACGGAAATAATTCGAAGCGGCGACTGGGTGCATCCCCAGTTAAATGATGACACGCCCCACTGGACCAAACCGCCGATAACCTATTGGGCACTTGCGACTTGCATCAAACTGTTCGGACATAATACATTTGCAGTCCGACTTCCCAGTGCCCTTGCTTTCTTTTTCACGACACTGCTGGTCTATTCTCTCGGTTGCGTATTTGTTCCGGAGAGGCCATGGTTGCCGGCATTTATTTATGCAACGTTTATTTTTACATTCATTTCGTCAAGTATTATTACCACCGACAGCATCCTGTCCATGTTTGAAACAGCGGCAATGGCCGGATTCGCATCTGCCTACTGGAACCGTGGACCCCGTCTTTTTAAACGTTATGGAGCTCAGGTCGGCTGGATAGCGTTCGGTCTTGCTTTTATGACAAAAGGCCCGCCTGCCCTTCTGCCGCTGCTGGCTTTTTGGCTTTATCATTTCCTGGCTTCAAAAGATAAACAAAAGATCCGGGTGATAAAGCCCGTTTCGGGGATTGCATTATTTTTTCTCGTCGGCGGGATTTGGTATATGTATGTGATCCTGCAGAACCACAGCCTGTTTTACTATTTTATCTGGGATGAAATCGCCGCCAGGGTGTTAACCGGGCAGCACCATCGGAATCCGCAGTGGTATGGTGCTGTCGTAATATATATTCCGACGTTGCTTATCGGAACTTTGCCGTGGTCGGTGGATGTCTGGCGGTCAATCCGTACAATGATCACAGAAGAATGGCAGGTATGGGTGAAAAAATCTGCATATCGAAATGAGCAGGACAGGTTTTTGCTGTTCTGGTTATTTATCCCCCTTATGATATTTTTTTTCTCCAAGTCGCGCCTGGCCCTTTATATTCTGCCCCTGTTTGTCCCCCTGTCCATTGCCGCGGCCCGGCGGCTGGATATCGAACGGTTTAAAAAACAAAAAAGGATATATCTGCTGATCGTATGGTGTTCCGTATTATTGGCGTTGCGGGGGCTATCCGCCTTTGTGCCGATGACTTCGGATAACAGACTCCTTGCCGGCCAGATCAAAAACCTGGCAAACATGGACGGCATTGAAGAAATTATTTTTGTTGGAACAAAACCTTATCTGGGTCTTTCTCTGTATTTTAATGCGGAAGTTGAAAAAGTACGAATAGATCAAACAAGAAACCCCGAATCCAAAGAAGAATATCTGAAAGACGAGTTAACAGCGTATGAGAAAGGAAGACTATGGATCGTACCCCATAACTTAAAGGATTCTTTCCTGCGGATTGTTGAGGAACAGGATTTTAATGTTAAACCCCTTGGACATGTTAAAGGCCATACTGCTTATGAATTATTTATGGATGGCCGCCATACTAACGGGACGTCGGTTGAGATCGGGCATAAATAACCTTTATGGTTTCCCGAAATTCAAGATAAAAGGTTTTTTAGATGATTCTATCGAGTTTAGTGCTCAACAATTCAGATGCGGTAAAAAAACTTTTTGAAAACAGGCCCGTTAAAATCATCTTTCTTTTAATGTGTATTTTCATATTGGCCGGGTTTAAAGCAGGGTCTTATTTCTCCGGTTTGCCGGTTAGGAACTGGATTGCCGGTAATCTGATAAAAATTCAGGATAAAGACCTGAACAATTTTTCTTTTGCGGTATTCGGCGACAACCGGGACAGCAAAATCATTTTTCCAAGACTTCTGAACCAGATTGATCAGGATGGCGATATCCAATTTGTAATGGGCCTGGGCGATTTTGTTTCACATGGCCGGCGAAATGAATATCAATATTTTTTCGACCAGGTTGAAAGCAACCTGAAATTGCCGTTGCTGCCGGTCATCGGCAACCATGAAACCCACGGTGAAGACCGTAAACTTTATGAGGCGTTATTCGGTATGCTGTATTATTCCCTCCGGATCGGAAACAGCTATTTCATTATCCTGGACAATGCAGACAGGGGGAAAATAGATCCGCCACAGAAACTCTGGCTGGAACAAGAACTCCAAAAAGCAGAAAAATACACCCATCGTTTTGTTTTCATGCACTACCCCTTATATATACCCTGGGAAGAGAATTACCAGGCATATGGAGATAAAAAATCGACCGACGAATTGCTATTTTTGTTTAAAAAATATAAAGTCGATCATATATTTTCAGCCCATGTTCACGGTTATTTCAACGGCCATTGGCAAAATATTCCCTTTTCCGTAACGGGAGGGGCTGGGGCTGAATTCCCGGTCAACGATGCGAATAATTTTTTTTACCATTACCTGAAAGTTAATATCCGCGGCGATCAAATTGATGTAAACGTCCGACCGGTCATTTTACCGGATTATAATTGGCCCCAAAAGCTTGAAGCGGTAACCCTGCCCAGGCTTCTTGCGTTTGTGCATTTTTATGGGTTACAATCTGTTTTATCCCTTCTCGCGGGCTGGATGTTGATAATCTTTGTGCGGGAAAAAAGAAATTATCATCATTAAGAACTATCTTATGGCATGGGTGAATTTTATGCGCATCCTGTTGGTTGAAGATGATATGAAGCTTGCATCGTTTATTGTAAAAGGTCTCAGAGAGGCGGGGTTCGCCGTGGATCATGCCCCGGATGGAGAGGACGGCCTGAACCTGGCATTGACGGAACCATATGATGCGGCCATTATTGACATCATGCTGCCGAAACGGGACGGGCTCTCCCTCATTGAAAACCTGAGAAAAAGAAAACATATGATGCCCCTCATTATTCTGAGTGCTAAACGTTCGGTGGACGATCGTATCAAGGGGCTCCAGACCGGAAGCGATGACTACCTGGTCAAACCCTTTGCCTTTTCCGAACTCCTGGCCCGGATGCAGGCGTTGATACGAAGGGCAAGCGGAATGACGGATCCGACCACCCTTGTGGTTGCTGATCTTTCCATGGACCTGCTGGCAAGAGAAGTGCGAAGAGGATCAAAAAAAATCGAATTGCCCCAGCTTGATTTTGCACTGCTTGAATATCTCATGCGAAATGCCGGAAAGGTGGTTTCCAAAACAATGATTATGGAGCATGTCTGGGATTATAACTTTGATCCCCAGACAAACGTAGTGGAAGTACGCATCTGCAGATTAAGGGATAAGATCGACAAGGAATTTGACAAAAAACTGATTCATACGGTATACGGAGCCGGATATGTCCTTAAAGAAGATCTGTAGGGTCAAAGATACACTGGTATTCCGTTTAACCGGTTGGTATGCGGGAATATTCACCCTGTCGACGCTCATGGCGTTTCTTGCCTTTTATGTGCTGATGGCATCCGTCATCACCGAAAAGAGGGATGAGGATCTCATTGGGGATTTAAAGGAATTTTCCGCTATTCTGTCCGATGCAGGAATGGATGGAATAGAGAAAGAAATGGCGCTGGAAGCGGCATCCGACGGGGTTGATCAAATATTTTTGCGTCTTCTGACCATATCGGGCGAGGAACTGGCATCAACGGATATGTCGCCATGGAAGGGCGTTGTGTTTGATGCAACGGCCATGGAAAAGCAACTGAGAAACGGCGTTAACCATGTACTCCGTACGCAAAAATTTTCTGAAAGCAACCGTCAGGCGCGTATTATCACCGGCATGGTCGGACCGGACCTTATCATTCAAATCGGAGAATCATTGGAGGAAGACGAAGAATTTCTTGGGATATTCAGAAATATATTCATCCCCATCATGGGCATCGTTATTTTCGTCGCCGCGGCAACCGGATGGTTTATAGCCGGCCGGGCGCTAACCGGAATCGACGAGGTGACGCAAACCGCTTCGAGGATCATAAAGGGAGACTATACCCATCGCGTTTCGATTAAAAACAGGGGGCGTGAAATCGAACACCTGGCAACGACCTTCAATTCCATGCTGGACTGCATCAATGAGGTGTTCAGACAAATGAAAGAAACAAACGATAATATCGCCCATGATCTCAGGACCCCCCTGTCCAGGATCCGCGGCGCCGCTGAAATGACGTTAACCACCCGCATCACGGATGATGAAAACAAAGCCGCAGCCGCCGGCATCGTGGAAGAATGCGACCGGCTTTTGGGAATGATCAACACCATGCTTGACATCGCCGAAGCCGAAGCCGGTGTGGCGGATATGAAATGGCAAACCGTCGACCTCACCGAGTTGCTTTTTTCCGCGTGCGAACTGTTCGAACCGTTGGCTGAAAAAAATGCCGTAAAAATCGAAACAAGATTTACTACAGGATGTCTTGCCCGGGGTGAACCCCGGATGCTGCAGCGCATGGTTTCCAATCTTCTTGACAATGCCTTGAAATACACCTCGCCGGGAGGAACCGTTTCCATTTCGGTTTTCCCGGAAGGCAAATTCATTTTCATTATTATCAGTGATACCGGTACAGGCATTTCTGAAAAAGACCTGCCGCATATTTTTAAAAGGTTTTACAGGTGCGACCAGAGCCGGACGTTGCCCGGCAGCGGGCTCGGGTTAAGCCTGGTCAGGGCCATCGTCATTTCCCATGCCGGATCTATCGATGTAAAAAGCACCTTGGGAAGGGGAAGCACTTTTACCGTGTCTTTTCCCCGATTGATGCATTAATGCTCAATATCCATTTTCTCTTTACTTCCTTTTTTCTTCTTCTCATCGATTTATTCCTGTCTTCCCGTCAGTTGACGGTGATCGTATCCTTCAATTCCGTATACCGGTTGATCTCGGTCTGGATCATCAACGTGCCCAGCACACCGAATGCAAAACTTCCTGCAAAGGCAAGCCCCGTGGGAGTGAAGGCCAACCCCCATGCCAGGATGTTCAATACCAGGACATATAAAAACAGGTTCCGGGTCTTCCATTTTCCTCGGGTATAAGCGGGATTCTTTTCCAGGGCGTAAGCCAACAGGACCTCATATACGGACAGGCCAAGCCCCAGGGTCAGGATGCCGATTATCAGAACATGTCTGGAGTTGAATTTCTTTTCTTGTATCAGATGGTTGACACCCCGGGCAAGCTGCGGGACCACATAAAACGAATAGAGCCCCATGGTCAATCCCATCAGCAGCACAAACCGCCACGGCTCTCTTTTTACCGGATCGGTCTTCATCATCTTACCCTTGTGATTTATCATTAAACCGCAATAACTGCCGGTCATGGATTTTGCCCGGGCGATCATGGCAGACCAGATCAAAACCGCGGGGCAAACAACAATCCATGCGGCTTTGATTTAACCCCGTAGTTGCATAAAAATGTATAAAAAAAAGAGGTAAAAGCTTGCGGAGGCCTATGGAATAAGGGTATAAAGAGATTGTCTACCAAACAATCACCCTAATCCAGGAGGCCACCGCAAGTGAAATCCAGTAAAGCACAAATTACGGCAAAATACCATAAAATTCCAATGATTCGATTTGAAGATCAACAACTAACATCATTTTCCGGCTTGCTGATATTTCAGCTGCTTTTTAGGCGGATCAATCTGAAAAATCGTCTAAAAAGATGCTTCGCGCATTTGAAGGTATCCCCCATCTTTGGCCGTCACTTGATTGTCATGCTGATCGTTATACACCTGCTTATCGGTTTCCGACGGCTGCGAGAAGTTGATTACTACCGTGATGATCCAATCGTGCTTCGCTTAATGGGCTTGCGAAAGCTTCCGGATGTTTCCACCATTTCATAGCAGGATCAAGTTTTGCCTGCTGTAAAAGCCTGTGGATTTTCTGACCCATAGCTATAAATCCGGTCAACCTGGTCAACATTTGGTCAACAAATAATTCTCGATTGCGATTTTGTTGCTTTGAATTC
>CAYLRU010000054.1:0-17952 GCA_964386565.1 uncultured Desulfobacteraceae bacterium | reverse complement strand
TTTTTTAACCAATGTAAAATTGCGAATTTCGTTTAATAAAACTTTATTTCCATAATCGGACCGATCAACCAGGCGGGGGCATGGAAAAAATGGTGACTTTTGAATCTCTGGCGGCAAAAAAAGATCGGCTTGCAGTAGTCGGACTCGGATATGTGGGGCTGCCGCTGGCAGTCCATATGTCAAAAAAATTTGATGTGGTCGGGTATGATGCAAATGAGAAGCGGATTGGTGAATTGAAGAACGGTTATGACAGAACAGGCGCGGTCGCATCATCTGAAATGGAACATTCGACCGTTCAATACACGAATGATCCTCAGGGACTTTCGGTGTGCCGCCTGATCATTATTGCCGTTCCCACACCGATCGATGCATTTAAAAATCCCGATTTGAAACCGCTTATAAAAGCCTCCGAAGTTGTTGGAAAACACCTGACAAGAGGATCCTGCGTTACCTACGAATCCACGGTGTATCCCGGCGCAACCGAAGAAGTATGCCTTCCCTTGCTGGAAAAAGCGTCCGGCCTGACATTCGGGGCGGATTTCACCCTGGGATATTCACCGGAACGCATCAACCCCGGGGATAAGGAGCATACCTTTGAGAAGATCGTCAAAGTCGTTTCAGCATCTGATGACGAGACCCTGGAGTTTCTTGCAAAAGTATACGGCAGTGTTATTGATGCGGGTATCTACAAGGCATCATCCATAAAAGTGGCCGAAGCTGCCAAGGTGATTGAAAACACCCAAAGAGATTTGAATATTGCATTGATGAACGAGCTCTCCATGATTTTCGATAAAATCGGAATTGATACCACGGAAGTGCTTGAAGCCGCCGGAACCAAGTGGAATTTCCTTCCTTTCAAACCCGGGTTGGTGGGGGGGCATTGCATCGGCGTTGATCCGTATTACCTGACGTTTAAAGCCGAGGCCCTGAACTATCACCCGGAAATGATTCTGGCGGGAAGAAGAATTAATGATCAGATGGGGCACTATTGTGCCCGGCGTACCGTTAAGATGTTGATTGCCGACGGTAAACAGGTGCTTGGTTCCAAAGTTGCCGTATTGGGGCTGACATTTAAGGAAAACGTACCTGATCTTCGCAATACAAAGGTTGTGGACATTATTTCAGAGCTTAAAGATTATGGGGTTGAGGTTCTGGTCCATGATCCCCTTGCAGACCCCGAAGAAGCCAAAGCATATTACGGTCTTGATTTAAAGTCGCTTGACCAATTGGCGGGTGTGGATGCAATCATACTGGCGGTACCCCATGAGGCGTATGAGACTCTTGGGTTAAACGAGATTTTAAAATTGGGCGCGGACGGCGATCCGATTGTTATAGATTTAAAAAGCATATTTGATTTGAAAGCGGCAAAGCGTTTATCATCAAAGTATTGGCGTCTTTAGAAGCAGCTTCAAAATTCCGCCGGAGGCAGGGCCTGATAAAGGCATTGGCGCCCGGCTCAAAATGCTCATCACGCTATGACGTGACACTGCTTTTTCACCGAAAAGAGCCCCCGGAAAAAATCCAGGATGGTCTGAACGGCATCAGGGAGGCGGAGGTTGCTGTTGGGTGAACGCCCCCTTTATCATGCTGATCAGTTCCGTCCTGTCAATGGGCTTGGGAAGAATACAAAAAGCACCGAAGCTTTTGGCGATATCAAGATAGTCCCTCGCGTCAACCTTACCCGGGCCGAGTTGTCCACCCCCGGATATGGCAATAATTTTTATATCCGGTGCAATTTTTTTTAACTGGATGATGGTTTCAATGCCGTCCTGTTCCGGCATGATAAGGTCTGTAATGACAAGGTCGGCTGAATTTTCCGCATATTTTTCAAACCCTTCTTTTCCGTTTGAAGCGCATTCAACGGAAAACCCTTCGAATTCCAGCATTTTTTTTATCAGGTTTCGAACCATGTCATCATCTTCGATTACCAGTATCTTTTTCATAAACGTTTCCTTTTCTGAATGGCCACAGGCCAACGTCTCTCCACGTTTCGGAACGGGGTGGTGATCCGGCTGTCGAAAATATCCGACCGGGACTATAAAATCGAGAAATATAATTATAACCGTTAATTGTCAACATCAAGTTTACCGGCAGGGATTAAAGCCGAATCTGTTCGGCAGATAATGCAGCACCTACGGCCGTTGCATATTGAGCGTGTCCGGGTATATGGAAAGTGATTCCGAACAAGTCCGATAAATCGTCAAAAATATTTTTCGCATGGGGAAGAGTTGCCAGGCGTCCGGTTAATATAACGGTATCATTATGGGTTGCTTTTGCCGCACCATTAGCGGTAACGGCAATGGTCTGGTAGACAAGATTAAAGATTGCAAGGGCCAAGTCGGCTTCGGTTGCGTCATCACTGTATTTCCCGAAATTGGAAGCTGTGACCGAATCTGCAAGTCCTGTGATTTCGGATGAGGAGATGTCCCCGACCGTCAGATCAATCCGGTTGAGCTTGCCGCGGTTGGCTTTTTTGCACAATACGTCGATATTCATGATTCCCAGAATGTATTTCGAAAGTCCCACAAGGGTGCCGCCGCCCACACCGGTGCCGCCCCAGTGATTGATCTTTCCGTGGTCCACCTCCACCAGTGCCGTTCCCGTGCCCATGCTTACGACAATGGCTTTGGGAATTTCTGCAAGAAAGGCGCCGCCCCGTCCGATGGCTTCAAATTCGCCGATATGCTGAACCGGCAGACCGAACAGGTTGTTTTTGATGCTGCCGGAGCCCACTCCGGTCAGGGCGATGCCTTTTATATCTGAAAGATCAAGGTTGTTTTCCGAAAGAAATTTACCCAGAGCGCCTGCACCGGAGGCAACCGGGTCATCCGCCTTGACGGTTACCGGATGAATAATGTCGCTGCCGTCATACCCGACAACATTGGTGGTGGTGCCGCCGATATCGATTCCGATTATCATATAAAGTCTTTCTTAATCCGAAAGTTCATAAAGATTAAAAATTGCTTTTAACGATGTGTTGGTTTTTAAACGAGTTGATTTCTTCCTCGTCATACCCCAGTTCTTTCAGGATTTCATCCGTATGTTCCCCTATTTCAGGGGCTCGGTGGCGAATACCCGCCGAAAATGTGCTGAAATCGATCGGGTAACCCGGCATTTTCATTTTTCCGAAACCCGGGTGGTCAAACTCCACTACGTAATTATTGGCAATGGCCTGGGGATCTTCTATAACGTTTTTCATATCCTGCACCGGGCTGAACATTAAACCGGCTTTCGTGAAGATGTCGATCCATTCTGCCTGCGTTTTTTCAGCCATAACGCGATCAAAATGGGCTACCAGCTCTGCATTGTGGCTGTTCCGGCTTTCTTCGTCAATGAAGCGCGGGTCGTTCATGAGCGCCTGCTGGCCGGTTGCCTCGCATAAGGTGGGCCAGTATTTTTCAGTGGGGTGGTGGGTGCAGATAATCCATTTGCCGTCCTTACAGCAAAAGCTGTTTCTCAACACGTTGTTTCTTGACCGGATCCAGGTAAGCTCCGAGACATCAACGCCGAAATTCGACAGCATTAAATTGGCATAGGTCAGCCACAGGGCCGTGGAGTAGAGGGAATTGTGAACTTCCTGGCCGATCCCGTAGCGTTCGCGGATAAACAGGGCCGTCATAATGGCGTGACTGGCGGTAATGGCCGTTGCCTGGTCAAGTATGGCCAGTTGGATCAGCTTGGGTTCGTCGGCATCGGTGAGGAACATCATACCGGATCGTGCCTGTCCCAACGGGTCATAAGCACCGGAATCGCTTACCGGTCCGTTCTTTCCGTAGCCGGAAACACCGGCATATATGATTTTGGGGTTTATGGCAGAGATGTTTTCATAATCGATTTTCATTTCGATTTTTGTGGATTTTCGGAGGTTTGTAAGAAAAACGTCCGCCTTTTCAATGAGACGGTGAAATATTTTGCGACCTTCTCTGGTGTTGATGTCCAGGTAAAGGCTTCGTTTATTCCGATTGGAGAATTCGAACATGGGGCTTTTCCCGTGGTCATACCCGAATATGGCTGATCCCACCCTTGCCCAATGGCGCAACGGGTCGCCGATATTTTCTTCGATTTTGATGATGGAGGCCCCGAGATCACCGAGAATGGCACCGGCCCCGGGTCCGGCGTGAAATACACCGAATTCCACAACCATAATGCCCTCCAGGGGGCCGGGTTTATCCAGAATGTCTTTTGAATTCATTACCATCAGGCCTCTCTTTCGGATGATATGTTGATGTTTGATTCTTCAGGGGATTTAACATATGAATTATCTTTATATACCGGCTGAACGGAAAAAGAATACCATTGAATTTTACCTAAATCAATTTTAAATCCAGATCAACAGATATCATCAACAATCGATCTTCCCTTGTTTTCGATATAATTTTTGAATTTTACAGCCTGCCTTTTCCCTGCAATAGCAGCAGGCACGGCTTCTCAGTTCTTCGATGGCCGCACAGCACAGTCTTTACAGATTGATTTTTCCGCATGGTTAGGGTATGGTATAAACTCACGAAAGATGTTCTTGACAATCCCGTATCACAAAAACACCGATTAACACCATCACTAAATCAGACACGACCTGGGGATTTTAAGCATCCAATCCCGGGATTTTATTTCTTTTCGGTAAAAAATTGCTCAACGCAGGTTTTTCAGTCTCAATGCTGGAATCGGCCAGGACAGTTCAAACAGGAGGGGTAATATGACAAAGATTAATGAATTGTTGAAATGCAAGTACCCGGTTATTCTGGGCGCCATGGGAAATATCTGCAACCCTGAACTCGTGGCGGCTGTTTCCGAAGCAGGGGGCCTGGGGCTTCTGGCCACTGCCTTTGCCCCGGATCCGGAATTTGTAAGGGCTCAAATCAAAGACACCAAAAAACTGACCCAAAAGCCGTTCGGCGCCAATCTCCAGGTGATGAGCCCCCATACACCGAAAATCGCCGAGATCCTGGCGGAAGAGGGCATCGGTATAACCACTGTTTCCGGGGGATCGCCGAAAACCCTGGTTCCATTTTTGCACGAGTACGGCATAAAGGTAATGGTGGTGGTGCCCACGGTGAGCGTAGCCAAAAAAGCGGAAGAACTGGGTGCTGACGCCATCATTGCAGAAGGATCGGAGTCCGGTGGAATACAGGGATTCAACGGCGTGTCGACCATGGTGCTGGTGCCGGCGGTTGTCGATGCAGTGAAGATTCCGGTGATTGCGGCCGGCGGCATTGGTGATTCCAGGGGATACCGGGCAGCCCTGGCGCTGGGCGCGCAAGGCGTACAGGTGGGGACCCGGTTTATCGCCAGTATCGAGTGCATTGCCCATCTGAATTATAAAAAAACCCTGATTGAATACGACGACACCGGGACCTGCCTGATCAATGTGGGCCCGTTTCAGGTCAGGGCACTGCGCACACCATTGGCAGAAAAAATTCTCCGGGAAGAAACCAGTCCGCAGTTCGGGTTCGGAGGTGCGTCAACCGAGAATTCCTGGATCAAGGGCGACCTGGAGGCGGGTGTTTTACCGGCGGGTCAGGTGGCCGGCCTGATCTATCAGATTCTTCCGGCAAAAGAGATTATTGAAGAGATGGTCAGATAACGAACTGTTTTTTCTCGGTATTCTCACAATCTTGAGGGGGGCAAATCGGTTGACCGCTTATATCGTTCCGGTCTGTCCGGGAATCAGGATCATCAGCAAAAGGTTCGATTTGAGATAATTCATAATCCGGGAGAGAAGCGTTTTGAAAATTGC
The DNA here is from genome assembly GCA_964386565.1 of uncultured Desulfobacteraceae bacterium. Classification (GTDB taxonomy): domain Bacteria; phylum Desulfobacterota; class Desulfobacteria; order Desulfobacterales; family UBA5616; genus CAYLRU01. The sequence continues at coordinate 12,218 of CAYLRU010000054.1, read as the reverse complement.
GCATTATAAGAAAAAAGATAGATCTTATACCTGGATATCGTCTAAAAGCCGGTACATCACCAGGGCGTCGACATACCCTTTTTCACGATGTTTGAATGCCTTGGCCAAAGTGCCGGCCAAATTGAAATTGAGCTTTTTCCAGAGTCGAATGGATGCGGCGTTGGTGCTGACGACCAGATTAAACTGCAGGGCCTTGAATCCCAGCCGTTTTGCCTCAACAAGGGAATGCCGGCCCATGGCCGTGCCGATACCCTTACCGCGGGCCGCGGATTTTACAATGTAGCCGGCATTGCCGACGTGCGCCCCCAGGCCTGGCTGGTTGGGTCTGAGGTAGTAACTCCCGACAACACTGTCTCTGACAAGGGCGACATATGATGCTGTGGGAGAGGCCATCCAGTAGGCATAGGCAGATTCTTCATCAGTACCCGGGGGGTGGGGATAAGTGTCACCTTTTTCAAACACGTCGTGCAATATGGGCCAGATTTCCTTCCAGTCGGATTTTTTGGATTGCCGTATTATCATGGTTTAAAATAAGCTGATAAGTGGCATGATACAAGTACCCGCCAGGCGTGGGTGAAAACCGCCTCTTGCAGACCTCCCTGAAGGACGGCTGCCGGTATTGCTCGTAAAAACGGAAAGAACATCAGCGCTTTCCCTGGATATGGGTGACCGTCTTCGGTTTTTTACGGGAAAACATGGCAACCAGGCGATTAATAAAATCCATCCTTGCTGCGACAGATAGAATGCATTTTTGTTCTTTTTCCGAGAATAATCGGCGAAAGTCCGCTGCGGTGTCACCGGTGGGTTCTTTTCCGCCGAGGGTGGCAAAGTCCCGGGCATATTTCAGGGCCACGTATTCCCGATGATCGAAATCTTCTTCGGACAGGCGCCGAATATTGGAAATTTCATCATGCGACATGCCGAGTTTTCTGCCCACGGCAGAACGCGAGCTTCCTCAGACCGCGCAGCTGTTGGAAAAGGTGACGGCAAGCCGTATTTTTTCCAGGAACACGCTATCCAGTGTATCAGGTACGGAATAGGGGCCCTTGAAAAGACTCGTGGACTTTACGGCAAAATCCCATATGGAATTAAATTTGCCTTTTTGGGTGTTTGTCATGACAGGCCTCCTGTATTTTTTTTACCGTTTTGTTGGTTTTCTGACCTTGCCCGGTGCCGCCCGGATGATCAGTATGCACGACGCAATGATAAGAATGGCGCAAGTGGAAAACGGCAGCACATATGAGTCGGACAGATCGCGAAGCAATCCACTGATATAGGCACCCAAAGCTCCGCCCATTCCGCCGCCGATGGCGATAATGGCAAAGATTTTCCCGAAATTTCTGCCTAAGAATATATCAGCGGTGACGGCCGGAATCAAAGGCGCTACAGCGCCATAGCCTATTCCGAACAAAATGCCGAATAGCAGGGGCATGGGACCTTTTACAAGCGAGACGGCCATGAGGGCACCGATTCCGGCAACCGCTACGATATCGGAGATGAGTTTTGTCCGTTCCCGGCCGAGGATATCCGACAGGTAGCCGAAAAGTATTTTTCCGGCAGAGCCTGAAATGCCGGCGATTCCGAAAAAGTAAGCAGCCATTTTTCTTTCCAGTCCCGAATCCACCATGGCGGACACCGCGTGGAGCAATACGCTTTGGTTGGCAAAGGCAACGGAAAAAAACGCCCCGACCAGGAGCCAGAAACGACCGGTTCGCCATACATTTTCCAGATCCCACTCCACGGCCGCCCATTTTTCGTCAATAACCCTGAGCTCCCGCTTGGAAACTTTTTCCTGCTTCAGCCGGTTCGGGTTTGGGGGTACACCGTCGAGATATTGATTGACATCTTCAGGACCCCGCCGTGTTAACACAAGGTTTATGGGCCCTACGACAAACAAAACAATACCGGCCAGATAGAGATAGGCGTTGCGCCAGCCATAAGCCGAAATAAGCCTTTCCGCAAACGGCACCATCAGCAGCATGCCGAAACCTATTCCGGACATGGCGATTCCCAGGGCAAGGCCTCTTTTCCGTTCAAACCATTTTGGAATAAAGGCGGAGTGGGAAACAAACCCCAGAAAACTCATGGCAGACCCGGCCAAGAGACCGTAAAAAACCTGGAACTGCCACAGGGTTTCCGACCGGCTGGTCAATGCCAGGGCCAGCGCAAGGAAAAGGGCGCCTCCCGGAATGACAACCCGGGGCCCGAAACGGTCCTGCAGGTATCCGGCACCAAATCCCATGAGGGCATGGGACAGAATGAAAAAGGAAAATATGCTGGATGCCGCGGCCCTGCTCCATCCGAACTCGTTGATAACGGACAGGATAAATACCGAAAAAGAGTACCAGACACCGAATGCGATGCCCAGGGTGATAAATGATACCAAAACGATGATCCATCCATAATAGAGTATGGGTGGATTATATTCAATACTCTCCGGGTCAGACAAGGTCGTTATTCTCCATTTTTTTAAACCGTTATATGATTTTGATGAATTCATGAAAAGTCGAATTCATCCTGTTTTAAGTGTCAAATTTTAAAAAGTTAATAAAATACCAGGTGGTTAAAACTTGAGACATAGAACTTGAAACGCCCGTCAAGAGTTGTTTTCCGGATTTTTACGGGATCGTCTATTTAAACATCACCGTTCTCAATGGTTGTCAATGGATATTTGAATCCCCGAGTCCTCGGCGATACCGGGCGTAAACAGATAATGTTTTCATGGCACGGGCACAGGTTTCCGGTGATTCGAAAAACGGGATATTGCCCCGCTTCAGGATTTCATACATGGCGGTTTCACTGTAATCCCTCATGGCAAAGGCAAGCACCGGCTTTCCGTATTTTCCCGGAATATCTGAAATCATGGCGCAGCATTCAACCAGTTTCTTCATCACCTCGGCAGATAATTCCCTGCTGAACCGTCCATAGGGCGGCATGATGATCAACCCGTCAATATACTCCTGCCGGGCGATCACATCAATGGCCTTGGCATATGCCACATGATCCTTGCGGGCTATCAGATCCACGGGATTGGTCGGATTCGGGGAAAAGTCAAAAACATGTTCCCGGATGTCTGCCTGGGCTTTTTCATCCAGGACCGGGACTTGCAGTCCGGCCTTTGCGCAGGACTCGGCCGCCACGACACAAAATCCGCCGCCGCCGGATGCAACGCCGATACGGTTTCCCCGCGGCAATGGTTGATGTCCCAAGGCTTCTGCAAAGTCAAACATTTCCAGCATATGGTCACACATGATCACGCCGGCCTGGCAGCATGCCGCGGCAAAGAGATCGCTGCTGCCGGTCAGAGATGCCGTATGGGTGGCGGCGGCCCGGGCACCTTCTTCGGTCTGGCCGATTTTGTATGCCAGCACGGGCTTTTTCCGGGTCACTTTTCGAGCGGCTTCAATGAACCGACGGCCGTCCTTTACCCCTTCGAGGTAGAGAACAACTACCTTGGCGTCTTCATCGTCGGCCAGGTACTCCAGGTAATCGCACACGTCGAGGCCGGCCTGGTTACCTGAACTGATGAATTTGGCAAACCCGTATTTTCTTGCCTGGGACACGTCAAACAAATAATCTCCCATGGTGCCGCTCTGGGATACAAATGCGATGGGGCCGGGACTGACGGGTTTTAAAAAGCACAGGTTCAGTCCGACCGCAGAAGTCCAGATTCCCATGCAGTTGGGGCCCACAAAAGGGATGTTGCTTTTGGCGGAAAGTTCGGTCAATTCTTTTTGAAGCTTGGCTCCTTCCGGGCCGATTTCCGCAAATCCGGCCGTAATAATGACGGCACCGCCGATCTTTTTTTCAACGCACTGGCGGAACACGGACATTGCCTGGTCAACGTTGACCACAATAACGGCCAGGTCCACCGGTTCCGGAACATCTGTTATGGAGCGATAGGCCTTTAATCCATGGACAACCTCGTCCTTTGGATTGATGGGGTAAACCTTTCCCCTGAACCGGCTATATTTTAATATACATTCCATCATATCATAGCCCCATCGCCCGGGGCTGTTTGAAGCGCCGATAACCGCCACGGACCCGGGTTTAAAAATTGCGTCCAGAGAATGCCGGATGTTTTTTTTCACGTTATACAAACCTCCTTTTTTTCAATATCAGATACAGTGTGATGGCAGACGACAAGGTTTAATCATTCATATTTGATGTTTACGGTGAAAGGCGACCCTGGTTTGGAATAAGATCCCTTATAATTGCAAATGACATGTACTGTCCAGAATTTTTCGCTTAAAACTGCAATCCTGCTCATAAATATCATTGAGTTTTGCACAAACGGGAAGTATCATAGTTTCATGTGAAAAATTGACCGCCGGCCCTACCGATAATTTCGGTTCTCTGCACGGCCGGCCATGATGCATTGCTGCTCAAAAATGTGCAGCGACTGGCAGAGGGGATCGTCAAGGACCTGGGCTGCGACACCGGCAATGTCGCCGTCCTGATATACCGTTTCGATTGAATGGTTAAAATTTAAGGATACAGCCGGTTTTTACATGACAATCCCGGGCAGAACCGCGGAGCAAAAAATACGATAACTATTCAATCGTCAATCGTCAATATTCAATTACAAATGGGGGTTTGGTAATGGCAAAGGAATCTGTCCCCGAGAAATATTTCAAGGTGCTTCTGGCGAATGTTGCCGCACCAGACGAAAAGTATCTGCTATCGGCTGCTGAATTGGGCCGCGAACTGGTCATGGCGGAAATCCCGCCTGAAGAGATCGCCGGGATGCATGAGGAGGCACTCGCCCGTCTGGCAGAAGAAGCCCCGGACACAAACCTGGTGGAATCTGTCAGGACTGTTTCAGCACCCTTGATGGCATTACTCGTTGCCTATGGCCTGGCATTTCGTGAAAAGGTGGAAGCCCTCAGGCTGGCTGAAGAGAAATTAAAAGCAGCAAAGGAGTTTTCAGAAAACCTTCTGGAAACAGCCGATATGATTGTTGTGACCCTGAATCCCGAAGCCGGTATCATCACGTTTAATCGATATGCAGAAGAGTTAACCGGGTATGCAAAAGAGGAGGTTATCGGTAAGAACTGGTTTGATATTTTCGTTCCCCAGAGAGACAGGGAGACCATATCGAATGTTTTCAAAGATGTGCTTAAAAATTTGCCTGAGGTTTCACAGTACGAAAACCCCATCGTGACAAAAAGCGGCGACGAACGGGTCATAAGCTGGAGTAACAATATATTGCGGGATACCTCCGGAAATATCAACGGTGTCTTGAGCATCGGAATGGACATCACCAAGCGAAAACGGGCCGAGGAGGCATTGAGAGCTGAAAGGGACAACCTGCACAACATGTTCGAATCAATAGAGGACGGCATCTATATCGTCGATCAGCAATATGACATCCAATATGTGAACCCGGTCCTCATAAAAGACTTTGGACCCTACGAAGGACGTAAGTGTTACGAATATTTCCGCGACCGTGACGAGGTGTGCCCCTGGTGCAAGAATCATGATGTATGGGCCGGGAAGACCGTGCGCTGGGAATGGTATTCCCCCAAGAATGGAAGGACTTATGACCTTATCGGTACGCCATTGACGTTGCAGGACGGGCGCATCGGCAAACTGGAGATATTCCGCGATATTACCGAACGGAAGCAGGCGGAGGAAGAACTGGCAGCGCGGGAGAAAGAGCTGAGGATCAAAAACCGGATCGCCAATATCTTTCTCACGGTACCCGACGATGAGATGTACGGTGAAGTATTGCAGGTTATTCTGGAAGCCATGGAAAGCAAGTACGGCATTTTTGGATATATTGATGAAATGGGCAACTGGGTATGCCCGTCCATGACCAGGGATATCTGGGAGCAATGCAGGATTTCCGATAAAGACATCATATTTGCGCAGGAGCAATGGGGCGGCATCTGGGGCCGTGCCATGGTTGAAAAGAAGACGCTTTATTCCAACAAGCCTTCCAAGGTGCCGGAAGGTCACATACCGATAACCACGGTGTTAGACGTGCCTATTATTTATAAAGGAGCACTTATCGGGAACATTCTCGTAGGTAATAAAAAGACGGATTATACTGAGAAGGATATATGCTTATTGGAAGACATTGCAGACAAAATAGCGCCTGTTCTTTATTCGAGATTAAAGATAAAAAAACAGGAAAAAGAAAAGGAGCAGCTTGATGCCCAGCTTCTCCAGGCCCAGAAAATGGAGGCCATCGGGGTCCTGACCGGGGGTATAGCCCATGACTTCAACAACCTGCTCACGACGATAATCGGCAATGCCGAGCTCGCCCTGACCGACCTCCGGAAAGGGGACCCCCTGTACGAGGATATCACGGAGATCAAGAAGGCGGCTGACAAGGCCGCGGGCCTTACCCGTCAGCTCTTAACATTCAGCCGCAAGGAGACCCGGCAGATCGAGATCCTGAACCTCAACGAATCCCTCCGGGAGATGGAAAAAATAATCCGGCGCCTGATCCGGGAGGATATCGAGTTGGTGACGGTCCTTGAACCCGGCCTGTGGAACATCCATATGGATCCGGCCCAACTGGACCAGGTGATCATAAACCTCGTGGCGAATGCAAAGGACGCCATGCCCGATGGGGGAACCCTCACCATCGAGACGGCCAACAAGGAGCTGGGCCAGGGATACTTCTATGAACACGGGATGATGAGTGAAGCAGGGCACTACGTGATGCTGGCGGTGACGGATACGGGAGTCGGCATGGACAATGGCGTGCGCTCCAAGATGTTTGATCCCTTCTTTACCACCAAGGATCGGGGAACGGGCACGGGATTGGGGCTTGCCACGGTCTACGGGATCGTCAAGCAAAACGGGGGATACATCTGGTCCTACAGTGAGCCCGGCCAGGGTACCACCGTGAAGGTCTACCTGCCCCGGATGAAGGATACCCTTGAACCGGTCCATCGTGAAAAGGCGCGCGTGGACGAATTGACCAACTTCGAGACCGTCCTGGTGCTGGAGGACAATGATTCGGTCCGGAACATGGCCGTAAAAACCCTCCGCCGATACGGCTACCGGGTCATAGAGGCCGGCAACGGCGAGGAGGCCATAAAGATCAGCAGCGAGTTCGATGGAGCGATCCACCTGCTTTTGGCCGATGTGATCATGCCGGGTATGAACGGCAAGGAGGTGGCGGAAAAGCTCCGGTCCGAAAGACCTGACATGAAGGTCCTCTTCATGTCAGGGTACACCGAGAACATCATTATGCAGAAAGGGGTCCTGCCGATGGATATCAATTATATTCAGAAACCGTTTTCCCCTGAGTCCCTGGCGAAGAAGGTGAGGGAAATGCTTGATATTTAAGATCGGGGATTTAACCAACCGTCCCGGTTGCGTCGAACCACGGGGTCTCTGATCAATGGCGGTTTCGTTTAAATGCCGGGCATCGTTTTTGAAGAGATTAATGCGTCAGATTTTCGGCTTGGTTTTATTACAGGCGGGAACCGGATGAAAAAGGACTTGTGAAACTTCTCCTGGACACGGCTGAAGAATTAACGGCGATTTTCTTTGTATCGGGAAAAACGGCAAAAAAATTGCCCAAATGATCAATATTCAATAGGCGATAACAAAATGCTGCACATTCTGGTGGTAGACGATGATGAACAGATCCGTCACATGCTGGGTCGGTTGCTTTCAAGACACGGATACGCCTGCACCCTGGCTGCTGATGGGGCAGAGGCCCGGAAGTGCCTTGATGAACAGGCCTTTGACCTGGTCCTGTGCGATCTGAAAATGCCCGGGGAGTCTGGTATTGATCTGGCCCGGCATATTGTATCGGCATATGAGGACACGGCGATTATTTTTATAACGGGTGTGGATGATCCGAATGTCGCCGATGTCGCTATAGAGACCGGAGCTTACGGGTATATCATTAAACCGTTTAATCCCAATGAGTTGATCATTAATATCCGAAATGCCCTGCGCCGGCGGGAGCTGGAGATTTTTAATCGGCATTACCGCTTGAACCTGGAACAGATGGTTGAAAAACGCACGGCCAGCCTGCAAAAGGCCATGGAAGGGATTATTCGGGCAATGTCCCTTGCCGTTGAATCAAGGGACCCGTACACATCCGGTCATCAGCAACGGGTGGGCAATCTTTCTGCTGTACTGGCAGAGAAGATGGGGCTTTCAGCCGATCGGATACGGGGAGTCCAGATGGCCGGAAATATTCATGACCTGGGCAAGATATCCATTCCGGCGGAAATTCTCAGCAAACCGAGCCGGCTCACTGATGTCGAGTTCGCCTTAATCAAGACACACCCCCGGGTCGGCTATGACATCTTGAAAGAGATCGAATTTCCGTGGCCGATCGCCCAGATGGTGCACCAGCATCATGAAAAGATCAACGGTTCCGGGTACCCCCGGGGACTTTCAGGAGAAGACATTCTCCTTGAAGCACGCATACTCTGCGTGGCAGACGTGGTGGAGGCCATAGCTTCCCATCGTCCCTACCGGCCGGCGCTCGGGATCGACACGGCATTAAAGGAGATTTCCGATAACGCGGGAAAGCTCTATGATCCGGACGCGGCCAAGGCCTGCCTGAGGCTGTTTAAGGAAAAGAGGTTTACATTCGATGAATAGACAAGCGGTCATTTTCTGAATCGTGCAGGGATCCTTTTTGATGGCTTTTCGAGGTGTCCACTAATTCGGGGTAAATTCACAGTCAATCACCAAGCATTCCAGGTCCCCATGACTCATTGTGAAAAAGAAAATTTCTTTTCGTAAAAATCTCTTGCAGCAGTCTGTTTTTCGGCAACGTAAGAAAAAATGTCTTCATAATTCTCGAAAAGCAGATTAACAATTCTGGTATCCAAAAGGCGCCGATCAGAAAACTGTTTAAGAATTTTAACAACGCCGTTTTTTGACATGCCTTTTCTATACGGTCGGTCTTCAGTCAGTGCGGTAAATATATCTGCAACCATCAGAATCCGTGCCCCTGTGCTCAGTTCGCCTGCCGTGCAGTGAAAAGGATATCCTGATCCGTCAAGCTTTTCATGATGATAAGCAGCCCATTCGGCAATCTGCTGAAGACCTCCGATGGTATTTATCACAAAATAGGTATAGTAGGTATGTGATTTCATAACGGCCATCTCTGCTTTTGTCAGTTTTTCCGGTTTATTCAGAATACTGTTAGGAATTGCCAATTTGCCTATATCATGCAAATTCCCTGCAACCTCCATAAGCCCTATTTCTGTTTCCGTCAGGCCAAAAACTTTTGATAGCATAGAGGCAGATGCGGCAACACCGGAAGAATGCGTTGACGTAAAACGGGAACGAAAATCAATTATATTCCGAAAAAGCTCCGATATTGCGGATATATCCGAAAAGTTTATTTCTACTTTTCTGAAAGGAACTTCATTAAGGAGAAGAGAATATAACCTAGGAGAAACCAGGTCCAGCCAGAATTCCTCGCAATTAGAGATCGTGCGGAAAAGATCTACAATTCGAGGATGAAAAAGAGAACCGGACAGAGATTCTATTTTTAAGATAATATCTTCATGCTGATGAAGAATGTACTGGCCCCGATTTATTTTACGTTCGACATGGTCAGCAAGACATAATAACTGCGATTCAAAAACAAGCGCATTTTCAATTGATTCTTTCCAATGCCGCCATTCTTTGTGATGAAATCTGATTATTTCTGACGAGTCCTTCAGCCATGGTATGTTACTGAGCAAAGTTTCGCCATGTATGCAATGTTCTTCGACATTTTCGACTTCAAAATTTCGAAGAGAGATTTTTTCCTCCAATGAAAAAGCGCCGATATCATGAAGCAGCGCTGCTATGAAAGTCCTCCCCAACCGGTCATCCTGAAAACCCGTGGCTTTCCCCATTTTCCACACAATCAATGCAGTTCTTTGTTGATGTTGAATTAATGAAGGATCGGCCAAATCCATGGCATCAGAGAGGGAAATAATCAAATTGCTTAAATTGACTGTAGTTTGACGCTGCATATCATTCTCCTGAAAAATTTTTTCAGCTAACGCCGCGGTCAAAAAAACCTCTGTTTTTTGGCAAATCAGGAACCGGAAGTAAATTCGGCGCAAAAAGTCCGCTGACCACTTGGGCAGCTTCCTGAAATTCATTGACTCAGGGTGAAACAAATCCCTTTGCTTACTCTTGTGGGGTGATCTCTAGGGAAAAACCATGGTTTGCGAAAATATCAAAACAGACCCGGGCGCTATTGTTCGAGCTGCTTTTTCCGTATATAGACGACTCGTAATCGGGGTTGAATACGTTTTCTGGTGGTACTGGTCAGCCGGCCTGTGCACCGAGCACAATATTCCGTTCATTCCCGGTCACGCGTTATACACGAAAGCCATACACGGCGGCAAAACAAATCGGACTTCGTTCGGTTGCGAACTACGCCCCGACAAGAAATGATAAGATTGATCCTATAAACCGGCCGCGCTGCTCAAAGGCGGTAATTTCCCAACCGCCTGTGCCTGCCCGGCAAAATGGCGTGCTACCCGAAGAATCCAATACAAACAGAATATGTGGAATTCCGCATAGCTCTCTCACATAATGAAAAAAGATCTAAATATTCCTTATACCACAAAAAAAACATCCTGTCATGTCGGAAGAACCCTACAAATCTTGAGGGGAACCTCGATTTTTCAACTTTTTTTAAAAAATAAGGGTATGGAATCTGCTTTTTGTTGGGTATGATGTTTTTAACCATAAAAAAGAGGCTCTGGAAAGCCTTTTGCGTAAAATTACCTGAATAGCAATTAACCTATTGAAATAAAATAAGAAAAATGATATATTAAGCGTCGTAAATGAAGGATGATTTTAATATCGGGTCTAATTTTTTCAATTCTACCGAAAGTTTGTCTCCGGACATAACCGGCATTGAGAAGTCTGTTATCACAAGATCACAGTGGTCAGGATTATATCTAAAGAATTCCAAAGGTTCCAAGCTGCTGATTCGTGTTTCGACTATATACCCCAGGGATCTTAATTGTTCTGATGTGATAATAACAATAGAGGTTCATCATCTATAAGCAGGATTTTTTCGTTTCCGGTCGGTAGAATCTCTTCCGGTTCAACACAGACATCTTCGGTGTATTCTATGGCTGGAAGGTAGATAGAAAATATCGACCCTTTCCCTTCGCTGTACACATTGATTTCGCCGCCGTGTTTCTTCCGCCATTTTATTCATGGCATTGATTTGCACCTTGTAGGGGCTGCTTCTTTATCTCAAGGATTTAATCTGCCAATTCGATAACCTTGTTCTCCAATAATATTTGGGCCAGGTTTTTCGCAGCATCGGCTGGGGTTGTTCCTGTAATAAAGCTACAACTCCGCATCGATATTTGAGGCACTGATAGTGAATGTAATATCACCTTGTTTTCTTTTTCAATTTTGCTTTCAATGTTATCCATTTTCAATCCAATGATCGGTTTGCTTTTTGATAGTCGTCTTTCTTTCATTGACGGATATCGCAAGGCCCCAACTTCGTTGCTGGCCATTACGACTGCCGGCAAAGATGCCTCAACCACTTCATATCCATTGTCGATGATTCGCTCAACGCGCACTTTGCCGCCGTCAACATCAACTTTTTGGGCCAGGGTAATGACAGGCAAATCTAGCATAGCTGCAAGGCCGATACCGGTTTGCCCGGCATTCCAGTCCGCTGCCTGCCTGCCAACGAGAATCAAATCATATTTTCCTATTTTTCGGATCGCTGCAGCCAGTGCTGTGGCTATGCCAAAATTGTCCAGATAACCTGATTCGAAGATCTTGTCTTCCACTTTGATGATTTCATTCGCTCCGGCAGCTAACGCCAACATCATGGTGGCTTTTGAAATTTGTCTGCCCAAACTCAATACGCTTATTTTGACATTTTCCTTATCCGCATCCTTTATTCGTAAGGCAGCTTCCAGGGCATTTTCGTCGAACAGCGACAGCACCGGAGGAATCCCCTTAGGTTCCACCTTGTTTTTCTCAGCGTTTATCACAAAGAATTCCTGAGAGGCTTCGTGATCCGGCACCTGTTTGATGCAAACGATAATTCTCATTGTTTTCTCCTATCTTACAGACTGTTCCTTCATCATCTCTTTTAACGATTGATTAAAGGCGGGAACGATTTCCTCGAATTTTCCGACAATACCGTAATCCGCAATTTTAAAAATACTTGCCTTCTCATCCTTGTTTATGGCAACGATGATCTTGGATTCTGACATTCCGGCGACATGCTGGGCGGAACCGGATAT
>CAYLRU010000053.1:0-18120 GCA_964386565.1 uncultured Desulfobacteraceae bacterium | reverse complement strand
CAACAGCCTGCAGCAGGCGCCTGCTGGTCGCTTCTGCCTGCTCGCGCCCGGTGATGTTGCGGGCAAACTCGACGATGCCGGTCACTTCTCCCGTATCCGGGTCTATCATGGGATAACTGAAAAGCTCGATCCACTTTACCGGGGAGCCGGCAGGTCCGGGCACGATGTGCCGTTCCGTCCTGCCCGTCCGGATACAGCGCAATGTCGGACATGAATCGCACGGCTTATTGGAATTATGATAACATGCAAAGCAGTGCTTTCCCTCCAGGGGAAGGTTTTCAGCATACCATTTCTTTATCACGTTGTTGACGTGCCGGATGGTCAGATCGGGATTGAGAACACTGACCCCATCCTGGATACTTTCAAATACCGCGTTCAGGAATCGTTCGTTTTTCCGCAGCTCTTTTTCCGCTTTCTTGCGTTCGGTGATGTCACTGATGAAGTGGACGGCGCCGGCACATTGACTCTTTTCGCCCATGACCGGATCCACCGTTATTTCCAGGCAGCGTCCGTCTGACTGCAGTTCCAGGCATTCACGGCGCATGCTTTTCTGCATCCGCCGGAACGGACACCCGGGGATCGGCTCCTTTGTGCCGTGAGCGATTTCCCAGCAGTGCCTTCCCACCATTTTTTCAACCGGATGGTGAAAAATTCGCTCCGCCGTCTTGTTGGATCGCAGCACGTGCTGTTCGGAATCAAGGATCCATATGGCGTCCCTGGCAGAATCAAAGGTGGTCTGCCATTCCTTTGCCATCTGTTCCATTGTCTGCAACAACCGTTCCTTCTCATCCATCAGGGATTTCAACCGAACAACAACAGGTTCGGTCGTGCCGATAACCAGGTCCACTTCTCCCAGGCGAAGGGACTCCAGTGTGGCCTCTGCCCGGGTGAGTCGTTCCAGCAGCTCCTCGTAGGGAATCCTGTCTGCACTCATGGGTGGCCCTCCTTTCCCGCGATACCCAGGGCGGCCAGTACTTTGCTTTCATCGTTCAAAGAGCCCATGATGACCTTTGGGGGAGGCGGCGCCTCCACGATCAGGGTGGGAACCGCCGCCACCTGGTAATCAATGGCAGCCTGGTAGTCCTTAAAGACATCCACAACATAAATCTCGCAGTGACCCCGCAGGTACTCATTACACAAACGGGAGAGGACCGCTCTTGCATGGACCGAATTGGGCTCGTCGTCGGCCACAAAGAGACGTAAACGATAGAACGGCTCTCCCCCGGCGGGATTGCCCGTTTCCCGCGTTCCTGTTTTCGGCTTCATGGCTCATCCCTCCTCCTGCCGGATTCTCACGGGCCGGGTAGAACGCCTGCTGTCGGCGTTTTTGCCCGTGCATGTTCAGCCCGTCAGCAACCCGGCCTGGTTTTTTGTTTCACTCTTGAAACCCGTCGGGCTGTTTTATTGACGGATCAGTTCGTATCGGACGTACGTGACGGGTATCCATCCGGACAACCCGGGATAAAGAGGCTTATATTATGTGAAAATTCGCTTGCTTGTCAATTGATGTTTCCGGGTCTGACCGGATAAGACCGGACAAAGGGGTGTCATCACCGGCAGCAGGGGGATGATGAGGCCAACCGATGAGATTGCCGCAAGCGGTACAACCCATTGTTTGACAGAACCCGGTTTGAAGATTATTTCAGCAGAATACTTTTTTTCGACGTATTTTTCCAGGTTTTTGACCGTTTTTCCAAAAAAAATTAAAAAAAATGTAAAAAATCAAGGTTTTCCCACAAGATTTGTCAGGAATTCCCGATATACAAAAGCGTTTTTTTGTTGTATGCAGCAAAAAAACGCTTTTTACGGTTCCAGGTTCCTGTTCTTGTTTTTTGCTTTAATTTTCAAACCGGGGGATCGGGTTTGCAAAAAAAGCCATAAAATAAATCTGAATTCCGGCTTTCCTGCACGATTTGCCAAGGACGTTTGACAAATTCTACCGGTTGTATATATCTGGTATATATACAATGTTACCGGTGGCGGCATGATAAAAAGACCGCCGGCATATTCAAAAGGGGTAATGCCCAGGCGGTACGCTCACCAGGGCGTTTCGATTTGATACGTCTGAGGTTCAGGTTGAGGGGAGACGAGGTTGTTCTCCATATCTTTCCGCGAAATTCATTTTGGGGGCAGAGGCGGTTGACATGCATTATTCCGATATGTTTAAAAATACGATGGCACAAAAAGGACGCACTGTTTAAAAAAGGCGGCTTGAGCTGTGGCTCAGTGACAACTCGTTTGACCATGGAATTTCATGACCATCATTTTCCGGGAATTGATGGAATCAGAAAATACAATGAATCGGCGATGTTATGATACCTTATGGAAGACAGGCAATTGATGATGAAGATATTCAGGCTGTTTGCGAGGTTCTTCGATCTGATTATTTGACAACCGGTCCTAAAATCGACGAGTTTGAGCAGGCAATCGCGGATTATGTGGGGGCAAAATATGCTGTTGCTGTTTGCAATGGCACTGCTGCTTTACATTGTGCCATGGCTGCATTGGGCATAGGTAAAGGTGATGAAGTTATTGTTCCTGCCATGACCTTTGCTGCAACAGCGAATTGCGTGTGCTACCAGGGTGGAATCCCCGTTTTTGCGGACGTTGATCCACAGACATTGCTGATCGATCCGAATGCGGTTGAAAAAAAAATTACCGGTAAAACCAGGGCCATAATTGGTGTGGATTATGCCGGGCAACCGTGTGCTTGGGACAGTTTGAAAAAAATAGCAGAAAAATATGACCTGGCTCTTGTGGCTGATGGATGTCATGCCCTGGGTGCAGCGTATAAAGACCGGATGGTTGGAACCATAGCTGGTTTAAATGTGTTCAGCTTTCACCCGGTAAAGCATATTGCCACAGGGGAAGGGGGCATGATTACAACTGACAGCAAAGAGTTGGCCCGGAAGATGCGATTTTTCCGAAACCATGGCATAACAACGGATGCCCGGCAACGAGAGAAGCAGGGCTCCTGGTTTTATGAAATGACAGACCTGGGGTTCAATTACCGTATCACTGATATTCAGTGTGCGCTTGGCATATCACAGTTAAAAAAACTTCCGGAATTTTTAGCCCGAAGGCGTGAAATAGCAAAACAGTATGATAACGCCTTTTCTGCATTTCCGGGGATTAACCCGCTTGCTGTTAACAAGGACGTTTTGCACGCGTATCATCTGTATGTGGTTAAAATAAATTTCAGGGAAAAAGCGTTGGCGCGCGCATCCGTATTTAAGGCATTGCGTGAAAAAGGCATTGCTGCAAATGTCCATTATATTCCGGTGCACCTCCACCCCTACTATCGAAATCACCTGGGAACAAAGCCGGGTGACTGCCCCCGGGCGGAAGCTGCTTACGAGAATATCATATCTTTGCCGATATACCCGAAGATGACCGATGAAGAGGTTAAAACGGTGATTGAACAAATTCTTAAGGCGGTCAATTGTTGATGGAAATGACGGATTGCAGGCGACTCATTCTGGGAACCGCCCAACTCGGCATGGCCTACGGGATTGCCAACCGTATCGGGCAACCA
Source organism: uncultured Desulfobacteraceae bacterium (assembly GCA_964386565.1). Lineage (GTDB taxonomy): Bacteria > Desulfobacterota > Desulfobacteria > Desulfobacterales > UBA5616 > CAYLRU01. Next base: position 14,585 of record CAYLRU010000053.1, on the reverse strand, counting down.
GGGCCGCAACAAGCGGAAGCGATAATAAGAACCGCCTGGCATCAGGGTGTTACGCATTTTGACACGGCCCAGGACTATGGTGAATCTGAATCCCTGTTGGGGCGTATTTTGGATGGTTTCGGCCTTGCAGAAACGGCCAGGATAACGACAAAACTGCACCCCGACACCCGTCTTTTAAACAAAGACGAGGTGCTGCAGGCGGTTGCGCACAGCATCCGGGTTTTAAAAATTCCCAAATTATACTGTTTGATGCTTCACAGGGAACATCACCTTGATTTTATGGAAAAGGGTTTGGGTGACATTCTCAAAAACTTAATTCGCGATGGATATGTGGAACACATCGGTATATCTGTATATTCCCCTGAAGCAGCAAGCGCGGCACTTGATTCAGACCTGATAGACATCGTCCAGTTGCCTGCGAATATCCTGGACCGCCGTTTTGAAAAGGCAGGCGTGTTTCAGACAGCAATTGCAAAAAACAAAAAAATTCATATACGAAGCATTTTTTTGCAGGGCCTCATCCTTATGGAAATGCAGGATTTACCCCGAAACATGTCCTTTGCGCGTCCCGTTCTCCAACAACTCAAAACGTTTGCCAAGGAAAAAAATATGACAAGAACCGCGTTGGCATTGCACTATATTAAAATTAAATACCCGGAATCATGCGTACTGTTTGGCGCAGAAGCGCCGGTCCAGGTGCTTGAGAACTGCGATCTCTGGAGATCAACAGTCGCAAAGGATATCATCATGGAAGCCGACGGTCTTTTCAATGCCATAGATGATCGGATACTAAACCCTACGCTTTGGAACGGAAAATGAAGCCTGTTTTTGTCGCAGAAGTTTCCAGCAATCATAACCAGGACCTGGCCCGATGTTTTGATTTTATCGATAAAACATCTGAAATCGGATGCGCAGCCGTCAAATTTCAATTATTCCGGATTGAGGAATTATTCGCTCCCGAGATTTTACAGAAGAGCGAAGAACACCGTAAACGCAAGCAATGGGAGCTGCCCGTTGAATTTTTAGATCCTATTGCCAAACGCTGCACGGAAAAAAACATTCAATTTTCCTGTACGCCTTTCTACCTTGCGGCTGTAAACGAATTGCTGCCGTATGTTGATTTTTACAAGATCGCCTCTTATGAGATACTCTGGAAAGACCTTCTTGCGGCCTGTGCTCACACCGGGAAACCTGTGGTCATTTCCACCGGCATGGCAACCATCGGGGAAATCAAAGGCGCCGTGGAAACGCTCCTGTCAGAGGGATGCAGGGATCTGACAGTGCTCCACTGTGTATCCGGCTACCCCACTCCGGCAAACGAATGCAATCTCGCCGCCATCGAAACCTTGCGAAAACAATTTGAAATCCGGAATTCAAAATCCGAAATCAAATTCGGTTGGTCCGATCACTGCGTCCAGCCGGGCGTCATCTACCGGGCAATTCATCATTGGGGCGCTCAAATGATCGAATTTCATCTCGATCTTGACGGTACAGGCGATGAGTTTAAAACCGGGCATTGCTGGCTGCCGGATCAGATGAAACCGGTAATTGACACCGTGAATGCGGCTTTCCAGGCCGATGGCACAGGGGAAAAATCACCAACCCCCGGTGAACGGGCAGACCGCAACTGGCGGGCGGACCCGTCCGACGGACTCAGGCCGCTGTTAAAAACCAGAATGAAATGGATAAGTTGAAATGAATCCTGTTGCGATTATCCAGGCGCGGATGGGGTCATCGCGTCTGCCCGGTAAGGTGTTAAAGCCGATCCTTGGCCGGCCTATGCTGTGGCACATTGTGCACCGCCTCCGCTTCGTACCCGAACTCGTCGATGTCATTGTAGCAACGTCCGATCAGCCGGAGAATGACCCGATCCGTCAATTCTGCACTGCGGAAAACATAACTGTTTTCTCAGGAAGTGAAAATGACGTGCTGGACCGTTTTTATCAGGCAGCCCTGTTGTATAAAGGCGATCCACTGCTGCGCATCACCGGGGACTGCCCCTTTGTTGATCCGGAAATCATTTCCGATCTGCTGGACTTATATCGGGCGGTAGATGCCGACCATGTCGGCGTTGCAACCGGCGCAGGCGCCATTCATCTTGCCGGCGGCAGATTCCCCGACGGACTGGATGCCGAGTGCATTCGCTTTGCTGCACTGGAAAAGGCGTGGCGCAAGGCGCATGAGGCATCCGATCGCGAACACGTGACACCCTATATCTGGAGAAACAAAAATATTTTCCGTTGTGACGTCCTGGAAAGCAAAAAGGACTATTCGCAGCTTCGCTGGACCGTGGACAACGAAGAAGATTTTAAGCTTGTTTCTCAAGTATACGGGGCATTATTCAACGACAAACAACCCTTCCTGATGAATGATATCCTGGATTACCTGTCTGCGAATCCTGAAATTACCGAACTGAATCAGGCATTCATCGGCAAGGAGGGATATCAAAAACTTTGGGATATCAAGGATCATCCATCATGAAAGGACAGGAACTCTATAAAAAAGCGAAAAGACTCATTCCCGGCGGTACACAACTGCTGTCCAAGCGGCCGGAAATGTTCGCTCCTGGCGTCTGGCCGGCCTACTATGATCGGGCCAAGGGCTGCCGTGTATGGGATCTCGATAATAATGAATATACCGATATGAGCATCATGGGCATCGGGGCGAACATTTTGGGATATGCTGATGATGATGTGGATAATGCCGTTATCGAAGCCATAAAAAACGGCAATTCTTCATCCCTGAACTGCCCGGAAGAGGTTGAACTTGCCGAGCTTTTAACGGGAATACATCCCTGGGCGCAGATGGTTCGTTACACGAGAGGCGGGGGCGAGGCCATGGCAATGGCCATCCGTATAGCCCGGGCATTTACCGGGCGGGACATTGTTCTGTTCAGCGGCTATCACGGTTGGCAGGACTGGTACCTGGCGGCAAATCTGGGTGAGAATGATGCCCTTGACGGACAGCTCATGTCAGGCCTGGAACCCAGGGGCGTGCCCCGCGGTCTTAAAGGAACCATTTTGCCATTTTATCTTCAAGATATTGAAAATCTTGCCGATACTATAAAAGGGAAAGAAAAGCAAATTGCTGCAATCGTAATAGAACCTGCAAGAGGTGAAGAATTGCCGGCTGATGCGCTTCAGAAATTAAAGGATTTTGCCGGAGAAATCAACGCTGTCCTCATATTCGATGAGATAACAAGCGGCTTTCGCATGTGTGCAGGCGGCATCCATCTGAAATACGGCATAAATCCCGACATTGCGGTATTCGCCAAGTCAATGGCCAACGGATATGCCATGGCGGCCGTTATCGGTACGGAAAAAGTTATGCAGGCGGCACAAACCACCTTTATTTCAAGTACCAACTGGACTGAAAGAATCGGTCCGGCCGCGGCCATCGCCACAATACAAAAATACATAAAGGAAAACGTGGCCGGCCATATAATCAATATCGGAAATGCGGTAAAAAAAGTATGGCAGGAAAAGTCGGACAAATACCATCTTGACGCCCATGTTTCCGGCATTCCGACACTGGGACACTTTGCTTTCAAAAACGACGACAACCGGAAACGGATGACCTTTTTCACTGTCGAAATGCTGAAACACGGTTTTTTGGGATTTCACCAGTTCAAACCATCCTTTGCCCATACATTGGAGGATGTGAAAGCATACGCCGATGCAGTTGATGATATCTTTGAAAAGATCAGTCGGAATGATCCGTCAACACTGCTCAAAATTTCACCAGCCCACCAGGGATTTCAGAGATTGACGAAGGAATAGAATGGTCATTGGGGAAACTTGTGTCAAGAAACCGGAGGATTTGCAGATACATGAACACCGCCGGCAAAAAATGACCAATGACGGCGCAGACAAAATGACGCATACCGCGAAGCAAATGACAACTGTTTTATTCCGCTGCGACGGCAGCCCCGAAATCGGCCTGGGCCATATTGTCCGCTGCCTTGCCCTTGCGGATGAACTGCGTGACGCCCACGATTGCCGTATTGCTTTTGCCATGCGTACCGGTCCTATAGGAATCGGGATGGTAAAGGAAAAAGGTTATCAGGTTATTCTTCCGACAGAAAACGGGCAAGCATTTGATTATAAAAAATGGATGAATGAATGTGTCAATAATGTTGATCCCAAAACGATTATCCTCGACGTGCGCGACGGGCTGCAGAGAACGGTTGCCGATGAACTACGCGGTAAGGGGATTCTGACAGTCACCATTGATGATCCCGAAGACAAACGTCTATCTGCTGATCTTGCTTTTTATCCCCCGGTTCCACAAGTTAAACGCATGGATTGGACCGGCTTTACCGGCAAACTTTATGTCGGCTGGGAATGGGTAATCCTCCGCCGCGAATTCGTAAATGCAATGCATTTTGTTGATAAACGCGCAAAACGCGAAACGCGAAACGCAAAACCGCGCATTTTAGTCACCATGGGCGGCAGCGACCCGCACGGCATGACAATTAAAACGATAAAGGCTCTGGAACTGCTTGATGAAGATTTTGAGGCCGTCGTGGTTTTAGGCGCCGGATTTCAGCATAAAGAAGAACTTAACAACCTGCTGTCCGGTTGCAAACACCGCTTTGACGTGCAAGAAAATGTCCAAAATATGGCGAAACGAATGGCGCAAAGCGATCTTGCCGTGGCTTCCTTCGGTGTGACGGCTTATGAACTGGCGGCCATGGGAGTGCCTGCTATTTATCTGTGTTTGACGGAAGATCATGCCGAGTCAGCCTCGGCGTTTGCAGCGGCTGACATGGGCACTTATATATCTGTGCCCCTTTCCATAGATAAAAAAATGCTGGCTGACACGGTTAAGTGTTGGTTAAAACGTCTGAAAAGACGGTCACCTGTTTCCACCTTTCAGGGTATTAAATTTGACGGCGTTACGCGTATTGCCAGGATGATTTGCGAAAAGCGTTAATATAGAATCAAAGCAGAAGGTCTCATTAATGGACACAGACCGATTAAAACCGGCAATTATCTGCATGGCGGCCGGCAAGTCACAGATGATCGTTATAAAAAAAGCCAGGGAACTGGGATTTTCCGTGATCGCCATAGACCGCAATCCGGATGCACCGGGATTTATCTTTAGTGATGAGCGGATTGTACAAAGTACTTATGAGGGGAAGCCGATAATCAGTCAGCTCCACGTTTTACAAGACAGGTACAAACTGCTGGGAGTTATTAACCGGTCTTCCGGTATCCCGGTTGTAACAACAGCAGAAATATGCCGGGCGTTTTCTTTGCCCGGGGTTCCTCCTGCATCTGCACGCTGCATTATTGACAAATCACGACTGATGAGATTGCTTAAAGAGCATGGAATTGCCGCGCCCTCTTGCCATGCTGTATCATCTCTTGCTGAAATCGAGAAAAATCGTTTCCCTCTTCCTTGCGTGGTTAAACCTTCTCTTTCGATTGTCGGCAAAAGCGGTGTCCGTATAGTTAAAGATGCGCATGCGATACCCCATGCGGTTACAGCGGCAAAAGCCGTTTCGATGAACGGTGTCGTAAACATTGAAGCGTTTGTGCCGGGACGCAATGTTTCCCTCATGTCCGTCATACAGAGTGGACAATTGTATCCCATTACCCTGCTTGATGAAATTAATGTAGTTGATAAAAACGGTAATATTGCCGGTTATGGCTTTGCCGTACCCTCATTATTTACCGGTCAACCTGAAGAAACACGTATAATCAACCTGGCAAAAAAGGTTGTTAATGCTTTCGGCTTGGATACAACCGCATTTAATATGTCTTGCCGTTGTGAATCCGGGGGAGTACCAAAATTGATAGAAATTCACCTTGATTTAGGCGGGGATATGATATTGGAAGCATTATTTCCGGCAAGTTCTTCATTTGATGTATTGGGATCTTTGATACGATCTTTAACAGGCCGCCATACGTCTTATAACAATATCAATTTTTCACCAACAGCGATAGTGTTCCGTGAAGGCGAAGGGCTGGTATCGGACCGTCCTTACGAGATCTTAAGTGCCCCGGACCGGATATCGATAGAACATATGATCAGATCAACACAAAGGGGAACAGATGGCTAAGGTATTTTTTTTAGGATGCAATTATGACCAGGTTCCATATTTGACAGCTGCACGGAAGCTTGGTTTCACCGTTATCGGGACGGACAGGAATCCCGGTGCTCCCGGCGCAAAACTATCTGATCGATTTTATGATATCGGTTATACTGATATTTATAATCTGAGAAAAATGGCGGAAATCGAAGGCTGGTGCGATGAAGACAAGATTTTTACAGCAGCCGCTCACTTTGCCTATGAAGGGGCAGCCAAGCTTGCTGAAGAATTAAATCTCACTTTTTTAAGTCCGACGTCCGTTGATACATGTATCGATAAAGTCAAGTTTTACGCGATGCTGAAGGAAAATGACGTATCAGTCCCCCCCACTGTTTTGTATGATACGGAAAGTTCTTTCACATTGGATAAACGTAAAGTTTATTTTCTGAAGTCTGATTATGGGAAATCCCCCAATTACTGTTATAGAATTGTTGACGGCAAAATCCCGCCATTGCCGAAAGAGCACGATTCCTTCTATCGCAATGTTTTTTTGGTCCAGGAAGAAATAAAAGGGGTTCACTTTCGTCTTAATTTATATGCCGGGCAATCATTTGTGTTTATGAAATTCAGTGATACAGCGGCGGTTCCTGTCAGTGTATTGGGGCCGGGACACGCCGTTGTGATCCGCAAATTGCAAAAGGTCGTGTCTGCTTTGGGGGCTGAAAATTTACTGACCAAATTTGATTTGATTGTTAACGAGGACGATTGCTATGTTATTGATATCGGCCTGGACCCGCCGATGCGCTTGACGCTGCTCTGTGAATATCTCGGGATTGATTTCCCATATGCGTACACCCGCTCTTATTTATTGAACGATACATCAGCCATGCCTCTTTGGGAGGATATTTGCAAACCTGTCGTCATTAAAGGGACACCACAAACCGGATTTGAATTCATAGAAGTCGGAGAAGCAGAAAAATGAAGATAGTTGTTTTAAGCGCGCTAGGCAACACCGTTGCACAGAGATGTCTTACATCGCTGTTTGAGACAACAACTTCATCTGACTTTGATATGCTTCTGGTGCGTGAGAAAGGCTTTCGCGAGCGCACGCTCAATGCTGCAATCTCCATGGCGGGAACATCTGAAGATGTTCTTTTTGTGGGAGACGACATTGAATTCACACCAGGCTGGCATGATGCATTGATGGCAAATTATGACAAGGCTGACATCCTGGGCATGAGCATGCTTTATCCGGGGACAGACAAGGTGCAGGATCGCGGTTATGATCTGGTTAAAATAGATGACCGGGTTACGTTGGAAGCCAAGGACAGGGGGTTGTTGAAGAGTGATATTAAGGGTTTTGGTGTTCGCAGATGCGATGCATTATGCGGATGTTTCATGCTGATTAAGAAAGAAGTATTTAATACGGTTCGGGAATTCAGTGAAGAGGGCCAAAACCGCTGGGGAGAATTTATCTTTACGAGCATTGCGCGAAAGCACGGCTCAACCGTATCCGTGATCGATCATTTTTTATACCATGGCGGCAAAAGCACAAAATCGAATCCCGATAAAGCCTTGAGTTCCATAAGTTATCAGGCCGAACGGGCTATATGGGAATCGATTGTTGGAAAGTATGTTGACAAAACATCGATTCAACAAAGCTATCGTTGCGAGATATCTGATTCATTGGCTGATAAGCTGTCTGGCGCAAAGACCATTTTGCTTTGGGGGGCAGGCACTGTCAGCGAGCATTTGCTTCGGTATTTCGATGGAAAACGGGTTGTTATTTGTTCAGGGCTGCCTGAGGAACAGGGCATTTCGTTTCATGGATATCCGGTTGAAAACCATGAAAAAGCGATAGATAAATCTTATGACCTTATTGTTATGACCCCCCTGCATGCAGGAGCCGCTCTTTATGAACGGTATGTTGCGCCAAGGCTGCAAGGCGGGACCGGTATCGCGGCCATCGCCATAACGTTACAGATCAAAAAAGACAGGTACATATACGGTGAGCAGGAACTTATATGACGGAAATCGGTCATAATTTTCTTTAGAACCCGGGGTTTGGTGAATATATGGGTGCAATGAAAAAAAATTTACTGTTGAATGATAAAATAGTACTTGTTACCGGTTCAAGCCGGGGGATCGGGCGGGCTGTTGCCCTTGAATCCGCTCGATCCGGTGCTCATATTGTTATAACCTATAACACGGAGGCCGATCGTGCTGATCGTGTGGCTGCCGAAATACGCGGGCTCGGGAGAGAAGCGCTGCCTTTGCAGGTGGATGTTTCTTCCCGGGTGAATGTGCAAAAAATGATCAGCCGGACGATTAAGGCCTTTTCACGTATTGATGTGCTCATCAACAATGCCGGCATTCTCCAACAAAAGCCCTTTCTGGAGATTACGGATAATGATTGGGAACGGATGATGGATGTTAATCTCAAGGGGGCTTTCATTTGTTCTCAGGAAGTGTTCCCCGTCATGCAGAAACAAGGGAAAGGCATTATTATCAATATGGCGTCATCCGGCGGGCAACTGGGCGGGCCGTTAGCTGTTCATTACTCTGCGAGCAAGGCAGGCGTTATTTGCTTGACCAAGTCCCTCGCCCGCATCGGAGCGCCTTATGGTATCCGCGTAAACTGTATTGCACCGGGATTGATTGATACAGAGATGACCAGGGATGAAATATATTCTGACACAGGCCGTGAGAAGACCGGGCAGATTCCTGTTCAGCGGCCGGGTACTGCCGATGAAGTGGCGCATGCAGCGGTTTTCCTTGCATCAGGTGATGCTTCCTATGTTACCGGTCAGACCATCAATGTAAACGGCGGACTGTACATGGGGTAGGTTGTAATTGAAGAAGGAGAATTTTATGACGGGTGCGGATATTATCGCAGAAGACTTTGTAAAACGTAATTTAAGGAGGGTTTATACGTTTCCCGGAGGGACTGTTGCGCCGGTTTTTGATGCGGTCAGAAGAAGGAACATTGAAATTTTTTGTGCGTATCATGAACAGGGGGCTGGATACGCAGCCCTGGCGGTTGCCAGGCTGACACGCAAACCGCAGGTCGTAATGGTTACGTCCGGGCCCGGCGTGACCAACCTTGCCACGGTGGTTGCAGACGCATATTTTGATTCCACGCCTTTAGTAGCAATAACGGGCCAGGTGGGGACAGGTGATATTAATTCGGGTCGACCGGTCAGGCAATGCGGTTTCCAACAGGTGGATGCCGCATCTTTGATGAAACCTATCAGTAAAGCCACGTTTTCACCGATGTCCCCCGATGATTTGCCGGAAGTACTTGAAACTGCTTTTTCTGTAACGACAGACGGGCGATTTGGGCCGGTGGTGATAGATTTGCCGATGGATGTTCAACGGGGCCGGGTGACAAACAATCCCCGTATTACCCCACATGAATCAAAAACGTTGCCTGAACCTGAACCGGGTCTTATTGCAGAAATCGCCGAGAGTCTTGCCAATGCACAAAGACCTGTGATTTTTGCGGGACAGGGGGTTTTGCTGTCTGATGCATGCACAGCGTTGAGACAGCTTGCTGAAAACGGTGACATTCCCGTGGTGATGAGCCTTCTTGGATTAGGGGCGGTGCCGACGGATTCTCCCCTGGCTCTTGGATTCGCCGGACATACCGGCAATCAGTATGCTGCCCGTGCGATCCATGAAGCAGACCTTCTGTTGGTTGTCGGGGCGCGTCTGGATGTGAGGCAGACAGGTAGTTGTACTGATAAGTTCGTTCCACACGGCAAGGTGATTCGGATAGACATAGATCCCTTTGAGTTGAAATACCCACGTGTTAAATCAGATATGAATGTTTGTTGTGAGGCCGGGTCCGCACTTGCCTTATTGAACAAAATGATAGCGCGTCAAACACTGCCCAGGCATTCAAAATGGAGAGCCTACATAGACGAATTAAAAACCGAATACCCGCTGAATTATGAATCTGGCAGCGATTCAATTAAACCCCAGGAAATTATTGAAGTGGTTAACAAGTTGACAATCGGGCAATCGGTAGTGGCGGTATCCGGAGTCGGATCACACCAGCAATGGGTTGGCCGCCATTTTGATTTTGATTTTCCAGGGCGTGTGTGGTTAACGTCAGGCGGACATGGCGCTATGGGATATGATTTGCCGACTGCCATTGGTGCGCAGATAGCGCGTCCGGATGACCTGGTTGTTTGTTTTGTCGGGGACGGATCATTGCAGATCAATATTCAGGAGCTGCAATCCGTTGCCGTCCATCATACACCCGTGAAAATCTTTGTGCTGGATAATCGCCGTTTGGCCATGGTATCGCAGTTTCAATTGATGAATTGGGATGCCGACCCTGCTACCGGACATAAAACCAACCCTGATTTTGCCGCCATTGCAAAGGCTTATGGAATAAAGGCGTATACTGTTAAACGACATGAAGAGATTGAATCGGTCTCTTCCGAAGCATTGTCATATGAAGGTCCTGCTCTGGTACATTGTTTTGTTGATTACAACGAAGATGTTTCTCCCATGCTTCTTCCTGATCAAACCATGGATAAAATGTGGCCTTATGAATAAAACATTGTTTATCGTCAGTGGCGGTTCCGAGGCAGTACCCGGCATTCAGCACGCCAAAAAAATGGGTTTGCATGTCGTGGTCAGTGATATGAATCCCAATGCCCCGGGTTTTGCAGTTGCCGATGATCGCCTGGTCGCGGATACCTATGCTGTTGATGATACGGTTGCGGCGGCATTACATTATCATAAAACAGTCAGATCTGTTGACGGCGTCATGTGTATTGCCGCTGATGTTCCTTTAACTGTCGCAAGTGTTGCACATGCGTTAGGTCTGCCCGGCCTCGGCATTGAGACTGCGCAACTTGCCGGTGATAAACTGGCAATGAAAGAGCGTTTTGTTGAAAAGGGGATTTCCATTCCCTGGTTCTGCAGTGTTGATTCTGCAACGCATTTGCGACGCATACTGTCAGGGAACGGTTTTCCGGTTGTTCTCAAGCCGGTCGACAGCCGGGGCGCACGCGGTGTATTGAGATTAACAGAATCCGTTGACCTTGATTGGGCCTATGAGCATTCTGTTTCTTTTTCACCATCAGGACGCGTTATGGTGGAGGAATATCTGGACGGCCCGCAAATCAGTACGGAATCGGCCATAATTGATGGACAGGCCTTTACCCCCGGTTTTACAGACCGCAACTACGAATTTCTGGAACGTTTTGCGCCGTATATGATTGAAAATGGCGGCCACCAGCCATCGGTGTTAACCGCGGAACAGCAGGACGCTGTCTGTCGATTGGCTGAACGCGCGGCTTTGGCCATTGGAATTTCAACAGGGATTGCCAAGGGGGATATGGTTCTCACCAGAGACGGACCCAAGGTAATTGAAATCGCTGCCCGGTTGTCCGGGGGGTGGTTTTCCACCGATCAGATCCCTCTGGCAACCGGTGTGAATCTTATTGAAACGGCAATCAAGTTGGCCCTTGGCGAAAAAGTGCCTGAAGAAAATTTGATTCCGCGATATCAAAAGGGAGTTGCGATCCGTTATTTTTTTCCACGGCCCGGGCGGGTTAAAAAAATCAGGAATGCTGACAGGTTTCATGATATGTCCTGGGTGCACAGGCTGGGATTTTTCGTAAAACCCGGAGATAGGGTCGAGCCTGTGACAAATCATACCAAACGGGCCGGTTTTGTGATTACCACAGGCGAGACACGGGACCAGGCGATTGACCGTGCACTGCAGGTTGTAAATACCGTCAAAATCGAGACGGTTGACGATTGAAAATAGTGATTGTGCCTTGACAGGAGCCATCAATCCTGAATATCTGAACTCATAAACGGTTATCATCCCAATGCTTCAACTTTATGCCATTTTTCATCTGAATATCGCCTTTTCCTCAATCGAGGAAGAGCAACGATTGGAAGTCATCCGTCGGTGTTATTGGCCGTTGTTGCGCCTGATTCGCAAGTTTGGCCTGCCGTTTGGCATTGAGGCCACCGGGTGTACGTTAGAGGCGATTGCGGCTATCGATCCCGGCTGGATATCTGAATTGCGACGGCTGAAAAGCGACGGCACCTGCGAATTTATCGGCAGCGGTTATGCGCAGATAATCGGACCGCTGGTTCCTCCGGAAGTGAATGCCGCCAACTTGCGCTTGGGGCACCAGGTCTATGAGCGACTGCTGGGCTTTCGACCCGATATTGCGCTTGTGAATGAACAGGCTTATTCCGCCGGTTTGATCCAGCATTATATTGATGCCGGTTACCGGGCTATTTCCATGGAGTGGGACAACCCCTTCCGGTGCCATCCGGAATGGGACCCGGAATGGCGGTACCTGCCCCAGATCGCCTGCGGCCGGCACAGTGAGGAAATCCCACTTATCTGGAACAAGGCCATTCCTTTTCAGAAATTCCAGCGGTATGCACATGGTGAAATAGGGCTGGATGAGTACCTGGCATATCTTTGTAAACATTTGTCCGACAAATCGCACGCTTTTTCTCTTTATGGCAATGACGTGGAGATCTTCGATTTTCGGCCGGGCCGTTATCATACAGAGGCGTCATTGCATGAAGACGGCGAATGGCATCGAATTGACAAGCTTTTTGAGACATTATTGAGTGATAATCGGTTTGCTTTTATAAGCCCGGGCCAGGTGCTCGATCTTTTGGAACTGCCAAAAGCCGGAAACCGCCTGAATCTTGAATCTCCTGAACAGCCCATTCCGGTGAAGAAGCAGGAAAAATACAACATCACGCGCTGGGCGGTTACGGGACGTGATGACCTGGGCATCAATACAGCCTGTTGGCGTATTTTTGAATCTCTCAAGGCAGACCCCCGGTCAAATGACGATGACTGGCAAGAGCTGTGCTACCTGTGGAGCAGTGATTTCCGGACGCATATTACAGAAAAACGCTGGAAGGCATATCAGGAGAGATTGGCGGCGTTTGAGAAAAAGGTGGGGGCTGAGCAGTTCCGCCCGGAATTTATAAGCCCGGCCGGATCACGGGAAAAAAATTCTGACCTGCCGGATGATGTGCGCGTTACACGGAATGGATCTTATCTGGCAGTTGAGACCGACATGATCAGGATTCGTCTCAACTGCCGGCGGGGTCTGGCAATTGATGCTTTACGGTTCAAGGATATCTCGGCGCACTGGCTGTGCGGTACAATACATCACGGCTATTACGACGATATTAAATGGGGAGCTGATTATTACACGGGGCATCTTGTCCTGGAATCACCAGGACACAGGCGGATAACCGATCTGGAGCCTGTTGAATCCGTGTCGGTCACTTATGATCATTATTCAGAATCAATCCGGGTTCAGGGTAAAATCCGGCTGGACTGCGGAGACCTGTATAAATCCGTTCGTATTTACAACGGCAACGGCCGGCCTTTTGTCGATATCGATTATCAATTGGACCAGGCACACCTTCTGCCCGGCTCCCTTCGTCTCGGCTATATAACCTTAAACCCCGAAGCCTTTACCCCAAAAGACCTGTTTTACGCCGTCCATAACGGCGGCAGCGATCTTGAATATTTCAAAATGACAGAGCCGGTCAATCATGGTAATGCCGTATCGTTTCTGGTGTCGGCAAACCACTTGCTTGGATGCACCGGTTCAGTCGTTAAATTGGGCGATCACAAACATCATATCCATGTTACGGTCGATAAATCGGCAAGCAGCCTCGCAGGGATGATTCACTACCAGAAAGTCGGCAACTCATACATATGCCGCCTGATCTGGTCTGCCAGAGAGATGGATGATACATCCAGGACATCGGATGAGAGCGCGGAACCGCTTCGGTGTTCACTGCGAGTGCATGCATCACAGGCAGATACAGCTACAGCCCAATGAAAATTCCGTGGTTATCCCTCCTGACCACCTGACCTTCATACCCAAAACAAAGGTTTTTCAGCATTCAAATGATGCAGAAAAAAGGGACCTAAAAAAAATCCAGGCCTTTTTCAGGATTTTTGGACCCTTTTCAGGCCTTTTTCAGGGCCTTTTTTATGACATTTCCAGGGCGGTCCGGGCAGAAAAAAGAAAAAAATATAAAAAAACGAAAAAAAATGTAAAAAATCAAGGTTTCCCCACAAGATTTGTCAGGGATTCCCGATAGACAAGAGTTTTTTTTTGTTGTATGTAGCAAAAAGCCTCTTTTACGGTTTCAAGTTCCTGTTCCTGTTTTTGATTTAATTTTCAAACTGGAGGATCGGGTTTACGAAAAAAGCCATAAAATAAATAAATCTGGATCACGGTTTTTCCTCACGATTTGTCATGGTTTATCAAAACATAAATCAAAAAAACATAATTGGGGTTAAAGACCTGCAGCCTCACCCGGGCGGGGCGGTCCTGGTTTATCAGGATTTTCCCGTTTGAGGCAGGTGCGCGGGCTGTTTCAGCCCGGGCTTGATGGATCCCGGGAAGTTTTGCCCGATAAGGGCAAAATCGCTGTTAGATTAAACAAAATATTAAATATTTCAATTGGTTAAGCCGATTTTGGCGATGTAAACCACGGGGCGGAGCTGGGTGCAGCGCAGGAA
>CAYLRU010000052.1:0-19208 GCA_964386565.1 uncultured Desulfobacteraceae bacterium | reverse complement strand
CGTATGCCCGGTGGTGTGAGAGAGGGGGGCCGTGAGGCCTCCCCCTACTCGATTGGTGTCGGAAATGTTTTTCCACAGCAGGGCCTTGATGTCACTGGACGATGACGATTCCTGCCAGTGTGCCCTTGGGAATGATTTCCGGTTTAGCGTTGCTCCCGATGGGATAGATATCCCATCCGGCGGATGCCACCATTTTATAGACGTCTATCCCGACGGCTTCCATGGAAGGTCGGCTCAAAATGGAAAATCGGCACCGTTTTCCCTCCATGGCCTGGCATGTTTCCTGCCGGGAACAAAAGGTGTGCCGGCAGGAGCCGGCGGCAAAGCCGAATGCCAGGTAATGGCCGTCATAGAAAGCCATTGATTCGACGTCGCTGACGATTTTATAAATATTCTGATAGGCCTCAATCCGTTCCTTTATGGTTGATTTGGTTCTGGTAATGACTTCGGGCGGGACATCCTTAATAAACAGAACGGCCCAGTGATACGATGCCAGAATCTCTTTCAGTTCCCGGGGCTTTAAGGTGTTGGGCGGGCAATGGGCGCTTGTGCCGTATCCGAAGCATCTCGGGATCTGGCATTTCAAGGGGATTCTCTCATCCACGACGATGTCTTCCGCTTTAATGACCGCGGCTTTGGAAGCCCCCCATTCAAGGGCCTTTTCCTTATATTTTTCAAGATGTTCCGGGAGTTTCGCCGCTTGCATATCAACGGTTATTTTTTCAATTGCGTTTCCCATTGTCCCTCCCTGGTCCTTTTTTACCCCCCGAACCCGGATTCGGAAATGTCGACGGCTGCACCATGGGTATCGAGGATGGCGTTCATTTTACCCAGGGTGACCGGCAGGAAGTAAGAAATATAGAACTCCGCCGTTTTTACCTGGCCCTGATAGAATTCCTTGTCCTTGCTTTTAGCGCCCTTTTCGAGATTCCGGGCGGATATAACGGCCCGCCACAACAGCATCCAGGCCATGGTAACATCGCCGGCAACCTCCATAAAAGGATAGGCCCATGCAAACGCCTTGTTTACCTCTTCGGACATGGCGATTTTGGCCATGTGCATGGCCGTCTGTTCCAGTCTGGCAACGACCTGTTCCACTTTTTCCGCCATTTTCTTCAGATTGTCAATGGATTTTGCATCGTTGATCGTCCGGTTGATTTCATTTAAAAGGTCCATAAAGGCTTTCCCGCCGTGGAGCCCCAGCTTGCGTCCCAGAAGGTCCATTGCCTGGATGCCGTTGGTGCCTTCATAAATCATGGTGATGCGGCAGTCCCGAACCAACTGTTCCATGGGGTAATCCTTGATATATCCGTATCCACCGTATACCTGCACCCCATGATTGCAGACCTCGAATGCGCGATCCGTCACATACCCCTTGGCGATGGGTGTCAGCAACTCGATAAAGGAGTCATATTTGGCCTGTTCGTTCTCATCGTCCGATGTTTTGACTTTGTCCCGGCAGAACCCTACAAAATACAGCAGGCTCCGCATTCCATCCACATAGGCTTTCATGGTCAGCAATTGGCGTCGGACATCCGGATGATTGATAATCGTGACCGCAGGGGCACCCTTACCTGCCGTGAGCGGTTTTCCCTGGATTCTCTCCCGGGCGTAATTTACGGCATACATATAAGCGGCTGAGGCGCATCCCAGCCCCTGGTGTCCCACCAGAAGGCGGGCTTCATTCATCATCTGGAACATGGCCCGCATGCCCTTGTTTTCTTCTCCCAGCAGGGTACCGATGCAGTTGCCTTTGCCGCCCAATGTCAGGGAACAGGTGGCGTTTCCATGGATCCCCATCTTTTCCTCTATACCGGTGCAGACCACGTCATTGAATTCACCGAGTGTTCCGTCGTCGTTTACGCGGAACTTGGGAACCAGAAAAAGGGAGATCCCCTTGGTGCCGGCGGGTGCCCCCTCGATTCGGGCCAGCACCGGGTGGATGATGTTCTCGGCAAGATCATGCTCTCCGGAAGAAATGAAGATCTTATTTCCGGTTATGGAATAGGTGCCGTCTTCGTTTTTGACGGCCTTGGTGTTGAGCTGACCGACATCGGAGCCTGCCTCCGGTTCCGTGAGCAGCATGGTGCCGGTCCATTTCCCGGTGTACATGTTCTTTAAAAAGAGCTTTTTCTGTATTTCCGTCCCAAAGGCCTCAACCAGCCTGGCTGCGCCATGGGTAAGACCGGGATACATCATGAAAGCGTAATTTGCACCGTTAAAAAATTCGGATGCAGCCAGTGCCACGGAGTTGGGCATCCCCTGTCCGCCCCATTGGGGATCTTCCGTCATGGCCAGCCATTCGCCTTCATTGAACAGTTCAAAAACCCGGTGGAAACATTCCGGCACACTGATCTTGCCGTTGTCGAAACGGACGCCTTCTTCATCGGATAATTTGCGGGTGGGCAGGATTTCCTTTATCGCCAGATTCCTGGCCTCGGACACGATCAGTTCAATGGTTTTTTTGTTAAACTCGGCGAAACGCTCGTGTTTGCTTAAATCCTGCACTTGTAATTGTTCAAACAGGACGAAATCCACGTCCCGTCGGTCGGAAATGAGTTGTGCCATTTTATTTATGCTCCTTTTTTTTGAAAATTTAAGATGGCGGATCAGAAAAATCCGCAGTTGTTATATTGCCGATGCCGTTTATGAAAAGGTCAACCAGGGGATCTGCCATGGATGCCAGATCATATTGGCCTTTTGCGTGTATCCACGTATTGATGACTTCGTCCACTGCTCCGATGATCAGGCGTTTGACCAGTCCGATGTAAAGGGATTTCCGGATCCATCCCTCTTCCTGGCCCTGTTCCATGATTTCCGAGATGATTTCCCGATACATTTTGGACATTTCCCTGATGGGCTCCCTGGCCAGCCGTTTTACATTATGGGTTTCCGATTGGTACAGAACCGCCATGTTCCGGTCTTTCTGGAATTCTTCAAGATGCCTGCGGATAAGTTTTTTCAACTTGTCCATGGCGGAGTCCCCGCGATCCACTTCATCCCGAAGCCGCTTGAAGAAAATTTCGGTCCTGTATCTGAAAAAATGGACGTACAAGTCCTCTTTGTTGGCAAAATAAAGATAAATGGTTCCGCTGGCGATACCGGCTTCCGCAGCAATCATGGCAATGGTGGACTTGAAGAATCCTTTTTCAGCAAATACCCTGCCTGCGGCTTCCAGAATTCGTTCCTGTTTGTCATTTTTTCTTGTTGTTCGGTTAATGGTCGACTCCAATCGATTGCGCATAAAAATATGAATGATCATTCATTTATCAAATTCGGCAAAACAGGTCAATAAAAAATGCGAAATGGCTTTGAAAGACCTGACAGATATGCTATAAATTACTCAAAAATGATAACTGAAAGTGTAAATCCGCGTAATTAAAGAAATGAACAAGTATTCATTTTTTCGGGGAACCGTGGGCCATGATATTACAATGTGGCAAGCATCTGATCGTTGGCGGGCTTTCCCCTTTTGCTGCTAAGGCTGCAACGGTATTGAAAGCCCATTTTTTTTCTTGACGGTAAAAAGACTGTCTGTTAGTGGTGTTAGCTTGTGTATTTTACTGTATCGTAAAGGTTTAGAGTCCTTAATAGTTGTTAAAATCGTGAAGGAAGAGGGAAGGTTGTAAAATGGAAACTGTCTTGATCGCCCCGGCAAGTTATTCGGTTTTTGGGATACCGCTTATTATTTTTTCATTATTGATTCCGGTTATCGGTGCAGCGGTTTTCGCCTATATTATCGTAAAACGATTGGCCCCTCTGGTAAAGGCGGCCCCGGACGACCGGTTGAACCATTTTCCGGAAAGAATCGTCAATGTTGCAAAAATCTGGTTGGCCCAGTGGCGTCATCCCCGGTATATGACTGCCGGCATTATTCATATCGTCATCTTTTTCGGTTTTTTGACGTTGAGCATCCGGTCCAGTTCCCTGGTTATTATCGGAATTTCCGAGGATTTTGTCTTTCCCGGTTTGGGCGGCGTCCTCGGCCATATTTACAATATTCTGAAAGATTATGCGGCAACGGGCGTACTTGTTGCATGTGCTTTTGCCGCTTACAGAAGGGCCGTCGTAAAACCGCCGAGATATGCCGTTCCGGCCAAATACGGTCATGAACACACGGCAGAAGCACTTTTCGTGTTGGGGCTGATCTCGACGTTGATGCTGTCCGAGAGTGCATTTGAAGCGGCCCAGATAGCGGCCCAGTACCAGAAGGGGATTGCCGTTGAATTTGTCGCACCCCTGACCCTGCTATGGTTCTGGAAACTGATACTCAGCCACACACCGGTTGAAAACCTGCAGGTCATTCATATCCTGGCCTATTACATCCATGATTTGACCTTTTTCTTTTTTCTCTGCTTTTTGCCCATGGGGAAACATTTCCACGTGATCACGTCCATTTTCAACGTGTTTTTCATGCGGCTTCAGAAAGGGAACATCAAGCCGGTTCGCTACGGCGTTCCCGACGACAAGCTGGATGAGCTGGAATCCTTTGGCGTGAAAAAACTGGAAGACTTTACCTGGAAGCACATTCTGGACTTTTACACCTGTGCCGACTGTGGCAGGTGTTCAGACCAGTGCCCGGCCAATGCCGTGGGGCGGCCGTTGTCTCCCCGGTTTATATCCATAAAGGGGCGGGACAAGATCTTTAAAAACTATCCCCTGCGGGGAGATTTTCTGCCCAGCGAACCCCTGATCGGCGATATTTACGAAGAGGATGAAATCTGGTCCTGTACAACCTGCGGTGCCTGTGAGCAGGAATGCCCCCTGGGAATTGAATATATCGATAAAATTGTCGATCTGAGGCGGGGAATGGTGGATGAGGGTACGGTGCCCCAGTCCCTGCAAAAACCATTGGGTGCTCTGGAAAAGAGGGGCAATCCATGGGGTAAAATGGAGAAAAAGCGGGGTGAGTGGACCAAGGACTTGGCAGAAGACGTCACCGTCAAGATTCTTGACGGCGGGGAGGAGGCCGATACCCTGTATTTTGTCGACAGCATCACCTCCTATGATGACCGCATGCAGGATATCGGCCGGGCCACGGCAAGGATCTTGGCCGCCGCAGGCGTTGATTTCGGTATTCTGGGAAAAAACGAAAAAGATTCGGGCAATGAAGTCCGCCGGTTCGGTGAGGAAATGCTGTTCCAGGATTTAAAAGACCAGAACACGGAGGCCATAAAAGCATCCGGCGTGTCCAGAATCGTTACTGCGGATCCCCATGCCTACAATGCATTGAAAAACGAGTATAAAGACCTGCCGCCGGTGGAACACATCAGCCAGGTCATTTTGAAAGGCATTAAAACCGGTGCCATTCGGTTTAAGCCCATAGAAGACGACTCCAAAATTTATACCTATCACGACCCCTGTTATTTGGGGCGTCACAACGGTCTTTACGAGGAACCCAGGGAAGTTCTGGATGCCATCCCCGGTCTGCGGCGGGTGGAGATGACCAAATCCCGGGACAGGTCTTTCTGCTGCGGCGGCGGCGGATTGATGCTGTTTTATGAGCCGGAAGAAGAACAGCGCATGGGGGTTCTGAGAGTGGAAATGGCCAGGGAGGCCGGCGCCAACGTCATTGTGACCGCATGCCCGTTCTGCCTGGTTAACATGGAAGATGCCATTAAGGTCGCCGGTATGGAAGGCAAGATGGAAGCCATTGAGCTGGCGGAGTTGGTTGAACGACATATTAAATAGGGTGTTATATGGGTTTTATGCAGGTCTGTTCTGCCATGGGGTCTGTAAGGCCTTTACATTATATATAATATATTTAACCTGGGAGGGATGATATGGAGATTCTAGTATGTGTTAAAAGAGTTCCCGATACCGCGGAAAACGAGATAGAAGTGAGAAAAGACGGTACGGATATTGCCCGTGATGATCTCGTTTATTCGGTTAACGAATGGGACAACTACGCAGTTGAAGAAGCGATCCAGATCGTTGAAGACAAGGGCGGGTCCGTCACCGTGATCACCGTGGGCGATGATGAGTCCGAAGAAGTGTTGAGAAGAGAAATGGCCATGGGTGCGGACAAAGGAATCCTGCTCAAGGATGCTGCATTTGACAAATCCGATGGTCGGGGAATTGCCGCCATCCTGAAATCCGCGGTCGAAAAGGGAAATTATGACTTGATTATGTGCGGCGCACAGGCGGACGACGGTGCCGGTCAGGTCGGTGGTATGCTGGCCGCCATGTTGGATGTCCCCTATGCATCCCTTGTCAATCATATTGAAGTGATTGATGACAAGAAACTTAAAGTGGGCCGTGAAATTGAAGGGGGAAATCAGGAAATGAATGAAATCGATCTTCCCTGTGTGCTTTCCATCCAGACGGGTATTAATGAACCCCGATATGTGGGGATTCGCGGCATTCGCAAAGTCGCCTCCGTTGAAATTCCCGTTCAGGGCGCCTCCGATTTGGGGATCGATGCCGGAACGGTGGGCGAAGCCGGCGCAAAGGTAAAGCTTGTGGATTACTTTGTTCCGGAACTTGGTGAAGGCGCTGAAATGCTCACGGGAAGTACGGAAGAGATCATTGAGAAACTGATTGAACTCTTAAAATCCAAAGGAGGGCTCAAATAATGGCTGGAAAAGTTTTTGCATATATTACGCACAAGGAAGGAGTCGCCGATGACTCAGCTCTGGAACTGGTGAAGGCCGGGCAAAAAATTGCAGGGGATGCAGGTGTAACGGCGATCATCGTTGGATCAGGTATTGACGCCCTTTGCAATGAGATGGCCGCATCTTATAATGAAGTCTGGAAAATAGACGATGCCGCCTTTTCCTATCCCAATGCCGAAGTGATACGGAAGGCATTGCTCAATATATTGCCGGCAGACGCCATTGTTCTCGTGCCCCATGACACCTTTGGAATGGACCTGGCTCCCGGGCTTTCCATTAAGATCGACTCTCCGTTCCTGGCCGACGTTATCGATTATGAACTGGATGGAACGACACTCAAGGCCGTTCGGCAGGAATACAGCGGACAGGCTTACACCCACGTGGCCTGCGATATTTCAGCAGGGGTGGTCATCAATGTGCGGCCCGGTGTTTTTCAGCCGGATGAGAGCAAATCCGCCGGCGGTCAGGTCGTGGACAAATCCGGTGAGACAGGCGATGTAACAGTCGGTCGCCGGTTTCTGGAAGTGGTTGAAGCTGAAGCAGGTGATGTGGATATCACGAAATCCGAAGTGTTGGTATCCATCGGTCGCGGTATCGAAGACGAAGAGAATATCGAAATCGCACAGGAACTTGCGGATGCCATGGGTGCCGTGGTGTCATGCTCCAGACCCATCGTCGACGCCAAATGGCTTGAAAAATCACGACAGGTGGGAACTTCCGGTCAGACCGTAAAACCCAAGGTTTACATGGCCATGGGAATCAGCGGTTCGTTCCAGCATCTTGGCGGTATCAAGGGAAATCCCTTTATCGTTGCCGTCAATAAAAACCCCAAGGCTCCGATTTTCCAGGTTGCCGATGTGGGTGTGGAAGCGGACATCCTCGAATTCATGCCGGCTCTGACGGAAGCGATTAAAGCATTATAACCTGTTGACCAGGCGGAAGATCCGACGAAATTTTGAAAAGCCGGTTGCATGAACATTTGCAGCCGGCTTTTTTTAACCGGAACCTTGTACGGGCGTAATGCCTGCATGCAGGATTCAGGTCTTATGTTTCGTCGAACTGTACAGGTTCTTTTAATATCAGTTCAAGGGCTTTTTTTGCACATTCGGCATGTTCGGGAAAATGGTGCCTGAGTCCGCAGATGTGGCGAAGGTTATCTGCGGTTCTCAGTATCAGCATCACCAGATTGCCCGGTTCCAGTTCGGACAAAACCACTGTTTTTTCCCAGGAGTAACCGCGGGCCCAGGCATAAACCGTTGCCATGGGTCTTAAATATAACGGCCGGGTATCAAATTGATTTGCCGTCAGACTATGTCTCAGCGGTTTTAAATGCTTTTGCAGGTTCCTGTATACCTTGACCAGTTTGTTCGGGATAAAGGCAGCTTCGATTCGGTCGTTGGTTTCCGTTTCACTGACAAAGACGGCCACGGTCGCGGCCAATAGCGCCGGGTCTGTATCGGGGAACAGGTTTTTGCGAAACCCTTCCGCAATCATCAGGGGGTGGTCAACCCGCAACTGCGAGGCCCATAGCCCGTCATCCGTTAATTGACCATCTTCGGCGACAAAACCGTTTTTTTGTAAAAAAGTCATGTGGCGGTAAAAATCTTTTACCAGGCGGTCGTTTAATTCCCCGTTTCCACCCTTCCCTTTCTGTCGCCTGCCAAGCTGAAAAGCGGCAAGGCTTTTATTTAACAGGTCCTCTATTTGTTCGGGTAAATGGGATAACAGGAGGTTTAAAACCATTGAAAAATTAATTCGGATCTGGCTGTTCACGGGAGATGGCGGCATGTTCATCAATTTCGCCACATAGCGGATATCCATGAATTTTCCCGGGAGGATGACGGCAAACCCGATTTTATCCATGCCCCTCCGTCCTGCCCGACCGGTCATCTGGTGAAACTGGGTGGCATCCAGGGGTAGAAACTCCCGCCCGTTAAAACGGTCCGAATTTAACAGGACGATGGACCTGGCCGGGAAATTAACCCCGGCCGCAACAGTGGATGTGGCAAAAATGGCATCCAGCAGTCCTTCGGCCATGAGTTTTTCCAATACCAGTTTCCAGGCGGGAAGCTGGCCGCTGTGATGAGATCCCACTCCGAGTTGTTCCAGGTACCGGCGTTGCCTGTGGGTGGAAATATGATCGCTTTTCGCGGCCAGTTCATTGAATCGTTTTTGACGGGCTTTTGTCTTTGATGTCCGGCTGTTTTTATTTCCACGGCATAATTCCAGCGCAGCATCGCAATCCGCCCGGGATTTTAAGAAGAATATGGCGGGAAGCAGACGGTATTTTCTCAATACCTTCAGAACCTCTCCAAGCGGCGGCAGCCGGTGCGGCGGGGACAGGAGGACCGGCCGTTTGTTTTTGACATAATCGGAAATTTTTTTGTCTATCCGGGGAATATTTTTTTTTGACGGGACAGACATCAGCGGGTAGAGGGTTCCGGATGGATGTAAAAACAAGGGGAACAGGGGAACCGGACGATTGTCTTCAGTCACCACTTCGCAGGTGCCGGAGCGGGTTTCTGAAATCCATTGAGCGATTTCATGGGCATTTCCAATGGTGGCGGAAAGGAGCAACAGGGGGATCCTGGAGGGCAGATAGATGATAATTTCTTCCCAGACCACGCCTCTTTCCTCGTCCCCTAAAAAGTGGGCTTCATCCAATACGACAAAATCAAACGGAAGGACGATCCCAAGGTGCATGGCATCGTACAATTGGTTTCGCAACACTTCAGTGGTGCCGATGATGATGGGGGCATCGGGATTTTCTTTTCGATCTCCGGTCAGGATGCCCACATGTTCAGGACCGAAGATACGGCCGAACTCCATATATTTTGCATTTGACAGGGCTTTCAAGGGCGAGGCATACCAGGATCTTTTGCCGGAATGAAACATTTCGGCAATCCGCTGTTCGGCAATCCATGTCTTTCCGGTGCCGGTAGGTGCGGTAACCAGGCAATCAGAGCGTCCGGAAACGGCGACCGCCCTTACCTGGAACCTGTCCGGAACAAAAGGCGTCTTTTCAGGCGTCCCGATATCGGCGAAAATTTTTTCCAGTCTGGCATCCGCTCCCGGTTTAATAACGGACCGCGGGGTCTTGCCGTTATGCCGGCGAGCAGTGGCGATTTGTTTTCTCATTACAACCGGCGAATCATGTCTTTCACCCTGGCGGTGGACTCTGTCTGAACCGCATAGGGTGAAATTCCCTTCAGATCAGCTTCAATCAAGGCGTCATCATACGCCATAAAGCCGAGAAAATCAAAGTCCGGGAGATTTTCTTTCAGGAAGATTTCATCTTTCTCACCCCGGATTTTATTTCCCACCAGGGCGATGTTTTTCAGGCCGATATCGTCGGCAAGGGACCGGATATGTCCGGCTGTTTCAATGCTTCTGCGACCCGGTTCCACCACAACGATCAACTTGTCCACCGCCATGGCCGTTGCCCTGCCCAGATGCTCGATGCCGGCCTCCATATCCATGACCACCACCTCGTCCCTGGCCAGAACAATATGGGTAACCAGTGCTTTTAACAACGTGCTTTCAGGACAGATGCATCCTCCTCCGCCTTTTTTGACTTCTCCCAAACGCATGAATTTAATGTTGTCCAGTTTAACGGAAAGTGAATCCGGAAGGTCATCGACCCTGGGGTTTAATTTGAAAAAGCCTCCCACACTGCCGGGCTTTGCCTCGGTGCGTTCGAAAATTAAATCTTTCATCTCGGAAATCGGGGTGATTTTCTGGGCATCCGAGATGCCCAGGGCGGCCGCCAGATTGGCGTCCGGATCTGCATCGATGGCCAGCACATGTTTGCCGGCGTCGCTGAGTGTCCAAATCAAAAGAGATGAAAATGTTGTTTTTCCCACACCGCCTTTTCCGCTGACCGCAAGTTTCATCAGGGTATCCTTTCATCAACACGGTTTTCGTTTAAGCGTTGCCCGTCCCGGGTTGTAAAAAAACCGGATTCTTGTTTTTTTCCAAAAGCAGTAAAAATTTCAGTATCTCGTTATTAACGTATCTGGCACAAATGCTTTCTTTTGGCAAGAGGCACTTTTAAGGAAAAACAGGCAGGATCGGCGGCAAAACAGATTCGCTTCGATTGAACGGTTGTTGCCCAATCAAAGCGAATCCGTTTATTTGCTTAGTTCATCAAGTGGGAGATAAAACAGTATTTGAAGAAGGATTGTTCGTCCTCGCGTTGCATGACGGTTACCGTCCGCTTGGCCTGGGACGAACCATTTTCATCTTCTACCGTATAGGTGATGTTATAAACAGTCTTGGCTTTGGTGATATCGATGGTGTTGGGGTCTTTGGCCTCTCCGTTAACCAGTGTTTTGATCTGGTCGGTAATATCTTTATTTAAAAAATTAACGGCCGTTGCCCCTGAATCGACATAGGCGCTGCCTTTTTGAATACTGACCTCGGCATCTCCTTTCATGGTCAGAACGGGCGGTCCCGGAGTCACGACATGGACGGTCCGGGACACCTCCTCGGCAGGTTTGTTATTGTTTCCGACAACATTGTAGGTGATCGTGTAAGTGCCGCACGTATCGGCATCAACGGTATTTTTCACCACGATTTTATCGCTGATGTTGTTTCCGGTTTCCTCGAATGCCACAGCGCCCGGATCGGCATAGTCAGACCCTTTTGCGATCCATATTTCCTTGTCGCCGAGAAGTGAAAGAATGGGCGGCGCGTCAACAACCCGGATCCCGGTCAGCATGACGTCCGTACTGAACACTTTGCGCGTGCTTTCTTTAAAATCATATACGGACATATAGACCTTGCCGGTGAATTTGTCGTCGCCAGACGGGACGAAAGAAATTTTGTCCACTTGGACCCAGACGCCGCGAACCAGTTTTCGTTCGGGCAGGGGCCCCAGTATCAGATATTTGCCGTTCCTGATTTTTCCATTTAATCCTGCATAGGTGAAATTATCATCCTGTTGGAGGATCAGGAGCCTGTTCGTTTCCGGCGTTTGGCCGGGTGTATCAGCCGTAACATCCCATATGCCGGTCAAATCGGCTGAAAAACATAACGCGCAGAGCCCAAAAAACAGTATCATACTCATCGTGGCGACCTTGGATAATTTCATGTTACCTCCCTTTGTGATTTGGTTGTTACGGACTGGATTTCTTTAATATCGGTAAATACGGATATGAAAACCGTTGCGCTATATATAATACACTTTAACGAATAATTTAAATAAAAAAATTGAATATAATTTAATTTTTTTGAATCCGAAGCGGATTTTATTTTCTTGACCCTTTTTGATGTGCATGTAAAAGTGCTTGGTTGTCAGGCAGATAAGCTGTGGGCACGTTGTGATTTAACCCGTCTTTAAATCTACAGCCTGAACATACCGACTAAAAGACCTGGAAGGAAATTTTTGAAATCGAAGAATCATGCAGTAAGATGAACACGTCGTTGACGGACCATCAACCGGATATTCCTGAAATTCTGGCACCGGCCGGAAACAAAGCGTCTTTTTTTGCCGCTGTTTCAGCTGGAGCCGATGCGGTATATTGCGGTCTGAAGGCCTATTCCGCCAGAATGGAAGCCAAAAATTTCACCGTTTCCGAACTGGGGAAAATGGTTCAACTGGGACACGATAAAAATGTAAAGGTATACGTGGCATTTAATGCCTTGCTGGGAATAAGGGATTTGGATCATTCGGCGTCATTGCTGCGGCAACTGGTGAAAAACGTCAAGCCCGATGCATTGATTGTCCAGGATTTGTCTCTTATTCGAATGGCCCGGCAGGCGGGGTTCACCGGTGAAATCCATTTGTCCACACTTGCCAATGTCAGTTTCCCCGGGTCCCTCGGCTTGATTCGAGACCATTTCGGCGTTGACCGGGTGGTCGTTCCGAGGGAGCTGAATATCGATGAAATTAAATCCATGTCCGATTCTTGTCCGTCCGGATTGAAACTGGAGGTTTTTGTCCATGGGGCCCTGTGTTACGCCGTTTCCGGAAGATGTTACTGGAGCAGTTATCTCGGCGGCAAGAGCGGGCTTAAGGGACAGTGCGTTCAGCCGTGCAGAAGACGGTATGGCCAGGATGGTCAACGGAAAAAATTTTTTTCATGTCAGGATCTCTGCCTGGATGTTCTGGTGAAGGTGCTTAAAGGCGTTTCCCGTATCGGCGCATGGAAGATCGAGGGCAGGAAAAAAGGACCTCACTATGTCTATTACACGACAAGCGCCTATCGGATGTTGAGGGACGGGGGAAACGACCCCAAAATAAAGAAGACAGCCGTCGGAATGCTTGAAAGAGCATTGGGCCGGTCCGGCACCCATTATTTTTTTCTGCCCCAGCGTATGTTTAACCCGGTTGATCTGGATCGTCAAACCGGGTCCGGACTCTTTATCGGAAAAGTGGGTGTGACGGGACATCAGTCTTTTCTTGTTCCCAATGAAGCATTATTGCCCGGAGATGTTCTTCGGGTGGGATACGAAGATGAAACCTGGCACAAAACATATCGGGTCAGAAAATACATACCCAAAAGGGGCCGCTTTCATCTGAAAGCGGGTGATAAAAAAGGTCCTGTGAGAGGAACCCCGGTTTTTTTGACGGACCGGCAGGAGAAAGAACTTCAAGCACTGATAGGGGATTTTCAGAATGAATTGGACCGTATGCCGGATATTCCGGTAAAAGATGAATTCGTTCATATAAAACTTCCCCTGAAAAATGATGCCGGTAACCGGATAACGGATATCACTGTTTATCGAAACGGGTCCGACACATCTTCCGGGAACGGCAGGGCGCTCTGGCTGTCGCAACAAAATTCCGCCCATCTCTCAAGGAAAAAGGGGGAATACATATGGTGGTGGCTGCCGCCGGTCATCTGGCCGGCCGATGAAAACAGGATCGGTATGTTAATTGAGAGACTTGTCAAGCAGGGAGAAAAACAGTTTGTGCTCAATGCGCCCTGGCAGCGGTCTTTTTTTGAAACACGGAAAAAATGCCGGCTTTGGGCCGGTCCCTTTTGCAACATTACCAACCCGCTTGCCGTGCTGCAGCTTAAAACCTTCGGATTTTCAGGTGTTATCGTCAGTCCGGAGCTTTCAAGAGATGACTATCTTAAACTGCCGAAACACAGTCCCCTGCCCCTGGGAATCGTCATTTTCGGGAATTGGCCCCTCTGCATTTCCCGAAGTGTGTCTGACGAACTCAAAACCGGAAGACTTTTTACCAGTCCGAAACACGAGGGGGCATGGGCTGTTTCGCATGATTCCAACACATGGATCTATCCAAACTGGAGACTGGATATTCGTTCCCAAAGGGAAAAACTGGTGAAGGCCGGTTATCGTTTGTTTGTCAATTTATCCGAACCTGTGCCGGATGAGGTGAACTTGAAAAAACGTCCCGGAAAATGGAACTGGGACCTCGCCCTGTAAAAAGACAGGTGAGCCGCAAGGGCAAGTGGATTTCCCGTCCCCCTGCCGGCGGGAAGGTTTTGAATCCCTATCGGCCTCTGAATAAATGACCCGAAAGGATAAAACATGAAACAGCGGCGATCTTCAATAATCGTTGTCCTGTTGTTTTTTTCAGCCTTCAGCATTCCTTTATTAACCCAGACCCGGGTTTTTTCAGACATGTCCGCTTTTGCCGCGTTCATTACGGGCATATTCGATAAGGCTTATGACAAAGCGACTTCTCAACCTGACCGGACAGACCGGTTCGGGGAAACCGGAAAGATCAACGGGCATCGGATATCGTACCGGATCGTCATACCAGGCATTGCCGGACTCGGGCTCATTTATTTTTTAATGCAAAATCGACGCCTTCTGAAGTGGCGTCGAAGAATGGAAGTGGAATTAGAAAAGCGAAAACAAATCGAGGGTGACCTGCGGACATGCATTGAAAATCTGGACCGGATAAACAGAAATTCACCTGTCACGTCATACCGGTTCAGGTTTTCCGATCAATGGCGAATCGATTTTTTCAGTGATGCCGTCCGGGACATAACAGGATATGCGCCTTCGTATTTCATCGGGCAGCCGGTGAAAATATTTGCAGATCTGATCCATCCGGAGGACCGTGAAAGGGTATCCGGGTGCTTTGAAAGCGCTTTTCAGGATAAAAACCTTCTTGTCCTTGAGTATCGCATTATTGATAAGGACGGACAGGTAAAATGGGTGTATGAAAAGGCCGTGGGATTCGGCGATCCTGTTCCGGATCCCGTGTTGGATACCGTTCCAAGCGGAATTGAAGGGTTCATTGTCGATATCACCAGGCAGAAGCAATTTGAAATGGAAAAAAAGCAGGCACAGGGCATGCTGCATTCTCTCATTGATGCATTGCCGGACCTTATCTATTACAAAGACCGAAAAGGAGAATACATCGCATGCAATACGGCTTTTGCGAACGTTGTGGGAAAGAACCCGCCGGATGTGGTGGGCAAGACCGATTATGACCTGTTTCCAAAAGCATTGGCAGATACACTCCGTGAAAATGATCTGAAAATGTTGTCCCGGATGAAACCGCGAAAAAACCATGAAAGGATGTCTTTGCCGGATGGTCGCAATGCATTATATGAGACGTTCAGAACACCCTTTATCGCAATGGACGGAAAAATCCTGGGCCTTGTGGGCGTCAGCCGGGACATTACATCGGTGGTTTCGACAAACCAAGACAAAGACGACGAAAAGACCGATGGAACATAAACGATTACTTTTTAAAGTAGAGTACCAGGCTTTTCCCGAGAATCGGGTTTAGCAGGATGTCCAGAGACCGGGTCAACCGGGGTTTTTTCATGATATCCCATGTCAGGAACCGGTGGTACAGGTTGACCATCCGGGAATCTTCCCGTGTGGGTCCCACCAGGCATTTCAACCACCAGTAAGGCGAATGAAGGCTGTGGGCATATCCGGTTTTCCAATGGGACACGCCTTCTTTTTCCAGCAGCGAGATAATCTCTTTTTTTCTGTAAATTCGGACATGTCCCTGGTTGGCAGTGTAGTAGTCGTCTGAAAGAATCCAGCAGATCCATTCCGGAAAAAACCTGGGAACGCTTACGGCGAGATTTCGCCCGGCCTTCAGCACCCGGGTTATTTCTTTGGCGGCTTTTTCATGCTCGGGAATGTGTTCCATGACTTCGGAACAGATGACAAGATCAAAATATTCGTCTGCAAAGGGCAGGCAGGTGATGTCGGCTGACAGGAGACCCCATGATCCGCCGCCGTGTTCTCCCAGCTCGTCATGGTAAAGCAGTCTTTCTTCGGCTTTTTTCAGATCTTCAAAACACAGGTCAGCACCAACGGCCGTAACATTTTTATGGGTATAGGCGGCACAGGTATGACGCCCGGGACCGCATCCGATATCCAATATCCGGTACCCCGGCTTGATGCCGAGGGCTTTAAAATCGACGGTAATCACGAATGACCTCTCTGTAAACGTCAACGGTTCTTTCAGCTGCTTTTTTCCATGTAAAATTTTCCTGGACCCGCCTGTAACCGTCTCTTCCGAGCTTTTCAGCGTGATCCGGATGGTCCATGATCGTGAGCATGGCCGTGGCCAGTGCGTCGGCATCAGCCGGTGGTACCAGGATGCCGGCATCTCCAACGACTTCCGGCAGTGCCCCGCCGGTGGTGCTGATGACGGGCACGCCGCAGGCCATGGCTTCTCCAACGGGCAGGCCGAATCCTTCATAGACCGATGGAATAACCGCGGCCGTGGCCATGGCGTATTGCCGGACAAATTCTTCATCGCTGATGCGTCCGGTAAACGTAACAATGTCCTGGATGCCCAACTGGTGAACAAGTTTGGCAATGCCGCTGTCTTTTTTCGGCTTTCCGATGACGATCAGCGAAACAGGGCGCGTCCTGTTGATTTTTGCCGTGGCCAGTAACAGAAATTTAAGCCCTTTTAAGGGCGTATCCGCACTGTTGGTGACGATGAAGCGGTTTTGCAGGCGTTTTACCTGGGGAACGGGTCGAAAAAGCATCGTGTTGATGCCGTTTGGAACGACCCGAAGACGGTCGGCGGATATCCTGAAGTCTTTTGCGATATCTCTTTTTGCACATTCGGAAACCGTGATCAGCCGCGGGAAAGACCGGGTCACGCGTTTTTGCATCCCCAGGAAGGAATACCATCTGAGTTGTTTGAATTTAAACAGGAAAGAGGACCTTGATTTTAAGTCAATGTCTCTGTCCACCGTGATGGGATGATGGATGGTGGGGATGGTGGGGATGAATTTGCTGATGGCCCAGATGCCGTAAGACAGGCTCTGGTTATCATGGATGATGTCGTATAAGTGCCGTTTTTTTTTTAAGTATCCATGGGCCCGCAGGCCAAAGGTGAACGGCTCGGGAAAACCCGTTGTGGAAACACCGACCCATTCGGCAAAGTTAATGGGATCGCAGAGTTCTTTTAAGCCCGGGATACGAAACGGATCCTCGGGATTATACAGGTCCAGGCAGGGCATTTGAATCACCGGGATATCTTTGTCCAGTTGGGGATCCGGCGGGCCTGAAACGACATCTACCCGGTGTCCCAGGTCCTTGAGCGCGCGGCTTAAATTTTTCAGGTATACCCCCTGCCCGCCACAATGTGGGTTGCTGCGATAGCTCAACAGGCATATTCGTAAAGGCGATAAATCCGCCATGGGATCGGCTCCTTTTAATCGGTTAAAAAGTTCACATACAGCGAATGCAGGATATTCGTCAAGGGATAAATGAAAAGTGATGAGTGATGAGGTGATGAGTGAGCAGTGATCAGGGGGCAGTGAAGGATGCGGTGTGCGGAGTGAGACGCGCAAAACGCGGGAAATGAAAAACATGGAACCTGAATCTGCAATGATTATAAATTTCCTTTTTGGTGGAAAGGGCATTATCAATTCACTCCCCCTGGATGGGGAGTGAATATTTTTTAAGATTAAATTCTCTTTATATTTAATAGGTTATAAAATATTTCGGATTTTTCGGGAAAACTTGCCGCCGGCTTTGGGGCGTGATTATTCCTTACTGATTTCAATAGGTTGGTGACAGAAAAATAAAAAATCCTTTACTTTTGGCTGAAAATAGTATTTACTGCTGAAAATTTATGGGGAGGTGTAACGAATCCATAGGTTCTTTTTATTATCAATTAACAAAGGAGGAGGAAAGTGAAGAAAAAACTAGGTTTCGTATTGGCTCTTTTACTGTTGATCCCTTCATTGGCAATGGCTGTTGACCTGGCCAATGTGAAGTATGGCGGGCAGGTCCGGCTCCGCGGATATGCTTTCGACAATGTATGGGATTTTAATGATGCCGGTGGAATAGATGAGTGGGATGTTTTCCGGCTCAAAGCCAGCGTATGGACCAGCGTGGACGTGGGAGACAACATTACAGCGTATGTCAAGCTCACCAACCAGAACTATGGTGAAGGGGTGACCGGAGCCGAGGGTAAAACCGAGGTGGACAACGTCAGCAATAAGGTGTTTTTGGACAACGCCTATATTGATGCGAAAAATGTTTTGGGGCCTGTCAGCCTGAGACTGGGACGTCAGAATCTGATCTATGGAACCGGGTTCGTTATTTTGGACGGTCAATCCCAGTTTGCTTCCACATCCATTTTTTTTGACGGTGTGAAGGCCAGCATGAACATCACCGATAATATTTCAATCGATGCATTTTATATGAAAGACCAGGAAAATATCCGATGGAACACGCCGGAAGATGACGATATCACTTTAATGGGTATTTACCTGACGGCAAAGGGATGCCCGGTGATCGGCGGCCAACAGGAATTCTATGCTTTGAACCGTGAAGATGAAAATTTTTTAGATGCCGCCGGTACCATTAAAAGCCAAAAGGATATATGGATGTACGGCTTTAGAATGTCTGACAAACTGGATTCCGGCCTGGACTATTCAGGTGAAATAGCCATTCAAAAAGGAACGGCCTTTAATGGCAGCGATCAGGATGCCCTGGGTTACAAGATGGATCTTGGTTATACATTCAATATTGATCTTAAACCACGGATTTTCGGCCAGTATGCTTTCATGAGCGGTGATGAAGCCGGGACTGCGGATTATGAAGGTTGGGATGTGTTTTACGGGGGATGGCCCCAGTTCGGTGACCTGTTGGCGTGGAAATATGTAAATATAGGGGACGGTGTTATTCCAAATGCAGGCGGAAATCCTGCAGCCCCCATTTTAAATGCTGTCTGGAATCCCGGAAGCACCGTAGGGGGTGAGGCGCCTTACACGAACTTGTCAGTCGCCACCATCGGTGTGAGCTGTGTGATTGACGGCAAGATTTTTCCGAAAGTTTCCTATTCCAAGCTGAGGTTTGACGAAGATGTTGCAGCTGTGGCCGGTGTGACGAATATGGATGACGATTTTGGTGATTATTACCAGATCAGTGCCAAATATCAGTATTCAAAGGCTTTAAGCTTCAGCCTTTACTATGCCATGATCCAGCCGGGAGATGCGTTTGTAAATCAGGATGATGCAACAGAATTTTTCTGGGAAGCGGATCTGAGATTCTAGGTGAATGCTTAAATTTTAAAAAAGAATAATAAAAAGGGCACGGCCGATAAGGATTCGGCAGTGCCCTTTTTTTGTTGTGCGCCCGGCAGGGCGCACCTACTTGGAGGTGCAAGTCCTCTAC
>CAYLRU010000051.1:0-19744 GCA_964386565.1 uncultured Desulfobacteraceae bacterium | reverse complement strand
GGAGAAAAAATGAAAAGACAGGTGAGACAGGATTGGAAAAGCGTATTGATGGTTGTTCTTATAATGGGTGTGGCGGCATGGTCGAACGCATCGGCCGGTGATCAATTTGCGGGTGTTGCCGAATCCGCGGCGGCGGTGCGTACTGCATTTGATGAAATAGGTATTACGTTTGGCGGTGTTATTGAGGTGGAAGCTGGATATGAAGACATGGATTTCGACGATCCTGCACAGAGGGATGAGAATGCCAGTGACCTGACACTGGCAACGGTGGAATTCGGCATGGATGCCCGCATCAATCCTTACGTGCTGACCCATGTATTGCTTTTATACGAGCAAGCGCCGGATGCCGAAATCGAGGTGGACGAGGCCTTTGTTCAACTTGGCGGTGATGACGCTTTACCGTTTTATGCCGTGTTCGGGCGACAGTATGTTCCTTTCGGCTACTTCGGGAGCCATTTTATCAGCGATCCGTTAACCCTGGAACTGGGGGAAACCCAGGAGACGGCCGGCGTTCTCGGCTATGCCAATGATTGGGTGGACATATTTTTCGGAATATTTAACGGTGATATCAACAAAACCGGAGAAGATAACGATCACTTGGAAAATTTTGTCAGCGGGATAATGGTGACATTTCCTGAAAACGCTTTGGCGACGGCTGTTTTAGGGGCGTCATACATCAGCAACATAGCGGATTCCGATGCCCTGTCCGATGAAATCGTTACGGCGGATCAGACCGTGGCCGACAACGTTCCCGGGTATTCGGTATTTGCCTCACTGGCATTTTCCGACCGGGTTTTTGTTGAAGCGGAGTTTCTGGGTGCCGTGGATGAATTCAAAGCCGGGGAATTGTCCTTTGATTCCGGCAAGGCCTTTCAACCCGGGGCGCTTAATGTTGAATTCGCCGTTATGGTGACCGACAGTGTGGAATTGGGCCTTCGGTACGGAGCGAGCAACGACGCAGGAGATTTTCTGCCCGAATCCCTGTTCGGCGGTGTTGTCAACTATGCCATATTTGAAAATACTTCCGTTGCCTTGGAAATTCTGACCGGAAAGTTTGAAAATGACGATACCATCACCATATGCACGGGACAACTGGCTGTTGAATTTTAACATCAACTGCACGTTGTTATCCACGTCCCGATGACGTGCATGACCAAAACTTCCCGCGTTCCCGCGCTCCAGCGTGGGAACGCATATCTGGCATGGCTTTGCTCATTCCCCGTGGTGCTGCATACAAAGTTGAAAGCGGATTTCATCATTTAGGCCCGCATTACATTCGGGCCATCTTTTTTTATCGGCTTTTTGGGCTTGACAAGACTTTAAAATTGTGACCAATTTTCAAAAATGTATTAATCCGTCAACCCTTTATAATAGGCCGACCGAATCTTTTCCAGCACCCTCATTTTTAACCTATTTTTAAAGGGTTAAAGAAAAATCACATCAAATCCTGTATGGAGGCTCCTATGAAAAAAGCCAGGTTACGGGAAGCGGGAACCGGCGATCTTGAAATCCGTCCGGTAAACCCCGCCCCCGGCATATGGATGATCCCGAGTTTTGGCAATACCGGTGTTGTGGAAACACATAACGGACTTGTTCTGGTGGATGTCCCCGGTATCAGATGGGTCGGGCGCATGCTGGAGATGCTAAGGGACATTCTGGACGCGCCCATTGATACGATCTTTTTAAGCCATGGCCATCTGGATCACGCCCTGTCGCTTTCGCCTGTTTTTGAAGAGGCCCGTAAAAGGGGGTATCCGCCGCCGAAAGTTATCGCCCACCGCAACCTGTTGTCCCGTTTTAACCGGTACCGGATGCTGGACGGGTACCATGATCATATCAATCGAATTCAATTCGCCGTACCCCAGGGGATTTCCGCTTTTCCCATGCCCGTAATCAACCCGGATATCACCTTTGACCAGAGTATCAGCCTGTCCGTTGGGGAACTGGATTTTCACGCCTATCACGCCAAGGGTGAAACCGATGACGCCTTGTGGGTTTGGGTACCGGAAAAAAAGACGGTTTTTTCCGGAGACCTGGTTATCTTCGGCATTCCCAATATCGGCAATCCCTTTAAGGTCCAGCGGTATACGCTCAAATGGGCCCAGGCCCTTGAAGCAATCGTCTCCAAGGAACCCGAAGTGCTGGTCCCTGGGCACAGCAATGTCATTAAAGGAAAAGAAACCATCAGGCGGTATGCATTAACCGTATCAAAAGCATTGCGTTTTCTTCATGACGAGGTGGTCAGTCGATTGAATGCAGGCATGTGGTATGAAGATATCCTCCATGAAGTGGATTTGCCTGAGGAAATGAAGCAGCTTGAGGAACTTGCCCCGGTATACGGCCACCCGAAATTTATCGTTCACGGTATTCTCCGGGAGTACACGGGGTGGTATGACGGCAATCCTTCCAATCTCTTTCCACCCAGAAGGGCGGCCATAAACAGGGAGATCGTCGAAATTGCCGGGAAGGATCGGATTATGGATAGAGCCCGTCAGTTGAAAGAAAGGGGAGATATCCCCATGGCCCTGCAGTTCGTCGATATGGTGCTGTGCCTGCCGGATCTCGATGCCGGCGAAAAACGGCGGATGCACGGCCTTAAGGCGGAATTGCTTGGTATTATGGGGGATAACGAAACGAGCTACATCGCCAGGAATATTTATTACAACGGGCATAATGAAGAAGTCAGACTGTCGGAAAAAGAGGAGATATAACTCTTGGATTCGATTTTAGATATTACGGCCAACGGTGCATGGAACGGCGGAAAGCCGGTGGACAATTCCATCTATGAAAACCAGGGCATGTTTTTTAAACGGGGGATACCGGTTACCGGCAGCGCCATAGAAGAAAGAATCGGTGTCAGAAAAAGAATGTCGGCGGCCCCGGATGAAAAGATCGGTCTTCTGGCGCTTCAGGACCTGTTGACCGTTCCCGGTTTTGACCCGACACGCATCAAACTGCTCGTCGGCGCCACCAACATCGGGGAGAACCGGTACGACGCCGGTCCGTTGATCAGACATCCCTATGAATCCATTAAGCAATACTGCCCCAATGCCATGGTCATGGATTTATATGCAGGCTGCCCGGGTTTTAACGTCTCGGTCGAGCTTATTTTTATGCTCACTCTGACCGGAATCCTCGGTAAGGGCGATATTTCCGTTGTTGTGGGGGCTGAAAATCTTCACCGGGAAAAGGTATTTAGAGCCCTGGACACTTCCAATATTATATTCGGTGACGATGCCATGGCCACCGCACTTGAAACCCGTGCCACCCTCAGCATGGAAGGGACACCCCAAAGAAAAACCCTTCAATGCGACATTGGAGAAAATTTCGTGTCTGACATCGCTAAACATTTATTTGCACTCATCGGTCAGGATAAAATCGACGGCCTTATCGTTGATAACCAGTTGGGAAAATTTTTATACCGGGTCCCTGCCACGGCGGCACGGGTTCAGCATGCACTGGTTGAATTAAAATACCCCGAGGAAGTTGAAAAGGGTACCTTTACCCGGTTCAAGGACGCCATTGGTTTTTATAACCGCCATGTTAACTCGTTTGCCTTTGACATCATGACCCTTTCCAGGGACCCCGGCGTGGTGGAAAAAATTGCTGCAGCATATGTCAAATCAGGTAAATATGGGACGGTTGCATCGGTATTTCTCACACCTGGAGGTCATGCCCGTATTTCGGTTTTAAAAGGAAATGCATATGGATTTACCCCTCCCCGGTACGGAATAGTGGATACCCATACAAGCACTCATGGTTGTTTTGCTCATTTTATCCAGGCCGTAACCGACGGCGACGATGTGGTGGGAGAAATGGACGGCAAGGGAGTTTTTCTCCATGCCACCCGGGGTGCTGTTGCACATTTAAAGGCGATTTTATCCAGAAACCACATGTCATTGAACGACATTGATCTGCTTGTTGAACATCAGGCCAATTTTGCCATGATCCCGTTGACGCTGGAACAGGTTTTACCGGTTAAACAGGGGGGTAAAAAGGAAGCGGTTATAAATTACATCGCCGATAAAATGATCAATAACATTCACAACCGGGGCAATTGTTCCGTCGTCTGCATGCAGCGTCTTCCATACGATCTTGATCGTGATACACTGGAACCGGACACGATTCAGGGATTTCCCGTCAATCGAAACATTGAAAATCTCAAAAATGCAAAATGGGTGCTTTACGATTCCGTGGGTTCCGGCATGACGAGAAGTTCCGTGCTTCTCCACCGAAAGTAACAACGGAACCCGGGCAGGACTTTTGTATTTTGACGTGTTTTCCCCAGGGATATCCCGTGGAACCATCGCATCTATCATTCCCCGCTTTTCAGAAACGCCTGGAAAATCCTT
Organism: uncultured Desulfobacteraceae bacterium; assembly: GCA_964386565.1. Lineage (GTDB taxonomy): Bacteria > Desulfobacterota > Desulfobacteria > Desulfobacterales > UBA5616 > CAYLRU01. Next base: position 15,392 of record CAYLRU010000051.1, on the reverse strand, counting down.
TACAATTTTTCGTTAACCAAGTATATGAATAAGGTTAACGAAACTTGAATATTTTTACCGTTTCGCCGATACCCGGTGAACAGACCCGGAAAGAAAGGATTTTCAGGAAATGGGCGCTTTTGCATCAATACGGCAAACATTCACAAGCCGCATCATATCTCCGGGAGTTCGGATGTTGATGATTTTTATAATATGTATCGCCATACTGTATAACAGGGGATGGGCTGATGATGCCGACCCTCTTTTGGTTGATATCAACGACGTGGTGGTCACGGGGAGCCGGATACCGGTAACGCTTTCTTCGGCTGGTCAGTCCATGACCGTGATCAGCCGGGAAGAAATTAAAAATTTTCCGGTTGACAATATACCGGATCTGCTTGAGACCGTATGCGGCGTGGATGTCCGGCAGCGGGGGGGATTCGGTATTCAGGCTGATGTGTCCATTCGAGGGGGTTCCTTTGAACAGACCCTGATTCTGGTTGATGGAATTAATGTCAGCGATGCCCAGACCGGTCATCATAACATGAACCTGCCCGTGAACATAGTGGATATCGAACGAATCGAAATTTTGAAAGGACCTGGCGCCAAGGTCTACGGTCATAATGCCATGACCGGTGTCATCAATATTATCACTAGAGATGCCGATCAAAACAGGGTCGGTGGCGCGGTGCACTATGGCCGGTATGATTATGTCCGACTGGAAGGAAATCTGGAAAGCAAAATCGCCGGGATATCAAACCGGATATCCATATCCAAACGCGCATCATCAGGATATATCAAGAACGAAGAGACGGATTTCGACACCTATAGCCTGACTTACAAGGGGACTTTAAGAAAAGATGCACATTCCTTCCATCTGGGGTTGGGCTATATGGAAAACGATTTCGGGGCTTATAAATTTTACAGCGATGCCTTTCCCGACCAGCGGGAGAAAACCGAAACACTCCTTGCTTACGGAAGCGGGGACATTCACTTGTCGAAAACCACTATTGCTTCCAAGGTTTTCTGGCGTCAAAACAAAGATGTGTTTGATATCGAAATCGGGGGCAACTGGTTTCAGAACAAACATAAAACAAACAGCTACGGCGCCCAGTTCAATTTGCGGATTGATTCCGTTCCGGGCGAAACCGCCATTGGTGGTGAGGTGGCCATCGAGGATATAAAAAGCTCGAATCTGGGAGATCACGATCGAAGCCGATACGGACTTTTTCTTGAACAACGCGTTTCCCTTCACCGGAAAATTACAATGGGCGCGGGAGTGTCAGCCATGAGATATTCTGACTGGGGCTGGGAATACTGGCCTGGAGCGGATATGAATATCGAGCTGGCAAAAGGCGTTAACTGTTTTGCTGCTGCTGCCAGGTCTTTTCGTGTTCCCACTTATACCGAACTGTATTACAACACGGCAGCCAACCAGGGAAACCCGGATCTCAAACCGGAAAGGGCCTGGACCTATGAAATCGGTCTTCGCCGGATGAAAAGCGGGTTTGGTGTCACTGTCGGCCTGTTTTACCGGGATGCTGAAGATTCCATCGACTGGACGCGTGAGCCCGGCGATGCGATCTGGAAAGTACGAAATATTGCTGAGAACAAAACCCGCGGCTTTGAGCTGGGAACGGATCTGTATCCGGGATTGCTGTTTGACCGCCTTTATCGAACAACGTTTCACCTGTCTTATACATATCTGGATTCGGATCGAGATGCAGGTGAATATGAGTCCAGGTATGTTTTGGACCATCTACGGCACCAGGTCAAGGGGTCTGTATCCATCAATTGGTCGGACCGGTTGATCCAGACGATAACGGCGCGATACGAAAAGAGGATGAATGAGGATTCTCATGTTGTGGCGGATACACGACTGACCTATACGGCCCGCAAATGTGAGTTGTTTCTCGATATCACCAACCTGTTTGACGAAAACTATGTGGACAGTGGTTTTGCACCGGCTCCCGCCAGATGGATTGTTGCCGGCATCCGGGTTAACCGGGACTTGTAAGGTCGGTGGTACGGTTAGAAATCCGAGAAGGGTTAAAACGGCGGCCGACGCCAATCATTTCAATGGACCATATGGCAATAAGGTGTTGATCCGGCAGTGGCTCTTTATTATGTTTAATTATTACGCCATTGATATGAGGGCCCGTATCCCGTATAATTTATGCGTATTGTGAGTTGAAAGGGGTGAGGTGTAAAACCAAAACGAACAAGGAGAGACTATGAAAGAGGTCAAACACCGTTTTGTCGATACAAATTGCATTAAAATGCATATCGCAGAGCAGGGAGAAGGTCCCCTGGTCGTCTTATGTCACGGTTTTCCCGAATCCTGGTATTCATGGCGGCACCAGTTGGGTGCACTGGCAAGAGCCGGTTTCCGGGCCGTGGCACCTGATCAGCGTGGATACGGCCAGACGGATAAGCCCGAAGAAATAGAGGAATACGGCATATTTAAGCTGACCGGGGATATAGTGGGCCTTGTCCATGCGCTGGGTGAAGAACGGGCGATTATCGTGGGCCACGACTGGGGTGCGCCGGTGGCATGGCACTGTGCCTTGCTCAGGCCGGATATCTTTTACGCCGTTGCATTGCTCAGCGTGCCCTATATGCCGCGGGCATGGGATGCGATAAAACCCACAGATCTGATGAATATCATACAGGGGGACGGACAGTTCTACCAGTTATATTTTCAGGAGCCCGGCAAGGCTGAGGCTGAACTGGAGGCGGATGTTCAAAAAACCATGCGAATGTTCCTGTATTCCGCCTCGGGGGATCCCCCTCCGGAAAAACGGTGGCGGTTCATCTTCGACAAGTCCGAGAGTTTTCTCGATTCAGGGTCGATGCCGGAAACCCTTCCTTCCTGGCTGTCAGAAGAAGACCTTGATTTCTTTACCGCGGAATTTGAAAGATCCGGTTTCAGAGGCGGGTTGAACTGGTACCGAAACCTGGACAAGAATTCTGAATTGGCCTGTTTTATGGCCGGACAAAAACTTATCCAGCCGATGCTGTTTATTGCCGGGGAAGAAGATGCGGTGATCACAATGTATCGCGATGGTTATGATAATCTTGAACAGGTGGTTCCCAATTTGACAAAAAAGGTGCTTCTGCCGGCTGCCGGCCATTGGGTTCAGCAGGAACGCCCCGAAGCGGTAAACGAACTGCTCGTTGAATTTGTGCGGTCTTTCGGAAGGAATTCTCCGGTGACGCTTCCATGATACGACGGATCCCTTCTGTGGGGGCATCCTGATAATTCCGGGGATCTTTGCTGAGCAGCTTGATGACCCGAAAATATGGATAATCTCACTTATATAACACATGCAATTGCTGTCTTTTTTCAGCCACTATCAATCATTGCTTGACAAATGCCGGTAAAATGCATGATAAAGGAATAAACGGATTGCTGGGAGAGCCCATAAGATCGGGCTGAGATGGAGAAATCCTCCGATCCCTTGAACCTGATGCAGATAATACTGCCGTAGGGAAGCAAATAAAATCAGGATCGCTCTTCATTTATGGCTTGCCCTATAAAGGCAGGCCTTTTTTTATTTTTAAGAATTTAAGGGGGCGATACATGCAATTAACCATTAACGGTAAAATAGAACATGTCGAGGACGGCATCACTATCAGGGATTTTCTGGCCCAAAAGCAACTTGATTCCGAAAAAGTGGTGGTTGAACGCAACCTGGAGATTGTCCAACGGGAAAAATATGCGGATGTCGTCCTTGGAGAAAATGATTCACTTGAAATTTTACGCTTTGTAGGCGGGGGCTGAAAATGAATGTAACGAGTACGGATTTACTGACCATAGGCGACAGAACGTTTACCAGCAGGCTGTTGATCGGTACCGGCAAATATCCTTCGGATGCCCTTATTCCAAAAATTGTGGAAAGTTCGGGTTCACAGATTATTACTGTTGCGTTAAGGCGGGTGGATTTCGGCGCCGATACAGATAATGTGATGAAACATATACCGGACCATATGCAGCTTCTGCCCAATACATCGGGTGCCAGAAATGCAGCTGAAGCCGTTCGTATCGCCCGACTGGCAAGGGCTGCCGGGTGCGGCAACTGGATAAAAATCGAGGCGATTCCGGACAACGTGTATCTTTTGCCTGACGGTCATGAGACCGTGCTGGCAACGGAAGTTCTGGTAAAAGAAGGGTTTGTCGTGTTGCCTTATATCCAGGCCGATCTTGTAGTGGCCAGGCAACTCGTTGATGCCGGAGCGAGCGCCGTCATGCCCCTTGGGGCGCCCATCGGTACGAACAAGGGACTCAAGACCAAGGATATGCTGGAAATGATTATCGATGAGATCGATCTGCCGGTCATTGTTGACGCTGGAATCGGCAAACCGTCCCATGCCTGCGAGGCCATGGAAATGGGGGCTGACGCCTGTCTCGTAAATACGGCGATCGCCAGTTCGCCGGATCCGGTCATGATGGGACGCGCTTTTGCAATGGCCGTTGAAGCCGGCAGGACCGCCTTTCTTTCCGGGATGGGACCGATACAAAACCGGGCCGTTGCCTCATCGCCCTTAACGGGTTTTTTACATCAATAGATCCGAACAAGAGATTAATATGAGTTTTTATAATGAAATCATAAAGTTGCAGGATATGGATGTCGATAATTTTTTCGAATCCCTATCTGATGCACAAATTTCCGGTATTTTGCAGAAAACAAAAATCCGGATACCGGATTTTCTGGCACTTTTGTCTCCTTGCGCCCGGGATCACCTTGAAGAGATGGCACAAAAATCCCATGAGATAACGGTGAGACAGTTCGGATGGACCATTTCGCTGTATACGCCCCTGTATCTTTCCAATTTTTGCACGAACCGATGCGTGTATTGCGGATTCAACCATAAGAATAAAATCCAGAGAAGTCAGCTTTCCCTTGAAGAAGTGGAAATGGAAGCTGCAGAAATAGCCAAATCCGGGTTAAAACACATTCTGATCCTTACAGGCGATGCCCCAAAAATCGCCACCATGGATTATCTTGAAAACTGCTGCCGGATACTGAAGAAATATTTTTCATCCATCAGCATTGAAATCTATACATTAACCCGGGACGAATATGCCCGTCTGATAGATGCGGGCGTTGACGGCCTGACCATTTACCAGGAAACGTATAATGAAAAACTGTACGGAAAGCTCCACCTAAAGGGTCCAAAAACCGATTACCGGTTCAGGCTGGATGCCCCGGAACGGGCATGCGAAGCGCATATGCGGTCCGTTAATATCGGTGCCTTGCTGGGACTTGACGACTGGCGAAAAGAGGCATTTTTTACCGGAATTCACGCAGATTACCTTCAGAAAAAATACCCCGACACAGAAATTGCCGTCTCCCTGCCCCGATTGAGGCCCCATGTGGGAGAATTTCAGCCGGCGTTTACGGTGACGGATATCGATGTAGTCCAGATTATGACCGCGATCCGTATTTTCATGCCCAGATGCGGCATCACGATTTCAACCCGGGAAAATGCTGCGTTCAGAAATAATATTTTGCCCCTCGGCGTTACCAAGATGTCGGCGGGTTCGTGCACGGCCGTAGGTGGCAGAACCGCCGGGGAAGAACGACCCGGCCAGTTTGACATTTCCGACGGCCGGTCCGTGCCGGAAATGGTTCACATGCTTGAAAATGCCGGGTGGCAGCCGGTTTATAAGGATTGGCAATCGATTGCGTAGGTTTTTTTGTCGCGGATGGATAGGATTTAAAAGGAAACGCCATGAATGCGTTTATCGATGGTATCAAGGCGTATATTTCGCCTTTGAACCTGAATAAAATTAAAAAAACGCGGGTGGGAATCGCCGGCGCCGGCGGGCTTGGCTCCAACTGCGCAGTCCATCTGGTACGATCTGGTTTTTGCCGGTTATCCATTGCCGATTTTGACGTGGTTGAAGCGTCCAATTTAAACCGCCAGTTCTATTTCTATGACCAATTGGGCCAGAAAAAAATAGAGAAGTTGAAAGAGAACCTGCTGCGGATTAATCCGGATCTTTCAATCCGGACCATCGATGTCAGGCTGGATGCCCAAAATGTGATGTCCGTATTTGAAGACTGCCCCGTAGTGGTTGAAGCATTGGACAGGGCCCAAGACAAGGTCATGATGGCAAATAGGATTGTTCCCAGCGGAAAATTTTTCGTATCCGTGTCAGGCATCGGTGGATGGGGGGACAGCGACAGAATCAAGACACGGAAAATACGGGATAATTTTTACATTGTCGGAGACATGATTTCTGAAGTCGGAGATACCATGCTCCCCACTTCTGCCATCGTTGCAATTGCAGCGGCAAAACAGGCGGATCTGGTGTTAAGTCATGTCATGGGACCCTGCAGGTCCTGTTCGCATGAAGTAAAAGAACGATAAAACGCGATGAATTCGCAAGAAACCGGAATTCATCAAAAAAAAAGGGGTTTTAACATGGAATATACAACACAGATGGATGCGGCCCGGAAGGGAATCGTCACCCGACAGATGGAAATCGTTGCCGGAAAAGAAAAAATGGATACTGAAAGACTCAGGGGGCTCGTGGCCGACGGCAAGGTCATCATTCCGGCCAACAAGAATCATACTAACCTGGATCCCGAAGGCGTCGGGGAGGGATTGCGCACAAAGATCAATGTCAACCTCGGCATATCAAAAGACTGCTGCGATGTGGAGATGGAGCTTGAAAAGGTCAAAATCGCCCTTGATTTGAAAACCGAGGCTATCATGGACTTAAGCTGCTACGGCAAAACCCGGGAATTCAGAAGAAAACTGATCAACATGTCTCCGGCGATGATCGGAACCGTACCCATTTATGATGCCGTGGGGTTCTACGAAAAAAATTTAAAGGACATAACCGTTGATGAGATGTTTGACGTCGTGGAAAAGCACTGCGAGGACGGTGTCGATTTTCTCACCATTCATGCGGGCTTAAACCGGGCCGCCGCCCAGAAAATTAAAACCAGGGAACGGATCACCAACATCGTCTCCAGGGGCGGGTCGCTGATATTCACCTGGATGGAATTAAACGGCCGGGAAAACCCGTTTTATGAATATTTCGACAGGCTTTTGGATATATGTGAAAAATACGATGTCAGCCTGAGCCTCGGTGACGGCTGCCGTCCGGGGTGCCTCCACGACGCCACGGACGCCTGCCAGGTGGAAGAGCTGATCACCTTGGGGGAACTGACCCTTCAGGCCTGGAAAAGAAATGTTCAGGTCATGATCGAAGGCCCCGGTCATATGGCCATTAATGAAATAGCCGCGAACATGATGATGGAAAAGCGCCTCTGCCATGGCGCGCCGTTTTATGTCCTCGGCCCCATCGTAACGGACGTGGCCCCGGGTTACGATCATATCACAAGCGCCATAGGCGGGGCTATTGCAGCGGCCAGCGGTGCGGATTTCCTCTGTTATGTCACGCCGGCGGAACATCTGCGTCTTCCGGATCTCTCTGATATCAAAGAGGGAATCATTGCCGCAAGGATAGCCGCTCACACCGCTGATATCGCCAAGGGAATCCCCGGTGCAAGGGACTGGGACGATCAGATGGGACGGGCGCGTGCAGCCCTTGACTGGGAAGAGATGTTCAAACTTTCCATGGATCCGGAAAAAGCCATTGCCTACAGGGAAAGTTCAAAACCCGAACATGAGGACAGTTGTACCATGTGCGGCAAGATGTGCGCAGTTAGAAACATGAACCGGGTTCTTGAAGGCAGGGATATCCAGCTGAATGATTAAAGAGACCGGGCGGTTTCGGCCGCCTTTTTAATTTTCAAATAAGCACCCACCGGATCCTTGTCGTTCCAAACGGCGCCCAGGACTGCCGCACCGGAAAACCCGAGTTGTTGAACGACTGGAATCCTCTTTGAATCCACTCCACCAAGTGCATACACCTTATTCGGCCACGATTTTAAAAAGGTGTTAAGTTCCGGGGGGTCAAAGGCTGCCTTGTGGTTTTTCTTGGAGATACTGTCAAAAACGGGGCTCAGGAAAACATAGTCAAAAACATTTCCCTGTCTTTTAATATCTCCAATACGGTGAAAGGAAGAGGACAAATTCAGTCCGGGCCGATCTTTTCGAATCTCCATGATCCGATCAAACGCCGACTTTCTCCTGGCCTCGGCAAAATGAATTCCCTTTAACGTGTAGGTTTCAACAAGGCGATGATGGCCATGCAAAACCACCCGTTCATGGAACCTTTGGGGAATTTTTTCGACATATGCGGTGGCCTGTTGCACGGAAAAATCCGGTTTTCTGAGATGAAATATCTCCAGCCCGTTTTGGAACAGATCCACCAGGATTTCGATTTCTTTATCGACGGTGTGTGTTGTTGAAATAAGAACAATTTTCAACCTGGATGTCCTTGTTAAAATTTAAGTCCCCCTCTTCGGCTCGTTGGGTTCTATGAATCAACAAATGCCTTCAGCAATTCCAAAGAACCGGGGACGGCGCCGAAAGACCAGTTCTTATCCTCTATTTCTTCAATCACTACCCAGACGTGCTGTCGGAATTCCTCTTTGCCCTTTCCCTCGATTTCGGTCATTATGTCGGTAATTTTCGTTTGGATCTGCGCTTTTTGCTCGTTGGTTAAAGCGCCTTTAAAAACTTTTACACTGACAAGCGGCATGTCATCTCCTTTCTTTACTGAAACTGGAATGAACGATTTTTTTCTAAAGGGCACTGCCTTTATCGATTGTTTTTCTCCAATGCAGACCGGGATAAATTCATTCATCTCCCGGCCTGTTATGATTTTGGATCACCATGCGACAAACCGCAATAGAGATCGAATTTCCCGTCCCGGTTTGGTGAGACCGCAGGGTTTCACCCCTAAAAAAGTCAGACCCATCACGCGTAAACTCAAGATCTATTTTATATATGTCTTTTTATCTGTTTTCAATAAATTAAACAGACTACCGGGAGATGGAATTTTTAATTTCAGACAGGGACAAGTGCACCAGATTCCGACTGTTTTTCTGACTTGCGGAAAGTTATATTTATTCACTATCGTTTTTATTTAATTTTTCGCAATATCCGAGGACAAAGTGGAGATTGCCGGCTGCCCAACCGGTTTGTGGTCGACCATCCGTTCTCATCTTAAGACGGCGATGGAATCATCAACAGGGTGTCTGCAGAGGACATCAAATTCCGGTAGGATCAGCTTTGCTATTATGATAAATGAACGATCCTCAATTTATTACGATTTTTCGATAAAAGGCAAACCCATCGAGATGAAGCATGACTGTTGGTATTAAATATATATTATAAATAAAACAGTATGATAAATGCTTTTAAGACCTATTATAAATTCACTTATACAAAAATATGTATTTTATCGATATTTTCAGTCTTATCTGAAATAGGTGTTTTGAAAGGGCTTATTTTTTTATTTTTTAAATTCTAATCAATAATTGTAAATATATAATTATAATGTTATTACACATAATTATAAAAAATTAAAATATATGTTGACTTTAATTTTGAAATAGCTGATGTAGAAAGTTCAAAAAATAAAATAATATTGAGGATAATTATTATAATTTGCAGTCCTGTAGTCCGCACTTGGGCAAACCGGAAATACAAGGGCTTATAAGAGACCGGATGAAAAGCGAATTCACGGAAAAAAAAATCGCCGTACTGGAATCGGCGACCCATGTTATTTCTGAAAAGGGCTTTGTCGATGCAACGATTTCAGAAATTGCAAAAGGTGCGGGACTGACCGGTTCCGGAATATACGTTTATTATAAAAACAAGGAAGACCTTCTCTTCAATATCATTGAAACCTTTCTCAACAAAAGCGAACAAGGACTGACGGAGCATCTCCAGGGAATACGAGGTGCTGAAAACAAGCTGAGAAAGGCTATCTGGTTTCATTGCACGACGTTTTCAAATCAGGAAAACAGACGGGAAATCAAAATTGTCTTGGAATCCAGATCAAATCCCAGGCTTTACCAGTCCAAAGCCTATGAAGCCCTTAAAAAATATGCCGGACATATTACCGGCATTATCCGGGAAGGTATCGACGACGGTGTCTTTCACGGTGTTTCATCGCCGATGATTTTAAGGGATATGATTTTAGGAACGGTTGATCACATCGCCATCAATTGGATGGTGAACGACACCGCCAATACAATCGAGCAGTCCGAAAAGATATATGATATGGTGATCAGAGCGGTTCAGCCCGACCGGGAAACGGCAGCGCCCCTGAATAAAAAAGATAAAAAGAAAATTAGAATCATCAATGCGGCAACCACCCTGTTTTCCAAAAAGGGGTTTAATGATACCAGCATGCTGGAAATCGCCAAAAAGGCGGATGTTGCGGAAGGAACGGTCTATGAGTATTTCGGAAACAAAGAGGACCTGTTGATCAGCATACCAGGTGAAAAGCTCGGGGAACTTTATGATATCATCAGCGGAAACTCTCTTGAAAGACGAATACGCGGCATCATTTTAAACATGTTCAAATTCTATAACATGGAAAAAAACTTTTCCACCGTGCTGGTGCTGATGCTCCGGGCAAACCCTAAATTTTACAGGTCGGAGAGTTATAAAATACATGAAAAAATGTTTGAAACCATAAAAAATATCATCGTTGAGGGACAGGCGACAAATACTTTCCGAAAGGACCTGGATCTTAATATTTGCCAGAACATGCTTTTCGGAACAGTGGACCACATCATGATCCCTTGGATCATGTTCCACAGGAACTATAATCTGGAACAAATCGGAGAAGAGGTATCAATGTTATTCATTAATGCCATCAAAGCATGAGACGAAAAAATAATAAAAAGTTTTGTAATATAATTGACCCTCATAAGTTATAATATAATTGATTATTATTCAAAACAGCTTGAAACAGGCTTATCATTTTGAACCTTTATGCCCCTGGGAAAAGTGGAAGGGAAATATCTGATGAAACGGTTCAACAAGGTATTGATTGCCAACCGGGGTGAAATCGCCTGCAGGATCCTTGGTACGCTGAAACACATGGGCATTTCCGGGGTGATGGTCTATCATCTGGTGGACGCGGAAACGCCGGCTGTTGAGATGGCCGAAGAAGCCATTGAAATTTACGGACCCACTCCCGTGTCAGCCTACCTGGATGGAGAGCAGGTTATCGCCGCATGCAGGCAAACCCATGCGGATGCCGTTCATCCGGGGTTCGGTTTTCTGGCAGAGAACGCCGGATTTGCCGGACGGCTGGCCGAAGAAGGAATCACCTTTATCGGGCCTCTACCGGAAACAATCGAGTTGATGGGTAACAAGGTGGCGGCTCGTTCCTTTTGCATGGAGAACGGTTTTCCGTTGGTACCGTCCATTACCGAAATGGATGTCGGTAAAAGTTTTCCAGACTGTGCCGCCAAACTCGGTCTGCCGCTGCTGATCAAGGCGGCTGCCGGCGGTGGCGGAAAGGGCATGGTGATTGTTCAAAAAAAAGAAGACCTGGCCCGGTCCATTCAACTGGCAAAGGGCGAAGCCCTTCGCGCTTTCGGCGACGATACGGTATATGCCGAACGCTATGTTGAAAACTCCCGTCATATAGAAGTACAGATACTGGGGGATCACCACGGCAATGTAATTGATCTTGGGGAACGGGAATGTTCCATTCAGCGCCGGTTTCAGAAAATTGTGGAGGAAAGCCCGGCCCCCGGTCTGCCGGATGGGCTTCGAAAGCGCATCTGCAATACGGCAAAGGCAATTGCCGAAAAAGCCGGGTATCGAAATGCCGGTACCGTGGAGTTTCTTCTGGCGCCGGATGATGAATTTTATTTTCTTGAAATGAACACCCGGCTCCAGGTGGAGCATCCTGTTACCGAGATGGTGACCGGTCTGGACTTGGTGGAGCTTCAAATCCGCATTGCATGTGGAGAACCTCTCCCCCTGCACCAGGAGCAGATCAAGCACCAGGGGCATGCCATCGAGGTAAGACTTTACGCCGAGGATCCGGAAAAAGATTTCTTGCCGGCAACCGGGACGCTGTTCGATTACAGCCTGCCATCAGGAGCCGGACTGCGCGTGGAAAACGGCTTTGCCCGGGGAATGCGGATTACATCGGCATTTGACCCCATGCTCGCCAAACTGGTGGCCCACGGCAAAAATCGTCAACACGCCATTGAACGGGCGATAACCGCCCTGGAAAACACGCTGGTCCTGGGGGTGACCACCAACGCCGATTATCTGATCCGCATTCTTTCCCACCCGGAATTTGCGTCTGGTCGCATCGATACCGGGTTCATCCCCCGCCATCATACGGATTTAAATCCACCGCCCCTGACCGATGAGCAGCGGAACCTGCTGCTGGCCGCGGCAGCATTGGGCAGCCGGGAATTCACGGACCCCGCGTTCTCCATACCCGAGCCCTATGCAAGCATTGGAAACTGGAGAAATTAACATGAGACGATTGATTGAGCTGCTTGATAAACAGTATCGGGTAACGGTTTTTAACGGGCCCGGAACACGCCGCTTGCAGGTGGAAGACCATGAGCCGGTGATTGCCGGCCTGAGCATTTCCGATTCCGGCAATCAAGTGATCCGATTCGGTGATCACACGGCCCTCCTTAAAATGACGGTAAAAGGAGAATGGGCATTTATCCGGGCCTTTGACCGTACATTTGCCCTGCGTATCATCGATCCCGTGGAACAGGCTGCACAGGAATCCGGGGAGGGACATGGCAGTACGGCAAAAGCGCCCATGCCGGGCACCGTGGTGGAGGTCAAGGTAAAAGACGGGGACCGGGTTGTCAAGGGGCAACCCATGATGATCATTGAAAGCATGAAAATTCTGACCGTAATTTCAGCGCCCCGGGACGGTGTGGTCGCCGGAATTCATTTTGAGACAGGCTGTACATTTGATAAAAACGCAGTGCTGGTCACTCTGGCTGATGTAAAAGAGAAATGATGCAGACGGTAAAGGAATTAATGCAAGAAAAAATCGGCTTAAAGGGCTGTTTTCCGGAAGGAATATAGAAATCTTTAAAAGATTTCGGCGTACCGGGCATCGGATATGAGTTGATCAACAGGGATACGGGTTATCCGTAATACCGCGCTTAACTACTTCACACTTTATTTATCAGGTGAAACCATGACGGAACAGGATCTTTTATACGATGTGAGAGACCATATTGCACATTTTATCATCAACCGGGAAACCAAGCGCAATGCAATCAGCGGAAACGTCGTTTCCCTTTTTATGAAATATCTGGACCAGGCGGAAAAAGATGATGACGTCCGGGTTGTTTGCATCACTGGAACCGGCGAAAAAGCTTTTTGCGCAGGGGCGGATCTCGGAGGACAAATGATTCAAGGCGATACTGCCGGATCACAGGCGTTTGCCGATCTGCTCAAACGGCTGGCAGGGTTTCCCAAGCCGACGGTTGCCCGGGTGAACGGCCATTGCCTGGCCGGTGGAATGGGATTCATGCTGGCCTGCGATATTGTCGTGGCTTCCAGTACCGCCAAATTCGGCACCCCTGAAGTCAATGTGGGGGTTTTCCCCATGATGGTCGGCGCATTGCTTTTCAGAAATGTTCTGAAAAAGAAAGCCATGGAATTGGTCTTTTTGGGCGAGTTGATCACTGCTGACCAAGCCCTGGAAATGGGACTGGTCACCCGTGTTGTACCGCCGGACAGACTGGATGAAGAAGTTTTTAAAGTTTTGAAAATTCTCTTAACCAAAAGTCCCGTAGGAATAAAACTGGGAAAACAAGCCTTTTACGATATGGCGGATATGCCCTTTGAAGAAGCCCTTGATTATTTGAGGCGACAACTCAATGTTGTTTCAGCTACCGAAGATGCAAAAGAAGGAATTGCCGCCTTTATGGAAAAACGCAAGCCAAATTTTACCGGGCGATAAAAAGCGCCTGCCCGAAAATTGTCCAGAAAAATGGTTCTGTAGATAAAACTGTGTAAACGACCTCTCCAATAATTTAGTGCCAAAGCAACCCGCAAAAAATCCTGTGCGAGAATGGGACCCAGATAGCTCGTCGGAGACAGGATTTTTTTGCGGGTATCAGGCCTCATATTTCCGGGATCCTATTTTCAAAAAGTATCGCAAATCTGTTGATAGCAGCCTTCCAATTCCTGATATCGGCAAGATCCATTTGGATCAGTATAGATTAACGGATTATTCCGGCAATAAGAATAACGATTCAGCGTTTGCGGGTCCTCCGGGCTTTGAACGATACGGTCATAAACCTTCCCGATAACAGGATCATATAGTCTTGCGCCATAGTTATAGAGTCCCGGTTGAGTCATCGAGTTCCTGGTCCGTAAGGGACTCGATGCGCATTACCCCGTAGGGAGCTCTTTTCTACAGATGGTATGGAGTGAGCCCATTTTCAAAGAACTGATGCCAATTTAAAACAATTGTCTATAAAAATCAAATGGATAATGACAAACAAAACGGCGGTTAAAGAAAAAGTATATCTCTCCTAAACCGCCGCCCGTAAAGGGTTTAGCATCGTTAATCACAATTCAAGGTGCGACCCCGTTCCTTACAATTAGTCCACAACGTGCTCAATATTTCTCAATTCTTATACTTTTATATCCGTCCCCAAACACGGGATCTGAGTGGGGGGGGGGCGGGGTAACCCGCATTCCCCGACCGATATTCCCCGGGATCGGTAGAACCTATCCGGGGCCTCCATCAGAGATAGAGTGCTTGGATCAAGACTAATTCTGTCAAGAGTGAAGGTCTGCCCCCCTGTTTTTCTTAACCCAAAGGCCTCTGACACCTTCAAAAATCAAACCAGCCCCTATTATTATGCCATATACTCCTCCAAAATGAGGTCCTTCTACATGTATCCTCTCCCATATTGAAAATAATAATATAACTATTCCAACAATTAGATACGTATATTTCATAAATAGCCTTTATTCTGATATAATACATCCATATTTTACCAAATTCTAAGTTAGTTGTTTCTTCTGCAAAAATTTACGCATTTATGTGCTTGGTTAAAAATGACCTGGAGGCATTGGTCCTGGAAGCTCTTCACCCGTAATAATATTATACCCACCTTCTATAATGTATTGCATCGCTGGTTCATAAAGCCAGAATTGACAATCAATTATCGCAAATGTTCCACCCGTCACTTTAAGCAATCCATAAAATCTAATGTCATCTTCTTCTGTCCATGGTGGCATATTACTAAAGTCAGTAGGTTTATAGATATCTGTCATATCTGGCGAGAGCTGTTCCTTTTTAGTAAAAGCCTCAAGTATAGCTTGTTTTGCTTCAAACGATAGACTGTCATTATAAAATTCCGGGTGTTCTTGTCTTAGTTTCTGCCAGAAGTGATATCCGCGTTCATTAAAAATATATCCCGCAGCAGCAGTCATAGCACCATGGGCTATTGTATAAGCGAAGCCTTGGCCAAAATCACCTCCTCGCATCTCAGAAATAACACCTGATGTAA
>CAYLRU010000050.1:0-20162 GCA_964386565.1 uncultured Desulfobacteraceae bacterium | reverse complement strand
GTAGAGGACTTGCACCTCCAAGTAGGTGCGCCCTGCCGGGCGCACAACAATAAAGCCGTTGCATTCGCAACGGCTTTTGCTTATTAACAATAGTGGTCGGGGCGAGAGGATTTGAACCTCCGACCCCTTGAACCCCATTCAAGTGCGCTACCAGACTGCGCTACGCCCCGACGCTGTTATAACCGGAGTGCTTAACACTAAGAAAAGGGGATGTCAAGATTTGATGAGCGGTGTTTTGAACTAATTTTTTCACGGGCGGACGGAGTTTTGATGACAAAAATACCGGACAGACTGAGAGCCGGAGATGCCGTAGGAATTGTGGCTCCGGCCAGTGGCTTTGGCAGGAAAAAATTTGAACAGGGCGTTAAGATTATCGAGTCCATGGGATTTCGTGTCAAGTTTCCGAAGAGCTTGTTTAATTCCCGGGGATATTTGAGTGCCCCGGACGAACTCCGGGCGGAACACCTCAATGCTTTTTTTGCCGATCCTGAAATAAAGGCCGTCCTGTGTGCCAGGGGCGGCTATGGTTCCATCCGGATTCTGCCGCGGTTGGATTTTAAGCTGATTCAAAAAAACTTCAAGATATTCATGGGATTCAGTGATATCACCGTTCTGTTGGCGGCATTTTACGGCAGGTGCGGGTTTGCCGTATTTCACGGCCCCATGGCGGCGACGCTGCCGGATATGGATGAAGCATCGGTCGCGGCCATGCAGGATGCCCTGACGTTTTCAGATGAATTTGTGCTGCCGCTGGAAAACTGCCGTATCATCAGGCCGGGAACGGCATCCGGACCGGTTGCAGGCGGCAATCTCACCACCCTGTGTCACCTCATGGGAACGGATTTTCAGTTGGACTGCGGCAATCACATCCTTTTTCTCGAGGACAGTGGGGAGGCACCCTACCGCATCGACAGGATGCTGAACCACCTGAAGCTGGCCGGGTGCTTCAAGGGAATTTGCGGGCTGATCCTGGGTACGTTCGACAGGTGCGGGGACTATGCCGCTGTTGTCGACATGGTCCGGAATCTTCTGGAAGGAACGGACATTCCCATTGTAGCGGAATTCCCCGCAGGACACGGCCGGCGGAACCTGGCCATCCCCATGGGCATGCCGGCGGTTCTGGACACGGACAATATGAGCGTGTCTTTCAAAACAAAGCCGTGAACCGGGTATGAATTTTCATTGTATTCTCTTGAAAGTTCCCTTCCCCTGGCAGGAGAAGTTCAGGATGGGGGTGATTCGTAAAAGAAAACCACATTATTCCGGAAAAGATGATGCATGGATAAAGCCCATCGACTGATGCAAAATGGTGTTTCAGAGTCTGTTTTTCCCGGGGGCGTGCTGCTGGTATCCCAGGGCGGCAGGGTCGTTTTTTTTGAAGCCTATGGGAAAGCCGATATATTTGGAAACCGCAAAATGAGCGTAAAGACCGTTTTTGACCTTGCGTCCCTTACCAAGCCTCTGGCCACGACCATGGCCGTTATGAAGCTGGTGCAGGAAAAAGTTGTCACCCTGGATCAGGCCATTTCATCCATCCTGCCGGAATTTAAGGATTCCGACAAGGAGCAGATCACCATCCGGCAATTATTGACCCATACATCCGGACTGCCGGACTATGTTCCCTATTATAAGGAAGTCGGTGAAGTCCCCTTTGACGACCGGAAAAAGCGGTTGCGGTCTTTATTGGTGAAAACGCCTCTTGAACATCCCGTAGGGGAAAAAACCCTGTACGGCGATGTGGGATTCATGGTGTTAAACTGGGTGGTGGAACAGTTGGGGCGCATGCGACTGGATACCTATGTGGGACTCAAGGTTTATACGTCCCTGGGCCTGAATCATGAGAACGGCCTGTTTTTCGTTGATTTGAATTCCGGGTCTGTTGCGGGAGAATTTGCCGCAACGGAAGATTGTCCATGGCGGAAAAAGCTCATATGCGGGGAGGTTCATGATGAAAACGCCTATGCGGCCGGTGGCGTGGAAGGTCATGCCGGGTTGTTCGGCAATGCCGAAAGCGTTCATGCATTATTGGCCGCTCTCTTGTCTTCATACCACGCAGATGACGGGTCGGAGGTATTTCCCCGGCAGTTGGTTCAGACCTTTTTCAGGCGTCAACCGGGCTCGCAGCGGACCCTCGGGTTTGACACGCCGGACAGGCGGAATTCCAGTGCAGGGAAATATTTTTCAGGAAAAACCGTTGGTCACCTGGGATTTACCGGCACATCATTCTGGATGGATTTAAGCCGGTGCGTTATTGTGATCCTGCTGACCAACCGGGTCCATCCTTCAAGGAGAAACGAACGCATTAAAATTTTCAGGCCCCGGTTGCATGATGCCGTTATGAAAGACCTTATCAGGCACGGCCGTACCGGCTGACCCGGTACATACCGGGGGTTAATACGGGTGTTTTTTAAGAAAAGAAATTAAATGGGGGAAATAGATATTTTCCTTGTAATATCACCTTATTTTTGGTAGCGGTAAATGGATTTGGCAGTGAGGAAAAACAAAGGAACTCCCTGTTCCGCCTGCCGGGCCATAGCCCTGTTTTCCCAGAAGTTACTAACGAAAATAAAATGTACGTTATCATAAAAAATGAGGCGCCATGAGCTTTTTAGATGGGATCTTGGGTGTATTTTCAAATGATCTTGCCATTGATCTGGGAACTGCGAATACACTGGTTTATGTCAAGGGGAAAGGAATCGTATTGAGCGAGCCCTCGGTTGTCGCGGTTCGCCTGGACAGGACCAAAAACCGGGTTCTGGCCGTGGGCACCGAGGCCAAAAACATGTTGGGCAGGACCCCCGGAAACATCGTCGCCATTCGTCCCATGAGAGACGGGGTTATTGCCGACTTTGAAGTCACGGAAGCCATGCTCAGGCATTTTATCCACAAAGTGCATAACCGGCGCACCTTTGTCCGGCCCCGCATTATCATTGCCGTGCCGTCAGGGATCACGCAGGTGGAAAAGCGGGCGGTCAAGGAGTCTGCGGAATCCGCCGGCGCCCGCGAGGTCTTTCTCATCGAGGAGCCCATGGCCGCGGCCATCGGGGCGGGTCTTCCCATTACCGAACCCACCTGTAACATGATTGTCGACATTGGCGGCGGAACAACTGAAGTTGCCGTGATTTCGCTGGCGGGAATCGTATACAGCCGGTCCCTCAGGGTGGCGGGGGATAAAATGGATGAGGCCATCATGCAGTATGTTAAGCGTAAATACAACCTGCTCATCGGCGAACGAACATCGGAAGTCATCAAAACCACTATTGGAAACGCGTATCCTGACCCGGATCATGTTGAAACCATCGAGGTGAAGGGCAGAGACCTCGTATCCGGGATTCCCAAGATCCTGGCCATTGACTCGGAAGAAATCCGCTCCGCCATCTCCGAACAAATCGAGGCCATCGTGGAGACGGTAAAAATCGCCCTGGAGCAGACTCCGCCCGAACTGGCGGCGGATATCGTCGATCGGGGAATCATTCTTACCGGCGGCGGCGCACTTTTAAAAAATCTGGACAAGCTTCTCATGGAAGAGACCGCCCTGCCCATTACCGTGGCTGACGATCCGTTGTCCACGGTGGCCATCGGCTCCGGAAAAACGCTTGACAGCATTGAAATTTTAAAACAGGTCATGATTACATAGCGTATCATGTTCTCAAAAAAGTCGGTGATTATCATTGCCCTGATCGTGTTGTTCACGGTTAACGCCATTATGCTGTCGGTTTCCGGAACCCGGTATTCCTCGCTTGCAGTCAGAAGGGTCATGTTTTCCATCATCGCACCATTCCAGGAAATTGCTTCCCGGACAATTCGGTTTTCAGAAGATCTGTGGCGTCATTATTTTTACCTGGTGTCTGTTTCCAAGGAAAACGACGATCTGAAAAAGGCCTTAAAAATCGCTGTCAGCAAAAACAAGAAAAATGTTGAAACTGCGATGGCCAATGCCCGTCTGCGGAATTTGCTGAGTTTTCAGAAGAGCATGAATGCGGAGATGATGGCATGTGAAGTAATCGCCAAGGACCCGTCTTCGATATATAAAACCGTAATCATCAACAAGGGGGAAGTCGACGGGTTGAGAACCGGACTGCCCGTTGTGATCCCGGAAGGCGTCGTCGGCCAGATCATTGATGTCTCACCTCATTACGGAAAGGTGTTGCTGGTAATTGATGTCAACAGTTCGGTGGATGCACTGGTGCAGAGAACCCGTGCACGGGGGTTGTTCAAAGGCGCGTCTCAAAAAATGTGCCGCCTGGATTATGTGTTATGGAAAGAAGATGTCACAGTCGGTGACGTGGTCATTTCCTCGGGATCAGACGGTGTTTTTCCAAAAGGGTTGCTTTTGGGACAGGTGGTCGGCAGAACAAAGAACGTATCCGGTATTTTTCAGGAAGTGAACGTGCAACCCTTTGTGGATTTCGAAAAACTTGAAGAGGTGCTGGTTGTATTAAATCCGCCTTCTCATGAGTCTGCGACAGAACAATGACATATGTGTTTTATATTTGTATCTGCATTTTCCTGGTGATTGTCCGGACCACTGTCTTTCCCATGTTTCCGGCACTGGTCGGTTGCTACGATCTGCTTATTCCCGTTGTCATCTATATGGGGTTTTTCCGCACGAACCGTGAAAGCATTCCTGTTTTACTTTTTATCGGATTGGTAATGGACGGGTTGTCCGGCGTGACATTCGGCTTTTACCTCAGCACTTACATCTGGTTGTACCTGATAGTGGTGTGGCTCAAACAGCTTTTTCTTGTAAAAAACATCCTGCTGTTATCTTTTGCCACGGTATTGGGCGTATTGATGGAAAACAGCATGTTGATCCTCATGGAGAATTTGTTCGATTTCAGGTTATCGGACATATCAAATATTTTTAAGACGTTTCCCAAACAGGTCATCCTTGGGGCGTTGACAGGCCCTTTCATGATCCTGTTCATCGCATATTTACTCAAGACATGGAATTCGAAACTCGGCAGGCTGGTTTTCAGGGGAAGCGGGAATCCGGATAACGATTAGGTCAGGACCGTTCTATTTTGAGAAAATATTTCAAGATCCCGGATATCGATTGGTATAAACAGCGATTAATAATGGCCATGTATGTCATGATAGCGTTTTTTTTCGTTCTGTTTATCCGCCTGTTTTACCTCCAGATGATCCAAGGGGGTGAATACAGAAGACTTTCCGAAAACAACTGCATACGCCTGCAGAGCATTTCACCGTCTAGGGGCCTGATTTTTGATCGGGCGGGGAATTTGCTGGTTGATAATCGTCCCTCTTTTGATCTGTACATCACCTTAAAAGATGCCGGACCGCTGAGTGAGATCGGCCCCAGGTTGTCCAGGTATATCGGGGTGCCGCTGGAAAATATTTTGGCAAAAGTCAACGGTAAAAAGGAGTTCCCGGCCTACAAACCGGTATGCGTGCTCAGGGACATGAGCAGGGACACCCTGGCCAGGGTGGAAGTGCACCGGCATGAACTTCCGGGGATAACCGTGTCGGTCAGGCCCGTGCGACACTACATATACGGCAAGAGTGCCGCGCATCTGATCGGCTACCTGGGGGAAATCAGTGCTGAAGAACTGGCATCGGGAAAGTACGAGGGAGTAAAAAGCGGCGATTACATCGGAAAATTCGGCGTGGAAAAGAGTTTTGAAAATTATCTTCGGGGAAGGCCCGGCGGCAGGCAGGTTGAGGTGACCGCATCCGGACAGGTGATACGGGTTTTAAAAACGGTTGAGGCGGAGCCCGGGCACAACCTGTATCTGACAATCGATGAAAAACTTCAGAAAAAGGCGGAAGCCCTTTTGGAGGGGAAAGCAGGAGCTGCCGTTGCCATGGATCCGAACAACGGCGAAATATTAGCCTTAGCCAGCAGCCCGTCCTTTGATCAGAACGCATTTGTAAACGGACTGTCGCCGGAATCATGGGACATCCTGGTTTCAAATCCCCAAAGGCCGATGGAGAACAAGGCCATTCAGGCCGAATATCCCCCGGCGTCCACCTATAAGATAATTACGGCCATGGCCGCCTTGGAGGAAGGGATAATCGACGAAAACACCGTTATTCATTGTTCGGGGAAATATGCCTTTGGGGACCGCATTTTTTACGACTGGAAAAAAGAAGGCCATGGTCCCGTGAACGTCCTTACCGCCCTGGCCCGGTCATGTGATGTCTTTTTTTACCAGGTGGGATTAAAACTGGGGGTGGACCGGTTGGCGTTTTATGCAAAGAAAAGCGGCCTGGGTGAGATAACCGGGATCGATCTGGGACATGAGAGCCGGGGCCTGGTTCCTACCTCGAAGTGGAAAAAACGACGAACCGGTGAACCCTGGCATCCCGGGGAAACGCTTTCCATTGCCATCGGCCAGGGATACAACCTGGCCACACCCCTTCAGATTCTTGAGTTGACATCCGCCATTGCCAACGGCGGGAAAAGATATCGGCCGTTGATTGTAAAGCGAATCGAGACGGCGGAAGGCCGGTTGATAAGGGAGGCCATCATAGAAGTGGCCGGTACGCTTCCCGTTTCCCCGGAAAAACTCAATGTTATCAAAAAAGGGTTGCAGATGGTTGTTGAAAGCAGTTTCGGAACGGCCCACGGCGTTAAAATCGATGGAATCATGATGAGCGGCAAAACAGGCACCGCCCAGATTGTGGGACGGGTCGGAGACGGAGGCGGGGACGTGACATACCCGAGTCACCTGAAACCCCATGCCTGGTTTGTGGGCTATGCACCGTCGGATGATCCTCAAATCGCCGTGGTGGTCATCGTCGAACATGGCGAGCACGGTTCACGTACCGCCGCACCCATTGCCAGTGAAATGATAAAATCATATTTAATGAAAGATACCGGGGTATTGCCGGAAACAACATCCATGGCCCTGAATTCATAGGCAACGATCCGGGCGTGATCGGGGGAATACAACCATGTTTGACCGACGATTGGTGGAGAATTTCAACTGGGGTTTGTTGGGGCTGACCCTTGTTTTTGCAGCAGTGGGAACCATTACGCTGTACAGCGCCGTCACGGCGGGTCCTGTTTCCGCACAGAATACCTTATATATGAAGCAACTGGCATGGTATCTGACCGGTTTTTTTGTGATGATCCCCTGTATCCTGGTGAATTACCGATTCCTGGAAAGATGGTCGTACGTTATTTATACGGGTTGTGTCGGCATGTTGGTTTATGTGCTTTTTTTCGGCAGATATGCCGGCGGATCCAGGCGCTGGATCGACCTGGGCGTATTTTCCCTTCAGCCCTCCGAGTTGATCAAGATCGCCGTGGTCATCGTTCTGGCGCAATACTATTCGAGAAGGGGGCGTATAACCGGTTTGAATTTAAGGGATCTGATCTGGCCGATGATACTGCTCGGCATTCCGTTTATGTTGATCGTAAAGCAGCCGGATCTGGGCACCTCCCTTTTACTTGTCCTCGTTGCCGCAACAATGACGGTTTTTGCAAAAATTGAAAGACGATCATTATGGTGTATGACGGCTTCGGGAATTGTTTTGATCCCCATGGTCTGGTTTTTTTTAAAGGAATATCAAAAACAACGGATCCTGACCTTTTTAAATCCCGACCGCGATCCCCTGGGCGCGGGTTACCATATCATTCAATCGAAAATCGCCATCGGTTCCGGCATGATGCATGGAAAAGGATTTCTGAAAGGCACGCAGAATGCACTGTCCTTTTTACCCGAGCAGCACACGGATTTCATCTTTTCCGTGTTGGCCGAAGAATGGGGTTTTCTCGGAAGTGCCGGTCTGCTGGTCCTTTTTATATTGCTGCTCGTTATCGGGCTCAGTATCGCCCATTCATGCAGGGACCCTTTCGGTGTCCTTTTATCAGTGGGCATTACCGGGTTGATTTTCTGGGAGGTTTTTATCAATATCGGGATGGTAATGGGATTATTGCCGGTCGTGGGGGTTCCGCTGCCGTTTATCAGTTACGGCGGATCTTCAATCGTAGCCAAAATGATTTGCATCGGTCTGCTTTTAAATATAGGCATGCGCAGGTTTATGACCCCCTAGCGGTTTTCTGATTCCAATTCAATATTGTTGTCGAGGATGTGATGCGGACGGGAAAAAACAAAGGATCGATTTCGACATTTTTGGGCCCGGAAGCCCATGTAGAAGGAACAATTCATTTTGAAAACACCATCAGGCTGGACGGTCGTGTCAAAGGTGCCGTTAAAGGAGAAGCCGGAACTCTGATTGTCGGTAAAACGGCGGACATCGAGGCGGAAATCCATGTGGGGGTGGCTGTGATTATGGGGCGGGTCCGCGGTGCCGTTGTTGCCGAAAAAAGGATAGAAATATATGCTCCTGCAGAGGTGACGGGGGATATCCGCGCACCGGTCGTCTCAATGGAAAAAGGTGTCCGGTTTAACGGAAATTGCGGAATAGGGGGGCAAGCCCCTGCAACCGGGGCTGAGCCGGGTGGTGATCAAAAATCGGAACACCAGCCCTGATGCGTGCGTGCGTCGGTCCTGTAAATTGAGAAAAGTCAAATCAGAATTGATATCAGTTGGTTAACATGCCGGGTGAATACGCCGGGATCCCCGGGTAAATGGTTTTTCATTAACCTCGGAAATTTTTAAAAAAACCTTTGACAAGACGGTTTTTGTAATGTAATAGTCCGATTTTCTATAAGGTTAAATCGGTGAAAAAACCATTTCATTAAGACCTTTGAAAACCGGACGATATGGGGTGTTTGGCAACGGTTTCAGATTACGGCGATGGAGGAATTTAATGAGAGTTTTTGGTATGTGCCGGAGTAGTTTGGTTGGGGTGTTGTTTTTTTTGGGCATGCCCGCCGGCGCCGCATGGGGAGCGTCGGGTGGAATTACGGTATTGCCGGATGCATCTGTTATCATCCAGATCGTGAATTTTGTTTTCCTGATCTGGGCCTTAAACGTCATATTGTACAAGCCGATCCGCGGCATTCTGGTGAGAAGAAAAGAAAAGATCGACAACCTTGAAGAAACCATCGAAAGACTGCATGGTGATGCGGAAAAGAAGGAAAACGACTGGATAACCGGCATCCGGGATGCCAGGGCAAAGGGCCTTGAAGAGAAAACGTCGTTGATTCATGCTGCTGAAAACGAAGAAAAACAAATCATAGAAAAAATCAATCAAAAAGCTTCAGAAGAACTTGCCAACATCAGAAGTAGAATCGCAAAAGACATTGAAGAGGTCAGGACCTCTCTGCAAAAAGATGTGGATACCTTTGTCGATGCGATCGGGCAGAAAATACTGGGGAGGAGTGTTTAATGAGGAAACCTGATGTCAACCGGAAACACGGTTATCGAAAAATACTCTTGGCGGTTGTTTTTTCCGTGGTTCTGATGTTCTGGTGCGGGCCTGTTTTGGGATCAGGCGGTGATGGGCACGGTGAAACCACCGGTACAAAAGGATGGGTGGCGACAGATACTTACCGCGTTATTAATTTCGCCATTTTAGCAGTAGGGCTCTTCCTGTTGTTGCGAAGACCGGTGGCCCAGGCGTTGAATTCACGGATCGCCGGAATCAGGGAACAACTCAGCGAACTGGAAACAAAAAAGGAAGAAGCGGAAAAAGAACTGTCATCGTACAAGGAGAAGCTGGCTCTGTTGGAAAAAGAGGCGGAAAAAATCGTTGAAGAATACATCAAACAGGGAAACGAGGCAAAGGAGAGGATACTCAAAGAAGCCGAACGGACCGCTGAAAAACTTGAAGAGAAAGCCCGCCGAAACATTGAGCACGAATTCAAACAGGCCAAACTGCGACTTCAGGGTGAAATTATTGAACAGGCCCTTGAAAAGGCCGAGAAAAAAATAATCGAAAAAATCACATCGGAAGATCAAGACAGACTGGTCGATGAATATTTAGAGAAGGTGGTGGCATAGTGAAAAATCTGGCAATAGCAAGGCGGTATGCCAAGGCGCTTCTGTTAATCGGGAAAGAGGACGGCCAGGCGGAGGCTTATCGGGCGGAACTTATCGGAATAAATGACTTGATCCAAAAAGAGAAAGAACTCGGTCAGGTGGTCAACAACCCCTTGCACGATACGGCGTCACGAAAGAAGGTCTTAAAGGCGGTTATCGAAAAACTTGGATTGTCGCCGGTAATGAAGTCATTTCTGCTGTTTATTTTTGATAAAGGGCGGTTTAGTTTCCTGCCTGATATTACCGATTTTTATCAAAGCATGGTGGACGAATTCAAGGGCGTGGCAAGGGCCAAATTGACATCTGCGGTCAAGCTTCCGGATGAGACGGTTGAAAAGATTCGCAACGCCTTGTCGAAAATGATTAACAAGGACGTTAAACTGGATGTAAAACAAGATGCAAGCCTGATAGGCGGTATTGTGACTCAAATTGGCGATCTTGTTTTGGACGGGAGTATAAAAACACAATTACTCAACATGAGGGAATCTTTAAAAAGGGGTGAGAGTGTCTAATGGAACTAAGAGCCGAAGAAATAAGTCAAATTATTAAGGAACAGATTAAGGATTACGACAAGAAGGTCGAACTCAGTGAGACCGGAGTCGTGTTGTCGGTGGGTGACGGAATCGCCAGGGTTTACGGACTGGAAAAAGTCATGGCACTGGAACTCGTGGAATTCCCCGGTGGTATATTGGGTCTGGCGTTGAACCTCGAAGAGGATAACGTGGGTGTTGCCATTATGGGTGAGGATATCCATATCAAAGAGGGGGACATCGTAAAACGGACCGGAAGAATCGCTCAGGTTCCAGTGGGTGAAGCGGTATTGGGTCGCGTGGTTTCGGCCGTTGGAGAGCCCCTTGACGGGAAAGGCCCTATCGATTCAACTGAAACACGTCGTGTTGAAATGGTTGCTCCCGGTGTTATCGCCAGAAAAAGCGTCCATGAACCCATGTATACCGGGCTCAAAGCTGTTGATGCCATGACACCGGTGGGTCGGGGCCAGCGTGAACTGATCATCGGCGACCGTCAGATCGGTAAAACCGCTGTTGCAATCGATTCCATACTGGCTCAGAAAGGGCAGGGCGTATACTGCATTTACGTGGCATGTGGTCAGAAAAAATCAACCGTGGCACAGGTCGTTTCCGTACTGGAAAAACACGGCGCCATGGAATATACCACCGTTGTAGCGGCCTGCGCCAGCGATCCGGCAACATTACAGTATGTTGCGCCTTACGCCGGATGTGCCATGGGAGAATATTTCCGCGACAAAGGGGAACACGCACTGATAATTTATGACGACCTTTCCAAACAGGCTGCAGCCTATCGCCAGGTATCGTTGCTTTTAAGACGTCCTCCCGGACGGGAAGCTTATCCTGGTGACATCTTTTACAATCATTCCCGACTCCTTGAAAGAGCCGCCAAATTAAGCGACGAACTGGGTGCGGGCTCCTTAACCGCGCTGCCGATTATTGAAACGCAGGCCGGCGACGTATCCGCTTACATTCCGACGAACGTTATTTCCATTACGGACGGCCAGATTTACCTCGAGCCGGGCCTGTTCTTTGCGGGCGTCCGGCCCTCTATTAACGTCGGACTTTCCGTATCCCGGGTGGGCGGCGCCGCTCAGATAAAGGCCATGAAACAGGTTGCCGGTACACTTCGTCTTGACTTGGCACAATTCAGGGAACTTGAGGCGTTCGCTGCATTCGGAAGCGATCTTGATGCAGCTACCCAGAAACAGTTGACCCGTGGTGAGAGACTCGTTGAAGTGTTGAAACAGCCCCAGTACCAGCCGTTGCCGGTGGAGAAACAGGTGATGATCATCTTTGCCGGAACAAGAGGCTTTCTTGATAAATACCCGGCAGATGTAATAACCAAATATGAGGCCGGGCTTTATCCGTTTATCGAAGACAGATATCCTCAAATTTTTTCCGAACTGAGAGAAAAGAAAGAAATTTCGGATGATTTGGAAAAATTGATGAGAGACGCCTTAAACGCATACGACGAAGAATTTAAAGATACCATAAAATAAGCACAAAAAAACAGGCGATTGCTAAACAGGTGATGGTGCCCGTGTTTTATTTTGGATAAGGACGGAATTGTATGCCTAGTTTAAAAGATGTTAAGACAAAAATTGGCGCGGTTAAAAAAACCCAACAGATCACAAGGGCCATGAATATGGTTGCAACCTCGCGATTACGCGGCGCCCAGGCAAATATGGACAGGTTTCGTCCCTATGCTGCGAAATTTTCCGAAGTATTGGGAAGCCTGGCCGATAAAGCGGGTGCCGAGGCGAGCCCCCTGCTTGTACCCCGAAGTATCGTCAATAATATTCATATTGTACTATGTACATCGGACCGGGGACTCTGCGGCGGGTTTAACGTAAACCTGATCGAGACGGCTGAAAAATTCATGACGGAAAAGTCCGGTCCGGGGGTTTCCATATCATTTACGAACTTCGGTAAACGGGGGCGCGACTGGGTAAGAAAGAACAAGCTTTCCATGAAGGATCAATATATCGGTGTCGTGGGCACCAAGATCGGTTTTAATGTCGCCTTAAACGCCGGAAGAAAGCTGATCGACGGATTCCTTGATGAAATATACGATGAAGTTTACATCGTATATGCCGAATTTATCAGCATGGGGCGACAGGTTCCGACCATCAAGCAACTTTTGCCCATACCGCCCATTGAAGTCGTCGAAGAAGAACCCCAGGATTCGGCATATATGGCGGAACATATATGCGAACCTTCTCCTGGTGAATTGCTGGACGAATTATTGCCGCGAAACATATATGTTCAATTATTCAGCGCGTTGCTGGAAACATCCACAAGCGAGCATGCGGCAAGAATGACCGCTATGGACAATGCGACCAAAGCCTGTAAGGATATGATCGAGGATTTAACACTTGCTTTCAACAAGGCGCGGCAGGCCGCCATTACCGCGGAATTGATGGATATCGTCGGTGGTGCCGAAGCGCTCAGGGGATAAAAAATGATACCTTATATTTACAGGAGGTTATAAATGGGTGAAAATATTGGAACGATTACGCAGGTGATGGGACCTGTCGTCGACGTTGAATTTGAACAAGGCAATTTGCCGACCATTTATACATCGCTTTTGATTACCAATCCGGCGATCAACGATGAACCGGATAACCTGGTGGTTGAAGTTGCCCAGCATCTGGGTGATAATATCGTCCGGACAATTGCCATGGATGTTACCGATGGTCTGACAAGGGGACAAAAAGTGAAAGACACCGGCAAACCGATCATGATGCCGGTTGGTGAAGCAGGTCTTGGCCGTGTATTGAATGTTGTCGGCAGGCCGGTTGACGGGCTGGGCCCGGTCAGCCAGGAAAAAATGCTGCCGATCCACCGTGAAGCGCCGAGCTTTACCGAGCAGGACACCACCGTGCGCGTTCTTGAAACCGGCATTAAGGTGATCGACCTGCTGGTTCCGTTTCCACGGGGCGGTAAAATGGGGCTTTTCGGTGGTGCGGGAGTCGGCAAAACCGTTATCATGATGGAAATGGTCAACAACATTGCGTTGCAGCACGGCGGCATTTCCGTTTTTGCGGGCGTTGGAGAACGGACCCGTGAAGGTAACGACCTTTACCATGAAATGAAAGAGGCGGGTGTTTTACCCAAAGCCGCGCTTATTTACGGGCAGATGACCGAACCCCCTGGCGCAAGAGCGCGTGTTGCCCTTTCAGCCTTGACCGCTGCGGAATATTTCCGTGATCAGGAAGGCCAGGATGTTCTTATATTCATCGACAATATCTTCAGGTTCACCCAGGCCGGCTCAGAGGTATCGGCGTTGCTGGGGCGTATGCCGTCGGCAGTTGGGTACCAACCCACGCTCGCCGTTGACCTTGGTGAACTCCAGGAGCGGATTACCTCTACGGACAAGGGATCCATTACGGCTGTTCAGTGCGTTTACGTACCTGCGGACGACTTG
This sequence comes from uncultured Desulfobacteraceae bacterium, assembly GCA_964386565.1. GTDB lineage: Bacteria > Desulfobacterota > Desulfobacteria > Desulfobacterales > UBA5616 > CAYLRU01. The sequence goes on along the minus strand of CAYLRU010000050.1, from coordinate 6,288 downwards.
ACCGACCCTGCTCCTGCAACAACATTTTCACATCTTGACGGTACCGTTGTTCTGTCTCGTAAACTCGTTGAAAAAGGTATTTATCCGTCTGTTGACCCCCTTGATTCGACCTCCCGAATCCTTGATGCCGCATACATTGGTGATGAACATTATCAGGTGGCCCGATCCGTTCAGCGGACATTGCAGAAATATAAGGAACTCCAGGATATCATTGCCATTCTCGGGGTTGATGAACTTTCCGACGAGGATAAGATTACCGTATCCAGGGCCAGGAAACTGGAAAGATTCCTGTCCCAGCCGTTCCATGTTGCAGAGGTCTTCACCAACACGCCGGGTGCTTATGTAAAGATTGAAGATACGGTTCGGGGGTTTAAGGAAATTATCGAAGGAAAGTATGATGACCTTCCTGAACAGGCGTTCCATATGGTTGGGGGAATAGAAGACGTTATTGAAAAAGCAAAGAAAATGGCTGATGCCGAATAATCAATGAGGCTGAATTATGGCACAAAGCATAAGGTTGGAAGTCGTTACACCGGAAAAATCCGTTGTTGATGAAGATGCACAGATTGTTGTGGCGCCCGGTGTTCTGGGTGAGTTCGGTGTACTGTCGGGTCATACGCCCTTTATGACGATGCTTAAACTGGGAACCATTCGCTATACGGATAAAACAGGTGTTGAAAGGTGCGTATTCGTAAGCGGAGGATTCGCAGAGGCCCTTCCGAATAAAGTGACGGTATTAGCTGAGTCCGCCGAAAGAAGATGCGATATCGACCTTGAACGGGCAAAAACCGCCTTGGAACGTGCCGAGAAACGATTGGCGGAACAGACAGCAAAAGAAGACATAGATTTTATTCGTGCCAGAGCGGCATTGGAAAGAGCTCTGCACCGGTTAAAATTGGCTGAAACAAGACAATCATAGCAAATCTCCGAAACAAACAGATCAATAATGTAACAAAAAAGCAATCCTCATAAACGGGGGTTGCTTTTTTATTGAAAAAGGCCCTTTTCCAGGGATAAAAACGATTTTCAGACGGGTTGCACATGACTGTATGGGGATTATCGTGTTAGCCCGGTGCTCTGAAAATAAAAAGGTCCCGGATCCGTTTAAAATGTATTGTTAAACAACGCTGGTTTTTATAAATAAATATTGTCCGTCCATTAAATATTACACGGACCTGTACCTCTGCCTGAAAAACAAACAACTTGACTTTAACCAAATTGAAGGATTATATTAATAACAAATGAGGTGAGAGATTGGAAAACGAAATTATTTTTTCACAATTTGAAGATCTTGAAAAGAAAGTTGAGAATTTAATAAAAACCTGTCGGTCATTGGAGTTAAACAACTCGGAACTTAAAAATAAAATCGAAAGGTTAGAAGAGGAACTGAAAGGCAAGGTAGAGGCAGAAAACAGATATCATCAGGAAAGGGAATTGATTCGGTCAAAGATCGACAATCTCCTGGGTAAATTTACTGATCTTGATGACGATTAATCCTATTTATTTCCAAAAAGAGTCGGTATCTTGAGAGGTTGTTTGTTTATCCGGTGGAGAACCTTATTACCATAAAGCTTTTTGGGCAAACCTATACGTTTAAGACTGAATCGGAAATATCCAGGGCAAAGGCCGTTGCCGATTCGGTGGTTGAAGAAGTTGGTCGGGTTCAAGAACAAGGTCAACACCAAACATGCGAATTGACTAAGCTTACAATTATGATTTTAGCGGCGTTGAATTTAGCGAGTGAAAATTATGATTTGAAGGTCAATCGAATGGAGTTATTAAAAAAAATGACGGAAAAATCGACGCGTCTGATGCAGCTTATTGATAGCGGTTGCGTTGATGAACAGAAAAATTTTTGATGGTCTTCAAAAAAACCGATGAACAACTGCCTTTTTGTGATACAATCTGTGAATCGTCGGACTGTTTTATTTGCCCTGTTGATGAACTGAAAATTCCCGGGTAATTGATTGTATTATTGTGACCCCTACCGTGCTCGTGATTGGTAGAACCCCTTTGACCCAACAGCAGGAAAAAAAGGGAGCTTTCTCTGGTTTTGGTGAGCAGGTTCCGCTTGTACGGAAAAGCCTAAAAAAACCATAAGGCGCCCACCTTGAACTTAAGGTTCAAAGGTCTTGCCACACGGCATTATGGTGGGGGTTTCCCCCTGTAGAGAAGCATGCCTGTTTTTATTTATCCGATGGTTGGCTTTTGGAAATATACCTTGCCGGCAATCCTTTCTAAAAGGTCTTACCCCTGATCCATCTCATTGTCATTTTTATTTTGCGAAAACCCGGTGTATTGTGATGGTGTAATCCTGATTTACGATGCCATTTTCGGGGTCATTTATTTGTTTTGTTTTCAAATCGACATTGCAACGCCGTCAAGTGATGTAATCCCCTTATGGGATTTTAAGTGTCGGCTTGCCGGGAAAAGTGGAAATGGATATCCATAAAAGTGAAAAGGCGATGCATTTAAAATTAGAAAAAACTGTGTTATATGACAGTTTGTCTTGAAGGTTCTGTTTTATGGAATGATATTATCATCACTGTTTTGATAATCATCTGATGACACCATTTATTTGAATACCCAAGGAGAAACACGAATGATTGAGTATTATATATTGATCGGACTGGTATTTTTCGGACTTGGCTGGGCGGCATCCTATTGGATCAAAATCAGGCAGATGTCGTTCAAAATTAAAAGCAGCGAGGCTGAAGCGGAAAAGAAAATCAGGGATGCAGAAAGAAAAGCAGATACGATACTGAAGGAAGCTGAATTGGATGCAAAGGACCTGCTTTTCAAAATGAAAGGCGACTTTGATTCCGAGACAAAGGAAACGCGGCAGGAGCTGAAGAAAAAAGAAAAGCGGCTCATGCAAAAAGAAGAACATATTGATTTAAAAATAGAAGATTATGAAAAGCGGTTCAAGGAGATTATTCGTAAGGAAAAACAGGTTTTAAAACAAGAAGAGATTGTCAAAGAAAATGAAAAAAAATATATCCGGCTTATAGAAGAGCAACAAAAGCAGTTGGAACAGATATCGGGTTTGACGACAGACCAGGCAAAAGATCTGCTTATGCGGGCCATTGAGAACGAGGCAAAATATGAAAGTGCCAAGATGATAAAAAGGATAGAGAGTGAAGCAAAGGAAGAAGCGGAAAAAAAAGCCAAAAACATCATTGCGACGGCAATTCAACGCTATGCAGCGGAATTTATTTCAGAACGTGCGGTATCTGTAGTCCAGTTGCCTAACGACGAAATGAAAGGGCGCATCATCGGAAGGGAAGGACGGAATATCCGGGCCCTTGAAGCGGCTACAGGGATAGATCTTATCATCGATGATACACCTGAAGCTGTAATTTTATCCGGTTTCAATCCAGTCCGGCGTGAGGTTGCCAGGCTGTCGCTGACAAAATTAATTTCAGACGGCAGGATTCATCCGGCCCGGATAGAAGACATCGTTAAAAAGGTTGAGCAGGAGGTGGAGAAAACCATCAAGGAAGCCGGTGAGCAGGCCGCATTCGACCTGGGCGTCCACGGCATTAATGCGGAGCTGATAAAATATCTCGGTCGGTTGAAATTCCGAACAAGCTATGCCCAGAATGTATTGCAACATTCCATTGAAGTCGGATTTTTATGCGGTATTATGGCGGCTGAATTGGGCCTGAATCAAAAACTGGCGAAAAGAATGGGCCTGTTGCACGATCTGGGCAAGGCTGTTGACCATGAAGTCGAAGGCCCCCATGCACTCATCGGCTCACGACTGGCCAAAAAATATGGCGAATCGCCGAAGATTGTTCATGCCATAGCAGCTCATCATGAGGATGTGCCGCCGAATACCGTGTACGCCTTGCTGGTTCAAGCTGCCGACGGGCTCTCCGGAGCCAGGCCGGGTGCAAGAAAAGAGATGCTTGAGAATTATATCAAAAGACTTGAAGATCTTGAAAACATAGCGAATTCATTTTCCGGCGTATCAAACACCTATGCCATCCAGGCTGGAAGAGAATTGAGAGTTATCGTTGAAAGTGAAAAAATCAGCGATGAAGAATCAACGCTCCTGAGTCGTGATATCGCCAGAAAAATCGAGGAATCGCTCACGTTTCCCGGTCAAATTAAAGTAACGGTCATCCGCGAGACGCGGGCGGTTGAATACGCGAATAAATAGGTGTTGGATGTTATTGGGTGTTTGTTATTGCCTATGGATGATAAAAGAGGGTTTGAGAAAGAATGATTGGCGTGAAATAATCAAGCCTTTTAAAAAAGACGCTGTTTCACGCATCGGGCGAATTGTCTGGTCGGTTGGTTCCTTATCCATCTGAATCAGAGCCGGAATATGAGCAAACAAGAGGGGCTTTACATGATGCATATTCTTGATGTTTTACAGGAACGGGGTTTTATCGAACAGAAGACCCATGAAGATGAACTTTATGAATATCTCAGCGGCGGTGATGCTTCCTGCTATATCGGATTTGACCCCACCGCATCGAGTCTTCATGCAGGTAGCTTGGTGCCTATTATGTCATTGGCCCATATGCAGCGTCACGGCCACCGGCCTATCGCACTGGTCGGCGGCGGTACGGGACTGGTGGGTGATCCGAGTGGAAAAACCGAAATGCGCAAGATACTGACCATTGAGTCGGTGAATGAAAATGCAGAGGCGATAAAACGACAGTTGTCCCGGTTTATCGATTTTAACGATGACAAAGCAGTCCTGGTGAATAATGCGGATTGGCTTGCGGAGTTGAAATATATCCCGTTCTTAAGAGATATCGGCCGCCATTTCAGCGTTAATCGAATGATTAAGGCGGAAAGCTGCAAACTCAGGCTGGACTCCGAAGAAGGGTTGAGCTTCATCGAATTCAATTATATGCTTTTACAGGCATACGATTTTTATGTTCTTTGCGAGCGGTATGGCTGCAGCCTCCAGATGGGCGGCAGTGATCAGTGGGGAAACATCGTTGCCGGGATCGAATTGATTCGGCGAATAAGCCGGAAACCGGCATTCGGCATTACATTTCCCCTGATTACGACAAGCAGCGGCGCAAAAATGGGCAAGACCGCCGAAGGTGCGGTATGGCTTGATGCAGATAGAACATCCCCCTATGATTATTTCCAATACTGGATAAATACCGATGATAAGGATGTTGGTCGATTTTTAGCCTTGTACACCTTTTTACCCATGGACGAAATCAATGAAGCGAAAAAGCTCGAGGATGCGGATCTGAATGCGGCAAAAGCGGTTCTTGCGTTTGAAACAACCTGCTTGGTCCATGGAAAGGAGGAGGCATTAAAGGCCTATCAATCAGCGGCAAACATATTTGGATCGCGTTTTATAGCAGATCATATCCTGCCGTCAAGCCAAATTCCAAGGCAAATCGTTGGCAATGATGATGCATCGGCACCTCAGACCGTGATGGACATCGCCGAACTTAAAAAAGGTATCCCGGCATTCAAATTGTTCCACACCGTCGGGCTGGCCCAAACCAGCGGTGCTGCCCGTAGGCTTATTTCCCAGGGGGGCGGCTACATTAACGGAAAACGGATCGTTGCGTTCGATCAAATGGTAACCGATAATGATATTAATGGGTTGGAGATCGTGTTGAGGGCCGGTAAAAAAAGATATCACAAAATAAAAATAAAAAAGCAAAAAAACCCTTGACCAAATAAAAAACACCGTGTAAATAGCGCATCACGCTTTAAAAAAAGCACCTGAGCAGGCATGTTCAGCAAAATGAATTTTAAAAAAGATCTTGACATAAAAATTAAATTCAGTTATTAGATGAAATTCCAATTTCGGGAAATCCGGATTGAAAAAAGTTTTAGAAAAATGGTTGACAGATTAACGCAAAACAGGGTAGAAAGCGTTTCTCTGATTAGCCGAGATAAAAAATTACATTCGTCATGAATCGTGACGAGTTTGATCTTTGAAAACTAAATAGTAGCAGCTTGTGAGTTAGGACTCACGTTAACAATGGATCTTAAAATAATTAAGATTCATTTTATAATTTAATTGGAGAGTTTGATCCTGGCTCAGAATGAACGCTGGCGGCGTGCTTAACACATGCAAGTCGCACGAGAACTCTTCTGCTTGCAGAAGATAGTAAAGTGGCGCACGGGTGAGTAACGCGTGGGTAATCTACCTTCAAATCGGGGATAACATTGCGAAAGCGATGCTAATACCGGATAATGTCTAATAAACCTTGGTTTATAAGATTAAAGGTGGCCTCTATATATAAGCTTCCGTTTGAAGATGAGCCCGCGTACCATTAGCTTGTTGGTAGGGTAAAG
>CAYLRU010000049.1:0-20336 GCA_964386565.1 uncultured Desulfobacteraceae bacterium | reverse complement strand
ACCGTATGCCCGGTGGTGTGAGAGAGGGGGGCCGTGAGGCCTCCCCCTACTCGATAGACGCGGTTTCAGATCCTCCAATCGTTCTTTTTGCTGAAGGTTATTTCTGATGGACCAACGGGCTTTTAAATATTCACGGGGTCATATTTTCCTTGAAAGTTCTCAAACATTCCGATATCTTCTATATCAAATTCTAACTGCTTGAAATAATGCAGTATAGATTGTATTCGAAGACAAATTTTAGTGTAACTGTATCCATCCGGGAATGATGGATTCTGATTCAGAGCAAGGCCCGGGCGATTTTGAAACCACGGGAACAGCGTGTTTCGAGGGTTTCAAAAGAGTGAAAACACGGCTTTGGGCCAAAAGATACTGTTTTCGGATGGACACGACCGGTTAACAGGGAGCAAAACCTGAAATCATGAAGACGGAAAAAATTATCGACCATATTGTTTCATGGCTTGAAGACTACTGCCGGAATTCCGGATTGGAAGGTTTTGTCGTCGGAATATCCGGCGGGATTGATTCAGCGGTTACTTCCACACTATGCGCCAGAACAGCAAAAAAAGTATTGGCGCTTAATATGCCCATTCATCAATCCCCTGACCAGGAATCCCTTTCAGACAGGCACATAAAATGGTTGACAAAGCAGTACCCCAACGTAAACGGAAGAAAAATAAATCTTACCCCGGTATTGCTGTCATTTGAGCATATACTGCCTGCTGACATTCAGGACGGACTGACCATGGCCAATACAAGGTCAAGGATCCGGATGATCACCCTTTATGCATTTGCCGGACATCATCGAATGCTCGTGGTGGGTACGGGAAATAAAGTTGAAGACTTCGGTGTTGGATTTTTTACAAAATACGGCGATGGCGGCGTTGACATTTCTCCCATAGCCGATCTGTTAAAAACCGAAGTCTATGAGATCGGGAAGGCCCTGGGAATCGATGACGAAATCATAAAGGCCCTGCCGACGGATGGTTTGTGGATGGATAACCGAACCGATGAGAGCCAGATCGGCGCTTCCTATGAAGAGCTTGAATGGGCCATGAAAATGGAAGAAAATCCCGCTGGGGTGAAAGAATTAACCGGCAGACAAAAAGAAGTACTGTCCACATATCGAAAATTTAACTCGGCCAATAAGCACAAAATGCTGCCCGTTCCCGTTTGTCGTATCCCCCATGCGCTTCGGCAATAACCCCGTGCAGGAAGGTCGCTTTATGGGCGGCCTTCTTATTTCCCCCCATGGTACGGAACCATTTCTAAGATTCCATGGCCCTCCTGATCAGCAATTGCGAAAAACGGATCAACGTCTCCCGGGAGAAGCTTTGAAACATTCCATAACGGCGCATTTTATCCGCAAGATCGGATTCGATTGTATCCGTGGATGAATTATTTCCCAGCTTTTCAAGGATGCCGGTTTTCATTTTTTGCATGTCTGAAATCGCCCGCTCAAAAAAACGTTGGGCGGATTTTTCACCATCTATAAAAATATTATGCCCCAAAGCCAAATATTCAGGTCTTAATGACTTTAATTTTTTCAGTGATTCAACGGAGTTTTGGAAATGGTGGAAAAAAAGCGGTAAAATATCATCGGCTGTGTTTGCATAACCGGCTGAATCTGAAATAAGGGCCACATTATCGGGCATAATCAAAAAGGCCGTACCACCGGGCGCATGACCGGGAACGTCGATTATTTCAATGTAAACATCTCCTAAATCCATGACCTGGTGATCTTTGAGGATCAAATCCAGCGCTATGGGCTCGGCCGGCAACCGTTTTTCCGTTATTGACAGGATCCCGTTTGAAGACAGGTATTTGTTATATGCGACATCTTCTTCAATAAAATTTTTCATGATGTCGGCTCTTCCCAGAATCCGGCCGGTTTGCTCTGAACCGCACAGAAACAGGTCAGGATGGATATGCTTGAGTTTAATAAGTCCGCAAACATGATCGGCATGGGCATGGGTGGCAATAAGATATTTTAGAGGGGCTGAAGGCTTTGCCGCTTCAATATCTGATAGAATTTTGGGCACCAAAGAAGATACGCCGGCCTCTATCAGGGCGGAGGCGGATTTACCGATAACGAGAAAAGAGGGGAACTCATGAATACCGAGTATCCAGATATGTTGGGTCCATATTTGCGGGATCATCTTCATTTTAAGTCCGGATCGATTATTGTTTTATCTATGTGTTGCATCATCAGGATCAAATGAGCTGTAATGCCGTTTTGTTTTAAGGCAATAAACATATTTTATCATGCCCTGTCAAAATATTTTTCCCGCACACTGCCTTTAAATTGATGTTTTTCGTTGAATGTTTTGTCCATTGCGGTTATTTTTAAAAAAATAACCCGATATCCATATACCCGCTCATTTCACAACCCGCCTGGTCTGCATAAAGACCGAAGATACTTTATTATATTAATTGGATTTATTAAATTGACAGGCTTTTTAATATGTTATATGAAAAAGCATTATTATCTATCTTAAAAACTTTCAGAAGGAGGCCTTTGACATGTTGGATTACAAGAAAATCTTATTCCCGGTTGACCTTTCCGAAACATCAGTGAAAATATTCCCCCACGTAAAAACGATGGCAGAGAAGTTCGGTGCCGAGATCTGTTTGATATTCGTGGCAAAAGTACATGAATACTATGTAGAGGATGACAAAGAGCCTGGTCAAAGCATTAAAAAGAAGGTTCAAGCATATAAAGACAAGAATTTTCCGGACATTCCGAATTCAAATCTGGTGGTTAAAGATGGGGAAGCAGCTGAAGAAATTTTGAGTTATATCGATAAGGAAAGCATCGATATGGTCATCATGGCAACCAGGGGAAGAAAAGCGTTGGATAAGGCCATTTTCGGATCGGTTGCGGCTAACGTCGCAAGAAGCGCACCGGTTCCCGTCTTTTTCGTTAATCCGTACACAGACAAATTCCTCAAAAAATAGGTGCAGAAACGTTTTTTAAAGAGTGATTGAAAAAACGACGGAAAAAGAGATAAATCGTTTTTAAAAGACGTTGTCCTGATATTGTCCGGTCGAAAAAATCCGCCCATGCAAACGTTTTTTTGTGCATGAGCGGATTTTATGAACCGTGAGAGATCAAACATATTTCCCACCCTCCGGCAGGCGGCGGTACAGGGTTTTTATTAATTCATGGTTTTTTCAGGGAAGACATGTTCGGTCACCTTGACGAATTTTCCGCCATCCTTAACGCCTCCAACAAATCCGGTAATGGACCCTCATTAAGGGGTCAGCCTTTCTCAGAAAAAATCACGTATCTCAGGAATCAAAAAAATAGAAAAGGCAGTGCATTTTTTTGTCGATTTTCTTGAAAAGGTCGGGAAGGAGTGCTATAGAAAAAATGAGCGTCCGTTCGGAAAATTGCTTGCCATTACCAATCCGGCCCGAGCGTTATGGATCATACGGAAGGCGTCGGAAACAATAACGACACCGTTTTTGATACCCTGAATATTAACCCAAAACATATTAAAAAGGAGGTTCTCTATGGAAAAAATGTTAAAGGACAGAGTGGCGATCATTACAGGTTCCGGAAGGGGAATCGGCAAGGCAGCGGCACTTCTGTTCGCCCAGGAAGGGGCGAAAGTGGTGGTCAGCGATATCGATCCCGCACCTGCGGAAGAAACGGTTGCGGAAATTAAAAATGCAGGCGGAGAGGCCATTTGCTACAATGGCGATGCAACGGCGGACGGTTTTGCCGAAGGTATTGTGAAAGCGGCCGTGGATGCGTATGGTGGACTTCACATTATCGTGAACAATGCCGGATACACCTGGGACGCGGTTGTCCATAAGATGACGGATAATATGTGGGACGCCATGATGAACATTCATTTGAAAGCCCCTTTCAGGATTATCAGGGCGGCTGCGCCGTATTTCAGAGATGCCGCCAAGAAAGAAATGGCCGAAGGAACAGGCCCCATCGCCAGAAAAATCGTGAATATTTCATCCACCTCCGGCGTCAACGGAAATGCGGGTCAAGCGAACTACTCTTCCGCCAAAGCCGGTATCGTGGGGTTGACCAAGGCCGTTGCCCGGGAATGGGGGCGTTTTAATGTTCAGTCCAATGCCGTTGCCTATGGGTGGGTGGATACCCGGTTGACCAAGGCCAAGGAAGAGACCGAGGACATTGTGCGTGACGGCGAGAAAGTGACCATCGGCATTCCCAGCCAGCAGCGTGAAATGATGAAAATGATGATTCCCCTGGGAAGACCGGGTACGCCGGAAGAAGGTGCAGGCGTTATCCTGTTCCTGGCGTCCCCGCTTTCCAACTACGTGTCCGGCCAATGCATCATTATGAGCGGCGGACATTAGAATTACCGGAAAGAACAAGTGCCCGAATCTGTATTCGGGCACCTGTTCTTATTATTGCAAGATATTTTCTTGAGAACGCATTAAACCATCATCCCTGTGGATAGAAGATCCTGCAACCCTGCTTTACGGAATTTTCGCTTTATTCCGGCAATCTGAGAAAATTTTTGTCCGCAGGGACTTTTTGTTTGTTTTTCAGATTTTTCCGCTATTTCCGTCCCGCAGTAACGCTCCTTCCGGCGGGACGGGAACCGCGGTTTTGGCGTATTCCCGAATACCTTCACAAATTGCTTCCCGTTTCCGCGTTCCCGGGCGGGAACGGGGAAAAATCCAAACCCTGGTTAACGTCGATTTACAGGGTGTTTAAAAAGGAAAGGGTAATTACAGATTAATGGAGAATGATATCATCAAACAATTGGATCCCATATTCAAGGCCCGGTCCGTGGCCTTTATCGGGGCGTCGTCAACTCCCGGGAAATGGGGATACCGGGTTATGGAAAATGCCATTAAATCGGGTTACAGAGGAAAAATATATCCCATAAATCCCGGTGGTGGTGAAATATTCGGAATTAAGGTGTACAGGGACGTTAATGAAGTACCGGGAGATATTGACCTGGCGATTTTTACCGTGCTTGCCGAACGGGTTCCGGCGGCCATGAAAAGTTGTGTGAAAAAGGGTATCAAGGGCGGTGTCGTCATATCTGCTGATTTTGCCGAGACCGGTGGAAAAGGAAAAGCCCTTGAAGTTGAAACGGTAAATATTGCGAAAAGCGGGGGTTTAAGGTTTATCGGGCCAAACGGCATGGGGATATACACTGCGGCGGCAAGGTTGAACATCGCCCTTGATGATGAACCGATGCATGGTCACCTGGCCTTCATTTCCCAAAGCGGGACCTACGGGGGAAATCTCGCGCGGGTGGCGAAAACAAAAGGATACGGCTTAAGGACATTTATCAGCCTGGGCAATCAGGCGGACATCACCGTATCGGAACTGCTTGCCTATTTAATGCATGATACGGAAACAAGGGTGATTGTCCTGTACCTGGAAGGGGTACGGCAGGGAAGAGAATTTTTTGCAACAGCACGCCGGACGACCCGCGTAAAGCCCGTTCTTGTTTACAAAGCCGGACGCTCGGATGAAGGTTCAAGGGCCACCATGTCCCATACCGCCTCCATTGCCGGATCGGATGAAATTTTCGATGCCATGTGCCGCCAGGCAGGCATTATTCGGGTGAATGAAATCGAGCACCTGTTTATTATGGCGGAAGCCATGCTGGGGCAACCGCCGGCAAAAGGAAAGCGTATCGGAATTGTGGGAAGCGGAGGACAGGGGGTCGTGGCGGTGGATTCATGTGCGGCATTCGGCCTCCATATTCCCCGACTTGACGAGACCGCGGGTAACCGTCTGAAAGAAATACTCCCCCCCCATGCACCCATTCCGAAAAATCCCGTTGATTTTGCGGGGGGAAGCAGAAGTGCCCTTGAAGAAGCAAGGGTTGTGGAAGAACTGGCCAAACTGGATTATATCGACGGTATTATCTGCAACCTGCCGGTGAATGCCTTTTTAAGCAAGTCGTTCGGGGAACAGACCCGGATTGCGGTTGAAGGCGCCGAATTGCTGGTGAGCATTCCGGAAAAATATGAAAAACCCGTAGTGACCATGAAGTTCAGGGGTTTGGATGACAGCGTCATCGACACCATTGTCAGAAACGGTGGCATTCCCATATACAACACGCCGGAAGATTGCGCCCGGGCCATGTATGGACTGGTGAAGTACGCCGAGATAAAAGAGCGGGGATTGTGAAGCGGATCGGCTGAGCATAAAGTTTTTCACAACATCGGTTGTTTTCCTTTTTCATGCAGGGTTCGGCCAATAAATTTTTCTTGCATATCTTGAATTTTTAATGTTAGTATTTCAGGAATATTTGGATATATAGCATAAATAATGGTTGTTTCCGGTAATTTGATTGTTACCGGGAGGAATTTAAACGGCGGATGGAAACCCCGAAGCTGTTTGTTGCGCTGATTCCTGGGGAATCGATTGAAATTGGCAGATGGAAAACCCCATCGCTAATGGGCGCTGTATGAAGGTGCAATCGGCAAATCCCGAGAGACCCTTTTTTTTAGAAATTTGAGTCCATGGTCGGATTACGATTTGGTTGTCTTTATCGTTCGCAAGCCGTTGGTATGTTGCCGGATCAGGATTGAGCAGGTTCCGGATGACGAACAGATAAATAGAGGTTATACGGCTGACCGAGAACGGTGCTCAAGGACAATTTCACCATTCAATACCCCATCATCAATTTCTTTTCGAATTCTTCAGATTGATTCCTGCAGGCGCACGGCACGATAACGGGATTCCATTTCCGGATCATTTTAAAAGGCGGTATATTGTCGAGTCGGAAGCCCCATTTTGGATAAAGGAGGAAAGATGAGTGTTGATGTGGAAACATACCGGCCCAAACACCATGTACGTGTTGTAACGGCCACTTCCCTGTTTGACGGACATGATGCCAGCATCAATATTTTCAGGCGGCTGCTGCAAACAACCGGTGTTGAGGTGATACATCTGGGTCATAACCGATCGGTACGGGAAATTGTAGATGCCGCAGTAGAGGAGGATGTGCAGGGGATTGCCGTATCCAGCTACCAGGGCGGGCATATCGAGTTTTTTAAATATATTGTGGACCTTTTGAAAGAAAGCGGGGCGATCAATATTAAAGTATTCGGCGGCGGTGGCGGTGTAATCGTGCCCGAGGAAATCCGGGAACTTGAAAATTACGGCGTGACAAAGATATATTCCCCGGAAGACGGAACGAAAATGGGTCTTCAGGGAATCATCAATCACATGGTCAAAGAAATGGACTTTCCCACGGTCCAGGACGAGGAGTTTGCGTTTGATGAACTGGCCTGCGACAACAAGAAAATGGTCGGAAGATTAATTACCGCCGTAGAGCTGGCCAAATCCGAAGACAATGGACGTTTGGATCAACTACGATCCAACATACTTAAAAAGATCGGCAACAGCCATGTTCCGGTGATGGGGATCACCGGAACCGGTGGGGCGGGTAAATCCTCTTTAATTGACGAGCTGATTTTGCGAATGATAAACGATATAAAGGACATTCGGATTGCCGTTATCAGCACGGACCCCTCACGCCGAAAAACAGGCGGCGCCCTGTTGGGCGATCGCATCCGCATGAATGCCATCAACAGCACCCGGGTGTATATGCGGTCCCTGGCCACACGCCGGTCTCCCACGGAGATTCCCGTTGCACTGGCAGAGGTCATCGAGGTGTGCAAGGCAGCGGGTTTTGATTTTATCATTGCAGAGACCGCCGGTATCGGGCAGGGGGATTCCCACATTATCGACCAGGTGGATTTGTCCATGTATGTCATGACCGCCGAGTTCGGCGCCGCTTCCCAACTGGAAAAAATCGACATGCTTGACTTTGCTGATCTGATTGTCGTGAACAAATACGAAAAAAGAGGGGCGGAGGACGCGGTTCGCGACGTTCGAAAACAGGTTCAGCGCAACCGGAATGCATGGGATAAAAATCCGGAAGACATGCCGGTATTCGGAACCATCGCTTCAAAATTTAACGATGACGGCGTTACCGCGCTTTACCATGCCATGTTATCCGTTATTAAAGAAAAAACAGGCGTGACATTTGTATCCGGTTTACCCGAAATCAGCGTGAAAACCTCTTCTTCAAAAACCATCATCATCCCGCCGGAAAGAACACGCTATCTTTCTGAAATATCCGATACCATCCGGCAATATCACCGGTACACGGAGAAACAGGCGGAAGAGGTTCGGAGCATTTGGCATTTAAAAGAGAGCTTAAAGCGCATTGAGAATCAACAGAAAGACCCCGGCGTATCCGGATTGATTGACCGGTTGAAGAAAGAAATTCAGCTTGCCGAAGCAAACGTCGGCGAGGATACAAAAGACCTGTTACGGCAATGGGATGATATCAGGGAGAAATATGCAAAGGATGAGTTGGTTTATACGGTTCGGGGCAGGGAAATCAGGGTGCCGCTTTACACCGAATCCCTGGCCCGTCAAAAGATTCCCAAAATATCCATACCCAAATTCAGGGACCCCGGGGAAATCTACCGATGGATGAGGAGAGAGAATTTGCCGGGATATTTCCCTTATACGGCCGGTGTGTTTCCGTTAAAGCGGGTCGGAGAAGATCCCACCCGCATGTTCGCCGGTGAAGGCGATCCTGCCAGGACCAATGCCCGGTTTCGGCTGTTGTCTGAAAATTATGAGGCCAAGCGGTTGTCAACGGCTTTTGATTCCGTGACGCTTTATGGATATGACCCGGAAATTCGTCCCGATATCTACGGGAAAGTGGGAAATTCAGGCGTCAGCGTATGCACTCTCGATGATGTGAAAATTCTTTACAGCGGATTTGACCTGTGTGCACCGACTACTTCCGTATCCATGACCATAAACGGACCGGCTCCCATTATGCTCGCCATGTTCATGAATACCGCCATTGATCAACAGGTGGCCAGGTTTGAAAAGGAAAACGGAAGCCCGCCTTCAGAAGAACAGTATCTTGCCATTCGTCAAAATGTGTTAAACAATGTCAGGGGAACCGTTCAGGCGGACATACTGAAAGAAGACCAGGGACAGAACACCTGTATTTTTTCAATTGAATTTGCCCTGAAAATGATGGGAGACATTCAGCAGTATTTTATTGAAAACAACGTTCGCAATTTCTACTCGGTTTCCATTTCCGGGTACCACATTGCCGAAGCCGGGGCCAACCCCATCACCCAATTGGCCCTGACCTTGTCCAACGGATTCACTTATGTTGAATACTATCTTTCCCGGGGAATGCCCATCGACAGTTTCGGTTCCAACCTGTCCTACTTTTTTTCAAACGGGATGGACCCGGAATATACGGTGATCGGCAGGGTGGCCAGGCGAATCTGGTCCATTGCAATGCGGGAGAAATACGGCGCATCAGCGCGCTCACAGATGCTCAAATACCATATCCAGACTTCGGGAAGGTCATTACACAGCCAGGATATCCAGTTCAATGATATCAGAACGACGCTTCAGGCGCTTTGTGCGATATATGACAACTGTAACAGCCTGCATACCAATGCATTTGACGAAGCCATTACAACGCCGACGGAGGAGTCGGTTCGGCGGGCGCTGGCAATCCAGTTGATCATCAACCGGGAGTGGGGCCTGGCGAAAAATGAAAATATGAACCAGGGAAGTTTTATCGTGGAGGAATTGACGGACCTCGTGGAAGAAGCGGTTCTCATGGAGTTTGACCGCATTTCGGAACGCGGCGGTGTGCTTGGGGCCATGGAAACCGGCTACCAGCGCAGTAAAATACAGGAAGAGTCGATTTACTACGAAGTATTGAAGCACAGCGGAGAACTTCCCATCATCGGGGTAAATACATTTCGGGATCCCAATGCGGATGACGACCTGCTTACCGAAGGGCCGGCCTGCCTTGAACTGGCCCGTGCAACGGAAGAAGAAAAGAAGTCCCAGTTGAGACGACTCGGTGAGTTCCATAAGAAACATGAAAAAGAAGCACCGGCAGCCCTGGAAAGACTTCAGAAAGTGGTCTTGTCCGGCGGCAATATATTTGAAGAACTGATGGATACCGTTCGAACCTGCAGCCTGGGTCAGATTACACGTGCGCTTTATGATGTGGGCGGCCAGTATCGACGGAACATGTAGCATGAACCCTGTTAATTTTATTGGGCGTGTTAAGCAGGTGATTGATATTTATGGGAAAAAGATATGGACTTTTTTGTTTTACGTGTTTATATAATCGAAATCGCAATTACCGGTAATTCAGACCGATCCATATCAGCATGGGGAAAACCCTAAATTTTATTGGAGGTAATGTTAATGGATTTTGAACTCAGCAAGGAACAGCAGGACATTCAGAAAGCGGTTCGCGACTTTGTCAAGGGCGAATTTAAGAAGGAGCTCATTGAAGATCTTGAAGAAAAGCATGAATATCCCGTGGATATCTGGAAAAAGGCCGGAGACCTGGGTTTTATCGGGATTCATTTTCCGGAAGAATATTCCGGTCAGGGAATGGGTGTGATGGAAAATATCCTGATTGCCGAGGAGTTGTGCCGGGGAGACTCCACTGTGGGAGCCTGCCTTTTGCTGGCCGATTTTGCCTCGGAGATCATTTTGCATTTCGGCAGTGAAGAGCAGAAAAAAAAGTGGCTCCCGAAAGTTGCCGAGGCCGAGATTCTTTCATGCGGCGCCTTTACGGAACCGGACCATGGATCGGACATTACTTCGTTAGATACAACGGCGGTTAAAGACGGCGACGAATGGGTGATCAACGGTAACAAGATTTTTATTACCAATGCCGGACCGTATGCGGGTTTTTACTGTGTATTATGCCAGACGGATCCCGATGCCAAACCCACCTACCGGGGGATCAGCCTGATTCTTGTTGAGGCCGACAATCCCGGTGTATCCTATAGCAGCGTGGGATCAAAGATGGGAATCCGGATGATGCACACGTCAGAAGTAACGTTCAAGGATGTCCGGGTGCCTTTGAAGAATCTGATCGGAGAGGAAAACAGGGGTTTTTACCAGTTGCTTGAATTTTTCGATGAAAGCCGGATTTTGATTGCCGCGCAGGGACTGGGGACCGCCCAGGGTGCCTTTGACCGGGCCATGAACTATGTCAAACAGAGAGAACAGTTCGGACAAAAAATTTCCCAATTCCAGGTTACCCAGCATAAACTGGCGGATATGGCCACCAAGATTGAACAGGCACGGCTTCTGGTGTACAAGTCTGCATGGAACTTCGACCAGGGCCGTATCGACCCGAAACTGACCTCCATGGCAAAAATGGCTGCCGGCCGAACGGCCGTTGAAGTGGCGGATGAAGCCATACAGTTGTTGGGCGGCTATGGATATATGCTTGAATATGAGGTGGAACGCTATTACCGGGATGCCAAAATCTGCGAACTGTATGAAGGCACGAAGGAAATACAGAAAAACACCATCGCCAGTTATCTGATCGGGAAAAACAAATAGCCGGATTGGTGATGCGGTGATAAACGATGATTAAAAGCCCCATTCCGCCGGAAATTATCTTACCGGTGGAAACGGGGCTTTATCGTTTTTTCTTGACAGGCCATCTCCCCTTGGGCATTATCTTTGATAATTTTGAATGCCGTTACAAAAACAAACCGTTCTTCATTCAAAATATTCATTCCAGTGTAATTCGATTTTCCGATAAAGTTTCAGTTTCCTTTAAAAACCCATGAAGAAAGGAGTAAAAAATGGCTGTTGAAAAATTTCCCATTGAAGCGGGACACATCATGATGTTTGCGCGCTCCGTGGGCGATAAAAATCCCATTTATTACGATGAGGATTATGCCAAAACCACGGAACCGGGCAGCATTATCGCGCCGCCTACGTTTGTTCAGGCCAGTGCACAGTTTGATCCGGACTACTTTTTGCGCCCGAAAATCGGTGAACCCTGGATCGGATCGGGGAAAAACCCCACCGGCATTACCCAGACCTCCGAGGGAGGTATCAGCCGCGGGTTGCATGCCGAGCAACATTATGAATACCACCGGCACTTGAAACCCGGAGATGTTCTAAAGGCTGAAACAAAAGCGGGAAAGACCTGGGAAAAAGAGGGACGTCGCGGCGGCAAGCTGGTTTTCAGCGAATCCATAACCGAATACCGGGATCAGAACGATGAACTTGTTATAACGGCCCGCTCCGTGGGCGTTGTAACAGAGAAAGCGCCCGATTAGAATGGAGGAGGTGTTGTTATGGCGTTAAAAGCGAGTGAATTAAAGGTCGGGGATACCTACCAGGAGCGCATTGTGGATGATCTCACCCGGACGCAAATCGTACAGTATGCCGGGGCCGGCGGTGATTATAATCCCGTGCATACGGATGGGGTGTTTGCCACGAAGGTTGCCGGTTTCCCTTCGGTGTTTGCCCACGGGATGTTGAGCATGGGGATGACCGGCAAGATGCTGACCAATTATGTGGGAGACGGACGACTGACAAAATATGGTGTTCGGTTCACACGACAGGTCTGGCCCGGGGATACACTGGATGCCAAGGCCGTCGTAAAAGAGATCAGGGAGGAAGACGGACGGTTCTATGTGGATCTGGACGTGGAAACCGTGAATCAGAACGGCGAGACCGTTATAAAAGGATATGCATCCGCGCTGATTGATTCATAGAATCGGTTTCAAAACATTTTGTCCTGAGAAAAGACTTAAAAATGACCAAACCGGATCAAAGGCGGTATACATGGTTCATGCTGATGTTGCTGTGGCTGTTGTATATCGCCTTTGGTATGGTGGCCCGATCGATATTTCCGCTGGTTACCCCCATCCTCAAAGAGCTGCTGTTTTCTTATTCCCAAATGGGAATGATCCTCGGGTCATGGCAGTTGACCTATATTCTCGCGGCACTGGCGGCGGGAAGTATTCTTGATCGGTGGGGGATTCGCAAATCGATTTTTGCCGGGGCCCTTATCATCGCGCTTTCAGCAATACTACGATATTTTGCGGAAAGTTTCGGGTTCATGTTGGCGGCGGTGGCCCTGTTCGGAGCCGGTGGTCCGATGATTTCCATCGGGGGACCGAAAACCATTTCCGAATGTTTTGAGGGAAAGAGCCGGGCGACCGCTGTGGGTATTTATACTACAGGCCCCTGGCTGGGAGGATTTTTCGCCCTTTCCCTCACCAACAGCCTGATCATGCCCCTGGTGGATTACAGTTGGCGAATGACATTCGTCTGCTACGGGATAATGACGCTTTTCCTGGGAGTGATGTGGTGGATATTTGCCGGACGGATAACCGTATCCCTCCCGGTCGACGGTTTGTCCATCACCGGGGTGTTCCGGCACCTCATTCGCATTAAAACGGTCCGTATATTGCTGGTAATGGCCCTGTTTTCCTTTGCCGTGGGACACGGCATGTCCGGATGGCTGCCCAGGATTCTGGAAGGCAAGGGCCTGTCCGCTTCAGCCGCCGGGTTTGCGGCTGCTTTGCCGTTGGCCGTGGGCATTCCCGCTGTACTGCTCTTTCCCCGTGTCACTCCCCGGGTCTTCAGGGGCAAGGTTATTGGTGGCTGCGCACTGATTACCGTATTCAATCTGATCGTAGTCATGAAAGCCGACGGACTGCTGCTTTATGCGGCATTAATGGCATACGGCTTTTTTGCTTCTCCGTTCATGCCCCTGATGCTGCTGATGTTGATGGACAGCCCGGATGTGGAAAGCCGATATATGGGGGCTGCAGGGGGAATGTTCTTCTGCGTGGCGGAAATCGGCGGATTTGCCGGTCCCCTGATCATGGGGATGCTTGTGGATGTGACCGGAACATTCATGACCGGCGCTTTGTTTCTGGCAAGTCTTTGCATTGCCATGTTCGGCATGACGTTTTTTCTTAAACCCTTAGCGGAAAAAAACTGATCATGTTCACCATATGACGCAATCATACCCGGCAACCGGCGGAAGAACCCGGGATTTTCCGATCGAGAAACTCACTGCTGTCACGTTTCCGGTTTATCCGGGTGGGTAATTCTACTGAAAGGAGACTTTTTTATGAAGGTTGTATGTGTTTATGGAAGTCCGAGGAAAAAAGGGAACAGCGCAACCATTGCAGACCGGTTTCTTGACCGGCTGACAGGACCGGGCGACGACGTTAAACGGTATTATTTGAACACGCTCGATTTTAAAGGATGCCAGGGTTGCATGAGTTGCAAGGGAAAAACCGAAAAATGCGTGTTAAAGGATGATCTTGAGGAAGTGCTGGATCAGGTCAAAGTAACCGATGTCCTGGTTCTTGCAACCCCGGTCTATTATTATGATATAACGGGTCAGATGAAGTGTTTTGTGGACCGTACCTGGTCTTTTCTCAAGGAAGACTGGGAAATCAATCCGGAACCGTCACGGGTCTCTCCGGGCAAAACCATTGTCTTCATACAGGCCCAGGGAGATCCGGACCCGGACATGCATAGTGATATCCATTCGAAATACAAGCTTTTTTTTAAGTTATACGGCTTTGACCGGTTTCACCTGATACGTGCTTGTGATGTAAACGAAATCGGCGATGCCGGGGCAAAAGCGGATATTGTTCAGTCGGCTGAAGATACGGCCGACAAGGTAAAATCTTCGGTTTAAGCCGGTACGGAATCCCTGAAACACCTGCCGTTATACGGTTGCGGTGTTTCCGGGGTGTGTATGAAAAATTTACCGCCCAAACAGATTCCGGTGATCTTTCATGAGGCAAGATGCTTTTTTGCCCACGCAACGTTTTCCTTGATTAATTCCGGGATGGGTAAATCGTAGGGGCACCGTTCCATGCAATCTCCGCATTCCGTACAACTTTTCGCCAGTTCAATGCCGGCCTTTAGCCACCCGTGCCGAAGCATATCCGTTCCCATTCGCTTGATAATGGATTTGATTCCGAGAATATGCTGAATCGGGATGTTTTCCGTGCAGGGCTGACAATAGTCGCATCGGCGGCAGAAAATCTTGTCCACCCGCTTTCGGGCCTCATCTATTTCTTTTTCCTCTCTCTGCGTCAGCCGCCAGTATTCGCTTTCGAATATGGCCCAGTTTTCATCGAAAAGCGCCTCGTTTTCCACGCCGGGAATCAGGATGATACCGGGATGGGACAGGGCGTATTTTATGGCAAGACGTGCATTGTCGATCATGCCGCCGGAAAACGATTTCATCGCGATAACGCCGATATCCTTTTTAAGCGCTTTTGGAATGATTTTTTCCCCGGCAGCCGGTTCGAGGAAACTGAAGCACACCATGATGGTTTCAAACAGCCCGTCGTCGATGACGAGATCCAGGAGGTCCAGGCTGTGACTTGTCAAGCCGATATGGCCGATCACCCCCTGGTCTTTAAGCTTCCTCAAACCCGCCAGTGCACCGCCGGGTCCGGTTACGCCCCGGTAGTCTTCGGCATTCCGGACAAAATGGGCCTGGTACAGGTCAATATAGTCCAGTTGCAGTTCCGCCAGGCTCGTTTCAAGATCCGCACAAATGCCGTCTGCTGTTTTCTGCTGGGATTTTGAGGCGATTACCACCTTCCTGTTCGTTTGCTTCAAGGCCAGGCCGATCCGCCGTTCACTCGTCGTATAGGCCCTTGATGTATCGATGAAATCAACACCGGCCTCAATTGCATGCAGCACGGTTTTCACGGCCTGCGCTTCACTCACCCGCTGGATGGGAATGCCGCCGAACCCCATCCGATTGACTTCAAGTCCTGTCTTTCCAAGGGTTGTTCGTTTCATGAGCACACCTTTCTTTTGTCAACAATTTCCCATGGAAATCCTCTGCACAATCCACTCAGTCCCTCCACACCGTCACCGGGCGTGATGGTAAAACCGGCGTGCCCGTTCCATTTGATTTTCATTGGCAGCCTCCTTGGTGGAACCGTGATATCGGGAATTGATTTGTGATGGGGCCAAACATGGTTTGACCTGTTTCCGGTTTTGGGTTATGGGTATGATCATATAGAAACGTTATTCTACCTGTTAATTGCAGACTTGTAAAGACCTCCTGTATGTCGTATCGTCACTCGGTCCAAAATAAAAAAACCGGCCTGATTTGCACCGTTTTTGGAAGATGAGTGCTTTTGGGGGCGGGTAATGTTTGAAAGGAGCACCGGGAATGGAATTTCAATTTGGTGAAAAAGCGGAAAAATTGAGAAAAGAAATCAGGGCGTTTATTGAATCGGAAAAACTGTACGATGAGATTTTGGTGCAGTATCAGGAAGAACATTCAGATGAACATTTTAATTTTGTAATGGATATTTCCAGAAAACTGGCTGAAAGAAAATGGTTGACGCTGACATGGCCCGAGGAATACGGGGGGCTGAATGCGTCACTTGAAGAACGCCTGGCTTTTTTTGAAGAAGTGGGGTATTGGGCCATACCCGGAACCGGAATGGGGGTCAGCGGAACCGGGTGGGTGGGACCGTCCCTGATGCTGTTCGGAACCGAGGAGCAAAAGAAGAAGCATCTCCCCCTGATTGCATCCGGGTCACCGGACGGTGTCTGGTGCACAGGATACAGCGAACCGGACTCCGGCAGCGATTTGGCAAGTCTTCAGACTACCGCTGTCCGGCAGGGTGATGAATATGTGATCAACGGCCAGAAGGTGTGGACCAGTGCGGCCCACCGGGCTCGATGGTGCTGGCTGGCCTGCCGGACGGATCCCGGGACGGGTAAAAAACACGGCGGCATCAGCCTGATCATCGTGGACATGAAAAGTCCGGGCGTCAAAGTTCGTCCCATTATCAACCTGATGGGGTTTCACTATTTCAACGAAATATTTTTTACCAATGTCCGGGTTCCTGTAACGAATCTGGTGGGAGAGGAAAACAAGGGCTGGTATCATATTATGAAAGCCCTGTCTTTTGAGCGAAGCGTCAGACCCATCGCCGCTACCGGATCCATGCGCAGGTACCTGGATGAGTTGGTACATTATGCAAAACAAAACGGTTTGATGAAAAAACCGGAAATTCGGCACCGGTTGGCGAGCCTTGCCGTTGATATGCGGTCCATGCGGCAGTGTGTATTCGAAACAATATGGAAGGAAAGCCGTCAGTTGCCCACGCCTTATGAATACTCACGGGACAAGGCCAATAATGATGAATTGACCGAGCGTGTGGCCCGGGTAGGCACCGCACTGATCGGCGCCTATTCACAAATCGACCAATTGCTGAAAGACAACCGCTGGACAAAACTCAAAGGTGCTTTTGAGGGTCTCTATTATTCAAGCCCGGGGATGAGAAACGCAGCCGGAACAACACTGACGCAGATGAATATCGTGGGGCAGTTCGGCCTGGGGTTGCCCAGATCATATTAACGGCGCAGTGAGCAATGTGTGCGGGGCATAATATTTGAAGGAAGAAATCCGGAATTCGGATAAACCCTGATAAGAAACAGCCGGTTTCCCGGTTTTTCATCACGCACCAAGTTTATTTTTCAACACTTCTGATATAATATCCGCATTCCCCGCATTTGTTTGTCCGGGAAGTCCCTGCAATATCCCGCTTTTGCTGTTTTTGCACCCGCAGGATACGGAATCACAGGAGACGCTTCCGGCTGATTTTATTTCCGAAACATCGTTCATCTTTATTCCCGGTTTTTTCTGAAAGAGCTGTTTAAGACGATTTTGAAGACTCTGAAAAACCGGCTGTATGGAGAGGCCGATCAACAAAACGGCGCCAGCCCGCTCCAACCATATCGGAATGATCTCGGCGGCGCTGCCGGCAACCGCCCGGGCGGAAATGTCAAACGCTGCATAACATTGATCCAGGAGCATCCCGAAAACAATCGCTGATACCGCAATCGTGGATAAATAAATTACCGTGGTCCGTTTTCCCAATGTACCCAGGAGCACGGTCAATGAGGTGATATTCGTGGCCGGTCCGGCCAGGAGAAAAACAAGTGCGGCTCCGGGACTGACACCTTTTAAAATGAGCGCCGCTGCAATGGGAGTGGATGCCGTGGCGCAAATATAAATGGGAATACCTGCTGCCAACATGATCAACATCGATGTCAGTCCGCCGCCAAGATACCGACTGACGGCTTCTTCCGGGACAAAGGCCATGATGGTACCGGCCAACAAAAGGCCCAATACAAACCAGACTGCCATATCTCTCCACACATCGAAAAAGGCGTAGTGCATACCGGCCTTGACTTTTTCAAGAAATGTGTGGTGACGGCGATGGGTTTCAGGAGGGCAATCAATACCGTCGCAGCAGCCATCCACTGTGCAGCTTTTTTCTCCTTCCGCGATTTCAAGATCATTTCGGGTCCAAAAAATATTTTCAAGCAGGCCGGCGGTTATGGCGGACAGAAAGGCTGCCACGGGCCTTGCAACAGTCATGATAGGGTCCAACAGCGCATAAGTAACGGCGATGGAGTCTAACCCGGATTCCGGTGTGGAGATCAGGAAGGCTGTTGCAGCCCCGTTGTTGGCACCCTGTTTTTTTAATGAAACAGCGGTCGGCAATACGCCGCATGAACACAAGGGCAGGGGGATACCGATCAGGGCTGCCTTGAACACCGAACCAAACCGATTTTTTCCAAGGTGATGGGCTACTGAATCCGGGCTTAAAAATATTCGGATAAGCCCGCTGACCATCAATCCGAAAATAATATAGACGGAAGATTCGAGCAGGAGGTGAAAGGTCTCACCAACCATGGTATAAATGAGATGCATATCCATTTTCCTTGTTTAAGTTTTTCAGGCTAATGGGATTCTTTAATGTGTTCCAAGCCGATTTCAAGTAATTCGGACACGTGATCGTCATCTAAGGCATTGTAAAGGATCTGGCCGTCTCTGCGCTGCCGGACAAGGTTCATATCCTTTAATCGCCGAAGCTGATGTGACACTGCCGACTCACTGGTTCCCACAAATGCAGCCAGGTCGCACACGCACATTTCCCGGTTAAGAAGGGCCATTACAATTTTGAGCCGGGTCGGGTCTCCCAATACTTTAAATGTGGCTGAAAGATGGTTCAGTTCATTATCCGAAACAGCGTCTTTTTGGGCTTGTTTTACACGATCGAGGTGCACTACACGGACCTGACACCCGTCCTGGTTCAATACTTTTCCTTTTTTCCGGACCATATGATCTCCTTAAATATATGAACATATATTCATATATAAGCATAAAAAATATATTTGTCAACAGTGATGAACCGGAAAAACAAAATTCACTGGATTTTAGTGTTAAGACCGGATAATTTGATGGAATACCACATACTTAACACCGAACACGTAAAATTCTTTTAATAAGTCGTTTTCCGGCTTTTTACGAATTCATTAACATAAATGTCCGGGATAATACGGTACGATGTTTCCGGATTTGGAATTCTTTACCGGAATTTCGGGGGGATATCCTTGCCGATCAAGGTTTTAATCGATTCCTTCGGGTTCTGAAGATCCGGTCTGATCAGCAATTTTGATGAACCGTGGGCGATCCATTTGTCGTTCTGGTCAACGGCCACTGCCTCTGCCAGGCATATGGTTTTTCCGAGTTTTATTCTACGTCCCCTGACAATCAGCATTCCCGAATCAACCGTTGCCAGAAAATCAACCTTAAGGTCGAGTGTGATGAGTCCGGCATCTTCAGCACATTCACTGTAAATCGACCAGTAGCAGGCCGTATCGATGATCGATGCAGCGGCACCGCCATGCAAAGCATTAAACGGGCTCATGAGGGCTTTTTTAATGTCCATTACCAGGGTTGAATAGCCGATTCCCATTTCCGTTATGGACATTCCCAAGAGTTTAAAATAAGAGCCTTTGTTAATGAATTCGATAACTGCTTTCAGATGTTCCGGGTTTAATACTGCCATTCTTTCTCCTTTTTAAGTTGCTAAGTGGCCCAAGATCAGTTCCGTTCGATCCGTGTATGAACACAAAGGAATATAAATCATATCATACCCCAGCATTTGATAACTTTCAATAATGAGTTCATGCAGATTTTGGGCATGTGCATCATTTTCAATTCTCACGGGATCATCTGTGAACGCAAGCCTTTCCATCAGAAATACCTTTTTGTATCTGACTATTCGGCTCTGTTTGACGGGTTCTGCAATATCAAGCCCGGCCTGTTTATAATAGGCAATGCTGTCCGGAATGCCGCGATCAAAAAAAATGAGGTCTTTTTTTGAAAGATATGTTTCAATTTCAACCTTACTGTTCAAGATATGCCGCTCAAACAGGTGTTCATCGGATTTTATCGTGTGCAGCGTCCTGCCTTTTTCGAGTTCGGCTTCGATATAAGCCCTTGCAACTTCGTAAACGACCTTGTACCCGCGCCTTTCAAGATCGTTAATCACCGTTGTCTTGCCGGAGCAGGGAGCACCCGTAATGACGCACCAGTTGGAAGTGTGAATAAAATTATTTTCTCGAAAATTAGGACTGTTCATGGTAGGAATACACACCTTAATTCGATTCTTTATATATCTTTTTTTAA
>CAYLRU010000048.1:8052-20563 GCA_964386565.1 uncultured Desulfobacteraceae bacterium | reverse complement strand
CCCGAACCGCTGCTCCATCTCCGCATCAAACGAATCCGCCGATTCACGAAACGTGCGCGGGCAGTTGATATCTTCCAGATACCGTTTTACAATGCCGTCCAAGGGATCATCGGTAACCGGTACATCCGACCAGAAATGACGGCTCCCCACACACATATCATCCATCACCACATTCGCATCCAGGCTTTCGATCATATCGATAAGGTTGGTTTCGGTCAAAGGGCTGCCCCAGACCATGAGACGGGCCTCTTTCTCTTCCGGTCCATCCTGCCGGTCCCGTGCCTCGGAAATGATCTCTTCAAGCATCTGGGAGCCTTCCTCGATGGGCAGACACATCAAGGCGATCATGATTTTCAACGTTTCCGATCCGGAAATCAACGGCGTGACCTCTTTTCGCAGATCATACAGCGATCGAACCAGTGCCCGCTGGCGATTGTGAACGGCGATTTCATCCCTGAGTCTGTCGTCATCCAGCTTTTTACCGCTGTGGGATTCCAGGGCCTGTTTAAAGGTGACCAGCTTATCTTTGAACTGGGCAAATGAATTGTCACGAATCACATGGGGCAAATCAATATGATGATGAAACGGAAGTTTTATTTCATAGTCCCATATCCGGCAAAATTTTTCTTCGCAGTCGCAGGTGTGGGCCGCCGTAAACCCATCCAGAAAATCGTAATGCCCTTTGATGGCCAGGTCCAGACTCGAGCGGATAATGGGACAGACGATGGTGGGGATGCTGGTATCCGCCTTGGTAATGGGCTCGTTCATGCTCCCCTGGATCCTGAAGGGAACGAAATCCAAGGCGGTAATCAATTCCAGCGGCGGATAGGAACAGTAGTATCCCATAATTTTTGCGCCTTCGTCCTTCAGTTCTTTTACCCGTAATTCACGATCTGCATATATTGCCTCAGCCTTTTTCAGGCCTTTTGGTTGGGTGCTTGTCATCCGTCAACTCCTTTCCCCTTTTAAGTTCTCTACCAATCCATATTCTTTTGTTTTCTTTCTTCCTGATAATGATCCATTGAATCCTCAAATGCCTGGGCATTCTCAAGCACCCCATCCGGATCAAACACCGTAAAATCCACGATATCGCCCTCCATGTTCATACTGGGAATGCACAACTCCTGTTTCAATACATTCGACGCATGGGGCAACCAAAACGTGGCGGTTCTGCAGGAAAGAAGCGAATGGGTGATAAATCCGTCAATCCGGTACTCCCTTGCCCAGTTGTAATAGGCCTGAACAGGACCGAAAAAGGGATAGTTTTTTTGACGGGCTTTATGCAGATGGCCCACACCCACCCAATAGGTCCAGCGGGTCAAACGTTCCAGGATATTATCCGTGGGATCCAGAGCCATGGGTTCAGGTGGATGATATCCCTGGCTTTCCACTACAAAATTCCACCCTCTTTCAGCCAACTCCTCAAAAAAACTCAGGCTGTGCCATGGCGGGAGTTCGGCAAACATCAGCCTGTATTTTTCAGGCGTTACCGCACTGACGCCCTGGTCCACCCGTTCCTTGACTTCATCATACACCTGCTGGTAAAGATTCAATGCTTCCTTGTCCACCGTCATGTAATACCCCGGAACCATCAAGGTCCAGAAATCCCTTGAGTGCATGGGACATGGCTGGGCCTTCCGCAGTTCATTGATTTCCCACCAGATCTGAAACACCTTTTCCTGGTTGTCCACATATTCTTCCAAAAGATCCATATCGATTTTTTTCCCCAGCAGGTTCTCCAAAAATTCGATAAAGTGTTCCAGTTCTTTAACTTTGTGCTGAATGTTTTCCTCGTGAACACCGGGTTTGATATCTTCGCTGGGATCATAAACAGGTGTATCAATGGTCCAGACAGGTACGTCATAATACTGCCTGAGTGCCTGAAACCATTTAAAGCGGGTATCGCATGCGATTCCGGACCCCAGCATAAAAGTCGGTTCCGCCATTCCGCCCAAAGGTGCGTCAGGGGGAATCTTGCCCAATTTTTTCATCTCCGCGGCATATCCGATATGGTTTCTGGAATACCCGCATAAATGGGTGGGAAAGCCTTCAGCATCACAAATCGCCTGGTACTTCTGCGCCGCCCCGGTGGAAGCGCATACCGTACCGTAGTTTTCGGGATAAACAGGGGTCACGCCCATGGCGCGCATGACCACGTCGCCTTCCCACCAATTCACCATGCTCCACGCCAATGGACGCCCTTCGGCAGCCGCCATAACGCCTTCACTGTACATCTTATTGACCATTGGCCGCACGATGTTTCTGGACTTCAACCGGTTGATGATCTTCTTTTTCTTTTTTTCGTCCCCCATTTTCAGATTCCTTTCTTATGAAAAATTTAATTTTTGCTTGAATTTCATAAGCTCGTACTTCTTCTTTAGAACAATTTATCCTTTAACTGTCAAGCATCTTCTCTCGATGATCCCCACTGTTATACGGTCATCCCCCCACAGGATATGTTTATGAAAATCACCTCGTTTATCTAAAAACCGTTTCAAAACCTGTCAGATCAAGAGTACCCCCTTTCAATCCCCGACTCACATTTTAACTTTTAAATATTTTCGCCGGGTTTTTTTATTTACTAAAAATTTTTAATATGCTTTAATTTCGTTGATTTTAAAAACGGCAGAAAAGCCATAAATGCCATCTTCAATAAAGAGGCATTTTTAAAGGCCCAAAGCCCCGGATTTAATTCTTCGTGCGATTCTTTTATCGTTCTCGTCTAAATATTTTTGCCCAAAACAGCAGGAGGTCTCTCATGAACAAAGCTCTGGTATCCATCGTCAAATACGATAAACCATTAGAATCCGTTCGCAAAGCCGTGGACTTGGCCAAAGGGCTTGATCATTTGCCCAATAAGGCCAAAGTATTCATCAAACCGAACATCGTCTTCTGGACCAAGGCAACGAATTTTCCCAAATGGGGCGTTATCACAACTTCCCGTGTCATCGAGGATGTTGTGGAATTGTTAAAAGAGCGCGGCATCGATGATATTACCATTGGTGAAGGGATGGTCCTGGGCAGCGTCAGAGACAAGGAAACACCGGCCCATGCCTTTGAAACCCTGGGGTATAACGTCTTGAAAAAAAGATACGGCGTCAAGGCAATTAATGTCTTTGACGGCGACATGGAAAAAGTGGATCTGGGCGACGGCGTCGAACTGACTTTCGGCGCAGAGATTCTCCACAGCGACTTTGTCGTCGATATTCCTGCCATGAAAACCCACAACCAAACGGTTGTCAGCCTGGGCATTAAAAACTTAAAAGGAATGATCGACCTGGAATCTCGAAAAATCTGCCATAATGCAGACCCGGATAAGGACCTGAATTTTCATATTGCAAGACTGGCGGATAAAATGCCGCCCATGCTGACCATTCTAGACGGCATCTACACCCTGGAAAAAGGCCCGTCCTTTGACGGACGAATGCACAGGAGCAATATCCTGGTGGCATCGTCGGATGTATTGTCAGCAGACATGGTGGGCGCAAAAATTCTAGGCTACGAACCGTCCCAGGTTCCCCATCTGGTGATTGCCGCCAATAATCGCAACCGTCCCCATGATTTATCGGATGTTGAAATCGTCGGCCAAAAAATAGAAGATGTCCAGGCTTTCCATAAAAGCGATTTCGAATATATTGAAAATGAAAACGGATGTATGCCGGTGGCGCTGACCAGGTCCGGCATCCAGGGACTGTATTACCGTAAATTCGACCTTTCCATGTGTACCTATTGCTCCGGAATCAACGGCATGATGTTGACCGCCATTCGAAGCGCCTGGAAGGGCCAGGCGTGGGATAAAGTGGAGGTGCTCACCGGAAAATCAATGAAACCGACACCCGGCATGAACAAAACCATCCTGGTCGGCAAATGCATGTATGAAGCCAACAAGGATAATCCGGATATCAAGGAAATGATCGCCATCAAGGGCTGCCCGCCACAGCCGAAAAGCATCGTCAAGGCGCTCCATCAGGCAGGTATTGATGTTGACCCGACCATTTTCGACAACAGCGATTTGGCACCAGGTTTTTTTATGAGCCGGTATGAAGGAAAACCTGAATTTGAAGAATCATTTTTTCAAATCAAATAACCGTGTTAAGACTTTAAGACGGTTGGAGATTCCCGGCTGGGCCGCATCAATCGGACGGTGGATACGATCTATTGTGGGTTCGGCATAAATCTCCGATACACAGGGGTTGGCCTTATGCGTTTTAACCGATGCGCCATCCGTGCCATTATGGCTTTTGAATAAAAGGAGTTTATCTCATGTCAACATCCATTATCGAAGAACTCAAGCATCTTTTTCAGCCGGAATCCATTGCGATTATCGGCGCATCCAATACGGAAGGGAAATGGGGAAACATGATGGTGACCCGGCCTGTCCAGTCCGGCTACCGGGGACGAATCTATCCCATTAACCCCAATGCTGAAAGGGTTTACGGATTGAAAGCCTATCCTGACATTTTGGATGTCCCGGACCCCGTCGATCTTGCCATTTTTACCATACCGGCTCCCATGGTTCCCGGTGCCATGAAAAACTGCGTTAAAAAGGGAGTAAAAGCAGGTGTGGTGATATCGGCCGGGTTTGCGGAAACCGGACGGAAAGGGGAATCGCTTCAACTGGAAATCGTGAAAATTGCAAAAGAAGGCGGCCTCCGTTTTATCGGTCCCAATTGCATGGGATTCTGGAGTTCTTCGGTCCGTCTGAACACGGCTTTTGCCTTCATGCCCGAACCCGGGGGCATATCCTTTGTGTCCCAGAGTGGAACCATGGGCGGATATCTGCTGGAAACCGCCAACAACAAGGGGTATGGGTTTAATTCGTTTTTAAGCGTGGGCAACCAGGCAGACCTCTCCATGGCCGATTATATCGAATATTTCGGTGACGATGAGGCGACCAAGGTTATTGTATTATATATTGAAGGGCTGAAAGATGCCCGGCGCTTTATTCAGAAAGCACGAAAGGTTATCAAAAAAAAGCCGATAATCGTTTACAAGGCCGGACGAACGGACAGCGGCTCCCGGGCGACCATGAGTCATACCGCCTCAATTGCCGGCTCCGACCACGTGTTTGAGTCTGCCTGTCGTCAGGTGGGTATCATCAGAACCTATGACGTGATCCATGCGTTTGACCTGGCCGAAGCGCTTTCAAAACAACCGCTTCCCCGGGGAAAACGCGTGGCCATCGTTTCCGGCGGTGGGGGCCACTGCGTGGTGTCAACCGATGCCTGCGGGGTTTACGGCCTTGACGTACCGGAACTGGATACTGAAACAAGCAATAAAATCGGAAAACTGTTGCTGCCCCATGCTCCCGTTCCTAAAAATCCCATTGATATGGCAGCGGATCCAAGACCGTCCACCCTTGCCAAAATCCTTACCATTCTTGCTGAACATCCTGATATTGATATCATTATGGCATCTGCGCCGTTTTTCAGAAACGTATTTGAACCCCGAATTCTGCAAAAGCTGATGGATACCGTGATAACGCTGTCTGAAATTCCCCAAAAATACGGCAAACCCCTTATCGCCATGATCCACCGAAGCCGGATGCAGGGAATCTTCTTTGAAATTATGAAGAACAGGGGAATCCCGTTTTACGAATTTCCCGAAGAGGCCGCCCGGGCAGCCTATGGCCTGTATCGATATTCGGAAATCAAAAAAGCCGGTTAAGCAAAGCGACAGCACACTCCTTTCGACAATATAATCGACATCCACCCCAACGCTGATGCGGATTGGCGCATCCAGTCCTGTTTGCCGCGGCATGGCACTCTGGTTTTTGATATTCAAATAATTCTTGCATTACAGAGTTTGTCCAATACCCCCAAGATTCCCCGGAATTTCAGATTTAAGCCTTGGAACGCAAGGCCAGGGGATCAAGGACACCATACGGGTTGAAACTGCCCTTGACGCTCATCAGGATCGCCAAAATCACCGTGATGGCGGTTCCAGTAAAAATGGCGATCATGATAACGATTTGATACTTGATGGCCGTCATCGGATCGGTGCCCCCGAGAATTACCCCCGTCATCATGCCGGGCAGGGCGACCAGGCCGATGGTGGCCATGGTGGCAACGGTCGGCAGGAGTGCCGCCTGACAGGCTTGGCGCAGATACGGCCGAATTGCTTCGTTCAAACGTGCACCCTGTGAAAGGGTGTGGAGGAAGGTTTTTTCACGTTGCCTCATAACCTCATAAAAACTCCTGATGCCGATAATATCCGCCCTTAGGCAATTGCCCAGAATCATGCCGCCAATGGGGATCACATACTGGGCATCCATGAGAGTGGGCCTGTTGAGCAAAGGACCAACAAAGGCAAGCAAGGGCACTGCCGTGCCTCCCACCAGGGCGATGAAAAGAGGAAAAACGAATCTGCGTAGATTAAGCCCGCATCCCCTGACAATGGAAAGGTCAGCCACCACGACCATGACTACCAGCCACAGACTGTTGATCCAGGCATTATTCAATTTAAAGACGATCTGGAGGTAAAACCCCACAAAAAGTAACTGGAGCGTCATCCTTGCCACGGCAAAAAGCGTTTTCCCGATGATCGGGATGCGCAGCCAGACCATCATCCCGAAAGGAATGATGAACAGGGTGTAATACGAGGCCAGGGCCCAGATGCTGATATCTTCAGTTTGCATTGTTTTCGCCTTTTGGAGAGAGTTCGATGGTCCGGTCAGCCAAATCAAGAAAGGTATGATCATGGGATACGGCCAGGATGGAAGCGTCCGGGATGGCAAAAAGAAATTCCAATACTTTCTTCCCGTTCTTGCTGTCAAGGGCTGAAGTAGGTTCATCCAAGAGGAAAATTTTCCTCTGGAGGAGTATGGCGGAAATCAGGGCAGCCCGCTGCTTTTCACCTCCTGAAAGAGCACTTACCTCCTTATGGAGCAGCTCTGCTGAAAGGGAGAAGCGTTCGAGCAGTCCGGGCAACCGGTCAAGATTTTTCCTGAGACCCGTGTTTGCCCGGAAGGAAAAGGGGGCCCTGAACCATTCATCCAACTTCCCGTCACCAAGTTCAGGTTCCTGGGGAACATATGACAGAAGGGTACGCAATGTCCATACAGATTCAGGCGTCAGGCGCTTTCCCCGGATGAAAATCTCCCCCTCATCGGGAATGACAAAACCGAGAACACACCGCAGGATGGTCGATTTTCCGAGACCTGATTCTCCGGTGAGTACGAGTTTTTCTCCGGGAAAAAGCTGCAGGGAGAAGCCATCCAAGACGATCTTTCCCTGAAATCGCACCTGGATATCCTTCATCTCGATCACAGGAACACTCCTGCGTGTGGCACCGGCCTTTCCCGGAAAGGAAATTGTCGTTTCAGTCGTTGGTGTCTTCACTGATTTCGCCCCTCAATTCTTCAACACGCTCACGTAGAAACGCAAGAACTTCCCGGCCCCGGTCTGTCAGGTAATAGCTTTTTCGAGCGCGGGGACCAGCCCCGGGATCCACTTCAGAGCGCAGCCACCCGTGACGTTCCATCCTATTGAGCAATGGATAGAGTGTTCCGGGGCTTATCGTGTATCCATGATGCTGCAGTTCCTGGAGCATCCACTGGCCGACGACTGGCCCCTCATTTGCATGGTGGAGGATGTGGACCTTCCAGAAGCCGAGGAGAATTTCCCGGGTAATTTTTTTTAATTCGTCCTTCATATCGGCAACCGTAGTCGATTATCGATATAAAGTCAATTAAATCTTTTCTTTCACGTCTTTTTTTTTAGAAACGGCATTCCTGAATCCGCCTGGAAGCGCTGACCCCTTATAATAGTTTTGTTACAGGCGATTGATGGTTGCTGTTTTCCTCACCGCCGGGTGTAATAGTCGACAAGTCTCCGCAGTATGGAAAACGCCTGGTTCCCGGTTTCAAAGCATGGGATGCCATGGTCCGTGTAAAATTTCCGGACGGTTAATTTCCCTTTTTCCACTTCAAAATGTTCGGGATCGGAAGATATTTCAGGGATGATGACGATGAGGGGCTTGCCGGTTTTATTGAAAATTTCTTTTGCGGCGGGAACGATGGCCCTGTGGTATTCAAATATTTTCGGGTCAAAATCTTTATTCTCTTTTGCCTCTTTTAAAAAAGTGCTGAGCATGTAAAACAAAAGCTGGTACAGGACCAGGAAATGGATGTTCTCTTTTTCCGCCATCGCCTGCATGATGGGAATGATGATGGCAGGGGGCATGCCCGGATTTGCCAGATCAGCCGGATTTCCCGCAGCACCACCGGAGGGTGGGAGCAATGTTTTCATCATGGTAACGGTTTTTTCATCCAGCATTGGTATTTCAAACCCAAAGACCGATGCCGCATCCAAGGCTTCCACGCACCGCAAACCACCTCCTGCCAGGACACCGGCACCGTTTCCCGTAAATTCTCCCATGGCTTGAAATGCCATTAAACAGTCGCTTAAATCTTTAATATCGGTGGCCGAAACAGCCCCGGCAGATCTAACCGCCGCTTCCCAGGTTTCACGGGAACCGGCCATTGACCCGGTATGGCCGACGGTGCCGCGCCTCCCCTGCTCGGTCAGGCCGCCTTTATGAATGATCACGGGCTTTTTGGCTGCACAGGATTTCAGGGCCCTGAAAAACGTCCGGCCATCTGTCACCCCTTCCAGATAGGCGCCCACTACGCGGGTGTTTTCATCGTGCTCAAAATAGTTGAGCAGATCCACCACATCCACATCGCAGCCGTTCCCGTAACTGACCAGAACGGAAAATCGAACCCCCCGGCCCTGCCCCATGTTTACGATGTCGCATGCACCGCCGCCGCTTTGCGAAATAAAACCCACGCATCCGCTTTCCCTGGAAAAATCAACGCCGGGCAAAAGGGTCAACCCGCCGGCAGGACAATAAATGCCGAAACAATTGGGACCGACGATTCGTATGCCGCTTTTCCGGGAGATGGAAATTAATTCGGATTCCAGTTTTGCGCCCTCTTCTCCTGCTTCCTTAAAACCGGCAGACAAGATTTCCACCCCTTTTACGCCCATTTCCGCACAGGCCTTCACCGCCGGAACGACCAACCGGTTAGGGGTCGTAATGATTGCCAGATCAATGGTTTCTCCCACGGCCTGAATATCGGGCCAGGTCCGCAAACCCTGGATTTGCGTTTCTTTCGGGTTGATGGGGAAAAGTTTTCCTTTAAAGCCGAACCGCACCAGGTTTTCCAGAATTCTCCCGCCAAATTTGGTTGTATCGTTGGACGCACCAATAACGGCCACGCTTTCCGGCCTGAATATTTGATCAAGTGAATGGGGGCTCATCATCATCTTCATTCGCTATAGAAAAACCAGCCTGTTCGTCCGTTCCTGGGCCTTGATAAGTTTTAATACCTTGTTTTCGATGTTTATTTTTCTGTCTTCCGGAAATTTGTCCGCCATCAGTCTTGGACGCAGATAAAATTGTTCAGGATCCCTGAAAACCATTGCACTCGTG
Source organism: uncultured Desulfobacteraceae bacterium (assembly GCA_964386565.1). GTDB lineage: Bacteria > Desulfobacterota > Desulfobacteria > Desulfobacterales > UBA5616 > CAYLRU01. Next base: position 11,128 of record CAYLRU010000048.1, on the reverse strand, counting down.
GCTACGGGAAACATCTGGCTGCACATGGCCACCGGATTGGGTCTGAAGTATTTTTCCGGGTTGTCGGGATCAATTGAAAATGTCTTCGGCGGCCGATGGAAGTCATAGTGATTGACGGACATATGATCGGTTTCCAGATTCCAGGCAAGGTGGATCAGGATGGAATATCCCCATTTCCCTTTATCTTTCAGTTCCAGCCGGTTCCGGCTTTCCATAACAGCCGCAAGATTATGGTGCTTGTCGTAACGTTCCCGACGAATTTCCCGGCAGGCATACATATCCACCCATAAAATGACCTTTGGATATTTCATTGTAATAAAGTCTGGATTTGCAATTCCTTCCAGCACGTAACAGGGAACCCCGCCGTCTCCCGTATAGGCGGGATAATCATCTCCCATGATTTTAACGGAGGCTGTACTTCTCGTCTGCGGCTTCTCATCCCAGTCCCGGATGGTAATATTATCCCGTGTTCCGGGGAATCTGACCACATCATCTTCATACAACGTATCCGTCCCCAAAAACCGCCAGGTATAGTACCATGGCACCATCACGGTGTCTCCGTAGGTATAATCCCGGTTCCAGTATTTATCACAATACTGGGATTCGCCTTCTGGTGTCGTTTTTTGGGAATAGCTGGAATATGTCCATTTGTTGGAATACTTCTGGTGGTTGATTCCGGTTCGATAGGCATTTTGGAGCAACTTGTCGCATCTTGATCTGACCGGCGTATACAGCCTGTCCCAGGCCCATAAATAGACCGTATCCTCCGGCCATTGATACAGGTAATCGGCCAGTGTATCGGGGGTAAGCGCTGACCAAAACTCTCTTTGGCCGGTGTAATAGTTAATCCCGCCCCGGTTGTTGATCATCATGCCGCCCAACGGCGATTCATGGGTCCACCAAGGAAAATATTGGCCCACCGTCAGCATGTAAATAATTTCCGTGGCGGTATAAGGAGGCGCAAGCTTTGCAGCCACGTAAGGGTATTTGGCGTTTCTCGGGGTTTGGTTCCAGGGTGTCAGGTCCATTCGATAATCTTCCAGCTCATTTTTTCCGAATGTGGAAGATAATCGCCATGTTTTATCACCGGCGGATGTCAACCTGTTATTTTCCATATCCGTCAACAGGCCGGCATTGCTTCTTTTCGATTTAAACAAAAATACGGGGGCAGCGCCCAGAACCAAGCCCTGTTTCAGGCCGTCACAGATAAATTGTCTTCTGCTGAACAACCGGTTGGTTTTCTTTTTATCCATCAAAATTTGTATACCACCTCCCACCCCACATTATCCCAAAGATCATATTGCCCGTAAATATCCCCGGGATCGCCGCTGTAATCCACATAGTGGAGTTTTCCCTCTATGTAGTCGGAAAATCGATACGATAAAACAAATTGTGTCTTTGTGCCCTGCCATTTGTTAACCGGTCCGCCAGTATTTAAAAATGTATACACCGTCAGGTTCAACCTATTTTCAAAACTTTCGAACCATTTTCCCACCATAAACAAATGTCCCAAAGACCATCGATTCCTCCCCAAGCTTTCCTTCCATCCGCAAATAAAACCAAACATGGGTTGATAGGTGAAGAAAATCCTGGAGGGAAAAAAGAATCTAAACTGTACCGCGCCGCGGATGGTATCGGTTTTGGTGTAACCATTATCAGATACCAATATATTGTTTACCCGATCCCATTTCTCGGCATCCATATAATATTGGTGGGTTTTATAAACAACTTCCGCTCTGAATACCAAGGGCACCCTGTGAATCAGCGGGGCATTTTTGAAAACATGCGCAAAATCAAGAGCCGATCCGATATAATGGCACCGGATATATTCAGGATCATAAAAAAGAAGGCCGTTTTGATCTTTTTTGATAAATCGTGTCTCGGTCGGTGAAAACCCGTACAAGTAACCGACGGACCATGTGGCCCGGTTTATTTTCGTATCGAATCGAACAGCCCACTGGTGATCTTCCAGACCCGTTCCGGGCTCAGGGGCATCGCCACGGTAAAGCACTGACTCTCTTGGATCGGAACGCAAGGGTGAATACCAGACAGATCCGGGATAAGGCGAAAGCTCGGGTTCAAAATCCGGTATCCAGAGAAATTGTATACTGCTCTTCCCAAAAGAATATGTAATGCTGGACATCCAGAGGGGTATGCGCAGTTCGCTATAGAAAAAGGATCTGACCTGGAGCCCGTCTTTTTTATCCAGGTTGTTGATAAAGTCCATCCATCGGCCTTCCATTTTTCCCCATGCCTGCTGCTGCTTGCCGAATTTCATGAACCAGTTTCCGACCTCCACATCAAGATAGAACTCACGGATAAATTGATCCCAGGAATTGGTCCTCTCGGCATTGGGATGGTCTGCATACAGGCTTGACGACTGCCAGTCATAAACGCCGTCATAGTGATAATGAATTTTGGTAGCCAGAGCGATTTTCGGGGAGAACTGGTACCGTGTGTGGATTTCTCCCAGGAATTGCGCCTGCTGGATCCTCCAGTCCTTCTCCCTTAATCCCACTGTTTCATCGGAATGAATATTAAAAAAACTCCATTGATACAGCAGGCCGCTTACTTTCAGGCCTGAAATTTCATTCAACGGCGCCAATGCTTTGCCCATGGGGTCAAAATTTGCCGCCCACCGGTCAAAACGGTAGTAGGCATCCTGCAGTGTATTGGGGTGTGCTATTGAAGGAAATCCGACAAGCCATACGACAAAAAGGATCACCGGCAATTCGTATTTTAACACATATTTCGCCATCGGACAGACACTATCTGATAATCATATACATTATCGGCTCAGAACAATTTGTAAAAGGATACATACAGTAGTATTGTTAACCTGGATTCCGTCTCGGTTTCCCGAAAACCCATATAACAAAAAATTAAATAAAGCAAATTTTTTATTCAGGATCAATTCTTATTTATTTGAACCTGATTCAACTCTTCCCTGAACCATCTGTTCCCTGATTCTCAGGATATCATTTTTATCCGGGACAAACGGAAAATTTCGAATATCCGGACCGGGCCTTGAGTTGGCATAAGGCCTGTTACAGGCGACCTCTCCGTCTTTTCCGCT
>CAYLRU010000048.1:0-8042 GCA_964386565.1 uncultured Desulfobacteraceae bacterium | reverse complement strand
TGGTCCGAAACGGTTCTCCTGAATCCACAATCTGATTAAGCTGATCATGGGATATGCCGAAATGAACAATCTGGTGGGCCCGGTTGAACTCAAATCGATCGGCACGTGTTATGTCCTCGTCGATCACATATCGGGCAACCTGTATTCGCCGGTACTGATCCATGGGAGGAGGCTCATGATTCTCCATTATTGATCCGGCTTCCGGGAAAAAAGAAAACAGATGGGTCCTTCCCCCCATATCCCTTGCCCGCTGAATGGTGTTACACATTTCCCTCTCAGTTTCTCCCATACCTGTCATTAAATGGGGGCCGGCATTACCGGCACCAAAAATTTTCATGCCTTCATCCAGGCACTCCCAGTACCGGGTCCACCGATGGGGTCCGCCGACACCTTTTCCGCGGTACCGGTCAAAAAGATCTTTCGTAGCCAGGTCAACGGCCACCCCTATTTTATCCGCACCGGCGTCTTTAAACGCCATTAAATCCGTCTGTTTAACGACCGTGGGTGAAACCAGAATACTGATGGGAATATCAAGCCTGTTTTTAAGTTTTTCACAAATTCTCAGGGTATCCGGGACAGCGCGTTTTCGGGTAACCATTGATATGCATATCCGCTTTATCCTGTCCCTGCACGCCCATATGCGGTTTTCGATATCCTCAAGGCCGCAGGTGGGCCATGTGACACGAATGAAGCTTTTATCGGTGAAATTCCCCGGCCGATTGCCCGATAATCCGCAGTAAGCACAATTGGCGAGACATCCGTCATCGTAGGTCAGCAATAAATTGATGCAATGGAGTGTTGCATTGCGGTAAAAAAGGCCGGGTTTAAATCCAAGCGTCATGGCGGCGGCCAGACTCATCCGTACATATTCCGGGCTCTGTTTTTGAATCATGTGCTTTCCCATCATCCTCCCTTAAAATTTTTTGGTACCGAACAGCAGGTCGGCTGAAATTCAATCTCCAGGCCGTGCATCTGCGCGTGGGCGATGGCTTCCTCAGAAGGCAATGCCATTCTGTTTACGCCGGCATCGATTGCTAAGGTCTCCATTTTCCGATTGCCGCGCTCCCGGGCGCATCCGAGACTGATCTCGGATTCCGGCATGGCAAAACGCATGTATGTGACCAGATCGGCAACGGCCTCGGCTGTCGGGCGATTGAACCGCATGGACGGTGTTCCCGGAATCTTCATCATGGATACGATTACGGCCTGACGCACCGGAAATTGCGACAGGATGTCAATGGCGTTTTTCTCCCCCTTTACGTTACCGAAGTGAAGTCCGCAAACAACATGGGGAACCACGTCAAGACCGGCCCGGACCAGTGCTTCCAGTGTATCGACAATCCGCGATATGCCGAATGACACGTGGTAGATCCGCTGAAGGGTTTCATCATCGCCGATGACATCGACCAAAACCTGGTCAACCCCTGCCGCCTTGAGGTCAAGGGCGGTTTGATCGTCCAATATACCGCTGTGAAGTGAAATATAAAGCCCGGTCTTTTGTTTTACCTCCCATATGGCCGGTATAAACTTGCGCCACGGCAACCCTCCGGATTCATCGCAGCCGCCGCTTAACAGAATGCCGTAGTTCCCTTTCTCATGAAGGGTTGTACATTGACGGACCAGTGCTTCGGCGGTTGTTGCCCAAATCATGGATTGAAGCAGTTTTCCCTGGCAATGGTCGCATTGCAGCACACAGTGACCGCCGGTAATGGAAACAGCCTGATATTTTCCGGCAATATCGTCATATCGAAACATTCCGGGAACATAAAATGTGATCGTCCGGCCGAACCTGTCCCAGGAGGTCTGTCCGGCTCTTCTTGTCCGGTCATTACGTTTCAGCATAATACGCCCTGAATGCCACCCAGCATTTCTGAACCACGTTGTTTAATCGGTCCCATTGCGCCTCGAGCAGCAGGCGCCTTTCATAGCCCCGTTTATTTGTCCTGCTGAACATCTCAATCCATTCACGGTCGTATTCCGTCAGTACGGTCAAATCCTGTTTGAATACGGCTTCTGCCGCCCATTTCCCGGCCATTTTCCCGCAAATCACCGCCGGTGCGATTCCCCCGCCGGTGATGGGATGCGTCTGCCCGGCAGCATCACCTGCCAAAAGCATATTACCCGCGGTTGCGGATCGAACATCTTCCGCCGGTATCCACCCGCCGAATTTTTTTAATATACGGGGTATAACCTTCCCGTCTTCGGCCAGACGATCAATAAAGCGCCTGAGCAGCAATTCCATGCCCGGTTCCTGTTTACCGTTTTTCTTTCGCCCCAGCCCCACATTTGCTTCCCCGCCTTTGGGAAACAGCCAGCCGTATCCACCAAAAAACAGCTTATCAAAATAAACTTCGGTATGCGAAAGCGGCATCTTCAGGGGCACGCGGGCCTGGATGGCGGGGATCAGATTGCGGTTTGTCAAGTTCATCCATTTGCCGACCCGCGAATGGGGACCATCAGCACCGATGATGACCCGCGGATAAAGAACGTCATGGATTCCATGTTTATCCTTAAGGGTTACCGCACCCTTACGATAATGCACCGCCGTGCTTGAAAGCCGGAGCTCAGCGCCGGCGTCCCGGGCTTTTTTTGCCAGGGCCTGATCAAATTTATCCCGGTGAATGGTAAACCCTGCAGCGGCGGTCTCCACCATGGCCCCATCAGGCAGCCAGGTTTTCATCCCGGAAACGGATTGCACGATGAAGTCCTTTCCCATATCCATTTCACCCAGCAACTGGGCGGGAATGTATTCGGCACACCGAACGGGAATACCGATTTTTTCTCTTCGCTCCGCGATGACGACACGGGCGCCGAGGTTGGCGGCGCTGATCGCAGCCGATGCACCGGCAGGACCGGCCCCGACAATAAGAATATCGCAGGAGGTATTCTTCATGAGATATCCGGTGCCTTACCGGATTTTTCGTCCATTTTTTTAAACACCGCCTCCAGGGGCTTGGTGAATTCCTCGCAGGCCATGCCCGGAATACGGATCAGGCCACCTTCAAAATACTTTTTTATCGTTTCCCGGATATGATGATAATCCAGGGGGCATCCTCTTAACTCGGCCATGAGATCATAAATTCCCCGTGATGGAAATGAGAGAAAATCCCCGGTGATCAGGATATCCTTTACCCGTTTTCCGTTCCCATGAGTTACAAGGGTAAATTTGACTGTGCCCGAGTTGAATTTACAAGCGGCACTCACTGTCTTTTGTCCATGGGCTTTCGTTTTTATCATGTGAACCCACTTCCCGGACCGGAAATACGGCAATTTTTCATCAAGCCGCCTCTTTTCTTCATCCGTCAGCGCCATGGGCTTGAGGCGAATATTGAACTTCTCTTCAAACCCTTTGATCAGTTCGGTTTTTACATCTTCAAGTGCCGGGGGACGACCCAGTTCAAGGGCCAGGCTGGTGACCCGTTGTTTTATGGAATCGATCTCTCTTGCTTTAAGTTTTTCAACGGGAACATTCAGGCAGTTGAGCATGACATCCATATCCACATCCACCAGTATGGTCCCCTGGAATAAAAAGGCATCGTATAGTTCGGTACCGCCTGTTCCGGATATTTTCCGTCCGTTGATCTCGATATCGTTTCTGGGTCTGAATACGGTGTTAACGCCAAGTCTGCCCAAGGCGCAGATTACCGGCTCACACAACCTTTCAAACAATTTGTCCGATACAAATCCGAAGTTGAATTTTTTTTTATCGCAGATAATTTCCCAGCCCAGTTGGCGATCATCAAAAAAAATGGTGCCGCCGCCGGTGATTCGCCGATTGATCTGGATATTTTTTTCCCGGCAATAATCGGTCCTGATTTCCTCATCTGCTGACTGGTGATATCCCAGCAGAACGGCGGGAGGAGAGAACTGCAAAAACCGGACCGTATTGTATGTTTTTCCTTCACCCTTAAGTTCAAGCAGAACATCATCCAACGCCATGTTTTCCGCCGCGTTCATGGGCGGCAAGTCAAGAAGACGAAAAATTTCCATAATCACTTGCAATATACGATGAATTCGCAAAAAGCCGGATTCTAAACGTTTTAAATATTAAAGTTAAAATATCCAATAAAATACCGGGCATTTAAAATTTAAAACCTGAAGCTTAAAACTCTCTTGAAAACGGGTTGGAATTTTCCAGATGGTTGACCATAGTATGATCCTCCATAGCTGTCAAATAGAGTTTGATCTGCGATCTGCTTGCTGCTATGTATGACGTGAAGATCAAAAGAATATTAACCTGAACCGGGGAAGATCATGAAATTCACCGCGCATGCCGCCTCGATTTTAAAGTTCTGGAAATCCTCCGTCAGCCGGAAGATGACCTTTTATTTCATGATTTTCGGCATAATCATTTTTTATGCCACAAGCGTCCTTTATCTCATGGCGTTCAGGCAAAGCATCGTCACCTCCATCACCGGTCTCATCCATGCGCAATTTAAGCAGTTGGAAGATAAGAACGAGAGAGATTTCATCTGGCACAGCGTCAATACACACCGGCCGGATATTTTCGGCATTCTTAATGCGTTTATCAGTATCACCCCGGATCTTTATTCCATAAACGATGTCTCCATCTACTGCCGGGTTGAAGAAGAATCCCGGTGGTACAGGCTCTATTTTAAAAAGGATCAGGTCATTCACGCTGAACCGGCGTCGGACGACATTCTGAAAAAACTGAATCGTTCCCTGGAATTACCGTTGATCCTGTCCGATTTTCACTTTTTTATCTCAAAAGAGAACCTTTCCCTTTTCCAGGATATTACCGGAAAAAACGACAGGAACCGGTATTATCTGAAAGTCACATTGAATCGCCAGGGCATCGGCGGGGTGCTAAAAACCCTGGGCATTCATATCGCCGCGATTACAATCATCCTGTTGTTCTTAACCCGGCTGTTGGGCTATATATTTTCCAGAAAATTCGCCAGGCCCATTGAACTTCTGTCGCAAAGCGCCACCGAGGTCGCAAATGGGAATCTGGATGTCCGGATACCGGTAACCACTCATGATGAGGTCGGGATTCTGGCCGACAATTTCAATCGCATGATTGAAGGTCTTCAGGAAAAGAACCTGATCAAGGAAACCTTCGGCAAGTATGTATCAAATGAAATCCGGGATGAAATTTTAAAAGGCAATATTCCTTTGGACGGCGAGTTAAAGCACGTCACCGTTCTTTTTGCCGATTTAAGGCATTACACCCTTCTGGCTGAAAAAATGCCGCCCGTTGAGGTGGCCCGTATTATCAACGGGTATTTTAAGGAGATGGCCGAAGCCATCAATAACCACAAGGGGCTGGTGCTGCAATTCATCGGGGATGAAATCGAAGCTGTTTTCGGCGCCCCCCTTCCGTTGGTGGATCATCCCGCCAAGGCGGTTGAAGCTGCATTGGAAATGCGAGAGCGACTGCAACATGTGAATCGAAATTTGGGACATGAAAAAATACCACCCCTTGACCACGGCATCGGCATCCATACCGGCCAGGTACTGGCGGCCAATATAGGCAGCCCGGACCGCTTATCGTATACGCTCATCGGCAACACCGTTAACCTGGCATCCAGAATCCAGGAACTGAACAAGGATTTTCAAACGGATATTCTCATCAGCGGTGCGACCCGGGCGCTTCTTGGAAATCGATTCAACTTAAAGAGAATCGGAGAGACCTCCATTCGGGGTAAACAGGATATTGTCGAATTGTATCAGGTCGTATAATCAATTCGACGGCCGGTAGTGACTCTCCACTCGCACAGCGGGTGTGGACTCACTGCGTTACAGCTTGAGCTTTATTTTAGAGCTGCCGACATTACCGTTGCGATGGTTCTGGACAACCGGGACGGGTCCTCCACTTTTCCGCCTTCACCGATAACCGCCATGTCATATAACAGTCTTCCGTAATCTTTTAATGCAGGGTCGTTTCTGTCCGCATCGTATAAGGACCTTATTTTTTCCATCACCGGGTGGTGCGTGTTCAGCTCCAGAATCCGCTTAATCTCCGGCGGTTTCTGCCCGGAGGCCGCCAGAATTTTTTCCATGTACGCGCTTAAATCGTATTGATCGCCGGACAAACAGGACAAAGAGTCCTTCAGACGCGTGGATGGACGAACCTCCTTGATCTTTCCTTCCAACTGGGACTTGATAAAGGCGAACAGCGGTTTATATGCTTCACTGTCGGTCTCATCTTCGGCTCCGATGTCGAGTTCTCCTTTTTCAGCGCTTTTAAATTTCTTGCCATCGTATTCTGACAGCGACTCCACCACCCATTCATCCACCGGATCGGTCATCAAAAGAATCTCATATCCCCTGTCCTTCAGTTTTTCCAGCAAAGGACTGTTTTCCAACAGGGAAATGTTTTCACCGGTGATGTAATAGATATTTTTCTGATCCGGTTTCATCCGGGACACATAATCCGAAAGCGACACCCACTTTCCTTCCGATGCAGTGGATTTATATCTGACCAGATCGGCGATCTTTGTTTTGTTTTCAGGGTCCGTATGAATCCCGATCTTAAGAATGGCACCGAATTCATCGTAAAATGCGGTAAATTTTTCTTCATCAAGATCTTTTATCAGTTCAAGAATTTTCTTCACAAGATTTCGCCGTATGTTTCGAATTAACCGGTCCTGCTGCAGGATCTCCCTGCTCACATTGAGATTTAAATCCGGCGCATCCACCACGCCTTTAACAAATCCCAAATATTCGGGAATCAATTCCCGGCAATCTTCCATGATGAAGATACGCTTGCAATACAGATGAACGCCATGCCGTTTTTCGGTACGAAACAGATCAAACGGTGCCTTTGCGGGAATGTACAGCAACGCATTGTATTCGGTAGTCCCTTCAAACTTCAGGTGAATACGGGCAAGGGGCGGATTCCAGTCGTGACTGATATGGGAATAAAATTCATTATATTCCTCATCCGACACCTCGTTTTTATCCCGGGTCCAAATGGCTTTCATGGAATTCAGGATTTCTTCGCGGATGACGGTGCGGGTGGTTTTTCCGATGGTTTTTCCGTCCTTATCCTTGATCTGTTCCTCTTCCGGAACGGGTTCCTCTTTTTCCACATCCATCACAATGGGATAGGTGACAAAATCCGAGTGTTTTTTGATGATCCGGCGAATCACCCATTCATCGGTAAAATCCGTTTCATCTTTTTCCGGCTTTTTCAGATGCAATATGATCGTTGTTCCCCGGCCGACTTTCTCGGTGGGTTCAATGGTAAAAGACCCGTCCCCGCTGGATTCCCATTTCACGGCAGTATCCGTACCCGCGGCCTTTGTAATCAGTGTCACTTTTTCTGCAACGATAAACGCGCTGTAGAATCCCACACCGAACTGGCCGATCAGCTCCGGGGTCACGACGGTTTCATGATTTAACTGCCGCAATGCTTCGGCGAATTCCGCGGTTCCGCTTTTGGCAATGGTACCGATATTTTCCAGCACCTCGTCATGGGTCATCCCGATGCCGTTATCCGATATTTCCAGAATTCGGGCAATACCGTCTCTTTTAATTTTAATTTTCAATTCCGAATCTTCTTTTAAAATATCCGGATCGGTCTGGGATTTAAACCGAAGGCAGTCCAACGCATCGGAAGCATTGGATATCAGCTCTCTTAAAAAAATTTCCTGGTTTGAATAAAGAGAATGAATGATGAGATTTAACAATTGCTGAACTTCTGTTTTAAATTCGTGGGTTTCTTTCTGATGCGCCATAGTTACTCCTTAAATCCGATTTTGTTTAATCTCTTTTTGATCCAACCATGCGGGTATTTGTTTTTCTTTTTTTGTGCCATATAATGGGTGCAAATATAAAATTGTCAACCCTTAACGGCTTAAAACAACGGCATTTTTCGTCAATCCGGATCCGATGACACTCAACCCGCACGTTTGACTGTGATATTTGAAGAGTCGGGGAGTTCCTGCCGTATCCGGAGCCGAATATAAAAAAACCCGGATACCTTAAATATTTATATTGTTCAGGGTTGAATCAGCCGATGAAATCGAGTAGGGGGAGGCCTCACGGCCCCCCTCTCTCACACCACCGGGCATACG
>CAYLRU010000047.1:0-20831 GCA_964386565.1 uncultured Desulfobacteraceae bacterium | reverse complement strand
CCCGAAGTTTTTGGTACCTGCTGAATCCGGACTTGCCGCCAATGGAAGCTATTGCACGCAGAAGCCTGGGAACGGCCTGCCCGAGAAGCACGGTGACGTCCGGTATTCCTGAAAACCGATGGGCCCATATTCAAAACACCACCCGGGAATTTAATGTGGAGGGAGCCATTTTTTATGTGCTGAAATGCTGTGACGCCCGGTTGGGGGAATATCCCCATTTGAGGGATAAATTCAAAACGGAAATGAACATTCCTTCCCTGTTCCTCGAAGGAGACTATACCGCCGAAGGAGTGGAACAGATGCGCGGCAGGGTCGAGGCTTTTATCGAGATGATCGGAGGATAGGTCATGTCGTTTTATGCCGGAATCGACATCGGAGCACAGAGTGTCAAGGGTGTTTTGTTTGACGGAGACAGAATCCTCGGATCAAGCGTTCTGGTCACTGAGAAAGAATCGGATATGGCGGCCCGCGAGGTTTATACCGGACTTTTGGAAAAAGTAAACCTGAAAGAATCGGATGTTGAGCGTGTATATGCCACGGGATGGGGAGCGCACGAAGTGTCGTTTTCAGACGGCAAGAGCAGTGAACAGGTCTGTGCCGCACGAGGTGCAAAGTTTCTCGTTCCCGGTGCCCGCACCGTTCTTGATATGGGAGCGGAAGGATGTCGCGCCATGAAACTCGACCCGAATGGAATGCTGGAGGAGTTTACCAACAACTCCAAATGCGCTTCAGGTACGGGTTCATTTATTGAACTGGGGGCTGTGTATTTAAAAGTCGGCATAGAAGATATGGGCCCTCTGTCCCTGGCCGCCGACGGGGTTGCGGATGTCAGCAGCACCTGCGCGGTATTTGCCGAATCGGTTATTATTTCCAATATTCACAAAGGTGAATCCATTGAACGGATTGCCGCCGGCATTCACCAGTCAGCGGCAACCCGTGTCTCGGAGCTTCTCGGCCGGATCGGAATCGTAAAAGACGTGGTATTCATCGGTGGACCGGCATTGAATCAGGGACTGGTCAACATATTGGAGAAAATGAATCATGTGCCGCTGGTAATTCCCGATAATCCCCGGATTGTTGTTGCATTAGGAGCGGCCATTCAGGCGTCAATGAAAAAAAAGAGACGTCGTTGTATAACGACGTCTTGACATAATGTCTAAGGAAAGCGAACATGTATGTTGCAGGAATTGATATCGGATCAGCCGCTTCAAAATCCGTTATTCTAAATGAAAACGGCATCCTGGCATCCCATATCATCGAAACCGGGCCTCGAAGCAGAGCCACTGCGGAAGAAACCTTAAAAGGCGTATTGGCCAAGAGCAACCTGACGCAAGCGGATTTGGGTTATATCGTGGCCACTGGATACGGGCGGATCAATGTTCCCAGTGCAAACGAAATCATTACGGAAATTGCCTGTCATGCCAAAGGGGTGCATGCCGTTTTTCAGAACGCCAGAACCATTCTGGACATGGGCGGACAGGACTGCAAGGCCATCCGTATCGACGAAAAGGGGCTGCATGTGGGATTTGCCATGAACGATAAATGCGCCGCCGGTACGGGGCGTTTCCTCGAAATCATGGCCCAGATGCTGAAAGTTCCTTTGGAAGAGATCGGCCCGTTGTCCCTTGAAGCTGATGAAGACATTAAAATCAGCAACATCTGCGTTGTGTTTGCAAGATCCGAGGTGGCCCGGCATTTGCGTAAAGGGGTGAAAAAGGCCGATATTCTGGGCGGGCTTCATGCATCCATTGCCGATCGGGTATACGGTCTGCTCAAACGCGTTGGAATTGAGTCAGACTTCGTGATTTCCGGCGGAATCGGGAAAAATATCGGTGTTGTCAAACGGGTTGAAGCAAAAGTCGGGCTTCCTGCGCACATCTCCAGTGATCCCCAGATCATCGGTGCATTGGGGGCTGCTTGTTTTGCAAGGGAGAAGGTATCAGAGCGGGAAATTGTAATGCATTGATTATTCGATCTGCTTGAGTTTAACGGCTTAGCATGGTATAATCAACTTTTATTGTCTCTGCAGACGGTTTTACGGAATTTACGCAACAGGGGATAGATCTTCCATGGATTTAAAGGATTACTGTCCGGACAAACTGGTCAGCGCTGAAGAAGCGGTTTCACAAATCAAACAGGGAAGCCGCGTTTTTATCGGCACAGGCGCAGGAGAACCCTCCCATCTGATCAAGGCCATGATCAACAATCAAAATCTGTATGATATCATGATCTATCAGATGCTGTCGTGGACATTGGCCGACTATGTCGATGATGTTGATTTTTTGTCCCGGTTTTCACTTAAACTCTTTTTCATCAGCAGCAATATGCGTGATGCGGCGTTCCAGGGTAAGATCGACTATATCCCGGCCTATATTTCCAAAATTCCCACTCTTTTTTCCACGCGGCAGATCGGGCTCGATGTGGCCCTGATTCAGGTCAGTCCGCCGGATGAATTCGGATATTGCAGTCTCGGCATTTCCGTGGACATAACACGGGCTGGAATGGAGAATGCTAGGTTGGTGATCGCCCAGGTAAATCCGAAAATGCCGCGGACTTTCGGCGCTACTTATGTTCACGTGGACGAAGTGGATTATCTGGTGTGGCATGAAGAACAACTTGTTGAAACGGTCAGAACCGGGAGAAGCCGGGAAAAAGAGGTGACAGAACGGATCGGCCACTATGTTTCCCAATTGGTGGATGACGGCGCCACACTTCAGATCGGATTCGGATTTCTTCCCCTGTCCATTTTGCGGTATCTGGACGATAAAAAGGATCTGGGCGTTCATACCCAGATGATAACGGACTCTTTTCTGCCGCTGTTTAAAAAGGGCGTAATCAACAACCGTAAAAAGACCCTGCTTCCCGGCATGGTTGTCGCTTCCTTGTGCATGGGCACGGAAAAAATCTACCAGTATGTGGATCGAAATCCCATGTTTTATTTCCGGTCCTCGGATTTTGTAAATGATCCCATTCAGATTGCCAGAAACGACAACATGACCTCTATCAGTTCGGCACTGGAAGTCGATTTGACCGGGCAGGTATGTTCAGACTCCATGGGTTCGCTGTTTTACAGCGGTATCGGGGACCAGGTGGATTTTTTGAGGGGATGTTCCATGTCCAAGGGCGGAATTTCCATTATCGCCTTGCCCTCAACTGCGAAAAATGGAAAGGTTTCGCGGATTGTGCCGTTTTTGAGCGAAGGCGCCGGTGTGGCAACAACCCGGGGGGACGTTGATTTTGTGGTGACGGAGTACGGCATTGCCGCACTCCAGGGCAAAGGGATTTATCAACGGGTCATGGAGTTGGCACAGATTGCCCATCCGGATTTTCGTGCCGAACTGATCGATTCGGCAAAAAAACGGCGCTATATCTTTTCCGATCAACTGCCGCCCTCCCGGGAAGACCTGTTGTTTATTGAAAATTATAAATGCACCATACGCCTGAAAAACGGGAAGCCCATGGAAATCAGGCCCCTGTTGCCGTCGGATGAATTTGCATTCAGAAATTTTTATTATTCACTTAAGGAACATACCATTTTTTTAAGATTTTTTTACGACATGAAACTGTTTTCCCATGAAGTCGTTCAGATGGAATGGTCCAAGGTGGATTATCGAAAAAACATGTCGCTGATCGGCTTGGTAAAAGTAGGGGGACACAAGGAAATAAAGGCTATCGGATCCTATGCCGAGGGCGGGAATGATACGGCGGAAATCGCCTTTGTGGTCAGCGAGGATTTCCAGGGAATGGGTATTGCCTCCCAATTGCTGGACAAGCTTGAGGTCATCGCCCGGGAGAATGGATACAAAAGATTTGGTGCATCGGTCATGAAAGAGAACATGGCCATGTTACGGGTCTTCATGAAAAAATATCCATATGCCGAAATATCGGTGACGGAAACGGACGAATACCGGGTCATCATGGAATTTGATGACCCGAAACAGACGGAAACACAAACCCTGTCCCGGGAAATCAGACAGAAGGTTCTGGAAGATTTGCGGCGTCGGGTTGAAGGTGAATTTTCAAAGGTCTTCTGGAATGATTTTGAAACGGTTGAATCGTTTGATGCTTTAGTTGAGGATGTGTCCCGCAGGGAGATGGATCCCGATCAGGTGGCCAGGGATTTTGTGTCAAAATGGCTTTCGGGAAAAAAACAGTCCTAACCTTTTTAAATGTTTTTCCAATCGGTTGCTTTTTAAAGGATTAAAAAATGAAAAAGATTCTAAAAGAAGCCAAAGATTCACGAAAGATATTTAAAGATATGGGAATGAACAAATGGCGTGAGGTCCCCATGGCAAAGTTGAAAAAAGGCGATAAATTCAGGCTGTACGCACCGAGCGGTCGCCCGCTGGAACTGGGCGGGGAGGAAACACTGGTCGCCCTGTCGGATGCCTATTTAATAGGAGATGTATGGGCTGTTGAAGTTAAAACCACTGCTGCATAGGCCTCATTCCAGACGACATCGGAATGTTCATCTCATCGGCCGGCTCAATCGCCTGAATTTTCGGCTGCCCAAGTACTATTTTTCCCTGTAGTCCCTGGCCTATCATCCTGGCATTTATTGACTTTCGATTAAAGAACAACCTGTTTCATTTTTCCTGTCTGATGAAATTATACAGACATGATTCCCTTGTGATGGGCGTTGATCAAAACCGGGATAATCCTCCGATGTCATGAAAAAATTATGAGGTAATATAAAGTGACGAAATAAAGACGAATTTTAGATTTAATAACGACACTCATCGTATTTTCGTCATTTCTATTCTTCGTTATCTATTTGATTATTATAATGATAATCGATATTGGGCAAAATGGCATATGAATTGCAATTATTTATGAAGATTTTTTAATACCAAGGCGGATGTTAGTAAAACTGCCGGTTTTTTCGTATATACATGAGATACGTTAATTTTATCGGAATTGTAATCAACCTGTTATATTTTTACAAAAACATGTGAGGAGGTTTTTATGAGTCAAAAGGAATGTGCAATTGTGGGATTAGGGTACACTCCTCAGGGGAAATGCCCGGACTGGACGGTCAGAGAGCTTTTCCTTGAAGCCAGTACAAGTGCCATTGCCGACGCGGGAATGAAACCCCATGAAATTGACGGCATTCTCGTCGAACTGTGCTGGACAGACCCCATGACGCAATGCTGGTCCCTTCAGCAGGATCTTGGAATTCCCGAACTTTCCATGTCGGCCAACTATGATTCAATGGGAGCTTCCGGCGGGTGCAAGATTCAACTGGCCCAATGGGCGATTCAAAACGGTATTTGTAAAAATGTTTTGATTGCCTTTGTGGAAAAATCAGCCACTGCACCGGCGGTGCCTTACAGGAGCAGCCCGGGCCCGACCATGGCCTACGGTCTTCATGGTGCCATGCACGGAATCGGGATGGCTGCAATGCGGCATAAGCTGCTCTACGGTACAACAAGCGAACAACTCGGGGAAGTGGCGGTAACATTCAGAAAACATGCCAATTTAAATCCAAAAGCGCAAATGTACGGACGCCCCATGACTCTTGAAGATCACCGGAATTCAAGGATGGTGGCTGAACCGTTGCGGCTGTTTGACTGTTGCCTGGTTTCCGACGGCGGGCGGGCGGCTGTAGTGACATCAGCGGAGCGTGCAAAAGACTGCCCCCAACCGCCGGTTTATATTATGGGGTATGGCCAGGGCCATGTAAAAATGGACCTGGTGGAGCGAAATACATTGGTGGATACCGGAGCACGGCTTTCAGGGGAACATGCCTTCAGAACCGCGGGTATTGAGCACAAGGATATCGATGTCCTCGGGCTTTATGATGCCACGACCCATAACATCATCACCCAACTCGAAGAGTTGGGGTTCTGTGAACGCGGAGAAGGCGGCGCTTTTGTGGAAAACGGACGCCTGGGATTGGACGGTGAATTCCCTACCAACACCTCCGGTGGAATGCTTTCCGAAGCTTACCTTCAGGGTTGGACCGGAATTCCGGAAGTGGTCAGCCAGCTTAGAGGCAATTGCGGCGAGCGCCAGGTAAAAGATGCTAAAATCGGGCTTGTTACCAATCAGGGCGGGTTTATCGCTTTTCATTCAACTTTAATTTTACGGAGGTGATCGATCATGACAAATGAAATTCCAAAGCCGGAACCTGCCATCACACCTGAAACGAAGCCATTCTGGGATGCGGCAAAAAATAAGGAATTTATGCTGGTCAAATGTGTGGACTGCGGGTTTTTCAGAAATCCGGTATCCATTACGGCGAATATCTGTCCGGAATGCGGGTCCAGAAAACCCGGTGAATGGGTCAAGGCCAGCGGAAAGGGAAAAGTACATACGTATACGGCGGTTCATCGAACATTCCACCCCGCATTTGAAAAAGAATTGCCTTATATTCTGGTAATTGTCGAGCTTGACGAAGGACCGCGGTTTCTTGCCAATATGCGGGAAGCCAAACCGGAGGACATGAAGCTTGACATGCCGGTGGAAGTCATATTTGAAAAGCTTACCGACGATATCATGCTGCCGCAGTTTCGGCCGGTAAAATAAAAACAATGTCGGTAATCCGCCGACAATTTCAATTTCAACGGCGGCTCGGTTCAAGTGCAAACGGCATTTGATCCGATCTGCCGGACTTATGTCTTTTCTTTTCGCTTAAAGTCTTCAACACGATTGAATCGACTTGCATAAAGCTGAACGGAATAAAGTATTTTTTGAGAGGATTCGGGTGCTTTTTATATTCCATCAAAAGATGGAAACTGTTTATTGAGAAACATTGACCCGTCCGGTATTGACGGGTGTTTTGCATTTGTTTTTGGCCCGAATAAAATAAAGGAGGCTTCCAATGGAATACAAGGAAATCATTGTTGAAAAGAAAGACCACTTGACTATTGTCACCATCAATCGACCCAACGTTATGAATGCCGTCAGTCCGATTACCGGGTTGGAACTTGAAAAAGCGTTTGATGAATTTAATCAGGATCCCGATGCATGGGTCTGTATTGTCACCGGTGCGGGTGATCGGGCGTTTTGCGTGGGAAATGACTTGAAATTTCATGCAGAAAATTTTGCAAAGATGCCTGAATTGACGGCCAAATTAAAATATGGTTTTGGCGGTATTACCGAAAGATACGATTGTTTCAAACCGATGATCGCTGCCGTCAATGGCATGGCACTGGGCGGGGGATTTGAAATTGCCCTGGCATGCGATATTATTATTGCATCGGAAACCGCTGCCTTTGGACTTCCGGAACCCCGTGTCGGGTTGATGGCCTTGGCAGGAGGTGTTCATCGGTTATCCCGCCAGATTCCATATCATGTTGCCATGGGGATGATTTTAGGTGCCAAACGGATTACGCCGCAACAGGCCATGTCATACGGCATCATCAATGAAGTGGTCCCACCTGACAAACTGATGGAAAAAGCCGAAAATTGGGCCCAGGAAATAATGCTGGGAGCACCCTTGTCCGTTCGTGCATCCAAGGAAGCCGTGATCAAGGGAGCGGATCTGCCCCTGGATAAGGCTATTTCCGCCCATTTTCCCGGCACCATTAAAATGATGAATTCGGAAGACATGATTGAAGGACCCACGGCTTTTGCACAGAAACGCAAACCCAACTGGAAGGGCCGATAGGTATAACACTGTCACGTTATGCAACTGCATGACAGATCAAAATTCAGGACCCGGTACATTACGGAAACATCCGTGAAGGATGGACAACCGGTTTGTATCCGGGCGGGTTTATTCTGAATGATGGAATTGAAAGGATTATGACGAATGGATTTTGGATTTACACCTGAACAGGACGCTTTTCGTATGGAAGTCCGCGAGTTTCTGGAAAAAGAAGTGCCCACACGCTGGAAAGAACTCGGATACGGCGTCTGGGAAGAAGATGATGAGTCCTGGGAATTGACAAGGAAATGGTTTCGAAAAATGGGTCAAAAAGGTTGGCTTGCATTGACCTGGCCCAAAGAGTACGGTGGGAAGGGATTGTCCCATATATATCAGTTGATTCTCGACGAAGAAATGGCTCGCGTGGGAACTCCGTCGGGAATTGAAACAATGATTACCATCGGATGGGTCTGTCCGACAATCATGGCCTTCGGCAGTCCCGAGCAAAAGGAGATGATTCTGCCAAAAGCGGCAAAAGGAGAAGTGATTTTTTGTCTGGGATACAGTGAACCGGGCGCCGGGTCGGATCTTGCCGGCGTGACGACAACAGCCATTGAAGAGGGGGATGAATTTGTCATCAACGGCCAGAAAGTCTGGACCACCATCGGGCATCGGGCCGATTATTGCTGGATGGTGGCCAGAACGGATCCGGATGCACCCAAACACAAAGGGCTGAGCATGTTCATTGTGGACATGAAAACACCTGGAATCAAAGTTAGTCCGCTGATCAATATCTTGGGGTTCCATTCATTTAACGAGGTATTTTTCGATAATGTTCGAATCCCGAAAAAAAACCTGGTGGGACAGAAAAACCTGGGATGGTATCAATTGGCCATGGCCCTGGACCATGAGCGTTCCGGTGTGGGTACGCCTGCGGCGTTGAACCGGATGGTGAAGGAACTGGTGAAATACTGCAAAACGACCAAACGGGACGGCAAGGTGCTTGCCGATGATCCAGCAGTGCGGAAAAAGCTTGCGCAGCTTGCGGTGGAAGCTGAAATTCTGAGAATGATATGTTTTCGGGTAACGTCGATCCAGGAAAAAGGGAATGTGCCCAATTATGAGGCGTCGATGGCCAAGGTTCTCACCACTGACTTAATGGAGCGGATGAGCAACACGGCATTGAATATATTGGGACCTTACGGGCAATTGGATAGAGGGTCCATACGGGCACCGTTTAACGGCTTGTTTCTCAGGCAGTTTTTGCATTCACCTTCCTCCGTTGGTGGCGGCACCTCTGAAATTCAGAGAAATATTATCGCCATGAGGGGGTTGGGATTGCCCAGGCAGTAAGCAATAAGCCCGAAATGTTTAAGGGGGAATAAATGTAAATGCCGAAACAAGAGGGCCTGAAGCTGAATCCAGATGATTTTTGGTTTGCAGGACCTTGGGGTGTTGGATTTTATAAACCCTCAGAAAAGGAAAAAATACCATGGAATTCCAATTCAATGCAAAGGAAATTGCCTTCAGAAACGAGGTGGAAGATTTCCTGAAGACGGAAATGCCGCCGGACTGGCCGAAAAAATCCACACATTGGCCAGGCGGGTACGGTTCAATGGAGATACGCAACGATGCGGAACTTATGGATGTTGCGTATCGGTTCAGGCGGAAGCTGGTTGAGAAGGGATGGCTCACCATTGCCTGGCCCAAGGAATACGGGGGAAAGCAGTATTCCTACATGGAACAGGCGATTTATGATGAGCGTATCAGTTACTATCGGGCCCCGGGAATGGGAATCGGGGTGGGAATCGCCGGACCCAGCATACTGAACTTTGGTACCGAGGAAAACAAAAAACAATGGATACCCAGAATTGCCAATGGTGAAATAGAAATGTGGCTGGGCTACAGTGAGCCTGATTCGGGAAGCGATCTTGCCAGTATCCAAACGACCGCTGTTGAGGACGGGGACGACTATATTGTGAACGGTCAAAAAATCTGGAGCACCATTGCCCATATCGCCGATTATGCATGGATGATCGTCAGGACCGATCCGGATGCACCCAAGCATAAGGGCATCAGTTTCTTAATCGTTGATAATAAGACACCGGGCATTACAATTCGGCCGCTTATCAATATTGTCGGCGTTCATTCTTTTAATGAGGTGTTTTTTGACAATGTCCGCGTGCCAAAGAAAAACCTTATCGGCGAAAAAAACATGGGGTTTTATTACCTCATGCTGGCATTGGATTTTGAACGATTGATGGTGGGTATTGGTGGATTTAGAAGAATCCTTGAAGAATTGACGGAATTTGTCAAACAAGCGAAAAGAGACGGTCGGCGTCTGGCAGACAACATGTCCGTCAAAAAACAATTGGCGCTGATTTCAACAAAACTGGAAATAGCTTACATGTTTTTCTGGAGAACCGCTGAAAAATTGGACAAGGGACAGAATACGAGTGTTGAGGCGTCTGCTTTGAAATTAAGTTGTACGGAATTAAGCCGGTTGCTTGCCAATGTCGCCATGGAAATATTGGGGCCATACAGCCAGTTGATGATGGATTCCAAATATGCACCTTTCAGGGGGATGGCACCAAGAGGGTATCTGGATTGCATATCCGCTACAATCGGCGCGGGCTCATCAGAGATAATGCGAAATATCATTGCCATGAGAGGCCTGGGATTGCCGCGAAAATGAATTTTGTCGGCGCTAAAGATTTGTATGTCTGAAAACTTGATGCTTTACACCGAGGAAGCATAGAAGGCCGCTTATCATTTGGGCGGCATGTTAGGACCGAAAGGAGATGTGCAATGGATCTGGATTTGAGTAAAGAGCAAAAAATATTAAAGAAATCCGCAGAGGAATTTTTAAAAAAGGAGTGCCCCACGTCTTTGTTGCGGGAAATGAAGGATGATGCAAAAGGATATCCTGAAGATCTGTGGAAAAAGATGGCCGACCTGGGATGGATGGGGGTCATGATTCCCGAAAAATACGGCGGTACCGGGGGGGATTTTATAGATCTGGCCATCCTGTTGGAATCCATGGGAGAGGTGAATTGTCCCGGGCCTTTTTTCTCAACCGTAGTTTTGGGGGCACTGGCTGTCATGGAAGGGGGTAATGAAGAACAAAAAAAAGCGCTTTTACCGAAAATAGCAGATGGTGACCTCATACTGTCTTATGCGGCAACAGAACCGGAAATGTACTATGATGCCGCCGCCATCGCCATGACGGCGAAACGTGAAGGTGATTCATATGTATTAAACGGAACAAAACTTTTTGTCGAAAATGCCCATATTGCGGATTATATTATTTGTGCGGCCAGAACCGCCGGCAGTGCCGGTGAAAAAGATGGGTTGACCCTGTTCCTGGTGGATGGAAAAAGTCCGGGTATTACATGCCAGATGCTTGATACCCTGGCATTTGACAAACAATGCGAAATCGTTTTTGATCAGGTAAAAATTGATAAGAAGAATATTCTCGGCAGCGTTGACGGGGCATGGGATTTAATGGAAAAGCTGCAAACCCTGGCTATTACAGCCAAATGCGCCGAAATTGTCGGATGCATCCAGACGGCATTTGATATGACAGTCGCATATGCAAAGGAACGAAAACAATTCAACAGGCCCATCGGCAGTTTCCAGGCGGTTCAGCATCATTGTGCAAATATGGTCATGGATGTTGACGGCGCAAGATTTATCACTTACAAGGCAGCCTGGGAAATCGCCACAGGAGCGGATGCATCTGCGAGTGCGGCCATGGCCAAGGCCTGGACCGGAAGCGCCGGACAGCGGGTGACCATTCTGGCCCATCAGATTCACGGTGCCATTGCATTCTGTGAGGAAATGGACCTGCACCTGTATTATCGCCGCGCCAAAGCAGGGGAAATTTTTATGGGAGACAGCGATTATTACCTGGAGAAAGTCGCGTGTAGCATCGGACTATAAGACCCCGACGGATTAAACCATACCCCCCCTTTGATCCTTTTTCTGAAGCCCTGCAGTTTTTGCAGTGGAAATGCTCGTTGTCGCTTGACAAAAGGGATTGAAGGCGGGGTATTGCCCCTTCATTCCAATGGATACACAAAGATCCGACCCCTTCATCATTCCGGACAAATTTCGCATGACGTTCCATGAAGACGAAAGTAAAAACAAATTGAGTTTTTTTGCCAATTAGGCTATCAACAATGCATTTTCATTCATAGCAGGGTAAAAACGGCAGGTCACCATTCATCACCATGGGTAAGGTAAAATGACACATTGTATTTTATTGAATGCGGATTACTCTTTCATAAATCTGGTGGACTGGAAAAAGGCAGTGCGTTTGATCGCCAAAGATAAGGTAACGATCCTGTCCTATTCGGAGAGATCCATAAAAAGCGGGCAGGGAGCTGTCTTTAAGCTTCCTGCGGTGATGAAACTCGTAAAAATGGTAAGGATGATATACAGCGTTAAAATTCCATTCAATAAGAAAAATGTCCTCACCAGAGATGGATTCAAATGTGCATACTGCGGCAAATCCAAAAAGTATCTCACAATAGACCACGTTATTCCCAAATCCAGGGGCGGGACAACATCCTTTGAAAATTGTGTTGCCAGCTGCAATTTATGCAATGCCAGGAAAAGAAACCTTACGCCGAAAGAGGCCCGGATGATGGTGCATAGCCGGTTGTATCATCCCACCATCTCTGAGTTTTTACGTCTGAAAGCCATGCAAATGGGTTTTTTCAAGGCGCTTACCGAGTTGGGATTGTTTTAATGGGTCGGTGTCGAGAAGAAAGTCCCATCCACCCATTCCACTCCATCACCTGCGGCAGAAATAAGAACTTTCACATCCCCATCCCTTCCATTTAATTACTGTTAAATGTCACGGCGGAAATGATAGCCCGGCATAAAGAGATTTTTTACATGAATTTAATGACGAAACTTTTACTCGCCGCTTAAGTTTTTCCAGTTTTTGCAGATATAGATAATAGGAACGACTGCCCGGTTTTGGCGGACACATGGAAACGCCACGGCTGCATGCAGGTGCTGTAAATTATTTCCGGAAAATGCTTTCGGAAATGGGGGCCATCGATGGAAATCGAGAATAGAATCGAAAAAATATCCGGTCGAATTAAACGCCTGCCTTTGGTGGATAAGGGTGTTTTTGATATCATTTCGTTGTTGAACGATCCTGACAGCAATTTCCAATCAATCATTGAAAAAATGACACCGGATCTCACGGCCAGATTTTTGAATATGGCCAATATGGCCTGTTATGGAAGAGAAGTGCGATCCATCAATTATGCGGTCAGATTGTTGGGTTATCGTGAGATGAAAAACATTCTGGTCTCTTCCATCTTAATAGAGCATCTGACAAGACAACTGGACTTGAAAAATTTCAGTTTTGAGAAATTTCAGACCCAGGCACAATTCTGTGCGGCCATCTCGAGAGTCATGGGCGAGATAATGGATTACCCCAACCTGGAAGATCTGTTTACCGTATCCATCGTGCACAACATCGGCAAGCTGATTATCGCTTTATACTTTATTGATGAATATAAGGAGATCCGTCGGCTCAAACGGCAAGACGGGCTTTCTTCACGGGAGGCCGAACTTAAGATATTCGGGGTAACGCATTCCGAAATAGGTGCTGAAGTCCTTGAACGTTTCAATATTCCAAAAGAAATCTGCGATGCTGTCCGGTTTCACGACAATCCTCAACGAAATATTGAGGATTCTGATAATTATGAACTGGAATTTATTTTCAGGGAATCCACACGGATTGTCGCTGAATATAAACTGCCCGTGGAATCGGACCCTATGAAACTCATTGACCGACTGTCCGATACCATCAGGAAAGCAAGAAATATCTGCCGGCAGGAGAAAAAACTGAAAATTCGCTTGCAGGGCTATTCAAAGATATTTGAGATGCTGTTGAATAAATGCTCTGAACGCGTACAGGAAGATTTGAGCCTGATACTGAAGAAAAGGATCAGTGATTCATTTTAATAAAATTGTTGAAAAAAATGATCCAGGTCCAGAATAAAAGAAGCCAAGGATATTATTTTTTAGTGATACGGTAATTTGGATGACTCAAATTTTCCTGTTTTTTTAAACGGAAATAAAAATATAAAACGCCCTTTGTCCGTTTTCCGTCATATAACTGAGGTTCTTTCATGAAAATCAAGTCATATCTGGAAAAATACGATGTCTGGATATTTTCCTGGGTGCTGGTCTTTATTTATATCGGTGTGGTTTACATGGAGACTTCAAATGCGGTGATGCTCAGGGAAGGCCGTATTATTTCATTTCAATTTATCGCAGGGGTTTTTTTTATATTATTGATGGGCTTATGGTCTTTTAAAGTTAAAAAAAAAATTATGGCGTTCTATGTTTCTTCAAGGGAAAAGGCGGTTATGCTCACCGCTTTATCCGACAACCTGCCGGATATCATGTGGTTAAAGGACAACAGCTTTAAATATCTGTTTGTAAACCAGGCTTTCCTGAGAGAATGCGGGAAAAAAAAAGAAGACGTTATCGGCAAATCAAGTTTTGATGTGTGGCCCCTGGAAACCGTTGAAAAATTTCAGGCAGATGATAAAAAAGTTCACGAAACAGGAGATACCGTACATGTGGAGTGCCGGATAACCGACGCTGATGGAACCACCAATTGGGTCGAAATCATAAAAAAACCCATGTTTAATGAGGACGGGGTCATCGTTGCGTCAGTTGGGGTGGCTCGAAACATCACGCAGAGAAAGCAGGCGGAGAGTGAACGCAATGAGTTGGAATGTCAGCTTCGGCAGTCTCAAAAAATGGAAGCCATCGGAACTCTGGCAGGTGGTATTGCTCACGACTTCAATAATATCCTGGCGGCAATAATGGGGTATACGGAAATTTCTCTGGAAGAAATTCCAGATGGAAGCCGGTTGCGGGTAAGACTGGAAAGAATTTTGAAGGCAGGGTATCGGGGCAAAGAATTAGTGGATCAAATCCTGACATTCAGCCGGCAGAATGAACGGGAAAAAGAAACCGTTGTCTTAAGTTCCATTGTGGAAGAGGCTGTCAAGATGCTGAGACCCCTGATCCCGACAAATGTTGAAATACGAACAAGTATAAGTAAATCCTCACAGACGATTATCGCCGATCCGACCCAGATCCATCAGATATTGGTCAACCTGTGTACAAACTCCGCATATGCCATGCGGGAAACGGGCGGTGTACTGGAAATAGAGGTCGAAGATATTTACTTGGATAAGGTGTTCACAAAAAGGCATGTCGGCCTGAATCCCGGGCCTTATGTTTGCCTGACGGTACGGGATACGGGTCACGGCATTTCCGAAGAGGATATCCACAGGGTTTTTGAACCTTTTTTTACGACGAAAAAACAAGGGGATGGAACCGGCATGGGACTTTCCGTTGTTCATGGTATCGTCAATAGTCTGAAGGGTAAGATAGAGGTAAGCAGCAAGCCCGGGGAAGGGGCGACTTTTTTAATTTATTTTCCGAGTTCTGCCGTTCAAAATCAGGAAGTCAAGGAAAAGCAGGCGTTGATTTCACGCGGAAACGAGCACATCATGTTGGTTGACGACGAGGTGTATATCGTGGATATGGCAAAAGAGATGCTTGAAAGTTTGGGGTATGAAGTGGCGGCTTTCAGAGACAGTGGATTTGCGTTGAAATATTTTCAGAAAAAAAAGGATCAGGTCCAACTCGTTATAACGGATATGGCCATGCCCGGCATGACCGGCGAGGAATTATCACGTGAATTGATCAATATTCGGCCCGATATTCCGATCATTTTATGTACGGGTTTCAGCCAGACGGTTTCTCATGAAAAGGCAAGGTCCCTGGGAATACGGGACTACATCATGAAACCCTTTATTAAGGAGGAACTGGGAAAAAGCATTCGTAATGTCCTGGACCGGGCTTGTTGATATGAAAACACAAAAAAATATCCCATCAAAAAATCAGCGGGGATCCGTGACCGGTTCATTTAAGATCATACTTTTTTATCTTCCTGTAAACCGTTGTTGTGTTGACACCTAAAATATTTGCGGCCAGGTTACGGTTTCCGTTCGTGATTTTCAATACTTTTGCGATGTGCTGTTTTTCAAGTTCATCCAGAGACAACAGACGATCTTCCCCAAGAGGACTTTCCCCTGTTGATTTTTCAGGAATATGGTAAGAACTCACTGATGAAAGGGTCAGTTCGTTGGTGTTTTCCAGTAAAACGGCTGATGCGATAATATTTTCAAGTTCCCGGACATTGCCCGGAAAAGAATAATTCAATAAAAAGTTGCTCATGTCATGGGAAAGGGAACGGATATTTTTATTGGTTAATTTTGCATGTTTTCGTGTGAAATGGGTCGCCAGTGGAAGAATATCGTTTTTTCGCTCTCTTAATGGGGGAATCTTTATATTGAACGTGTTTAAACGATAGAACAGGTCTTTTCTGAAATTTCCATTGTTAATCTCTTCATCTATATTTTTGTTTGTCGCGGCGAGGATTCGGACGTCCACATGTCTTCGCGTTGTACTGCCCAGACGGTATAATTCCTTTTCTTCTATGACCCGCAAGAGTTTTCCCTGTAAGGGGAGTTCCAGCTCCATGATTTCGTCCAAAAATATAGTACCGCCGTTGGCTTTTTCAAAAAAGCCCTGCTTGTCATCAAAAGCATCGGTGAAGGCGCCTTTTTTATGTCCGAAAAAATCATCCTCAAAAAGCGTTCTGTTGAATGCAGCCATGTTAACCGTTAAAAACGGAGCATTCCGCCGACGGCTCAGCCGGTGAATTACACCGGAAATCATTTCCTTTCCGGTTCCTGATTCGCCGATGATCATGACATTGTAATCGGTGGGTGCAACGACTTCCACCTGATGAAAAACACGGGCCATGGATTCGTCTTTTGCCACGATTTTTTTAAAGGCTTTGGGATTTTTCAAATTTGAAAAGGACTGTTCTTTTTCAAAAAGGGCCAGTTCCTGTTTGAGGTTATAACGTTCCAGGGCGCGGTTGATGGCGATTTTCAGTTTTTCACTGTTCAGCGGCTTGACCAGGTAGTCATATGCACCGAATCTCATGGCTTCAACGGCTGTCGAAACTTCGTCAACGGCTGTCACCATCATGCATTCGATATGGGGAAATTCTTTTTTTATCTGTTGAAGAATTTCCAGACCGCTGGTATGGGGCATCATTTGATCCAGCAGAACCAGGTTGAAAGAATGCTTTCTCACCAATGCCATCGTCCTCCGGCCGTCCGACAGAAGGGCCGGTTCCGGCATATCCGAGCTTAACAGCGTGGCCTTTATGCTGAGGAGCAATCCTTCATCATCGTCTACAACCAGGATAGGCGTATTATCGGGAATAGATTCCATAGTGGTCAGTATTTAAGGTCTGATAAATCATTAGAAAGCAAATAATCGACACTGATCCTTTTCTTCACTCATGAGACTCATATAATATAAAAAGAAACCCTCAGGTCGTCAATATTTTATCCACTTCTTCCATAAACTTCTTCAAGTTAAACGGTTTGCCCAGCACATTGGTAAATCCCATATTTTTTATCTGGACGACCTTGGGATGATTTGGATACCCCGTTGTAATCAGAACCTTCAAATCTGATAAATCCTCGTTTTTCGTAATGGTTCTGCACACTTCAAGTCCATCCATCTGGGGCATCAAAATATCCAGCACCAGCAGATCCGGTTTATACGTTCCCAGTTTAATACAGGCCTCGATCCCGTTGAAGGCTTCATCAACCAGGTAATTGCGGTTTTTGGTGAGGGTTTCGACGAGGATGTTTCTGACGAGTTCATCATCATCTGCGATTAAAATTTTATATGTTTTTCCTTTTAAAATAACGGGGAGTGAAACATTAAATATGGTTCCGTTGTCTTGGCGATTTTTAAAATAAATGGTTCCATTATGGGATTTAACAAGGTTATAGGTGACGGACAGCCCCAAGCCCGTTCCGCCCTGGGCCCGTTTATCCGTGACAAAGGGATCGAAAATCTTGTCCGCGATTAAAGGGTTAATACCCCGACCGTTATCGGAAATGGAAATCAATATGTTTCCGTCTTTGATTTGATATTCCGTGGATATGTATATCTCGCCGTGGTCATGCTCTATGGATTGTGCGGCATTGATGATAATATTTAAAATGACCTGTTCGATATTATGGGGACTCCCTTCAATGTCAGGCAGGTTGTCCGCTAAATTTTTTACCAGTCTGATTTTTGATTTTTTCAGGGTCGACTGAATCAGCCGAAGGGCGTTTTCAACGGCCAGATTGACATTCATGGGTTCTTTTTCTTCAGAATCAGATAGCTTTGAAAAATTTTTAAGGTCGCTGACGGTCTTGGCAATCCGATTGGCGGCCATTTCGATATCCGAAACAAGCTGAAGCATATTTTCGTTTAAAAATTCATATGTCAGTCCGCCGTATTTGTTGTCCGGATTTGATCTCGATTCTTTTTTTAAAACCGGCAACAGGTCGGTAAAGACATTCTTCAGCAAGGGAATGTTGTACATGACCAGGTTAATGGGGTTGTTGATTTCATGGGCAACCCCTGCGACAAGCGTGCCCAAGGCCTCCATTTTTTGTGCCTGCTGAAGCTGATCTTCAAGCAGCTTTTGACGGGTAAAGTCTCTCAGGAACATCAAAATGGCGGGTTTATGGTCCCAGGAGATTGATACGAAACCGGCCTGGCACCACAGCTCTTTACCGAATCGGTTAACAATTCGAAAGGACAATGTTCGTTCGCCCGGTGTTTTCGTTTCTTTAATCACCCGGGGTCTGTCTCCCGGATGTACCATGGGAAAAAAAGGAGTGTGATTTAACTCTTCTGCTGAATAACCCATGAGGGATTCTGTTTTCGGATTATAGAATACGAAATGTCCTTCCACCAAAATGAATATTGCATCATGGGCGTTTTGAAATAAAAAACGATAAATCGTCTCTTTTTGATCAAAACCGTTCGTGTTCGGGTTGTTATCCGTATTCAGTAAAGGATGGGTCGGTAGTGATGACTTCATAACCGTTTTACCTCCTTGAACACCTGTTTATAATCATATCAGGAAAAATTATCAATACACAATTCAAGCGCCGTCGCTTTTTATTTGATTGGTCCAGATGTTGAATAAAAGACGGCAAAATCAGGAAAATGCCAAGACAGATGATATTCTGCGTCATTTAATTGACGTTCCTGGAATTAATACCTGTCAATCAGAACCGCCCAAAGCGTCAACTGTTGTTTTTGATAAATTTGGTTAGGAGTAATCGTGCAGCCCTTTGAAAAACGGGTTTAATCGGTTGAAAAAAACAAAACAGATACGTTGAGGATCAAACCGTTCTGTCAGACCTGTTTAGATATAAATATGAACTGTGGCATTAATATTGCTATCTAAACTTGCGAACGACTCTAATTTTAGTTTCAAGATAAAGTACCGCGATGCTGTTTTCCGGCAGGAGCAAAAGCGTTATAGTGACGCTGGATTCTGATGGATGGATTTATTATTATGTGAGGACAAACTCAGATGTTTAACGGGAAAAATATATTGATTACAGGGGGTACGGGTTCCTTTGGAAGGAAATGCACCGAGATTCTGTTAAAACGGTACAAACCGAAACGATTGATTATTTTCAGCAGGGATGAATTGAAACAGTATGAAATGTCCCAGGTATTTTCCGAAAAAGAATATCCCTGCATGAGATATTTCATTGGTGATGTCAGGGACATCAATCGGCTGCACAGGGCATTTCGCGACGTGGATTATGTCATTCATGCAGCAGCAATGAAACAGGTGCCTGCCGCGGAATACAATCCCTTTGAAGCGATTAAGACCAATGTTCTCGGTGCGCAGAATATCATTAATGCATGTATTGACATGAAGGTTAAAAAGATTATTGCCTTAAGTACGGACAAAGCCGCAAATCCTATTAATCTGTACGGAGCGACAAAACTTTGTTCCGATAAATTGTTTATTGCCGGAAACGCATATCGCGGAGCGCAATGCACAAAATTTTCAGTGGTCCGGTATGGGAATGTAATGGGGAGCCGGGGAAGCGTTATTCCATTTTTTAAGAAAATGAAAAAATGTGGTTGCCTGCCCATTACGGATCCCCGAATGACGCGGTTCTGGATAACCCTTGAGCAGGGCGTTAATTTCGTACTGTTCTGCTTGGAAAATATGTGCGGTGGAGAACTGTTTGTACCCAAAATACCCAGCATGAATATTATGGATCTTGCCAGGGCCATTGCCCCGGAATGCAAGATACAAAATATCGGCATCAGGCCGGGTGAAAAATTGCATGAAGTGATGATTTCCAAGGATGATGCCCGTCGGACGCTGGAATTTGATCGATTTTATATTATTCAACCGGACTTCACATACTGGTCAAAAAATAATAATTGGAAAGAGGGAAGAGAAGTTTCAGACGGGTTTGAATATAATTCTGAAAATAATCCCTGGTTTTTATCGGTGGGTGAAATGAAGCAGACGCTGGAAGCATTATGATTCCTTACGGCAGATAAAGTATAGGGGAAGACGAAATACACGCTGTCGTTGACGTCTTAAAATCCGATTATCTTACAACAGGGCCGATTGTTGAAAAATTTGAGAATAAGATCGCCGAATACTGCGGTGCCCGTCACGTCACAGCCGTCTCAAATGGAACATCCGCACTTTACGCAGCGCTAATGGCTTTAGGCCTGAATCGCGGTGAAAGTATGCAAAAGACAGGGGAAACAACCAAACAGCAATATTAAAATGTACTTCTGCATATCCGGCTCAATCAACTTGCTCACCATACCGGATACCGCAAATAAATTGGGCGTAATAAACGGCATCTCGGATCATGCACAGGGAATCAATGTGTTCATCGCTTCGGTTCCACTTGGGATAAAAATAATCGAAAGGCATTTTTTTTGGATCGATCAATCGGGGGGATGCACCCTTTTCTCTTGAACCGGGTGAATTTAAATCTTCAGATCAATCCGTCCCGGTAATGGTCTGGCCCCAAAAATCTGAATCGTATCATCGGGAGGAGGACGACACGGGATATTTCACGGGGAAGTTCTCTTTTGCGGGACATGGTGGAAAAAATGAAGAATACGGACATCTATAAAAAAAATATTGAAATACTTGGAAAAAGATATCCCGACATCTGTTTGCTGCTGAATGAACGAAAATATGAATACCCGTATCTGTATAAGAAATTTCTTAATGATAAAGCGGAAGTCAATATATCGGTGAATT
>CAYLRU010000046.1:0-21145 GCA_964386565.1 uncultured Desulfobacteraceae bacterium | reverse complement strand
CGTATTAAAATCATTGGAACAGCACGGGCACCTCACCGATGAACTTATGGAGCAGGTCCTGACCGCGCCCACAATGGCCGTTCTTGAAGATATTTACCTGCCGTATAAACCCAAACGCCGGACCAGAGGAATGGTGGCCCGGGAAAAAGGCCTTGAGCCTCTGGCCATGGCTGTTTTTGCGCAAACCGGTATCGATCCCGTTGAAGCGGCCCGGCCGTTTTTGGATATGGAAAAAGGTGTTGAGACCATCGAAGACGCCCTTTCCGGAGCAAGGGACATCATCGCCGAAATCATTAACGAAAACGGGGATATCCGGGCATCCTTAAGACAGTTGTTTGCCGAAAAAAGCATCATCGATTGCCGGGTGGCAACCGGAAAGGAAGAAGAGGGCGCCAAATTCAAAGACTATTTCCAGTGGCAGGAACATGTAACCACGGTCCCGTCCCATCGCCTGCTGGCCATGCGCAGGGGAGAACATGAAGATATTCTCAACTTAACCATTGCACCGCCGGAAGACGATGCCGTCGCCTTGCTGGAAAAAATGATCGTCAAGGGAGAAGGAGCGGATGCCGAACAGGTTAAACTGGCAATAATAGACGCTTACAAGCGCCTCCTTTCCCGCTCCATGGAAACGGAAATCCGGATGGCAACCAAGGCTAAGGCCGATGAAGAGGCCATCCGGGTTTTTGCCGAGAATCTTCGTGAACTGCTGCTGGCATCCCCCCTGGGAGCCAAACGGGTGATGGGCATTGACCCGGGCTTTCGCACAGGATGCAAGGTCGTGTGCCTGGACCGCCAGGGAAAATTGCTGCACCATGAAACGATTTATCCCCATACCGGCGAGGGAGCGGCCCGACAGGCTGAATCGTCCGTGAAAACCTTGTGCCAAAAATACGGCATCGAGGCCATTGCCGTGGGAAACGGAACCGCCGGCCGGGAAACCAAAGCCTTTATCAAAGGTATCGGACTGCCCGATTCAATCATTCAGGTGATGGTCAACGAAAGCGGGGCCTCCATTTATTCGGCTTCGGATGTGGCCCGGGAAGAGTTTCCCGACCTCGATCTGACGGTGAGGGGTGCCGTATCCATCGGCAGGCGATTGATGGACCCGCTGGCCGAACTGGTGAAGATCGATCCCAAATCCATCGGGGTGGGACAATATCAACATGACGTGGATCAGACGGAGCTTAAAAAGTCGTTGGACGACGTGGTTATCAGTTGCGTGAATGCCGTGGGCGTGGACGTCAACCGGGCCAGTGTCCAGTTGCTCACCTATGTATCCGGCCTCGGGCCGGGGCTGGCAAAAAATATCCTGTCTTATCGAAATGAAAACGGCCCGTTTAAAACCCGCGAAGACCTGAAAAACGTTCCCCGACTGGGCCCCAAGGCGTTTGAACAGTGCGCCGGATTCTTAAGAATCCACGACGGGGAAAATCCCCTTGACAACAGCGCGGTGCATCCCGAGTCTTACCATGTAGTGGAAACCATGGCCAGGGATCTGGATTGCACGGTGTCCGATCTGATGAAACAGCCTGATCTGAGAAAAATGATCAAGCTATCCAATTACACTTCCGACAAGGTGGGGCTTCCCACGTTAAAGGACATCATGGAAGAACTGGCCAAACCGGACCGTGATCCCCGGGAAAAATTCGAGACTTTTGAATTTGAAAGCAGCGTCAACGACATCAAGGACCTGATCTGCGGCATGAAACTGCCCGGAATCGTCACCAACGTTACCCGGTTCGGCGCTTTTGTGGACATCGGCGTCCACCAGGACGGCCTGGTACACATCAGCCAGTTGGCCGACAAGTTCGTCAAGGACTCCGCCGACGTGGTAAAGGTCAATCAGAAGGTCACGGTCACCGTGGTCGATGTGGACCTTCAGCGAAACCGCATCGCCCTTTCCATGAAATCCAACCCGGATGCACCGAAGACAAAAAACAGGCAATCCCTGAACAGGAAGAAAAAGCCCATGGACAAACAAAACAACGACAAAGACCGGCCGTTTCACAACCCCTTTGCCGATGCTTTGGGCAAACTGGGGAAAGGAAGGCGTTCCTGAATGGTCACTGGTGGATAATGCCGCGGATTGACAATCTCCCACTCATTGATGTAATTGAAAAAATCACGGTAAACGCAAATTCGTTCCGTTTATACCCGCATGAGGTTTCAAACCCCATAACACCGGGATCCAAAGGAGTGAAAATGACGGAAAATCCCATCAATATCGTTCCAACAGGCAGCGGCTGGCCCACCAATACGATTTTGGTCGAAATCGACAAAGCATAGGAAAGGGAAAACAGACAATGCAAAAAGGATTTTATTTTGACCAGACACGCTGTACGGGATGTTATACCTGCATGATCGCCTGCAAGGACTGGCACGAGGTTGATCTGGGAAGCGAGCCCGAAGACTGGATTCAGGTCGTGTCCATTGAAAAAGGCACATTCCCGGATTTGTTTGTGACATATCTTGTATTTCCATGCCTTCATTGTGAAAACCCACCTTGTGTGGATGCCTGTCCGACCGGAGCCATTTCCAAAAGGAATGAAGACGGGGTCGTTGTCGTGGACCGGGATGCCTGCATGGGTAATGAAGATTGTGATGCATACTGCAAAAGTGCCTGTCCTTACGATGTCCCGAAGTTCGGTTCGGAAAAAGGAGCGAAAATGCAGAAATGCGATCTGTGCTCCCAACGGGCATCGGAAGGCAAGGCCCCTATATGCGTGGAGGCATGCCCCATGTTTGCCCTGGATGTCGGGCCGTTGGATGATCTGGAATCAAAATATTCCGGCCTTGGAATTGCAGAAGGGTTCACAATGGCCCAAAGCGCCAAACCCTCAATTATCTTTAAACCGAAAGTAAAATGAACAAGAGAAGAATAAATGCCCGGTACTTAAAATACGGCGCCCTCGTAAAAAGTTGTTTTCCGACTTTTTGCGAAACCATCAATTTTAATCCGGTACCGACTCGGGTTCGCGAACAGGCAACAGCGTAATTGCCGTTTCCGGGCACGACCCCACGCAAACCCCGCAGCCAAAGCATTTTTCTTCACTGATCAGCGCTGTATCCTCCACCGTAATAGCTTCAAACGGACAAACGTCCTCGCAGACACTGCAGGCGGTGCAGGCGTCCGAATCCACATTGGCCTGATATCGGCTCGGGCCCAGCATTCCCACTCCCCGTTGGACCAGGACCGGGATCATGATACAGCAGCAGCCGCAACAGTTGCAGATGACGTGTTCAGCGGTTTTCGTATTGATCGTCATGTGGACCAGGCCGGCTTCCTGTGATTCCCGAAGGATGGTTACAGCTTCCGCTTTTGTGATTTCCCGCCCGGTTCCCCTTTCGATGGCATAGTCGGCGGCCCGGTTAAGCTGCATGCAAACCTCCCTGGGCTTGTCGCATTTTTTTGCGGCAGTCCGGCATGGACACGGCACCACAGCCAGTCTTCTTGCCTTTTCAACGATGGCGCGTACATCCTCAAAGGGAAGGACCTGCTGATCGGACTCAACCGCCGTATCAATGGGAATGACCCGCATGTGGGGTGCGGGATGCTCTTTTGCCGCAGCCTCGGAAGCATCGATCCATTCGGTGTCACAGTAGTCCGACCAGAGCTTTAAAAATTCCTCGGAAACCCCGGGCCAGAGAATGGATGCATCATGAAACTGCCCCACACTCCGGCACATTCGCCATGTGGGCGGATCGGTCTTCTTTGAATAAAACACCAAGCCTTTTTGAAAGAGAAGTTTGAGCATTTCCTCGATGCGCTCTTCCGAAATACCCGTTTTTTCTGACAATTCCGGTCCAGCGGCAGGCATGGCCAGCATCAAACGGGCTTCGTCTTCATCGGCGACCATTTCGAAAAGCCGGGGGATATATTGGGATCCTTTTGCGTTGATCCTGGCTGCCAGTTCCTCGTATTGTTCCTTCATGGCCCGCTCCTCTCAATTATACATTTGTTATCAGCCGTTCTGGAAAAAATTGACCAGATACTATATTTGATAGATTAAGGGTATTGTCCCCTGCAACCCTCACAGCCGCAGGATGCCAGTGCTGACAGATCATGGGCTTCCGCCCTCAAGCGGTCTTCCTCGGTCTGATATTGAGGCGTATCAACGCGTTCGGACCGGTCGTCCTTCAACATGCTGAAAGCATTTTTCCAATCCGGGTTGTCCGGCCAGGTGAACGGCAGGGTTTCCACAATTCCGGGGATGTTAATGCGAATGAATGCCCCAAGGGTTTCCATGAGAATTCGTCGCTGAATGTCGGGGCGATCCGGCGGACCGGCGGTATGTCCCAACGGGTAATCCAGAAAGACGGCCCGGGGGGGATTAACGGATGCGGTGATGTCCAGGGCGCTGCTCATACATAACGTGGCGATCCCGGCGGCTTCGACGTGTCGTGCGATCAGCCCCACGGACTGATGACATACCGGTCATACCGGAACCAGGAGAACAGCTTCGACTTTTTCGGCCAGAAGTCGGTCCGTCAATCGGGGAGCCAGGTCATCCCGAACCTTTCTGGCCGAATAAATGCCGCCCATGAAGGTAAAAAGATGGTCAGCCAGGTCGCCGATGAAGCCTTCTTCAGCCAGGTCGCGAAGGGGATCGATGGGAAAGACGACGTTGGGGTCCTTTCGGGCGTCCGTCAAATCGTAGGCAAAGTGAGTAATCCGCAGATCACGGGTTTTCACCCCTTTTGGAATCATTCGAAAGGAAATGTCGTCCTTATAATGGAACGCGGTCTGGCCGGTGACATAAATGCCGCCCGAAGCAATCAGACCCAACCGGATTTCCGACAGGGGCTTTTTAAGCGGAATAAAGGGCGGCGTATCCTGATTTTTAACCCATTGATACGGTCGATACCCCAATGAAGAATACACGTTTGTCAATATTTGAATATAATCGATGTTCATCATCAGACTCCGGAATATGTTTTGCCGGGTTTCTATTGAAGGATAAAAACAGGACCACGATTTAAAATGTTTACAACATATTTTTCGGATACCAGATTTGCCGTGATCATGCAAGGGATTTAAGTAACCGTAAGGCGGACGGTGGATGACGGAACAAAAAACCGGATAAATATTGCAAAAAAATCGAAGAACATGTTATCGTCTGTTTTCCGAGAAATTTTGATTGTTTTTTTCGGCATTTTAGACAAAGCCCCATTCAAATACCTTATACGCAGCAAACTTGGATATCGGAAATTTCGGAAATTTTAAGGGGGCAGTAAATGAATCCATCAGGCAAGAAACTCCAAGGAAGAGTGGCGTTTATCACAGGCGGCGCATCGGGTATCGGCCGCGGTATTTCCGAGTGGTACATTCGCGAGGGTGCCAAGGCCGTGTTGTTTGATCGGAATGCTGATCTGTTAAACGAAGTGAAAGAAGTGCTCAAAGAGGATTGTATCACCGTTGTGGGAGACGTGACCCGGGAAAAAGATCTTGAGAGCGCCGTTGCCCAGGGGGTAAGGTATTTCGGTTATGTTGATATCGGGATCAATTCCGCAGGGCTGGGAACATACGCGCATATCACCGAACAGACCGAGGAGCAGTGGGACGAAGTGATCGACATCTGCTTAAAAGGTGTATTTCTTTCCATGAAACATGAGGCCCGGCAAATGCTGGCCAAGGGGAAAAACGGGGTGATCATCAATATTGCGTCGCTCAATTCCCGGCAACCGGCCGAAGGCTACTCCGCCTATTGCTCGGCAAAGGCAGGAGTTGAAATGATTACGAAAATCGGGGCCATGGAACTGGGTCCCCACAAGATTCGGGTTTGCTGCATCAGCCCGGGAGCAGTGGCCACTCCGCTTATCGCCGGAATGGCAAATTATCCGTCCCTTGGCATGGAAACCATGGACAACTGCCTGCTGGATCGCATCGGAACGACGGATGATATCGCTGCGGCGGCCCTCTTCCTGGCGTCGGATGATGCTTCATGGATTACCGGTGAAACCCTGTTTGTGGACGGCGGTTGCCAGACCAAGCGATATCCCGTTTTATCCAACCACGTTCCCGAGCTGAAATTGCTCATGACCCGGGTACCCGAAAAAAAATGAACGATGGCAGGGCCAAAATCAACCCGGACGACTGCATGGGGTGCGGCGACTGTGTTTCCCAATGCCCTTCCGGCAGTTTAACCCTGATGCGTTGCTCCGATTATAAGCCCCCGAAACAAAGCGACAAAGTCGCCGGTTTCGGCGTATCATAAAGAGGAACCCCATGAACCGGGAAAAAATCAGCAAACTCACTCTCCTGTTGATAGTGCTGTTTATTTCAGTGTTATTCCTGTCCATGATCCGTCATTTTTTAATGGCGCTCTTCCTGGCCGGCATCTTTTCCGCCATGGCGTATCCGTTATACCGGCGGCTGAAGGAGAAATTCAAAGGCCGTCGGAACCTGGCTTCTGCCGCAACCCTGATCATACTGGTATTTCTGGTGATCATTCCCCTGAGCGGACTGGTGGGGATTGTCACGGCCCAGGCTATCAAGGTGGGACAATCCATAACGCCGTGGGTGCAAAGCACCATTTCCGATCCGGGCACTTTGTCAAAACTCCGGGATATTATCCCGTTCTATGATAAGATAGAGCCCTATCAGGGTGCCATTTTAAAAAAAGCCGGCGAGTTGGTGGGCAGCATCAGTAAATACCTGATCAACAACCTGTCCGCCGTCACCATGGGAACGGTGAATTTCTTTTTCATGATGTTTGTTTTTCTATATGTAATGTTCTATTTTTTAATGGACGGCGACAAGCTACTGAAGAAAATCCTGTATTACCTGCCATTGGAAAACAAAGATGAACAGCGAATGCTGGACAAATTCACCTCGGTGACCCGCGCCACCCTCAAAGGCGTGGCCGTGATCGGTATATTACAGGGGGGACTGGCAGGACTTGCATTTTTTGCCGTGGGCATCCCGAGCGCCGTGTTCTGGGGCACCATTATGACACTTTTATCCGTCATTCCCGGTATCGGCTCAGCCCTTGTATGGGTGCCGGCGGCGATTGTTTTAGCTGTTGCCGGAAATTATATTAAAGCCGCCGGGTTAATGTTGTTTTGCGGCATTGTCGTGGGGAGCCTGGATAATTTTTTGCGCCCACGCCTTGTGGGAAAAGATACCGAGATGCATGAACTGCTGATTTTTTTCGGTACCCTGGGTGGAATTGCCATGTTCGGTGTTATCGGCTTTATCATCGGTCCCATTCTGGCTGCTTTGTTTGTAACGGTATGGGAAATTTACGGCGTTGCTTTTCAGGATGTGCTGCCCGAGGTCTCTTCATCCGAAAAAATCTCCACAGACGAAAAAACCGATTAATTTTCCAAAAAGACAAGCAGGAACACGCTGACAATGAACAAACACATCCAAACGGCAAAAGCTCTCGGTATGCGCAATGCCGTGATGATTTCGCCGGACGACATTTTTTCAACATCCGGACTGCCCTGCGGGGTGCTTCGGCATAAAGACGACGTTATGAACCGGTATGGCCTTGTGTTAATAGATTGAAGGAATATGAAGAAGATGCTATCAAGAGACATAATGAAAGGGAACAAAAATATGAAGAAAGCGTTTGTGATTTTTTGTGTTTTTCCCATGCTGTTGACCTTTTCAGGCGTTGCTGCTGCCGTGGATGTGGACTGGTCTCATCTGGACCAGATTCATCTTGATAAAAACCCCGTGGATGTTGCCATATCCGCGAACGGTGAACTGATTTTCATTTTGGCTGAAGGAGAAATTCTTATTTTTTCAACCAGGGAAGACAGGATTATCAATAAAATTCCCGTGGACAAAAAGTTTGATAAAATCCTTCATTCAGAAAAGGACAATACCCTTATTTTAAGCGGCAGGACGTCCAAGGTGATAAAACGGATTCAAATCGATTTTGTCTATCCCATAGACATATCGGGATTGCCGGTTAAAGGGCCTGAAACTGCTCCGGTGACCATCGTGGTGTTTGATGATTACCAATGCCCGTATTGCGCCCGCTTAAATCCCACCCTGGATCAGGTCATGAAAAAACATTCCAAGGACGTCAAACTGGTCATCAAGCATTTTCCCCTGCGGATGCACAAATTTGCCAAAAAAGCGGCCCGGGCCGCCCTGGCAGCCAATGAGCAGGGAAAATTCTGGGAATACCATGACATGGTATTTGAAAACCACAAGGGTCTTAACGACGACAAGTTCCTCGAATTCTCAAAAGCCCTGAACCTGAATGAAGAAAAATTTAAAAGTGATATGGATTCAAAAAAAATCAGAGACAGGATTGAAAAAGATATGGCCGACGGTAAAAAAGCCGGTGTCCGGGGAACACCAACGGTTTTTATCAACGGCAAACGGCTCAAAGTAAGGAGTCTCCAGGGTTTTGAAAAGATGATCAAAAAGGAGCTGGAGAAAAAAAACAGGAGTGATGAAACACGGTCGTCATCGGCCAATAATGCGTTTGGCAGCCGGGCTTTTTCAGGACATTTTTACCGGGCTGACATAAAATTAATTGCCATATACCCGTATAAAACGTTCCCCGTTTAATACGTTATTTTATACCGCTGTCACGTTGACGTGACTTTTTCTAAATTGTTCGCGTTTAACGCGTTGTTTGGTTACTTTAATCCCATGTTATGAATTGCACTTACCTTAAGGAGGGGATTCATGCCTGATCAAGCTTTATCCGGATTGAAAGTTCTGGAATTTGCAAACATGGTTTCAGGCCCTTACTGCGGAAAGATGTTTGCGGATCTCGGCGCGGAAGTGATAAAAATCGAAGATCCCGCCGCAGGAGATGCGGCCAGAAAAGCAGAGCCCTTTGCCGGAAATACACCCGGAATTGAAAGAAGCGGCCTGTTTGCCTACCTGAATACAAACAAGCTGGGCATCACCCTGAATCCGAAAACGGCTAAAGGGAAATCCATTTTTCTTGAACTGATAAAGGATACGGACATTCTCATCGAAAATCATGCCCCGAAAGAGATGGAACGGCTCGGGCTCACCTATGACGTTCTTGAAAAGATCAACCCCAGACTCATTATGACCTCCATCACCCCCTTCGGTCAGACCGGGCCTTACAGGGATTACAAGGCATTTGAATTAAATACTTATCAGGGAAGCGGTTATGGATTTATCAGCACGGTTTGCTTTGAAGAACCAGTGCCCCCGCCGATAAAGGCCGGGGGAAGGCAATCGGAGTTCGGAACAGCCCAGGCCGCCGCTGTAGCGACCATGTGCGCCGTCCATGCCAGGGATGAAATTTTTACCGGCCAGCATATCGATATCGCCATTTTTGAAGTCATGGCCGGTCAGAATGAGTCGAGTATTCAGCACTGGGTACTGGCGGAAAATGAGGTGGGCGGTGTATCACATCCCGTGGTTCAGCCCATATGTCCCCTTCCCTGCAAGGACGGGCATATCTTTTTAATGTGCGTGGAAGACCATCAGTATGATAAATTCGTCAATCTCATGGGCAATCCTGAGTGGAACGATTCAGAGCTCTTTGAAAACCGGTTTACCCGTGCGGACTATGTGGATGCGCTGATTCCGTTGATGTCCGAATGGACCATGGAACGGACCAAACAGGAAATTTTCGAAATGTGCCAGGCCGCCCATGTACCCCTGGCGCCGGCGTACACCGCCGAGGAAGTGGTGAATGACCGCCACTTGGCGGAGAGGAAGTATTTTGTGGAAATCGAACATCCGGTTATGGGTACCGCCAAATATCCCGGATCGCCGTACCGTTTGTCCGAGACACCCTGGCAAATCAAGCGCCGTGCACCGCTGCTGGGAGAGCACAATGAAGAAATTCTGGTAAACCGGCTTGGGTACTCCAAACAAGACCTGTTAAAATTAAGCCAGTCCGGCGTCATATAAACTTGGAGAAAGGAGACGCATGATGAATAAAATGGCTCTTGAAGGCATTACAGTAGTCGACTTCGGCCAGGCATGGGCCGGCCCGCATTTCGGCAGAACCCTGGCAGATATGGGCGCCCGGGTGATAAAGATAGAAAGCCAGAGAAAAATGGACGTGATCAGGGGGCTTCCCCCCTGGCCGAAAGATGCCATGCCCACTCCCAATAATTCAGGATACTATAACTGGTTGAACCGCAACAAGCTCGGGGTAACCATCAACCTGACCACTTCCCGGGGCGTTGAACTGGCAAAGGAAATTATTAAAATCAGTGATGTGCTGGTGGAAAATTTCTCCAGGGGCGTGATGAAAAAATACGGCCTGGATTATGAATCGGTAAAAGAAATCAACCCCGATATCATATACGTGGCACTGACCGCTTTTGGTTCTGACGGTCCTTACAAAGACTATGTGATGTACGGAAGACCCCAGATTTACATCAGCGGCCTGGCCCATATTACCGGTTATCCGGAAAATGCACCTCACCCCATCAACATCAGTTGGGGTGACCCGGTTGGGGCTCACCACGCCGCGTTTGCCACGCTCAGTGCCCTGTATTACCGGAAAAAGACGGGTAAAGGACAATACATCGGCCTTTCCCAATGGGAAGGCATGATCGGCATTTCTCCGGAGAACATCATGGATTACACCTTAAACAACAATATCCGGGTCCGCCGGGGAAACCGTCATGAATATATGGCGCCGCATAATGCTTACAAGTGTGCCGGCGGGGATTTAAAATGGGTGACCATTGCCGTAAAAACGGACGCGGAATGGCAGGCCCTGGTAAAGGTGATGGGAAACCCGAAATGGGCAGCCGATGAAAAGTTTGCGGATTCCTTGAGTCGCTGGAAAAACCAGGACGAACTGGACAGGCATATCGAAGCTTGGACATTAACCCATACGGATTACGAGGTGACCCGCATGCTTCAGAAAGAAGGGGTCGCCGCCTTTCCCACGCTGAGCAACCGGGGCCTTACGGAAGATCCCCACTTGAATGAAAGGGGTTTTTTTGAAGAAATCGAACATCCGGATCCGGACATGGATGGGAAAAAATATGACGGCATTCTATGGAAAATGAGCAAAACACCCGGAAAAATCCGTAGTCGCGCACCGTTTGCCGGAGAGCACAATAATTATGTTTTTGGTGAACTTATCGGCATGAGCCAGGACGAGATCAACAAATTGACAGAAGAGAAAGTACTGTATTAACGTCTGAATTATAAAACAGGGAAAAAGGGGAAAATGAAAGAACAGACATTAGCCGACATTAAGGTTTTG
Source organism: uncultured Desulfobacteraceae bacterium (assembly GCA_964386565.1). Classification (GTDB taxonomy): domain Bacteria; phylum Desulfobacterota; class Desulfobacteria; order Desulfobacterales; family UBA5616; genus CAYLRU01. The sequence continues at coordinate 9,962 of CAYLRU010000046.1, read as the reverse complement.
GATTTGACATGGTACATTGCAGGTCCTTACTGTACCAAGATGTTTGCCGATTTTGGCGCAGATGTGATAAAAATCGAACGACCGCCGGACGGTGACCCGGCAAGAAAGATCGGTCCCTTTTTAAACGATGACCCCCACCCGGAAAAAAGCCTGCTGTTTTCCAACCTGAATGTAAACAAACGCGGCATCACCCTTGATCTGAAAAGCAAAGACGGTATTGACACCGTTAAAGCTCTGGCAGCGGATGCGGATATTCTTGTTGAAAGCTTCAGCCCCGGCGTCATGGAGAGACTGGGGCTTTCCTATGACGTCTTGAAACAGATCAATCCCGGTCTGATCATGACCCGCATTTCCAATTTCGGACAAACCGGCCCTTACAGAGACTTTAAAGTATCGGAACTGGTGTTGTCCGGCATCGGCCATGACATGTATTCCTCGGGCATTCCCGGTCGCCATCCCCTAAAGCTCGGCGGTGACTGCCTGCAGTACCAGGTGGGACACATGGCGGCGGTGGCCGCGCTTGCGGCATATTGGCTGAGACGGCACAGCGGAATCGGACAATGTATCGATGTATCCATGCAGGAAGTGCTGGCATCGGACACGGACCATAAAACCACCAACCTGGTTTCCTTTGCCTATTCAGGAATGACCATGACATCCAACGTGGTGGGCCGGCTCGATCCCCGTGAGGTGGCGTCGGACATCACCCCATCAGGCGTTTTTCCCTGCAAGGACGGATTTGTCCGGGCAGCCGGGGGAATCATGTTCTGGGACCGTTTTGTCAGGCTATTTCCTGAGCTGGGAGAAATGTTCAGTTATCCTGATGACGTGTTGAATGTGGAAGAAAATAAGCCCATCGTTGACGCCATATGGTATGACTGGTGCATGGACCACACCAAGGAGGAGATCATGGAAGCATGCCAGAAGGAAAAATACTTCTGCATGGCGATCAACACCCCGAAGGATGCTCTTGAAAGCCCCCAGTTTAAGGAAAGAGAGTTTTGGGTGGAAGTGGAACACCCGGTGTCCGGGAAACAGGTCTATCCCGGTGATCCCATCCATATGGAGCTGACACAATGGAAGATTCGGATGCCGGCACCCCTTCTGGGACAGCACAACGAGGAAGTCTTTAAATCGCTTAAGAAGAGAACTGAAATCGAAATATCGGACCGGAAAGAGGAAACCGTTGAATCCAAACTTCCCTTAGAAGGCATCCGGGTCGTGGATCTGGGCGTCATCTGGGCGGGGCCTACTACCGCCTGGATCCTGGGGAGTCTGGGAGCGGAAGTCATCCATATCGATAACCCTCATCATCCGCCGGATTTCAGCCGCGGTTTTATCATGTGGCCCACTGAAAATCAATTGGAAAGACCGGCGGGAAGATCCAATTTTCCCGAGGGAAAACCAGGTCTGCGGCCCTGGAACAGGGCATCGTTTTATACCAGGGCTTTATGGAACAGACTTTCGTGCTGCATCGACATATCAAAACCAGAAGGAAAAAATGTCTTTAAAAGGCTCATCAAAAAAAGCGATATCTTTCTGGAAAATAACAGTTCAACGGCCATGGAGCATCTGGGACTGGATCATAAAACCCTGCTTGACGTGAATCCGGGATTGATCTGCATCAACATGCCGGCATGGGGAAGAAACGGCCCTTATATGAACTATGTGGGATGGGGTGCCATGCACCAGGCCCTTGGCGGCGAAGAGTGGATACGGGGGTATGATGATGATGAGCACCCGTATCATAATACATTCCGGTTTCACATGGATTCCGCGGCAGTGCCCATGGCGGTTTTCGGTGCGATTATGGGGCTGATTCACCGGGAGAAGACCGGAAAGGGGCAATGGGTGGATTTTGCCCAAATGGAAACTTTGATTCACCATTTCGCCGAGATTTACATGGATGCCGCCTGGAACAACCGTAACCAGAGGACCTTAGGAAACCGCCATCCCACCGCCGTCCAGGGCTGCTATCCCTGCCGGGGACCGGAATCGTCCCTGGATACGGTTATTTACGGCGGTGAAAGATGGATCAATATTACCATCCATAACGACGCGGAATTCGAAGGGTTGTGCAAAGCCATGGGAAATCCCGCCTGGGCGAAGGATGAGAAGTTTTCAACAGTGGAGAGCCGTCGAAAACACCACGATGAATTTGATGCCCATATCTCAAGATGGACCCGGGCCAGGGACAATTTCGAGCTTTTTTACGTGCTTCAGGAGCATGGGGTACCGGCCGGTCCGGTGGAGGATCCCCGGGACAGCTACATGGATCCCCAGTTGAACGCACGGGGGTTTTTTCATACCATCACGGGTGCTGACATCGGAACCTATCGTTACCCCGGGTTTCCCTGGAAATTCGGCAAAACACCCCTGAAGGTCACCCATCCGCCATGCATGCTCGGAGAAGACAACGATTATGTGTATAGAGACGTCATCGGTCTGACAGAAGAGGAAATTGCGGACCTGGAAGAAAAAAAGATCATCGGTGACCTGACATATGACTGGGCCGGTCCCATGCCGGACCATATCCGGGATGAATTATAATTCAGGTGCAGGGGTGTTTGACAACGTTGAGAAGGACGGTGAATATATTTCAAAGGAGGCTTGACATGAGTACGAACCCAACGGACACCGAGCGGCTAAAGGCCATGATCGATAACAGCCGTCGGGCTGTCGTATTTACAGGTGCAGGGATCAGCACCGAGTCGGGTATCCCTGATTTCAGAAGTCCGGGGGGAATCTGGACCAAATATAAACCCATCGACTTCAGGGATTTTATCGCATCCGAGGAAATGAGAAGAGAATCCTGGCGTCGAAAATTCGCCTCGGATTCGGTCATGAAAACGGCCAGGCCGAACAAGGGGCACCTGGCAGTGGCCAAGCTGGTCCAATCGGGCAAAGTCTCTTCGGTCATCACCCAGAATGTGGACGGACTTCACCAGCTTTCCGGTGTTCCGGATGAAAAGGTGATCGAACTTCACGGCAACGCCACCTATGCTGCTTGCCTGGATTGCGGCAAACGGTTTGAACTCGATGATATTAGAAAGGCGTTCGAAACAGACGAAACCCTTCCGGTTTGCGATGCGTGCGGCGGTATTGTCAAAACAGCGACCATTTCCTTCGGACAGGCCATGCCGGTTGCCGAAGTCCGGGCTGCGGAAAAAGAAACCCTGGCCTGCGACCTGTTTCTGGCCATCGGGTCATCTCTGGTTGTCTACCCGGCAGCCGGATTTCCGGACCTTGCCAAACGAAACGGTGCCGGATTGGTCATCATCAACCGGGACCCCACATCGCTGGATTCCATTGCCGATCTGGTTATAAACGATGAAATCGGGCCCACGCTTTCAGCCGTTGTTGGACTGGAATAATTCCACCGTTGTTTTTTTCTTCGGCAATGTCATGATAAAACAGCAAACAACGGATACCAGCACCATGATAATGATGGGGATAAACGTTGCATCATAATTGTGAAACCGATCATGAATCAAGCCGGCAACAATGGAACCGGACAAAACCGGAAAATAAAACCAGGTTCCCGATGACCGATACAGCCAGAGTCATCCGGTTCGCCATGTGCCGGTGGTTTTTATCAAATGGGTCCCGGGAAAAAGAGCCGGGCTGTTTGAAGAAACTGTTTTCGACATGAAAAAGAAGCCTTAAATCATAATTGAAGGTATATTCGGCATCTGGTATGAATTTATTCACAAAAATCCGATACCCGATATCCGGTAAACCCAAAAAAAGGAGGTAGATCATGGCAGAACCCGTCGCCATATGGCGGCCTTCCGAGGACTTGCCGCCTCGAATCAAGCGGTTGAGAGATGAATATATGGACGCTGAAAACCGTCCCTATTTCAGGAATGAATCCATCCCTTACACAACCGGCACTCCCTGGGACAGCGTTCTCAGCGGACATGAACTGACCATTGCCCCGGATGTTGTTCCCCGTCTGAAGGCCTTTGGAGAAAGCGCGCTGGCCTTTGCCCGGAAACTGGACCTGCCCGATGATTTCTTTGATCTTCCCATCGTTGTCCGGCATGCCGTTTTTTTCAGGGAAGCATTGAAAATTCATCCTACTTATATTCTGGACGGAGACCTGATTGTCGGGGCCCATCACGCCACCCTGTTGTCCAACTGTTTAAATGAAGAGGAAGCAAAGCAATGGAAGGAACAGGAAGACGCATTCATAGAAAAAGTCGCCTATTACATCAAGACCGGCGTTTTAAACTGCGGCGCCACCCAGGGGCACCTGATCCCGGGGCATAAAAAAGCCCTTGAAATAGGGTTGATCGGGATTGAGGCAGAGGCCAAGGCGCATTTAAAAAAGTCTCACCTACGGGAGAAAAAAGACTTTTTAAATGCCGTGCTGATCTGCATCGAGGGAGCAAAAATTTTCAGCCGACGCTATGCATTAAAAGCCAGGGAGATGGCTGAACAGGAAAAGGACGGGGACAGGAAAAGAGAGTTACTGGAAATTGCCGATATCTGCGACCGGGTTCCCTATCATCCGCCGCGGTCCTTTCATGAGGCACTGCAGTCTGTTTGGTTTACCCATGCCCTGGTGATGTTTGCGGAATCCTATCCAGGCCCCGGAACATCTTACGGTCGTTTCGATCAATACATGTATCCCTACTACAAAAAAGACATCGAGGAAGGAAAGCTCACCGTTGAAAAAGCAAAAGAACTCCTGATGAATTTTAATATCCGGCATAATTATGCTTACGATGCATTCGGCACCACCAGCGGCAAAAACGGCATCAACGCCGGATTCGGCCAGTTGATCACCTTGAGTGGGCAAGGACCCAACGGCGAAGACCTCACCAACGATCTGACAACCTTGATCCTGGATGTCAACATGGAAATGAATCTGCTGGAGCCCAAGCTCAATGTCAGGATTCATGCCAATACGCCGGACTGGTTTCTGGATCGGCTCATCGATGATATCAGCCGAACCCAGGGAAGCCCTTTTTTGCTGAACTTTGATTCCATGTCCATAAAGGCCTTAAAAAAAGCCGGGCTGTCCCATGAGGACGCCGTGGATTACGGCGTGGTGGGATGCCTCGAAAATACCGCCCAGGGAAAAGACCGGTCCGGTACCGTGGATGTGAATATCAACCTGGCAAAGGCAGTGGAATTTACCTTAAACCAGGGAAAAGACATGCTCACGGGAGACCAGATCGGGGAAAACACCCCTGACCCCACAACGTTTACTTCTTTTGATGACTTTAAAGCAGCCTATTTTGCCCAGACAAAAAAAATAATCGAGCTGGCCGTTGAGGCGTATAATATCTCCGATACCCTGCGGGGTGTCTACGAACCTGTCCCGTTTTTATCCATGCTCGTTGAAGGATGCATGGAAAAGGGCAAAGACGTCAATATGGGAGGCGCGATATATAACTTTATCACCATGGAAGGCGTGGGGTTTGCCACGGCCGCGGATTCGGTTATTGCCATTAAAAAGCTGGTGTTCGATGATAAAAAAATATCCATGGCAGAGCTTATTGAGGCGGTTAAAACCGATTTTCAGGATAAGGCGGAGCTCCGGCAAATGCTGCTTAAAGCCCCCAAGTTCGGTAATGACGATGATTATGCCGATGATATCGCCCGGGAAGTCTCTCGGTTCTGGGCCATGGAAGTGCCCAAATATTCATCCCCTGTTACCGGCAGAAAATACAGGGCCGGCTATCTGTCCTGGAATTACTTCATTAACATGGGGCCCACGACGGCGAGTACCCCGGATGGAAGAACAAGGGGGCAGTTTTTGTCAAACGCCGTCGCCCCGGTTCAGGGCATGGACAAATCCGGTCCTACGGCGGCGTTTCACTCGGTCACCAAGCTTGGATTCGACGTCATTCCCAACGGCGCATCATACACGGTGACTTTTAATCCGGCCATGCTGCGGGACGAAGAGCATCGAATGAAGTTCGCCGCCCTGTTGCGGGCTTATGAAGAACTGGGAGGAACCGCCCTTCAAACCAATATCATCAGCCGAGAGACCCTCAAGGCGGCACAGAAAAATCCCAGGGATTATGAAAATCTCCTGGTCCGCATCACGGGGTATAACGCCTATTTTACGAGCATCGGAAAATCCTTGCAGGACGAAGTCATCGCCCGGACCCAGCAGGACTTGTGATTTCTTATGGAAAAAACAGCTCACATATTCAATATTCAAAGATGTTCCACGGAAGACGGCCCGGGCCTGAGAACAACGATTTTTCTTAAGGGATGCCCCATGAGGTGCGCATGGTGCCATAATCCCGAAGGATTAAGCCCCGCGTTCCAGGTCATGTGGATTGAAAGCAGATGCCAGGAATGCCGCCGTTGTATTGAGGCATGCCCAAACGAAGCCATTGCCGCAACAGAGGCCGGACTGGTAACAGACCCGAAGAGGTGCAGGCTTTGCGGCGCCTGCGTCGACGCATGTCTGAATAATGCAAGGGAAATCTCTGGAAAGGATATCACGGTGACGGAAGCCGTGGACACGGTGAAGAGAGACCGGATTTTTTACTCAAAATCCGGCGGTGGGGTCACCTTAAGCGGCGGGGAAGCCTGTCTTCAGTGGGAATTCGCCCGGGAGTTTTTCAAAGCCTGCAAAGCGCTGAAAATTCATACGGCACTGGACACCTGCGGATTTGTAAAGACAGAAAATCTTAAATCCGTATTGGCATATTCGGATCTGGTTCTTTACGATCTCAAGGTGGCGGACCCGGGGCTTCACAAGGAATATACCGGTGTCGATCTTGCCCCGGTCCTGGAAAATGCCCGGTATGTTTCCGACCTGGGGATCCCCATGTGGATCAGGATTCCCGTCATACCGGGTTATACGGATACACCTGGCAATATCACGGGCCTGGGTGCCGTCATTAAGGAACTCCCCTCTGTCGAACGTGTGGACCTGCTGCCCTATCACCGCCTGGGGGAAGCAAAATACAAGGGACTGGGCATGATGTATCCTCTGGCGGAAGGACTGCCGCCTCCGATCAAGGAAAAAATGGAGGCACTTTCCGAAATTATTTCAAAAATGCTCAATAACACCATTGTCGTCACCTGCAATTAGAATTGGAGGAACATTATGGCAAAAATGCCGGCCAAGGTAATTGAAAAATTTAATGATCTGTCCGCAATAAAATTCATGGCCACCGTGGATAAAGACGGCACGCCCAATGTGGTTCTCATCTCTTCCCTGATTGCCGCTGATGATGAAACCCTGGTCTATGCCAATCTCATGGGCGTTAAAACACCGAAAAATCTCATGGAAACCCGGAAGGTGGCCGTAAACGTATATGCCCCGGATCCCGGTGTTTCCTACCAGGTGAAAGGGGAATTCGTCGAATTCATATCCGAAGGCCCCTTTTTCGAGGCGTTTACCGAGCATCCCGCCCTGAAGTACGACCCGGTGTTCGGCGTAAAGTCCGTGGGCCTCATCAAGGTAAAGGAAGTTTACGGCGCCGGTGGTTACCTGTCAGGCAGGAGAATCGTTCCGCCTGAGCCGTATTTTGTTGAGGCCAGTGAAAAGAACAAGGTTATTTAAATTAATGCTCGATGCTGAAAGCTGAAACCATGGGGGCAAAGTCACGGTTCTTTTCCGTCCCTTTGATTTCTGCGCTTTCAGCCTTTATAGCAAGCAGGTATTTGAATCATGATAAAAGCAGTATTGTGGGACTTCGGCGGCGTTATCACCTCAAGCCCGTTTGAAGCGTTCAACCGGTTTGAAGAAGAAAACAATATCCCAAAGGATTTTATCAGGCGAATCAATGCCACCAATCCACAATCCAACGCCTGGGCCCTGTTTGAAAGCAGCCGGATATCCCTGGCGGAATTTGATAAAAAATTCGAGGAAGAAACACGGGCCGCCGGGTATCCCATCCCCGGAACAAAGGTTCTGGAATTGCTTTCCGGGGAGATAAGACCCAGAATGGTTGATGCCTTAAGAAAGTGTAAACGCCGGTTTATCCTCGGCTGCATTACCAACAACATGCGGTTGGGTGAGGGACCGGCAATGGCGGAAACCGATAAAAAGGCCGCCCGGATCCGGGAAATCATGGAAATGTTTGATGTGGTCGTGGAATCGAGCAAGGAAGGGATCCGGAAGCCGGATCCGGAAATATATCGGATTGTATTGTCCCGCATGAATGTCCTGGCTGAGCAGACCGTTTTTCTGGATGACCTGGGAGTAAACCTGAAACCGGCAAAAGCCATGGGCCTGAAAACCATAAAGGTACTTAACGAGGACCAGGCCTTAAAAGAGCTGGCCCATCACACGGGATTATCATTTCCTTGAGGGAACTTTTTTAATCGATAATTGTCTAATGGAATGACGGAAAACAATAACACAGATCCCGGCGAGACATCGGTTGACGATGCAACGTTGATCCGTTCGTTTCTATCCGGTGATGCTGAAGCCTTTGACAGGCTGGTGGTCCGCCACCAGGACCGAGTGTTTAACCTGTGTTATCGATTTGTCGGCGACTACCATGAGGCCAATGACCTGGCCCAGGACGTATTTATCAAGGTATTCGGGTCGGTAAAAAAATTCAGGTTTGAGTCCGAATTTTCAACATGGCTCTATCGTATTGCGGTGAATATCTGCCGGAACCGGATCAAATCTCTGGATTTTCGTTTTAAAAAAAAATCCGACTCCCTTCACTCGCAAAAGGGTAACATCACCGTCGAGCTTTCGGATGAATCCGGGTCTCCGGGAATCGAGCTGGAAAAAAAGGAACGGTCCCGAATCATTCAACAGGCCGTCAATACATTATCCGGGGATAAAAAGGCGGTTTTGATCCTGAGGGATATGGAAGGATTGACCTATGAGGAAATCGCTGCCGTCACGGGATTGAACCCGGGCACGGTAAAATCCAGGCTTGCCCGGGCCAGACAGAAACTAAAGGAAAAGCTTGGCGGAGTCATTTGATGAAATGTGAAGAAGTACAAAAACGCCTGTCCGAATATATCGACAACCGTCTGGAGGAGAATACGCGGTCGGCGATAGATGCGCATTTTACCATATGCCCGGCCTGTAGAAATGAACTTGACACGTTGACTGCAGTTATTGCCGAACTTAAAACCGAGCAGGCAATCAAGGCTCCGGACGATTTTGTATTCCAGCTCCACAAGAAAATGAACAGCCAGTCCGGACTTAACAAATTTTTCAAATCCCTTTTTACTCCCTTTGGCATGAAAATCCCATTTGGATTTGCAACGGCAACAGCAGTGGCCGTTGCAGTTCTATTTGTACTTCAAGTGGAGCGCCCCGATAAGGCCCTACTACCGGACCGTAAAACAGAAACTCAAACCACCCGGCAAATGGAAAATGTTGAGAAGCCGGAAAAGAAACCCGTTGATTCGCCTTTGTCGTCTGATATGGGCGAACTGCCTGCGGTGGAACCGGCTCCTCCGCCTGCGGTACCCCAGAAAGGTCAGCCGGACATAGTTCTTCAGAAAAAAACGGATTTCGTAAAAGAGCAAACCGGTTTGGGCATGGCCGCAGTTTCCGAGCCTGTCGAAAGAAAGACCCCAAAAACCATCCAATGGGTTTTAACGGTGAGTTCGACCTATGTCGAAGGATCAGGAACACCGGTGCTTCAAAAATCAAAAACAGCGGAATACGAAAGTCTTGCCGGCACGTCTCCCGGCAATTCGGACATGAAAAAAGAAGAGGCTGTCGATGTTATTGAAAATGAACGGTCCGGTAAAGATAAAAATGCCCAACGGCCGTACACCCCGATGGACAAAGCGCTCGACAACATAGAAACATTAACGGCCCGGTTGGGCGGCAAGGTCATATCCGTCAAACAAACCCGGTCTCCCTATCCCGAATGTTTCATGACCCTTACGATTCCGGCGGCAAAGGTCACGGAATTCGCTGCAGAACTTTCCCGAATCGGCCGATTTGACGGACAATCGGAAGGATTTTCGGAATTCCTGGAAGATCCGGTGATGATTCACCTTAAATT
>CAYLRU010000045.1:0-21575 GCA_964386565.1 uncultured Desulfobacteraceae bacterium | reverse complement strand
TACATTGCCATGTCTGATTTTATTGAAAAAATTGTCATGACGGGTCCTGAAAACCGGCGGGGTTTTGGACCTGCGTCTTTATTTTTTCAATAAACCGGGTCATGGCCTGGTGGTGGGAGCCTTTCCAGAAAACCTTTCCACAGCCGGTACAGAACGTGAATTCGTTATACTGGGAAAGGATATCGGGGCTGATGTTATCTTTTACCCATTGTTTTTCAGCTTTTTGAACATTTGAATTGCATGACAGGCAGATGGAAAACGGGTTGATTGAGGATAACAGATCGAAGCGATCAATAACTTCTATAATCTGTTTATCAGGATCCGTGGTTTTTACCAGATACCCCCTTGAGCCCTGCTTTGATCTTAAAAGCGCTTTATCCCTTGTCAATATGATCCGGCCGGTTTTCTCGGACAGAAGGATAATCTGATGATCTGAATAGCTGTTATGATACAGGGTGTTAAAACCCAACAGTCGTAAATATTTGGCGAGTTTTCCAAGATGTACGTCGAGAACAAAATCAAGACGTCGTAATGGTTTTTCCCTTAGTTTCGTTACGGTTGAAATATCAAAAGATTCGAATTTCGGATAAACGGAAATCCTGTCCCCGTCCTTGATGATATGGGAAAACGGGACACAATGGCCGTTGACCAGAACAAGGTCTACGGCAGAATCCGGGATGCCGAATGCATCGATGACCTGTTTTACGGATTTTGTACCCTCGATTCTTTCGGAAAACGATTTCTTTCTTTTTTCCGCAGGCAGAAAATCATTTAACTCTTCGTAAAACCTTAAAAGAACGGATTTTTTTTTGGTTGTCCGAGATATCACCATGATGGCGTTACCGGAAAAGCATTAGCATAAAAGATGATGCCGTTTCGGGCGGGGTTTGGGAAAATATTATGAATTAAAAATAATACAAAAAGTATCATTGAATGTCAATATCAATTGTCCGCCCAAAATATCGCAAATACTGATAACCGACTGATTTTACATTTATGTCGGCTTTTTATTGACTATGGGGCTGTTTTTGGTTAGTCAACGTTTGATTCCATTTGTCTTACCTTAAATGCGAGGGATGGTTGACACCGGGATTCATATGATGTCTCTCGACCGATGATTTTTTAAAGCCGCTCCCAACGAAAACAATACCCGGATCCTGCATGAAAATTGATGAGGACCTTACATAGGAGGAGAAAAAGATGAAAGTCGTTGCATTTAACGGAAGTCCGCGAAAGAAAGGTAACACCGGTATTCTTATCAATTACATGTTCAAGGAACTTGAACGGGAAGGGATGGAAACCGAGCTGGTGCAGCTTGCCGGGAAAAAGATAAAAGGATGCATCGCATGCTATAAATGTTTTGAAAATCGGGACCAACGTTGCGCTGTAAAGGATGACGGGTTGAATGAATGCATTGAGAAAATGATCGGGGCGGACGGTATCATTTTCGGCTCGCCGACTTATTTTTCCAATGTTACCGCTGAAATGAAGGCAATGATTGACCGCGCAGGACTCGTATCCAGTGCAAATGGCTTTTTGTTCAAACGAAAAGTCGGAGCCGGTGTTGTGGCGGTCAGAAGGGCGGGCAGCGTTACGACGTTTGATGCTTTGAACCACTTTTTTCTGTACAACCAGATGATCGTTCCCGGTTCATGTTACTGGAATATGTCCATCGGCCTGAATCCGGGGGATGTGGAAAAAGATGAAGAAGGTCTCAACATCATGAAAACCCTGGGGCAGAATATGGCTTGGTTATTGAAAAAGCTGAATGAACCCCGGGGTTAAGAAAACAGAAGAAAAAGAGACATCAAAATGCCCTGTTTTACAATTCTGCGGATTACGGCAGCAGGGCAGACGTTTTCCCGGGATGTTCCTGTTCCGGTTCTACGCAGGGTCCATCCATAAACGGCAGATTTTGGTTCAGCGCCAAGGCCCGGGCGATTTTTAAACCGCGGGAACAGCGCGCTGTTTCGAGGGTTTCAAAAGAGCGAAAACGCAGTTCCGGGCAAAAAGATGCCGTTTATGAATGGGCCACGTTTTACTTGGGCGGCAAGTAAGCGTCCGGCGCTCCCAATGGAACATTCGGATATTTTTTTACACTTTGCTGGAAGTGCGCAAGTATTTTCATAAAGGGATATTGCACCCAATTGTTGTACGGCTCCGCCACCTGCCGCTCCTCGCGTGGATCGGTGATGAGGTTGACCACCTTTGGTACGGTGGAATAGATTTTCTTGGGACCGTATTTGGTTTCCTGCCAGATGAAATGGACTTTCCAGTTGCGCCATTTAATGGCATACAAATCATTTCCGACGAAAATCGGAAAGCCTTCCCTGCCTGAACCGTTTCTTTTGCCCAAAAAGAAATCCGTCATATCTATGCCGTCGATGGGCCGGTCCGACGGCACTTTCACACCGGCTATCTTTGCAAGGGTCGGGAACAGGTCTACAATATGAACGATTTCATTACTCTTGCCGCCCGGGGGGATTTTTCCGGTCCAGCGTACGATGAAAGGCGCGCGCAGGCCTCCTTCGAGAGCAGTAAAATAGGTTCCCGCCCACGGTCCGGTCCAGCCGTTCATATGGCCATCACCGAGGTCTGCAGTTTCCGGGCCGTTGTCAGCCGTGAAAATAACGAGCGTGTCCGGTTCGATCTCCATGTCCTTAATCGCGTTTAACAACCGGCCGACGTAATGATCCGTCTGCATCAGCATGTCCGCATACATCCCGCACCCTGATTTTCCGATGAAATCAGGGTGTGGATAGGTAGGGAAATGCATGGCCGTGTATGGGATATAGGCGAAAAACGGCCTCCCTGTTTTATGGCTCTTTTTCATGAAATCAATGGCCCGGCGGGTGATTTCGGCATCGATTAATCGGCGTTGTTCAAGGTCATATTTTTTCAGTTTTTCCGGTTCTTGTCCTTTTCGGCTTACCATAATCCATGGGAGTTCCGAGCTCGGAACAGAAACTTCAAGATCTGAAACATTCGTCATGTCCACGATTTGTTGGGGTGAATTCCAAACAGATTCATCCGTACTGTTTGGAATGCCGTACCATTCATCAAATCCCTGGTCCGTGGGGAAGCGGCCCGCTGTCTTGCCCAAATGCCATTTCCCGAAAGCGCCGGTGGCGTATCCCGCGTCTGACAGCAATTCGGCAATGGTGATTTCCCATGGGACCAAGCCATAATAAGGCAAACCAATGGGGACGCTCTGGTTTCCGCTGCGAATGGCGAATCGGCCCGTCATCAGGGCCGAACGGCTGGGGGTGCACTGGGGTTCGGTGTTGAAATTCTGCAGGAGGAGTCCTTCCTGAGCCAGCTTGTCGATATTGGGCGATGGGGCGCCTCTTAATTCGCCGCCGCCGTAAGCACCAAAGTCCCCCCAGCCGGTGTTGTCAAGCAGTATCAAAACAATATTCGGTTTTTTCTCTTCTGTTGCGGTGACATCCGGAAGATAAAAAGTCCATGATAAGAGAATGAGTCCCATTAAAAATACGGTTATTGAATTTCGTGTCATTTCTCATTGCTCCTGGTATGGGGTTTTAAGAGATTGAGCATGGCCATTGACGGAAAGGTTTTTAAACCGCTTCCGATTCAATTTCATGACTGCTTTAATTTCCATAGGATCTTTGATATTTGTTCAAATTATCATTTTCAGCCATAAGATTCAATACCAGAGTGGGATCATCGGGTGTTTGAGTGATACCGCAGATTTTAAATGCAGTTTAAAAAGGGCAGCCGTATCCTTGGCATACGGTTTTTGATATCGTCACCTGTGATCAAAACGTCGCATTTAAGCCGATTCGGCACTGCTTGCAGATTCAGTAGACGTTTCCCTGAATATGCTAAGACATGGAAACTTTCAAGGCCTCCTTCAATGCTTGCGCATCCGCAGGCGGTGCTGTAAATCCGGGTTTGTTGACCATGGCGATTGCCTCCGTCGGACAGCCGGTTGCACAAACAGCGCATCCAAAGCACCTGTCAAGGTTAACTTTCGGCACATCATCCGGGTCCATGGCAAGGGCTTCGGCAGGGCATCGCTCAATGCAGGTTTCGCATGCCGTGCACAATTCAGCATCAAATCGGGGTTCAAAACCCGAATTAAATCCCTCCCCGGGCTTGGGCTGCTTAAGGGCGTTTTGGACGACAACACAATGCCAGCGGTCACAATTGCAGATAAAACCGACACCTTCGGCCACATTTTGGCTCATGTGGATCAGACCGGCCTCTTCCGAACGGTTCAGGATTTCTCTGGCCTCTTCCTTGGTCAGTTTCTTTGCTCCCAGTCTGTCAATGGAATACTGGGCTTGCAGGCCGAACTGCATGCAGACATCCTTGGGCATTCCATGGAGATCTTCACCGCGCAAGTCTGCAGAATGACGGCAGAAACAGGTGCTCACAGCGATGGGATCGGATTTGTCGATAATGGTTTGAACCTGATCATAGGTGTGGACGGTGCTGTCGGATTCAATGGCCCTGTCCACCGTGATGACCCTTGTGGTGGGAAACTTTTCTTTAGGTGGACCCTCAACAGCTTCAAATGCTTTTTTATAATCATACATGAGCCTGGCAAGTTGTTTGTCCCTTTCAGTCTTTGTCCCGCGCATGAGCTGAAATTCCAGAATCCCGGGCATAAATGGCGCTCCCTGATAAAACTGGGTCGTCTCCACTTTCAGGGCAAAACAAAGCCCCTTGTTCGCCATTGCCTCAAGGATACTTTCCATATCCTCTTCGCTTCTTCCCATCTTTTTTGCCATGTCCTTTACGGTAAAAGGCCCTTCGGGCATGGCATTGTTCACTTCAGCTTCTTCGGGGGTGAACATTACTTCCACCATTTCGTAAAATTCAGGGATATCCGCACCGGCGTATCCTCCACCCCGCTTTTTCATGACTTCCAGTAATTGCTTGTATACTTCTTTACTCATACTCGTATTGCCTCCCTTTTTTGTTAAATCACAAAATTACCACCGGAATCTTATATAAAAATGAAAGCCCCGATCTCATGCAGGATCAAGGCGCAAAAATATACCATTGAGGCGAGCCTTGCTTTTGCAACAGCCTGCCGTGCATATTCAGGACCGGAGCCGATTGTTGTCCTTTGCGATGGTTCCGTAAAGCGCCATTGATGTCGCAAACGGGGATGCGAGACGCTTATACTGATGAAGTTTCAATGCTTCCGGACAGGTAATGGCACACACACCACATCCGATACATTTTTCAGGGTTACGACCGGCCGCTTATATTCACGAAATCACATTAGACCGGTCGTCTATTGAAGTCAAGATTTTTCTGTTCGAAAAAATCCCTTTTCTTCCCGTTCGCAGGCTTCCAGCTTAGTTGAATCCTCCCTGGTTCACGACATTTCCAACAGACTCCCTGTCGTTCAAGGGTGGGGCACACGAAAAATGGCGGCCGTTCATTCATTGAAGTTTGGAATCCTGAACAAGGCTTTTTAATGATTAGCTCACCATTTTCACCGACAAGCACCAGACAAAGTCAAGACCGGAGCGTCAAAAGCACCTTAACCAAAACAATGAACGCATACTGGAGATATATGCCGATATTGTGCGTCACGGAAAAATTAACTAAAGTAAATAATAATTTATAATATTAATTAAATATTGACGAGAATAATTTTCATTGATATTGAAATCGGGAAGCCGGTAAAACCCCAACTCGGTATTGCCACCGTGCGTTATGTGGCGTTAAGAGACCATATGCTGAATTTGAGATCTTCATCCGCGTAAAATTCAGGTTGTAACATTTTTATGATTTCAGGGAGGCGTTATGACGGAGAGAGGCGGCAGTGATGCCTATGAGAAAATACTTGAAAAAATGATGGAATATCCATCGGGCATCCCCATGAAGGACGGAAAGGTTTCTCCGGCCTTCGAGGAATATATAAAACTCCTGTTTACGCCGGAAGAAGCCGAGATTGCGCAATATCTGGAATTAGTGCCTCTTTCTGTGGGTAAAATTGCCGAGAGGGCGGGAAAGAGTGAAGCTGAAACAAGGAAAGTTCTGGACCGGGTGACCGATACAGGGGCGATTCATGACATCGGCGGGTACTCGTTTTTTCTGGTAATGCCGCATCTCTTGAATACGGGTTTTAAGTATAAAAACGCGTTTAAGAAACTCGGCAAGAAGGGTGCGGAGTTGTTTCAACGGTTTTTTATAGAAGAAAAATTCTACAAGCGATATGAATCTTCGGATGCCGGAACACCCCAGACGCGGATCGTCCCCGTCGACAAGTCCGTTAAACATAACAACGAGATTGTCAACACGGAGGAAATCCACCGCATCATCGACGATGGCATGGAGCCGATTGTCATTACGGACTGCCCCTGCAGGGGCAGGACCGAGCTGCTGGGAACGAGGGAATGTAAGGGGAAGTATCCGATTGAAGAATCCTGCTTCCAACTGGGGTTTTTCGGGGAGTATTTTCTAAGAAGAGGGGAAGGACGGAAACTCTCCCGAGAGGAGGCCCACCGGTTGGTTGATCGATATGCAAAACTGGGGCTGATTTTTACAACCGACAACTCTAAAGATCCGAACCATCAGGTTCTATGTTGCTGCTGCGGGTGCTGCTGCTCGCTTTTAAGGGGGATGACGCGGTTTGAAGATAAAAATGAAAACTGTACATCAAAAGCCAACTATATATCGACGGTAGACCGGGACCTGTGCAAAGGATGCGGTGTGTGCATGGAACGGTGCGTTTTTGGTGCCATTCAAATGGACAATGAAAAGGCATCAGTGGCGCCTGAGAAATGTTTCGGATGCGGTGCGTGCGCCGTAACATGTCCGACGGAAGCCATGAGGCTTGTGCGGCATGAACGATCCCATATTTATGATAACCCAATGGAGCTCGGTGCTAAAATATATATTGAAAATAGAGATTAGCGGAGAAAAACCATAAAAAGTACAGGAAACGGAAAGGAAAAACAAATGCCGTATATTCTGCCAACCCCGGATCAATTCAAACAACTCATGTCGCAGGGGTACAAAGGCCCCGTTGTAATGGTCAACCTGCTGAAATTCAAACCCGACGGCGGGGCCGAATCATACAGAAAGTATTATGAGGCAACAAAAGAATTGATGGAGAGTAAAGCGATCACCCGAACTGTTTATCGCGGAAACGGGTTGATGCCGGTTATCGGGGAAGAAGACTGGGATGAGATTGCACTTTATGAATATCCCTCCATTGATGCATTTATTGAAATGAACCGGAATAAAAAGTACCAGGCCGTTGTTCCTTTACGTACCAACGCGTTAATCGATTCGCGATTATACTGCACGATTCCCAAAGAATAAGCTCCGGATACACGGCTGTTTCAACATGATGTGTGACCTGTGAAAGTCATTATGTTAACAGGATGATGAGGATATGAAGAAGATTAAACCGGTGAAAAGCTGGCAGGATAGAGAAAGAGAAATTCGAGACGATGCCAGAAAAACACGTGAAAAATTTTTGCTGGAAAAAGCAAGAGAAATTTCGAATAAGGAGGGGTTTAACGGTTTGAGTCTTCCTCTTCTGGCCGAAATCAGCGGGTATTCCAAGCCGACCATTTACAAGTATTTTCCGAATAGAGAAGATCTGATGTCCGCTTTGGTGGTGGAATCATCATCAAGATGTATCGAGCATTATGAAAAGGTCATGACATTCGAGGCGAAGCCCCGCGAAAAAATTTATGCCATCCATTCATTGAATTTCGGCATACTGAACCAGGATTTTCGTGATTGGCTCCATGTTCTCGTTGAAAAGATCCAGAAAAAGGCAACAACACATCGCCAAGCGGAACTCAACAAAAACAATGAACAGGTGTTTGAGATCCATGCGGACATCATTCGTGAAGCCATAGAAACAGGGGATCTGAAACTCCCGGAGAATGTCGATGAATACAAGTTTATGTTTACATTAATTTCAACGACCATCGGCGGGTGTATTTTGAAAGAATCAGAATCACAGGTTATTAAAAACCGGTTTAAAAAAATTGATTTCATGCACGGAACCTTCGGAAGAATTGTACTTGACGGCATCGGCTGGCGACCCCTGACCACTGAATGGGACTATGAAAAAAGTTTGAAGCGGTTTTACCGGGAGATATTTCCCGAGCTGGGGTACAGAAGAACACGTTCATGTTAGCCCGGGTTTGGCATCATGAAGCCACTTCCAAGAAGGTTATGGGATGGCTATGCTTTGCGTTTGTTCACCTGTTCCGCAGGGACGAGGAGAACATTTCCCACCAGTTTCATAAACCCGTTTTTGCTGTTTTTGCAGACCTCCCTCAACTTAAACAACACCCTGCCGGCCAGGGTGTCATTCCAGAACCACTCATTCACTACGCTGCTGGAAGGCGATTCCTGCCCCGGCTGGGAAGTAATCGCTTCGGTGTAATACGCTTTCAGATCATCAACAGCCAGGTTGAGGGTATAGTGGATGGCCAGGTCTTTTCTCGGATTTTCCGGGATGTCGCTTTTAAAAAACGAGCAGATGAAGTCCGGCACTTCATTAAAATCGATGCCGCTGACCCCGACGGTGGTTCGTCCTCGTTTCTGAAGAGCCAGATCATACCATGGACGAAGGGACATAATTTCTTTTTTAAATGCATCGCACAGTTTGTCGGTTTCGGACATATTTGCGTCTTTTTGTGAAAAATCCACCGGGCATGACAATGTGACAATATCTTCCGTTGAAACGGGGGCGTCCTCGGGATAATCTTCCAGCACCGGTCCGCTTCGGGCATCAAAGAGATTCAGGGCGGCGACAAGAACCTTTCTCTGAAAAACAGGGTCATTGGGAACACCCATGGGACGACCCAGCTCAAAGGATGTCCATAGCGCTCTGGGGGGTTTAATGATCTGGGTATGGAGTCGGATGAGGCTGATCTGGGTGGTGGGGATGCCCTCATCCTCAAAAAAATGTGCAAGCCCGCCGACGGCGCGCGTGCAGTACGGTCAGACCGGTAGCAGCAGCAGCGCATCCACGCGATCTTTTTTCAAAATGCCGGCAAGGCTGCGGGCTTCCCCTTCCATGGCCATCGGGTCGACGGCTCCCATGAAAGAATAATGAAAGTCCGCTACGGATCCGATTGTTCCGTCTTCGGCAAGTTCATTGAGCCGATCAATGGGGAACAGCACATTGATGTCCTGTTGGAACCCGCTGTGATCGAAATTCGTCGACACGTGGGATATCATCAGGTCCGCGGCCCTGATGTTTCCGGGGATGATGCGGTAATAATCCCCCGGCTCAAAGGTAAACGGCCTGTCGTTTTTTCCGTGTATTCCGGCTGTTGAAATAATCGCCACGCGGCGTTGGTTTAACGGCGGTCCCTGTGCCCATGGCGTGGTTTCAAACGTCGGGCATTTAAGTTCTTCAAGATGCTTTCGTTCCTGCTCCGTCATCAATTCAAGTCTTGCCATTTTGATTCCTCCTTGTATAAGCAAGATTCAGATTTTAGCTGGTTGATGGGCCCGTGCGCTTTGCTGTAAGATCCAACCTGTCAACGAGAGAAAAAACCATTCCTGAAAAGAACATTGGGAGCATATACGCTTAATTTTTAATGTCAACTTTTTTTAATTGTCAAACAGTGTCGTTAAGATCAAATCGTTAATATTTTCATAAGGTTAATTCTTTATGAATTGCCGGAAAACATGGTATTTGACAATCCCGATGATGTTGCTTATGGTATATGTGATATCCGGCCACATCCAAAACAAGGGATTACCATGGGCGGGTGAAATGAATCCGAAACGGGTTGTTCATGATCGGTGTATCTTAATTGCCGAAGATACATTGGGATGAGCGTTGTCCGAATCGATTCCCTGTCGGTTCAACCGGGTTATTTCGGACATCGCAAACGTCTATTCCAGCACCGTCCTTTTTAAATGATCATGAGATGGCGCATTACGACACCATCGTAAAAGAAGTTTCAGATGAAAATACGGAAGTGCCATAATCGGAAAGGAAAAATTATCGGATGGATTTAATTACTTACACGCTGGATGAACATGTGGCCGTACTCACGATGAACAGCGGTGAAAACCGGTTTAATTTTCCGTTTTTTAAAGCGTTTCATAAAGTCTTGGATGACATAGAGAAAAATACCGATGCAAAAGTGCTGGTTGTGGCGTCATCACATGAGAAGATCTGGTCCAACGGTATAGATTTAGACTGGCTCCAGCCTGCCGTGGAGAGAGAAGGACCGGAGTTGGCCAGAAAATTTCACAGGGAAATGTTTACATTTCTGAAACGGATTCTGACATATCCCATGATCACAATTGCAGCCATCACCGGTCATGCCTTTGCCGGTGGGGCTTTTCTGTCTTTTGCCCATGACTTCAGGTTTATGCGATCAGACAGGGGGTGGTTGTGCCTTCCCGAAGTGGATCTCGGCATGCGGTTGGGAAAGGGGTTGATCGCCATATCGAAACGAGCACTGCCGTTGTATTTATTCGAGGAGATGCAGTTCACCGGCAGAAGGCTTACGGCACAGGAATGCGAGGAATACCGCATCATCAAGAAAGCCTGCCATATCGACCGGCTCATGGAAGAAACAATGGCCTATGCAAAAACATTGAAAAAGGATAGAGACTTAATTCGGGGTATGAAACTGGAGACGCACGAAGAACTCATCGGGATTCTTGATAAGGTGATAGCGGATCTCTCTTAGGACGGGTTTAAAAAACCTCAAATGGAGCATACGAACGGTCGATTTTGCCGCCTCATAACAACTTCAGTTCATAAAAAAATGAAACGGAAAACGGCATCAAATCTTGACATTGATGGATTTCGAATTACTTTAAAAAATACATTCAAAATTGCCGGACTATTCTTAATTTGGCCTTTTTCGTTTAAATGCGTAGGTGGGGATTCCTGTTGAGGAAGGTGACTTTATGGAATATGCCAGTTATCCGAAGAACGTCCGTGTTTTCTTTTCCGCACCTGCGTATCACAAAATTTTTTAAGGACCATGGCGATTCACCGGTCAGGACACAGGCAGTGGATGGAAATATTTCATGTTTGCCGCACTTATAACTTATATCAGAAAATACAATGATGATCGAGGCAAAAAATATCACCAAACGTTTTGGCGCCATTGAAGCCGTTAAAGAGGTTTCATTCAATATTGAAAAAGGAGAGGTCATCGGATTTTTAGGCCCCAACGGCGCCGGTAAAACCACCACGATGCGAATTCTCGCGTGTTTTTTCCCCCCGACAAGCGGCGTTGTCAGAATCAACGGGCTGGACGTGACACGGCATTCGCTCCAGGTAAGACGGAAAATCGGCTATTCACTGGAAAAAGCCTCCCTGTACCCGGATATGAGGGTGTTGCCCTTTCTGCGGTTTGTGGGAGAGGTGAAGGGCGTAAAGGGCCCTGAGCTGAAAAAGGCTGTTTCCGATGTCATCAACCGGTGCGGCCTTGAAAAGGTCGAACAGCGGATCATAAAAAACCTGTCCAAAGGATATCAGCAGCGATTGACCCTGGCACAGGCATTGATTCATGAGCCCGATGTATTAATCCTGGACGAACCGACCACGGGACTTGATCCTGAAAATATTTCGGAGATCCGGCAATTGATTAAATCCTTTTCCGGAGAGAGAACCATCATTTTAAGCAGTCATATCCTGTCTGAAGTCAGCATGATATGCGGTAAAGTGATGATCATGGACAACGGTCGGATAGTCGCCGTTGATACGCCGAAAAATCTGGGTCTTTTACTCCGGGAGGGCCAGGTCCTCGATGTGCGGTTGGAAGGCCCCCCCAAGCCTGTTGAGGAGGCCTTGAAGAAAATTTCAGGGGTACGCCGGGTTCAGACAATAGAAGAAGGTCCCAAAAATATTTTAACATATCGACTGGAGTCCGACGCCGGAAAGGATATTTATCCGGAACTGAATGCCCTTGCATGTGAAAAACAATGGATATTGCGGGAGATGATACCGGTCAATATGACCCTGGAAGAGATCTTCTTGACGGTGTTGAAGAAAAAGCGGACAAAAGAACATTAAGGAGGATTAAATGGGTTTTCTGCCCATGTTTAAGAAAGAGCTGAAGATTTATTTTATATTGCCGTCAACGTATGTGGTGTTTTCCATTTTCCTGTTGCTGTCGGGATACTTTTTTTACACCAACCTGATTCAGTTCAACTGGTTCAACATAAGGGGAGACGCCAGTCTCGTCAGCGGGATGTGGCAGTATTATTTTGATGACTTAAGATTGCTCCTTACGCTGATATTACCCCTGCTTACCATGAGGCTTTTTTCGGAAGAAAAGAAACTGGGGACCATTGAGCTCATAACGACCTATCCGATCAGAGATATTCATATCATCATCGGCAAATATCTGGCCTGTGTGGTCGTTTTTATGACCCTGCTGTGCGCTACATTCATATATCCTTTAATGCTGGGATTCATATGGGGCTTTGTGGAAATTGCACCCGTGTTGAGCGGATACCTCGGTATCTTTCTTTTAGGTTCTTCACTGATATCCTGCGGGCTTTTTATATCCTCTTTAACGGAGAACCAGGTCGTGTCCGCCATGGGAACGATGGGGGTTTTTATCTTTCTGTGGTTTATTACATGGAATGAAATGGTGGGAAGTGAAGAACTCATAAATATCCTGAAAAGGATTTCTTTGTTTGACCGGGTTTTTGATTTTTTCAGGGGCATCATCAATACGAAGGATATCGTTTTTTTCCTGCTGGGGTCACTTTTTTTCCTTTTTCTCACACAACTTTCTCTGGGTGCAAGGGAATGGAAAGGGATGAGATGAAAAAAACAAAAGTAAGCAGAGGCCTTAGGCTGATTCTTTTGTGGGGAAACATCCTTTTACCCTGCCTTTTGGTTTTTGGGATTTTTATTTTTATCGAGATTATCGGTTTCAACCACAATCATGCCATAGACCTCACACCGGAAAAGACGTATACGCTTTCAGACCAGGCTAAACAGGTCCTGGATTCCCTGGATGATAAAGTACTGATGAAAACGTTTTACACAACAGGTGATAGAAAACAATACGTGACTTTTTATGAAATACTGCGCGCCTATACATCGAAAATAGAATATGAGCTGATAGACCTTGAGCGAAATCCCGGAAAAGCCAGGATGTACCAGGCCACCAGTCCCGGATATACGGTTGTCGAATATAAAAGCCGGACACATATTATCAATCCCCCTACGGAAGAGACCGTCATCAACGCCCTTCTCCGGTTGTCCGGGACCAGCCATAAGATTTTTTACATCCTGGAGGGGCATGGTGAGAGGGAAGATATCGATAAATTAAAAGAAGTTCTCGTCAGGGAAAACTGGACGGTTAAAACCACAAATCTCGGCGAAATGAAAGATTCGGCCATTCCGGACAATGCCGTTCTGATGATTGCCGGACCGCAAAATGATTTCACCGAAGATGAGATCGCAATTTTCGATCGGTATCTTAAAAAGGGAGGAAAGGCGGTAATCCTGGTCGAACCTTTTGTTGATCTTGCAAACATGGAAACGCTGCTTGAAACTTACCGGATAAAATTGCCCCAAGCCATCATTATTGACCACAAGAACAAGCTGTTTGGCGGGGACTATCTGGCACCGCTAATTTCTCACTATGCCAATGCGCCGATTACCAACCAGATCCGCATGTCTTCCTATTTTTCCACCGTCCGTCCCGTGGATATCATAAAAACCGGGCCTTCCGGCGGCGTTTCCGTCATGGTCATTGCCACCAGCGAAACACACAGTTGGACAAAGGCCAGTCGGAAAGATATTTTAAACGGCAGAATCGATTACCAGGAAGGTGTGGACCAGCCCGGTCCGCTACCGGTGGCGGTAATGGCGACGGTTTCTAAATCGAACGAAAAAGATCCGGCAACGGGAACCGAGTTGATCTGTTTCGGGGATTCGGATTTCATCAGTGACGATTTTTTTGAGATTATGGGAAACCAGGATCTTTTTTTAAATGCCGTTGAGTGGCTGGCAAGAGAGTATGACCTGATTTCAATACGTCATAAAAGGTTCCGGTACCCCTATCATTTTTTAAGCAATAAACAGGGGCGTGTATTATTCCAGGTCTCCGTAATTGTCATGCCGGCGATTTTTTTGGTTGTCGGTATCATTCTTGGCGTATTCAGAAGGATTCGGGGATGAGGTACAACAAAATAATCATACTGTCGATCATTTTTATTCTTCTGGGTTCTTACGTATATTTTTTTGAGACAGGCCCGACCGACAAGACAGAACAGGTACCTGAGACGGAAAAGATATTATCCGTCGATCCAGAAGATGTGGATGAAGTCAGGTTGAAAACGGAAGATAACCTTTTCATATTTAAAAAACAGGGCCGACAATGGCAAATTGTTTCGCCGGTCCAGCAGGATGTGAGAAACACCAGGGTTGATACGTTGTTTTCGGTTTTTGATTATGCCGTTATAAAAGAAATCTCCGGCAATCCGTCGGATTTATCCCTGTACGGGCTGGATGATCCTGAAATCGAATTCGGATTCAGGATAAAAGGGAATGAGGCTTTTACCACCCTTCAACTGGGGGATAATTCGCCCTACGGTATTAATTGTTATGCCAAGATTAAAGGAGAGCCCCGGGTGTTTCTAGTGGGGCTTTTATACAAACAGGTCCTGAATCAGGACTTGGCTTTTTTCCAGCTGAAAGAATAAGAATGATGTGCAATAGAGAGACGGTATTATTGCGGGAGTGAAGGGGGCTGGCGGTTTTTTAACAGCAGGAGGAGCGGAAAAATGATTATCATCGGCGAGTTGATAAATTCGAGCCGGAAAAAGATCGGCCAGGCCATTGAAAATAAGGACGGTGATTATATCCGAAAGGTCGCAAGGGACCAGTTTGAAAACGATGCTGATTTTATCGATGTGAATGCGGGTGCTTTCCCGGCGAATGAAGCCGAATACCTTCAATGGCTGGTAAAAGAAGTTCAAAGTGAAATTGATGCCCCCTGCTGTATTGACAGCCCGAGTCCCAGGGCCATTGAGGCGGCCGTTTCGGTCCATAAGGGGACCGCCATGGTGAATTCAATTTCACTCGAGAAAGAAAGATATGAGGCCTTTCTGCCGATTATTTCCGGTACGAATTTAAAAATAATCGCCCTTTGCATGAACGATTCGGGAATGCCCCGGACCTGCGATGAAAGATGCGGGATTGCGGACAGGCTTGTAAACGGCCTGGTAAAAAACAATATCCCGGTTGAAAATATTTATGTGGATCCGCTTGTCCAGCCGATTGGCACGGATACGCGGTTCGGAATTGAATTCCTTGATGCGGTTGAAAAAATAATGAAAATGTTTCCGGGAATTCACACGGTTTGCGGGCTTTCAAATATTTCATTCGGACTTCCCGAACGAAAACTCCTGAACCGGACGTTCATCACAATGGCCATTGCAAAGGGGCTTGATGCCGCAATCATCAATCCCCTGGACAAAAAAATGATGGCAAATATCATCACTGCACAGGCGCTTTACGGAAGCGATGCGTACTGTATGAATTACATAAAGGCATACCGGGCTGATAAGCTTGTATTTCAACCCGATAACCCCGGGGCCGTCTCCGGGAGAAAAGATTGAAGGCCCTGTTTCCGTTCTTATCTTACGATAAGCCCCACAATCGCCCCTGTCATACATGTTGCCAGTGTTCCCGCGATAATGGAACGAAACCCCAGGGCAACGATTTCATCCCTTCGTTCCGGGGCCATTGTCCCCAAACCGCCGATCATGATCCCCAGGCTTCCGGGATTGGCAAAACCGCACATGGCGTATGTCATGATCAGCAGGGATTTGGGGCTAAGCGCATCTTTCCCCAATCGGGCCATGTCAAGGTAGGCGAGCATTTCATTCAAGACGGTTTTGGTCCCCATCAAGGCGCCTGCGGTCAGTGATTCGGACCATGGTACGCCCATGAGCCAGACCACGGGCGCCATAACATAGCCCATCAGCCGTT
The DNA here is from genome assembly GCA_964386565.1 of uncultured Desulfobacteraceae bacterium. Taxonomy (GTDB): domain Bacteria; phylum Desulfobacterota; class Desulfobacteria; order Desulfobacterales; family UBA5616; genus CAYLRU01. The sequence continues at coordinate 5,626 of CAYLRU010000045.1, read as the reverse complement.
GCAGCGTGACGGGTTGACCGTTGATATCCGGCAGCAGACCGAAAATAAGGTTGACCAGGTGAACCAGCGCGACCAGCACCACCAACATGGCGATGATGTTGATCAGCAGTTGGACGCCCTGAAGGGTTCCCTTGGTCACGGCATCCATGCTGCTTAAGGCCGTTTCCGGAGCCACAAGCTCACCGGTAGTGGGAGCGTCGGTTTCGGGAATCATGATTTTTGCAATGGTGACGGCGGCGGGCACGCTGATGATGGATGCCGTGAGGATATGCCCCATGACACCGGGGATATGGGGGCTTAAAATACTGGCATATAGAATCATTACGGTTCCTGCGATGGTGGCCATTCCACAGGTCATCAGGGAAAATATTTCACTTCTTGTCATGCGACTGATGTAAGGACGAATGAACAACGGCGATTCAACCATACCGACAAAAATATTTGCCGAGACGCCCAGTCCTTCGGCACCGCCCAGTCTCATTGTTTTTTCAAGGACCCTGGAAAACCCCCGGACGATAAGAGGCAGAATTTTCCAGTAAAATAAAACGGAAGACAGGGCGCTCATAATCAGAATCAGGGGAAGGGCCCTGAATGCCAGGATGAAGGCGGCGCCGGGAAATGTTTCCGTAAACGGCAACTCTCCCCCTCCTAAGTAACCGAATACAAATGAAGTTCCGGCAATGGTGGATTCTTCAAGGGACAGAACCACTTTATTCAGAATCAGGAAAAAGTTCCGAAAAAAGGGCAGTTTCAGAAGAGCGATGCCCACAACCAGTTGAATACCGATACCGCTTAAGATAATCGCCGGTTTTATACGCTTTTTGTTTTCACTGATCAACCAGGCCAGACAGACAAACACCAGGATTCCCATAATGCTTTGTAATATCATTTGGCGGCTCCATTTTGTTTGAACGCTGTTTTATATCATCGTCTTTTCATGTCCGCAAACGGATTGCCGTACCTCAAACAATCGAAAACACCCTTGCCGTTCTGGTCGGTATAAATTCCGTCGTGAACAGATCATAATACTTTCGTTTTTAAAATAGATTCTGCAGCGTCAATACCGCTTCTGGCGGAACCCTCCACCGAGGCCAGGTTCAGATAGTCTCCGGCAAAATAGAGCCCCTGCACCTCCCGGCCGTTTTTCCTTTTTAAGTGGTTAACCGCCGTATACATACCGGGTGGTGCAAAACACATGGCTTCCTTCCAGCGATAGACTTCAGAGAACACGGGGCTTGCCGGAAGAGAAGGAAGGTATTTTTTTAATTCCATTTGTAGATGAGAGATGATGTTTTCATCGGGCATCCGGTTGAATTCATGGGCAAATCGGTCATAGGTGTAGCAATGAACCAGGCTTGTGCCACGGGGTGCATAACTGTCGGATGAACAGGCGCTGTCCGCAATAGCGGCCATAGTACTGCCCGCTTTTCGTGGAAAGCCGATGATATTGTATCCATCCGGAAAGACAGGTCTGTCATAGGCGAATACGACGTGGCAGCAGGCCCTGTATCGAACCTTTTCAAGAATGTACCGAACAGGGCCGGGGAGGTCGGGAAGAATATCAAGGGCGGCGGTTGCCGTGGTTGCACACACTACTGCGTCGGCTTCCATAAATTCCTGCGGGGTTTCAACGCCGATGACCCGGTTTTTTTCAATGATGATTTTTTCAACAGGCATAGACAACCTTACCAACGGTTTTATTTTTTCGTACAACCGATCAGAAAGGCTGTGAATCCCGTTTTTCAAGATCCAGTTTCCCTGTATCAGGTTCCAGAACAGGCCAACGCCGTATAAGGCGCTTATCTCTTCTGCATTTCCCAATGTAATACCGGAGATCATGGGTTGAAAAACAAATTCCAGGGCCTCTTCTCCGCCGGAGCGAAGGACAAATTCGGAAAAACATTCCCCGTCCAGGGCCAGGGCATTTTCGTAATGAACAAAGTCGAGAGATTTTCTGTTTTTAAAAATCTTGAAAAATAGTTTTACAGCCTGGAACTGTCCCTTGAGTATGGACATTTGAGGACTTGCCGGTGTTTTCAGGGTTCTTAAAAAGTGCTTGGGATCCATTGAAAGACGCCTCTGCATCAGTTTTCCGTCCACCCAAAGCATCGGCTTGTGCTTTTCAGGAAGAATATCAAGTTCCAGTCCGAGCTCGTGTATAAGAGAAAGAGTTGTATCATAGCGTTTCATGAAAAACTGAGCACCATGATCCAAAACAAACCCGCCTTTTCTGGTACCTTTTGTTCGTCCACCGGGCAGGTTGCTTTTTTCAAGAACCACGGTGTCGATATCATATTTTTGCAGCGTATGGGCAGCCGCAAGACCGGATATACCGGCCCCGATGATGATAATTTTCATGGCTCCTCCTTTTGACCAGCCGCCGTATTTGTCCGTGAAGACAGTCAGGTATACGTAAACGTATTGTTCTCATGATATTTCTCCAATCTCAATAAGAAAATTTTTTAGGTTCAGGAATTCTTGTTCCGAATTTTTTAAAATCTCTGAAAGAGCGCTTTTTGTAGGGGATAATGACATCGCTTCCGGCCATAACCCCAATGGGGCTTTTGGAAGACAAATGCCGCCGTTCGGGCCGACCTGATGCCATGTGCTGCTCGGGTGAAACTCAAATCCCGATGAATCGGGAATTTCCAATGTTTTGTTCTGTTGAACATAAATGATTAATATGATAAACGGCTTATACAACTTTTCAGAAAATCCGGCCATCTTTTTTAAAAATTGAAGACTTTTAGTGGTTGTTATAAAAGAAACCGGTATATTGACAACATGATACAAGGAAAAAGATCCCGCATAAAGTAAATGTGTGAGTTGTATGAAAGGCAGAACCGCCATCTTTTGTGTTGCTTAGGAACGGTTTCAAAACCTCGTCTAAGGCCTGACAGCAGCGTTGCGGCTCGGCTTAAAATGCTTGCATATTACCGGATATGATCCGCTTTTTCGCCGAACCGCGCCGAACCTGATTCGAGGTATTGAAACCGTTCCTGAAAGAGACGACAGGGAGTTTCATGATAAATGGAATCATCAGGTATTAAGGATTACCGAATTTTGGTTGTGGACGATAAAAGAAACATGCGTGATGTGATCAGCCAGATTTTAAGGTATGCCGGGTATGACTGCAAGGCTGTAACCAGTGGAGAGGAAGCACTGGCCCATATGCGGGACCATCGTGTTGATGTGTTGATCACGGACATTGTTATGCCGGGCATAGATGGGATGGAATTGACAAGGCGGGTAAAAAAGGAATTTAATGCCGATGTAATGATTATGACAGGCTATGCGAAAAATTACTCTTTTGAAGAGATTATTGAAAAGGGTGCAAGCGATTTTATCGAAAAGCCCATCAGGGCCAATGAGTTGATTATCCGGTTGAGACGTATTTTAAAGGAGCGGTCTGTTTTAGAAGACTGGAATCGTACCCAGGCGGCACTGGTGGAATCGGAAAACCGGTTGCGGGCCCTATCTTCCCGGTTGAAAGAAACGGAAGAGAATCTCAGGAAAGAGCTGGCAAGGGAGCTGCATGACACAGTGGGCCAGAATTTGACGGCCCTGAACCTCAACCTGAATGTTTTGAAAAATTTTTTGCCCCGGGCAGCAGTAGAAAAAAGCGATGGTATTTTGGAAGATTCCATGAAACTCGTTGTTGAAACCACGAATCATGTACGGGATGTGATGGCCCGTCTCAGACCGGTGGGGTTGGATGACTACGGGTTGGTTTCCGCACTTAACTGGTATGGAAAAAGGTTTTCATCCAGAACGGGCATTCCGGTAAAAATCCACGATAATGGAAATATAAAAAGGTTAAAACCGTCATTGGAGACGGAGTTGTTCAGAATCGCCCAGGAAGCGTTGACAAACATTGCCAAACACGCTGACGCAAACAATGTCGATATTTTCCTGACACATCATAAAGGCTCTGTAAAACTCGTTATTTCCGACAATGGGAAAGGATTTGATATGGAATCCGTCTCTTCGGAATTAGCGCATATAGCGGACAGAAAAACCGGCTGGGGATTGATATCCATGAAAGAAAGGACCCATGCGATTGAGGGGAAATTAAGGATCGATTCCACACCCGGTAAAGGTACCAGCGTGGAAATTGAGGTGACACCATGACCCTGTAAGTGGCTTTTACGTAATATTCTTTTTGACACAATCGTTGTTTTCCCATAAAATGCCAGATTATATTCTTTTTATGCGTGTTATGTGTGAAGCGACCTGAAAAACATGCATAGATTCGTGTCAAGAGCAGTTTTTATTTTCATCTTCAATCGAAATTTTAATTGACATGAGGAGGTTGCATATATGCCCTGTTTAAGAAAACACATCAAGACAACCCGGTTAAAGAAAGCGTTCAGGGGATCAAAGACGGTGTGTCCGCCTATGTTTCAATCATTAACGGGGCGGCACGGAAGGCTTGCGGCGTGGGTCGCGATCCTGATCCTTTTTGCCGTGATGCCGGCAGCAGGGGCATCAGAGGGCTTTACACAGGTTACCGACGGCAACCGAACCGTATTTTATCAAACAGCCCAAAAAGTCTATAATGAAGTTGATACCTATAACATAGGGGAAGATGAAGTTCATATATATCAGCAGCCCTCGGAAACCGCGGTTTTTCTTCAGCAGGTGATCGGCGGAGATCCGTCTGCCATTTTAGGCAAATTAAGTGCCAACGGTCAGGTATGGATCATGAATCCAAGCGGTGTTTTCATGGGGGCGGGATCGGTAATCAATACCGTCGGATTTATGGCTGCTGCGATGACCATGGATAGCGAGGACTTTTTTTCCGGCAACTATACCATGAACGGAGGCGGGAACGGTGGTTACGTGGTGAATAACGGGTCGATCAGCGTTCAAGCCGGTGGTTATGCCATCCTGGCGGGTGGAGCGGTCAGCAACAACGGGTTAATTGCCGCTGACCGGGGTGAAATCGTCATGGCATCGGGAGACAGGATGACCTTTGATTTTTTTGGGGACGGGTTGATTCATTTTGGTGTGGATGAACAGACCGCATCCAGGATCATGGGGCCCGACGGTCGGGACATGAATGTCGCTGTTCACAATTCCGGTGAATTATACGCGTCAAGAGTGCTGATGACGGCCGGTGCGGCAAGGGATATTTTTGAATCAGTGGTTAATAACGAAGGGATCATTGAAGCACGGTCAGTGGTTGGGGGAGGGGTTATCCAACTGCTGGGCGGTGATGAAGGCGAAGTTGTCAATTCAGGTGACCTTTATGCCGGGGGAAAGGATTCCCGCATAGAGATCAGGTCTGCCGACGGAGTTGTCATCAACGGTGTCGTGGTTATCGGCGATGACGGGCAGATTTCCATTGTTGCGGATGAGGACAATGACGGTTCAGGGGATTTTTATGCAGGCCGACAAGCCCCTGCACTGATCAGGACGGGATCGGGGTCCATCGAACTCGCAGGCAACGATGTCAGACTGGATGATGTTGCGATTGTTACAACAGACGGCGGAGATGTGAAAATTTCAGCTGTTGAGGGTTACAGCAGTTCCACGAATACGGTTTTTGATGTGACCGGATCACTCTCCATCGATCCGGAAGATCCGGCAGACCATTCCACCACCCAGGGCAGTGCGGCCGTTG
>CAYLRU010000044.1:0-22822 GCA_964386565.1 uncultured Desulfobacteraceae bacterium | reverse complement strand
GTAGAGGACTTGCACCTCCAAGTAGGTGCGCCCTGCCGGGCGCACAACAAAAAAAAGCCGGAGAGTTTTTCTCCGGCTTTTTTTTTTCAGTTAGCCAGTAAACCGGACGCCATGTCAGACTGATCTTTGACAAAGGATCCATACCGCAATTTGTACCAACCGATGATCCGGGCAAACCATATCAGCATCATAATCGTTTATAGACGGCTTGCATTTTTATTTCGTCATGCTTATAGTTCTTAATTATGGAAACATCAAATGAAAAAATACCCAACATCAAGGACCTTGAAAAAGAAATCGGCGATTTTTTAACCAAGAAATTCGGGAATCATATCAAGGTGGTGACGCCTCTGGCCGAGCAGGGTGAAATCGGTACGGCCGAAGAAAAGCAAAAAAAACCTTCGCCTGCAAAAATTAATTTTGATTTAAAACCTGAAGACCTTATCGCCTATCTGGACCAGTTTGTCGTTAAACAGGACAATGCAAAAGCCATCTTATGCACCAAAATCTGCACGCATTTTAACCGCATAAAACACGCCCAGTCCTTAAACGATGAAATGGTTGGGAATATAAAAAACAACGTCATGATGATCGGTCCCACCGGTGTGGGAAAAACATACATCATAAAGTTGATTGCCAAAAAGATCGGGGTCCCGTTTGTTAAGGGAGATGCAACAAAATTTTCAGAAACAGGATATGTGGGCGGTGATGTTGAAGATCTGGTAAGAGACCTGGTCCGTGAAGCGGACGGCGATATTTCCCTGGCCCAATATGGAATAATTTATATCGACGAAATCGATAAAATCGCATCCAGCCACAACATCATCGGTGCGGATGTCTCGAGAACCGGGGTACAGCGGGCGCTGCTGAAGCCGTTGGAAGAAACGGAGGTCGATTTAAAGGTGCCCCATGACCCCATCTCCATGATCCAGGAACTGGAACGATTTAGAAAAACGGGGGATCGCAACCGACAAACCATAAACACGAAACATATCCTGTTTATCGTGAGCGGCGCTTTCGGTGAGTTGACCAAAATCATTAAAAAACGGATGACGGATCAGGAGATCGGATTCGGCGCCAATATCCATTCCGTCAAACAAACGGATGAAATATTGAAACATGTCAAATCCGAAGACCTGATGGCGTTCGGCTTTGAATCCGAATTTGTGGGTCGGCTGCCGGTAAGGGCTGTTTTTGAGAGGCTGACCAAAGACGATCTATACGACATTTTAAAAAATCCCAACAACCCGATTATTTTAGGTAAAAAACTCGATTTTGCCGCATACGGAATTGATGTTAAATTCGATGACGCAGCGTTGAACCGGATTGCCGAACAGGCCTTTGAGGAAAATACCGGCGCAAGAGGTCTGGTCAGTGCAGTGGAAAGATCCCTGCTGTTGTTCGAAACCCGGCTGCCATCCATCAACATAAATGAATTCCCGGTTACGGAAGAAGTCATCAAGACCCCTGAAAAAGCCTTTGAAGCCTTGTTTTCGCCGTCAAGAGACACGTATCGGAAAGATATTTTCAATGCCCTGCTCCAAAAAGAAATTTTATCCATCATTGACTATCTTTCCGAAAACGCAAAAAAACTCTCGGACAAATACAACCTCAACCTCACCCGGAACCGGAAAGACATCATTGCAAGGCACTATTCAAAAAACGTCATGACTATTGAAAGCGCCATACAGCACGTTAAAACCGTATATGACAGTATCAAAAGAATTGAACTGCACTTTTTTGAAAATCATGATATAAACATCATTCTCGAAGAAGATGCCATTGACATGATTATGGAACAAATCATTACGAAAAAAACAGATGCAGACGAAACCTATCGGCGCATATCATCGGATTTCGAATACGGGCTGAAACTGCTTCGGGAAAAAACAAATAAAACCAGATTCTTTATCAATGGCGACGCCCTTTTAAATCCGGAAAAGTATATCAGCAAAATGATTAAGGACAATATTAACGCCGGTGCACTCGCAGCGCCGAAACGGGAAGAAACGTAAATGATTGGCATCTCAAAACTTTATTGCGGATCTGTGGAGCCTTCCGATGCGCTTCGTTACGGGCGGCATTCATCACGTCTGCCATCCCATCTGCTGCAGTTTTCCAGTGATAAACGTCCGGTTGTGGTCTGGAACATCACCCGTCGCTGCAATTTAAAATGCATTCACTGTTATGCCCATGCAACGGACCAATCCCAGGTTTTTCAGGATGAATTGAATACGGCGGAAGGGAAGCGGCTCATCGACGACCTGGCCGAATTCGGTGTCCCGGTTATTCTTTTTTCCGGAGGGGAACCCCTGGTGAGAAAAGATCTCCCCGAATTGGCCGATTATGCGGTAAGCAAAGGGTTGAGAGCGGTCATTTCAACAAACGGGACGCTGATTTCTCCCCAAACCGCCCAAACTCTCAAAAAAATCGGTTTATCCTATGTCGGCATCAGCTTGGACGGCATGGAAGAAATCAACGATCGTTTCAGGGGAGTAAAAGGTGCTTTTAAAGCGGCCGTGGAGGGGATTAAAAACAGCCGTGATGCCGGTATTAAGGTGGGATTGCGCTTTACGATCAACCGGTTTAACGCCGGGGAAATCCCAAAAATTTTTGACCTGTTAAAAACCATGGATATTCCAAGGGCCTGTTTTTACCATCTTGTGTACACCGGTCGCGGATCAACACTTGTGAATGACGATCTTTCCCACGCGGACACAAGGAAAGCAGTGGACCGGATCATCGATATGACCCAAAGCCTTTTCGACGACAACAATCCAAAGGAAATTCTGACCGTTGACAACCATGCCGACGGGCCGTATATCTACCTGCGCCTTTTAAAAGAAAATCCCAAGCGTGCTGAAGAAGTCCTGGAACTGTTGAAAATGAATGAAGGAAACAGTTCCGGAAAGGGTATCGGCTGTGTGAGTTGGAACGGGGATGTCCACGCGGACCAGTTCTGGCGTCATCACAGCTTCGGCAATGTCAGAAAACGTCCTTTTTCAGAAATCTGGTCTGATATGTCGGATCCGCTGATGAAAAAACTAAAATCAAAAAAAGAATATGTTAAAGGTCGATGCGCGACATGCCGCTGGCTTGATATCTGCGGCGGCAATTTCAGGGTCCGGGCCGAAGCGATAACCGGCGACATCTGGGCCCCGGATCCGGCATGCTATTTAACGGACGACGAAATCGCTTGAAAAGGAGGCTTGAATGCTTTTCCCGGATTACAGACCCAGGCGCATGCGGCAAAATGACGCCTTTCGACGAATGGTCAGAGAAACGACCCTTCTGGTTGACAACCTGGTCCTGCCCCTGTTCGCCGTGACCGGCAGAAACGTCAAAAATCCCATTCCGTCATTACCCGGGCATTTTCATCTTTCCGTGGATTATCTTTCCAAGGCCGCCCGGGAAGCCCATGACCTGGGAATTCCGGCAATTATTCTTTTCGGACTGCCGGACAAAAAAGACCCCCTGGGAACCTCGGCCTATGCTCCAGACGGCATCGTCCAGCAGGCGGTAAAAGCCGTCAAATCAAAAGTACCTGAAATCGCCGTGATTACGGATGTGTGTTTATGCCAGTACACGGATCACGGCCATTGCGGCTTTGTGGACGGCAATATCATTGACAACGACGCATCCCTCGATCTTCTGGCACGGGTGGCCCTGTCACATGCCGAATCCGGCGCCGACATGGTTGCACCGTCGGATATGATGGACGGGCGGGTGGCTGAAATCCGCAACATTTTGGATGAAAACGACTACAGCCATATCCCGATCATGTCCTATGCCGCAAAATACTGCTCGGCCTATTACGGTCCATTCAGAGCGGCCGCGGACTCAGCGCCCCGATTCGGAGACAGAAGAACTTATCAGATGGATCCGGCCAATGCCGTGGAAGCGATTCGCGAAGCCACCATGGATGCCGAAGAGGGGGCGGATATTATCATGGTCAAACCGGCCTTGCCCTATCTCGACATCATATACCGAATCCGCAATGAGATCGATCTTCCATTGGCGGCGTATAATGTCAGTGGTGAATTCGCCATGATCAAGGCTGCTGAAAACATGGGGTGGATAAACGGAGACAATGTCATGATGGAAACCCTGACATCCATCAAACGGGCCGGTGCGGACATCATTATCACCTACTTCGCACTGGAAGCGGCCAAGCAGATACAACGGAAATAAAATGGTAAAACAAACCCATCCTGATCACATGCCGGGCCATAAACCGAATCATAGAGAAAACCCCGAGAGCAAGCATCCGGATCAATCCTATCCCGAGCTTCGGCTTGTTGCATGGGAAACAACGCGCAACTGCAATCTTTCATGCATTCACTGCCGGGCCTCGGCAGATAACGGCCCATTTGAAGGCGAGCTGGATACCCGGATGTCACTTTCTCTTCTGGATCAGATCTCGGAAACCGGAAAACCCATCGTCATTCTAACCGGCGGAGAGCCTTTGCTGAGACCGGACATTTTCGAAATCGCCGCTTACGGAACCGAGAAAGGGCTCCGCATGGTCATGGCGCCCAACGGCACTTTAATCACCCGGGAAAACACCCGGGAGATGGCCCGGGCCGGTATAAAGCGCATCAGCATCAGCATAGACGGCGCCACAAAAGAAACCCATGACCGATTCAGGGGAGTTTCCGGTGCATATGAGGGTGCCATCAACGGCATCAGGCTGGCAAAAGCCGCCGGCATTGAATTTCAAATCAATACGACCGTAACCAAAACCAATCTTGATCAAATTCCCGCGATACATGACCTCGCCTTAAAACTGGGCGCCGCAGCCCACCACATTTTCCTGCTGGTGCCTACCGGAAGGGGCAAATATATTGTTGACCAGGAAATCACGGCAGAAGAATATGAAAAGACGCTTAACTGGTTTTATGACCAAAAAAAACTGGGCACCATGCAGTTGAAGGCCACCTGTGCCCCCCACTATTATCGCATACTGCGACAACGCGCCAGAAAAGAGGGAAAAACCGTCTCTTTTAAAACCCACGGTATGGATGCGGTGACACGGGGATGCCTTGGCGGTACCGGTTTTTGCTTTGTTTCTCATCGGGGTATTGTACAGCCATGCGGATTTCTGGACCTGAATTGCGGAGATGTGACCAAGGCGTCGTTTTCACATATATGGAAAAACGCCAAACAGTTTCTCGCGTTACGAAATTTCGATGGTTTAAAAGGGAAATGCGGAATCTGCGAGTACAAAAAAATCTGCGGTGGCTGTCGTGCAAGGGCCTATGAAGCCACAGGAGACTTCATGGCCGAGGAGCCCCTGTGTTCCTATCAACCCCGCACCGGGTAGAATATTTTCCATTTACAGATTGATCTTCCTCTCGACAAGTGGTAAAAAATACCCGGTGTCACTGAGACAGGCCGTGATTTTAACTTTAAGGAATCCACCATGAAAATTCATTCCCTCATGATTCCCGATCCGATTACCATTACGGAAAAAACCACCATCGAAGATGCCCTGTCCCTGATGAAAATAAATTCCATTCGCCACCTCCCGGTTGTATCAACGTCCGGAAACCTGAAAGGACTGGTGACGCTTTCCGATTTAAAGCAAAGCCTCATCCCTTCCATGCTGGGAGACGTATCCTTATCCGATATCATGGTTAAAAGACCGATAATCGTTAAACCGGATGACGACATTGAAACGGCGGCACTGCTGATCTATAAACATAAAATCAGCGGCATCCCCGTTACCAGTAACAAAAAACTCGTGGGCATCATTACGGAAAGCGACATTTTAAGAACGTTTATCGACATGATGGGCATCCTGAAGGCCAGTTCCAGAATCGATGTCGTGATCGCTGTCGAACCGGATTCGCTGAAAAACGCCATCCAGATCATTAACGATAACGGCGGCGATATCATAAACGTGGGGATGACGGAAGAAAAAAACCGTAAGCGGACTTACTATTTTCGCCTTGCGGCGTGCCGCACCCGTGTAATAAAAAAAGCGCTTGAAGATAAGGGATATCGTGTCCTGGACGCCATGGATTAAAACCCTTGCCATGTGCGAATGCAAATCAAACAATGAATTCTCCGCCGATTAAAAAAAATCCGGTCTCAACATGGATACAGGATATTCGTGAAAAACCGATCAGTGCCTATGACACCACTCTGGGAGAAGTCCTCGTGCAACGGGGCATCATTAAACAGGAACAGCTTCATCATGCCTATAATGTCCACAAGGAAATTCTAAAACGGGTTGGGAAATCCGCACGTTTTGATCAAACCCTGGTTGAATTGGGGTACATTTCCAGCAACCGGCTTTTAAAAATCGTTCAAACGGATGATCGACTTCGACGCCCTGCATCATCAGTCAACCGGGTACCGCAAAAAAGGCAATCTTTCTTCGGCCTGTTAAAGCAGATGTTCTTGGCCATCAAGTACACGATACTCCCGCCGACGGACGCAATGGATCTGCCGTTGGGCCAAATGCTCATTCAAAAGGGACTTCTTACGGAAAAACAGCTTCAGGACGCCCTTGAAGTTCAGAGAGAGACATCAAAAAAAATCGGCAGATCCGTCAGGCTCGGTCAAATCCTCGTGGAACTGGGCATGATTTCAAGCAACGAACTGATCCAGTCTTTTCAAAAAGAGGGGCGTTACGCCAAATCCTTTCCGGCGGATAAAATTAAACCCTCCTTAAGAGACAGTCAGAAGGCCATCGCCAGTAAACTCCCTTCCCCCAAAATCCCTATCTGGCTTAAAATTTTTGTCGCCCTGACGATAATCATCGTAGCAACGATATTTACCATCAGCTATGTCAATCTCAATCGGCAGAAAATGCACCTGTATAAGCAAACCGTGGATTTCGGAACCGTAAGCTTGAATTATATCGTCAACAGCGCCAAAATTCCCCTGATCGAAGACAACGTGCTTCGTCTGAATGAAATCATCAAGGATGCCACAAGTGTCGAAGGCGTTGTTTATGCCATAATCGTCGATCAAAAAAATACCATCAAGGCGCATACGGATATCAACCAGATAGGAACGGAATTTGATGATTTCGATGATTTCAGTGCCCACACGGCTCTTAATAAAAGCCGCGTCACCCATTTTGACCATATTATGCCATCGGGAATGAAAGTGCTCAACATTTCGCGTCCCATTGAATTTCAGGGGAGACGGCTGGGACACGTCCATGTGGGGGTATCCATCAATTTTATTGAGGAGCTGATCGATCAGGAACGGTCATCCATCATATTGATGACCTCGCTTTTACTGATGGGCAGTATCATTGTTGCCCTGTTTTACGGTGTCCGGTTCACCCGCCCTATCTCCCAACTGGTGGTTGCCACCCAAATGATCAGCGACGGGGATTATCATTACAAAGTCAACATGCCCCGAAAGGATGAACTGGGAACCCTTGCCGTGGCATTTAACCGGATGAGCGACGAGCTTTATACCAAATCACTGGTCCAGAAAGCATTCGGCAAGTACGTGGGCGCCAACGTTCTGGACATGATCATTACCAAGCCCGAAAGCACATGGATCGACGGCAATAAAAGCGAAGCAACCATCGTCTTTATCGATATCAGGGGATTCTCATCTTACTTCGAATTAAAAGAACCCGAAGACATCATAAAAGAGTTGAACAAGTATTTCGAAATCGCCACCAAGTCCATCAGGGAATTCGATGGGTATATTGACAAGTTTATCGGTGATGCGGTTTTAGGAATTTTCGGCGGTGTGAAACCCCGGGAAGGCCATATGGAAAAAGCCGTTCGGGCAGCCCTTCATATGAAGGAAGGTTTTATCCGGGAAAGCTCCGGAGGCAGTCAACTGCTTGCGTCAATCGGCATCGGAATTAATACAGGTACGGTATTTTCAGGCAGCGTGGGATCCGACGTTCGAATGGAATATACGGTTATCGGAGACAGCGTAAATGTAGCATCCCGTTTAAGCGACCTTGCCGGACCCGGCGAAATTATCATCAGCAAAACCATTTATGAAAATTTAAAAGACTTAATAGAAGCCGAAGCCCTGCCCCCGCAAAAAATAAAGGGGAAAATAAAACCCGTTGAAGTATATAGAGTATTGTCCTTGAAATAGGCGTGGACGCTTATGAGACGATTCATGAATCTTGTTCTTTTGGCGGTTGCCGTAACCTGTGTGCATGTTCGGCTTGCCGATGCATCGCAATCTATGCCCGCAGAAAAACCAGGGGTGTTGGATCAGGAATATGTCGTGGTTACGGCGTCCGGAAAAGACTCCTTGGCAACCCTTGCCCTTCGATACTATGGCGATGAGAAAAAGGCATGGATCATTTCGGATTTCAACCATGTCTCGTCCGCAGTTCCGGGTGTCGCTTTAATCATTCCCCCTGAAAATGTCTATTTGGGAGGAATACACGGCAATGGTTATCAAACGGTGCCGGTTTTGGCCTATCACCGGTTTTCCCTTGATACATCGGACAAGACCACTTTGAAAAAAAGCGATTTTGAAGCCCAGATAGCGTATTTAAAAGAAGAAGGATATCATGGCCTGACAGTGGACGAATTCTACGACTTTTTGAACTATCAAAGACAGATTCCTGCAAAATCGGTGATGATCACCATGGATGACGGCTGGAAATCCGCTTTTGACATTGCCGTACCCATATTGCAAAAATATGGTTTTACAGCGACCTGGTTCCTGTATACGGATTTTATCGGGGGGTCCAAGGCCATGTCCTGGGATCAGGTAAGGCAACTGGCCCTGATGGGATTTGATATACAGGTGCAAAGCAAAACCCATTCAAACCTGGGAAAACAAAATAAAGACGAATCCATGAAGGATTATATTCAACGTCTTGAAACCGAAATCCTTCAATCCCGCAGGCTCATCGAAAAAAATATCGGCAAACCCTGTAAATACCTGGCATACCCTTACGGCGTAACAAACGGCATCGTTATCGCCATGCTGAAAAAATACGGGTATTGCGGGGCGTTTACGGTTAACCGCGGAACCAATCCTTTCTTTGTAAATCATTATGCCGTTCACCGATCCCTTATCTATGGTGAATATGACTTGAGCCAATTTAAAAAAAACCTGACATTTTTTAAACCCCTGAATATGAGATGAAAACACCATTTGCCGCTGCAATCCTTCCTTTGTTTTTAACAGCTCTTTTCTTTTACGGTTGTGCAGGCATAACGGTGATAACGGGCAGACCTGTCCCGACCAGGGAAGAACTTACCCGGCAATACACCGCACGGGCTGAAACGGCACAGCAGCAAAACGATCTGAGAGCGGCCCTGTTATACTGGAAGCTGGTACAGCATTTAAACCCTGAAGATACAGCCGTTGCCGGTAATATAGATACGCTGAAAAAAACGATCTGCAAAACAGCGCAGGCTCATTTCGACAGGGGCCTTAAATTTTATCAAAAAGGCCGGCCCGAAGATGCCCGGGCGGAATTTCTAAAAACGCTGTATCTTAACCCGGATCATGTGCAGGCCCTTGATTACATCACAAATAAACTTCAGGATAAAAGCGATTCAACGTATCGGGTCAAAAAAGGCGACCGACTAAGGGATATCGCCGAAAAATTTTACAATGATCCGAACCAGGACGTGCTCATTGCCTATATAAACGGCATAAAATTAAACGCCATACCAAAACCGGGCACGGTCTTGGTTCTTCCCATGATGGCGTATTCCCGGGCCGAGACCAAGCTCCTCTCCATTGAAAACAGAGTCGCCGATGCAAAACAGCTTTATGAATCCAAAAACTATCAAAAGGCCATTGAAACCGCAAAAGAAATTCTGACCTCAAATCCCGGACATACGGAAGCCTTGTCGATAAAAAACGCCAGCCTCCTCGAGCTGGCGAAACTATCATTTCAACAGGGAGATCCTGTTAAGGCTCTTCAAATATTGAAACAGGCTGATGCAGATGCCGAAGGCATTCAAGGGGAAATAAAAAGGATCCGTACGGAAGCAGGCAGACAGGCCGAGACATACTATCAACAAGGTGTTGCCCTATATTTGAAAGAGGATTTATCCGGAGCCATTAAACAATGGGAATATGCGCTTGCTCTAAATCCCGACTACGAGGAAGCCAAAAAGAGTATCCGGAACGTCAAAAGGTTAATAAAAAACATGGAGCAAAATACCGATACCGGTAAACAACCCCAAAACACGCTTTCCGAAGAAACGGGTGACAGGAAAAAAGAAAAAGCAACTGAGACCTCATCCCGCAAAACAGACGTGTCCACGCAAATCGAAAACCACTATCGAAAAGGTATCAACTATTTCATCAATGAAAATATTGAGGGTGCCGTTAAAGAGTGGGAAATCGTTCTGACCCTGGATCCGGATCACAAAGACGCCAAAAAATATATCGAAAAAGCCCGCCAGTTACAGCGCCGCATCGAAACCATGGAATAACGCTGTTCTGGTACACTATTCTATACAAACCCGCCTGACTTGCATCAAATCTGTCTGCCCTTTAAAGATCTTCTGAATGCCGTCCTGTTTTAACGTACACATGCCTTTGCCTAAAGCGGCCTCGCGAATGACATCCATGTGCGCCGAACTTTGTACC
Source organism: uncultured Desulfobacteraceae bacterium (assembly GCA_964386565.1). Taxonomy (GTDB): domain Bacteria; phylum Desulfobacterota; class Desulfobacteria; order Desulfobacterales; family UBA5616; genus CAYLRU01. Next base: position 12,262 of record CAYLRU010000044.1, on the reverse strand, counting down.
AACTCCTTGATTTTCCGATCCGCCGCCAGCAATTCATGGATGGCGGCCCGACCGTGGTAGCCGGTATGATTGCATTTTTCACACCCGTTTTTACGGGCACGCCACAGGGTCAAATCATCGTTGAATTCTATTCCGAGCCTTTCAAACATCATTTCGCCGTATTCCTGAACCAACTGGTTAAATTCCGTATAATCCGGACGATAGGATTCCTTGCACTCATCGCACAACGTCCTTACCAATCGCTGGGCCAGAATACCCAGCAGGGCGTCTGCAAAATTAAACGGATTCATCCCCATATCGATCAGACGGGTAACGGTTTCCGGGGCACTGTTGGTATGCAGCGTACTTAAAACCAGATGGCCGGTTAAAGACGCTTCGATGACGATTTGGGCGGATTCCGCATCCCGCATTTCCCCGATCATGATGATATCCGGGTCAGCCCTTAAAAAAGAGCGCATGGCCGCGGCAAAGGTATATCCGATTTTCGCATGGGTTTGAACCTGGCAAAGGCCTTCCTGTGTAATTTCCACCGGATCTTCCGCTGTCCAGATTTTTACTTCGGGTTTATTCAGGTGGGCCAATACGGAATGGAGCGTTGTGGTTTTTCCCGAACCGGTGGGACCCACCACGAGAAACATGCCATAGGGTTTTTCAATGATGTCCATGATGCTTTTTAAATTGTCACGTGAAAAATTCATCCTTGCCAGTGGAAGGGGTTTCCCGGATGACAAGATCCGGAGCACGACATTTTCCGTATCTCCGACTGTCGGGGTTGTTTCCACTCTCAGCTCGACTTCCTTATTCCCGATCATAAGTTTTATTTTTCCACTCTGAGGCAGACGTTTTTCAGCAATATCCAACCGTGCCATAATTTTAATCCGACTGATCAACGGCCTGGCCATTTGAAAAGGAATTTCCTGATAATGGAAACAGACCCCGTCCAACCGGAATCGTATTCTTGTGGGCCTGTTTCCCGGCATGGGTTCGATATGAATATCGGACGCCCCCCGCTGATATGCCTCTCTTAATATACGATTTACCGTCTGGATAATACCGATATCCCTGGACTCCTCCAATTCTTCATCGTGCTCATCCGTCTCATGAATTTCTTCGGCTTTTTCATACGGCGATTCAGGTTCAACCAGGGAGACGGCGTCTTTTTTATCACTGATGGAATGATCCAGAAATTTCAGGATATCGTCGCGAAGGGCTACAAAAAATTCATGCTTTTCCGCTGACATCAATAATTTTATTTCTTTAATCTTTTCCTCGTTTTCGGGATCATCTATCAAAATTACCATTACATCATTATCTTTGTAAAACGGTGTCCAGAAGTGTTTTTTCAGATAAGGGATTTTCAAGTCCTTTATCAATTTCTTGTCGATAACGATTTTTTCATCATATTCTATAAATTGCTTGTTGTAATAGGCCTCAAGGGATCTTCCGATTTCCTTTTTGGGAACGTTGAATTCATTTACCAGAATACCGGCGATATCGGTTTGCGCCTGTCTTGACAGGGTTATCGCCCTGTTGAGTTCTTCTTCGGAAATAATGTGAGTGCTCAGCAGATAATCGAATTTTGTCCTCCGCTTCTCCATTCGGTTTTGATTATAAATCACCAGCCCCAAAACCTTGCAGATCTCCGCGAGATATTTTTCATCTTCAACGGTGAATCGATCTGCGGATTGTTTATTGACAATCTGGATGACACCTTTCAAAATATTATTGTGAAGAATCGGCCCTGCCAGCACCTGTCTGGTTTTATAGCCCGTTATCATGTCCCAGGTTTCGTCAAAACTTACATCAGGGCCCAGGGCACGCAACTCATCGGCATTCCGCACATCCGAAATATTGCAGGGCCGCTGCATCGTCCCCACGTAACCGGCAATGCTTGACGTATCCAGGGGAATTCGAATTTCCTTTATCTCCTCTCCCTCCTTCACTTTTGAAAAAAGTTCAGAACGGTCCGCATCGACAAAATAAATGGTGGAACGGTCCGCATCGAAAAGCGACACCACTTCGTCCTTTAGAAACAACAAAATTTCATCAAGGTCTTTTGCGCCATGAAGTACGTGGGTTATGGCATGGAGTTTTTCATGCTTTTCGATTGTTTTCTCGGTCTGGATTGTCCGGGTGTTTTCCATTTGATCACCTCTTGTCTTTTGGAAAGGATCGGGCTTTGGCCCGTTTACAGGAGACAGGTTCAAGGAAAAACCCGACACATGGGGCTTTTCCTTCAGTATACTTAATTTACGTTAAAAAAGACGGCAAAGTCAAGTTATCTCAAGACTTATGCCCAAACAAAACAGGATTGAATTCGCACAATACAGAATCAGTCCCATCGCGGCAACGCTGTTTATGGAATACTTTTATATTGACAAACCATATGGATTTTGTAAAAATTTGAGTATCATAGATAAGCCTTTGGCTTATTGTAAATCCTTTCCCGACGAACTCCGGCAAACGGATTCTTTTCCATTTGGAAAACGCCAGTCAATGCATGAACCCATAAAGGAGACCAAAAATGAAAACCCTTAAGATTGAAAATGAATTTCTGGATATGGCTGTTGATTCCATGGGTAAATCAGAATTGTTCGGGTCGCTTACAAAAAAATCCCTTATAAAGATTGCGGAAAACGCGGTTTTGAACCAATATGCCACCAATGAAGTTATCGTGAAAGAAAACGATCCATCCGATTCTTTCTTCATGATTATCGAAGGAGAAGCCGGCGTTTATCAGCATCACGACCCTTCCGACCAGGACATAGAGCTCTGCCGGATCATGCCCTTTAACTTCACCGGAGAAACGGGGCTGATTCTCAAAAAACCGCGATCGGCCACTGTCAAGGCCATGAAAAAAACGCTTGTCTTAAAATTTGACGAACAGCTTTTTAAATACATGTTCCAGCACGTTCCTACCTTCGGACTGTCTTTGACCCGGACTCTCGCAAACCGGCTCACAAACATTTCCAAAAGAATTCCACTGCCCGAACATGATATGGAGGCACCCCTTCCCCCACCTGAAGTTCTGAAAATGCTGCCCATGCCTTTCATGATCCGATTCCGGGTTCTGCCCCTTGCAACGGAAGGGAACACACTGAAAATCGGTTTTGTCCATGATCCCAGTGCCCATGTCCTCAACGCCATACGCCGGATCTTTCCCAGCTTTGAACTGGAACCGGTTCATATCGATATGGAAATGTTCAACAAAGTACTTCAGACCCAGGCCGGCGTTGAAGAATTGTATCCAAAGCCCGAAGCGCCCAAAAAAGTCGGAAAGCGCGTCTCGGTACCGAAAACGGAACTGGAACCCCTGCTCCAGCGAATGATGTCCGAAGGTGCGTCAGACCTCCACCTGTCAGCCGGCATCGCCCCCCGATGGCGTATTGACGGCGAAATGCATGAGATTGAGGACAGCAGGAATTTCGGCCGGAAAGAAGTTTACGAGCTGTTGAAACCGGTTATGAGCGAGCGAAACCGGAAAGAATTTGAGGAAAATAATGACACGGATTTCATTTACCCCCTGGAAGAAGGTGAAAGGTTCCGGGTCAACCTGTTTCGGGATGAAAACGGCATCGGCGCCGTGCTTCGGTTGATCCCGTCGAAGATACTCTCCTTTGAACAACTTGGACTGCCGGCCATATTAAAACAGCTTTGCAATTATCCCAAAGGTCTGGTCCTGGTCACGGGCCCCACCGGCTGCGGAAAATCCACAACCCTGGCAGCGATGATCGATTATATCAACAATACGCGCAAGGCCCATATTATCACAATGGAAGATCCCATCGAGTTTGTCCATGAGAGTAAAAAATGTTTGATCAACCAAAGGGAAGTCGGACGCCATACGAAAAGTTTTGCCAATGCATTGCGGGCCGGTTTGAGAGAGGACCCGGATATCGTACTGGTGGGAGAATTAAGGGATCTTGAAACCATTTCACTGGCACTGGAGACCGCCAATACCGGCCACCTTGTATTTGCCACCCTTCATACATCAACGGCTATCACCACTATCGATCGGGTGATTGATGCGTATCCTCCGGACCAGCAGGCGCAAATCAGGACCAGCCTCCGGGAAACCTTAAAAGGCGTTGTGTCCCAAACCTTGTGCAAACGGATCGGAGGCGGCAGGGTCGCCGCCCTTGAAATACTAATCGTCAATCTCGCGGTCGCCAATCTGATCCGGGAAGACAAACTCAATCAGATCGCATCCATGATGCAAACCGGCAAGGCTTTAGGGAATCGACTGCTCAATGAAGAACTGGCAAAACTGGTCAAACAGCAAAAGGTGGATTTTAAAGAGGCATTGAGCAAAACCGTGGACAAGCCGGATCTTGCCAAACGCTTGAACCGGGCGTTGCCCAAAGAGTTTGATTATGCCTGACCCGGATAAACCAGGAAAACGGTTTCAAAATCTCGAATCAGGTTCAGGCGCAAGACACGGTTCGGCGAAAAACCTGATGCTGAAAGGCCGGGAAGCATTACCGCGACCTCCCGGCCTTTTTATGGGACGTTATTATTATCGGAACGGGTATACGGACAACGGGTTAATCCGTCAGCGCATTCAATACCAGCGTTATCGGCATGTCTTCTTCATTTTCATCGAACAGCGTTATGGGACCCGGTGTCCGATAGTGGTCAGGACCCGTATCGGCGGCAAGCCATTTTTCCCTTAAAGCCCTGGCAACTTTGAAAGCCCCCCCGTTAAGATCGACAAGGCTCCTTTCCAGGACAAGTTCAAGTCTCCCCTTTCGTTCTTCGATATGCATAAGCGGCGCAATTGGTATGCCGATGGGCTCCCATTCGGAAAACCCTTTTTCAAGGTTTCTGATGGCCGCCATCTGGCCGGTAGCCCCATTTGCAATCAGGGAAAAGACCGTAAGCCCGAGATTATAGGTATAAACAGCATCAAACCGGGTGGGATCATTTCCCCTTCCGTCGTATCCGAAAAAATGCACCTGTGTTTTAAAATTCGGTATGGACTTTTTATAGATTTTATTGACCGGCTCCGGGATTTCCTGATCATCGTCAATCAACCGGGATCGGATCAGTTCCTGCCTCAATGTCTTATTGGAAATGATCGATTCCTTCATCAGAAGAAATTCGGCATCTCCAAAATTTTTGAACAGCATGGGGCCGAAAACGGCCGGATCAAGTCCCCCCTTCCTCATGATTTTCTCATAAGACGACCGGCGTATGCCGATCCTGTATTCTCCTTTTTCCATCAGGGTGTCCAGATAATCTTCTACCAGGCCGATGAGAACTTTCTCCGTCTCCACCTGGGAAAACGGAAAATTTCCATGGCTGTCCCTTTCCATTAAAAGTCCCTCCTGGAAAAATCCGGGGATGTCGTTGAACAGATCGTCATCCCGGGTATTCCAGATGGAAAACCGGCCTTCCTCCCTGGAACGTCGGGCCAGCCGCCTTAAATAATCCAGCTTTTCTTCCAGAACCGGAAAATCCTGGTGAAAATCCGAATCGTGAACCTTATTATACTCGGCAATGATGGTGTTGAGTTTAATAATAAAAACCTGGATCTCATTAATAAACTCCAAAATACCTTCCGGAATGACAATAACGCCGTAATTTTTCCCCACGGCAGCCCTTCGAACAATGCCGTCACAGATGACTCTGGACAAATGTCTAAGGGTCATGCCGTAGGCCGTATAATCAACGGTATTTTCCGCATGGGCTTTTTCAATTCTTTGTACATCCAGATAATCCGCCAGGTCTTCCCCGATAAACGTCATATTGGCGTGCGTCTGCAGAGCCGTTTCCAACGCCAGATGACTCGCCACGCGACCCATGACTTTACAAATATGCCAGTATTTCACATCCGAGCTGCTGTCCTTGCACAAATTGCTGATCTGGTTGGCAAAAGCCCTTGCAGCGGTATGGAAACCAAATGATACGGCGCACAGGGGATTTCCCGAGGCATCCTTTACCTGCAAATCACCGTCGATTGTCTTGGGCACACCGATAACCTGGATTCCGTCTTTTACCATTTCCTGGGCAAGAAAAGCGGCATTGGTATTCGAGTCATCCCCCCCGACAATGACCAGTGCATCAAGCTCAAGAGATCGGCAGGTTTCTCTGGACAGCTCTATTTTCAGTCGGCTGTCTATCTTGGTTCTTCCCGTTTTGATCATGCCGAATCCCCCCAGGTTACGATACGCATCTACCATCTGCCCGTTGATTTCAATGGCTTCGTTTTCGATAATCCCGTCCGGCCCGAGAAGAAATCCGAATATTCGGGTTTCCGGGTTGTTCTTTTTTGCCGCGTCGTAAAGACCGGCGATCACATTATGCCCGCCCGGCGCAGGCCCGCCCGAAAAAACAATGCCGATATTTCTCTTTTTCCCGTATTCCGCCAGCCTGGAAGTCGGAATCGAGTCAACGCCGGCAACAGCCTGCACCATGTTATCAATAATATCGGGAAATCGTTTTTTACATTCCGGATTGATCTTAAAGATATATTCGGGTCGATCTTCCAACACGGTATAAGGTTTGGAAAATACCGCGCATTTATCCGGGACAAATCTTTGCCTTGCCAGTATGGCGTCATTTACGTTTTTTGTGACCTGCTTTACGACAGGATGGGTTAAGAGGGCTTTTACAGTGTCATCCGCATCAGATGTCATGGTTGTCTCCCTTCCTAGTCCTGACTCGGCACACGGACTGATAATTCTTTTCCTGCGTGCGCACTTCGTGATTTTTCAGTATAATGGTTTTATACGTCACCCCTGTTTTTTTTTCAAGAATCACGATTTAAATTATTTGTTCCGATCCATGCGTAAAGCGTAAATCACCCGTTTTCCCGGTGTGTTGAAGGCTGATGAGCGACTTTGAACCGGCTCACCAGAAAACCGTCCATCATCAAATGAACCACATGGTGAATAACGCAAACCACCAGGACCATCCCATGCCGGGGAAAAAGCGACACCTGCAAAATCACTGACAGGGGAAGGGTTTTTTGCACGCCCATAAATACGACGCTTTCTTTTCGACCGGCCTTGATGTTGAAGATGTTCACCATGAACAGGGCCAGTATTATCAAAACGAAATGGAAAGAAGATACCACCGCCAGAATGACGCCGATCATATTGCCGTTGTCTGTGATGGCGCCTCTGGATTGCGAAAGGGACATCCATACAATGCACAAAACGAACAATTGATTCAATATATGAAGCCGGCGATCAACTCGGATAAAGACGGGTTTAAAAAAATATCGGATAACAATACCGGTTGCCAGGGGAATAAGGACACAGTACCCGATTTTTATCATAATGGACAGCTTATCAAATGTAACAACCGCGTTGCCGCCGACAATCCATAACAGCCAGGACAGGACTACGGGAATCGTTACCACGGACAGACTATTGGCCGATATGGTGATAAGCAGGGCATGTGCCATGTTGCCCCCGGAGGCCCCTGTCATGACCACACCGCTGGAAAGGGTTGTCGGCATGGCTGCTACGAGAAACATCCCGATTTTAATCTCCGGGGAAAGGGGTAAAAAACCGATCCCCGCAGCCACGACCGGCGAAACGATAAAAATTAATGTCAGTGCCAGCGCCAGTCCTTTGATATCTGTCGCCCCCGACCGGATTTGCCCGGCATCAAGCATCATCCCGGAACATAAAAATATCAGAATGATCACCGCATCAGGTCCGTAATGAGTCTTTAACATGCTCCCGGCATGGGATACAGTCCCGGTAACATCCCCGATGGTGATTAAAAAAATGAGCCCCAGCCCGATGACAAACCAGTGTTGTCTTATTCTGTCATACAATTTCCGTAACCCTTTTTTTGAGGTAATTTTTTTGATCGAAAAGCTCTATAACACACAATAAATTAAAAATGTTGCGTAATTTAAAAAAATAAACGGAAAACCGATGCCTAAAAATTTGGACGGCATGGAATTTTACCCTATATATTGTGTAATAATTTTTAAAACATACTTTCCATTGTGTTTTATTCTTTACAAATCAATCATTTCCTGCTATAGGTAATTATCTTTAAACATGGGTCCAACCTCTTGCAGGAAGACAGGAGATTTCCCGGTATGAAAATTAAAAAGTTGGAAATAACCGGATTCAAATCCTTTGTCGACAAAACCGCCATTGAATTTCCCATCGGCATATCCGCCATCGTCGGTCCGAACGGCTGTGGAAAAAGTAATATCGTTGATGCACTGCGATGGGTCATGGGTGAACAAAGCGTTAAACAACTGCGGGGCAAGGCCATGGAAGATGTTATTTTTTCGGGGACAAACGGGCACCCCCCCATGGGCATGGCGGAAGTTTCCCTTACCCTGTTAAATGATAACGGTTCCGCTCCTGAAGAACTCAAAGACTTTACTGAAATCATGCTGACCCGACGGCTTTATCGGTCCGGGGAAAGTGCCTATTTTATCAATAAACAGCCCTGCCGCCTGAAAGATATTCATAATGTCTTTATGGGCAGCGGTATCGGGGCAAAATCTTACTCCGTCATTCAGCAGGGAAACGTCGGCGCCATTACAGATGCCGGTCCAGAGGAGCGGCGATACTTTATAGAAGAAGCAGCCGGTATCACCCGTTACAAAAATCGCAAAATAGAAGCCCTCAGAAAAGTTGAAGCGACAAAGCAGAACCTCCTCCGGGTGATGGATATCATTGCTGAAATAAACCGGCAGATGTCCAGCCTGAAACGCCAGGCAAAAAAAGCCGAGGTCTATAAGAAATTTCATGACAGGATCCGTTTTCTGGATATCACCCTTGGGCTTCAGCAATACGATGAACTCACGTCAAAAATCCAGGAAACCGCCCGCATGTTGACCCGGCTTAAAGACAAAGACCAACATCATTCCACGAAGCTGCGGGAAGTTGATGCTGCTGTAGAAGATATCAAGCTTAAACGTCAACAAAAAGTACAGGAAATATCCGATCAGAAATCGGGTCTTCATGAAATCCAGCGGGCCATTGACAAAGTGGAAAATGACCTTTCCCATCTCCGAAATGAAGTTGCCGTACTGAGTAAGGAAATTTCGGGATTTGAATCGGTTCGTATGGAAATCATCGGCAAGAATGAGGATATGATCTCTGAAATCAACCTTGTCAGAGAAGAAAACGAAACCCTTTTATCCGAAATCGAAGAGATCAAAGCCGGGATCGAAAATGAACGGAAAGCCTCTCAGCTGATCCGGGAAAGACTCGTAGCGTTGAATCGTACACTGGATTCAAACAAAACGGAATTGATGAACCTGGTGGCTGAAGAGGCAAAATATAAAAATATTTTCCAAAATGCTGCGCAAAATATCGAAAGTCTTAAGAGACGGCTGAAAAAAATTGACGAGGAAGAATACACCGTATCTGCGAATGTGACCCGGTTGGAAAAGAATGTCAAAGACGCGGAAGAAGAATTACAGGCCATAAAAACAGATGCCCTGGATCTGGACGAACAGATTGCCGGGGTCAGGGACCGGCTCGAAAAAAAAAGCACCGCCCTGGGTCTGAAAGTCAAGCAGTTGCAGGCATTGGAAAAAGAGAAGCACCAGGCCGATTCAAAATTTTCCACACTGAGAAAAATGCGGGACAGCTATCAATGGTATAAGGACGGTGTTCAGGCGATCATGAAAAAAATTTCAGCTCATAAGGATGCCCCGGGGGATGATATAAATCCCGACCATATCGTCGGATTGATCGCCGACATCCTGGAACCGGACCATTCCTATGAAACTGCGGTGGAGGCCGTCCTCGGCGAGTCTTTGCAATATATTCTCATTAAGGAGCAGCAGGCGGGACTCGATTCCATGAAATTTTTAATGGAAAACAACGCCGGGAGAAGCGGTTTTGTTCCCATATCAACGATTAAAAAGATTCATTGCGATTCATGGTCACAGCCGGATCCGGCATCCCTGCTGTTAAATCATGTTTCGGTCAAACCCGGGTTTGAAAATATTGCTCAGGCATTGCTCGGTCATGTGGTCATTGTTGAAGATCTAACCGGGGCACTGGCCCTGTTTAACCAAAACGGCGTTCATCAGACCATCGTCACAAAGGACGGAAACGTTATCTCCCCCCAGGGAATCATGATCGGCGGCAGCAAGGACAATCTGTCCGGAATCCTTGAGAAGAAACATGAAATAAAAGAACTTGAACTTAAAATTTCTTCGTTGGAAAAACAAATCACCACGACCCAGGGCGAATTTGATAAATTGGAAAACGACCTCCGCCATTTGGAAAATGATCTTCAAAAACTCCTGGAACACAAACACCGGCTTTCAAAAGATGAGGTGGAAGCTGAAAAGACGTTGTACAAAATTTCGGAAGATTTAAAACATGCAAGAACCCGTCTGGAAATCGTTCGGCTGGAACAGGAACAGCTCATGGGCGAAGAAAACGACATTCAAGAGGAAATGACCAAATACAACCATGCTTTGGCTGAAATTCAACGCCGGGTAAAAAATGCCCAGGACAATGTCGCGCAGACGTCCCGGGAAATCGAAACTGTTTCCAACGAACTGGAATCGTATAACCGGAAAATCGTTGATCTGAAATTGGCGCTTACCGAAAAAAACGCCGGTCTCGAAAACAGCACCAGTACATTAAGGCGACTGCAGGAGTTCTATGAAGACGGGAAGAAACGACTGGCGCAACTGACATCGGATATGGATCAGAAACAGCAGAGAAAGTCCATATCAGAACAAAGGATCAAAGAGGCTGAACCCCGGTTGCGTGTCATGTACGATGAAATGAAGCATATCGAACAGGAAATTGAAATCAATGAAATGGATTACAATGCCATTGATGAGGAGCTGAAAAATAGCGCGGATATTATCGAAGGCATAAAAACCGAACGGGAACAAATCCTCCAGAGCATTCGACTGATTGAGATTGAACATTCCCAGATAGAAATGAGAAGAGAAAATACCATAAACCGATTGACGGAACGGTATCAGTTGCCGTTTTCCGAATTATCGGATGAACTGAAGTCCATTGCAGACCGTCATGAAGCCTATTCGGGAATGGCCGTCGATCAAATGTCAGCCGAAATTTCGCGCTGCCGGAAAAAAATTGAGAAGATCAAGGATGTCAATCTCAGCGCCATAAAGGAATATGAGCAATTAAAAGTCCGATTTGACTTTCTGGAGGAACAGCGCAGCGATTTGGAAAACGCCATTGAAAACCTGTACAAGGTCATCCGGAAAATAAACCGGATAACCCAGGAAAAATTTCTCAAGACCTTTAATGAAATCAACGAAAAACTCGACGTGGTGTTCCCCCGGCTGTTTGAGGGCGGAACCGCCAAGCTGGTTATGACCGATCCCAATGACCCCCTTGAAACCGGTGTGGAGTTTATGATTCATCCGCCGGGAAAGAAATTGACCCGTCTGAGCCTGCTTTCAGGGGGTGAAAAGGCACTCGCTGCAATTGCATTCATTTTTTCCATTTTTCTGATCAAACCCACCTCTTTCTGTCTGATGGATGAAATCGATGCACCACTGGATGATGCGAATGTATTTCGTTTCAACGACCTGTTAAAAATCATCGGGGAAAAATCTCAGATCATCATGATCACGCACAACAAAAAAACCATGGAATTCGCAGATTCTCTTTTCGGCGTTACCATGGAAAAAAAAGGCGTATCCAAACTCGTATCCGTAAACTTTGAAAAGCAGGAAACCCAGGCCCGGCAGTGACTTCAGTAACACCCTAGAAGCAGATTTGGAACCCCTGTCGCGTATTAAAAAAGAGGACCGTTTTGGCATTTAACTGGTTTAAAAATAAAAAAAAGGTAAAACAGGCGGATGAGGCGCCGCCTGGTGCGGATGAAAATCACGGTATCACCGAAATAGAAAAAACCGAGGAATCCGCCGTTTCTCACAACGCCCATGAAGAAAAAATCCCGGCAGCCGTTAAGGATGATAAACTCCTCGCAGATGAAGGGGAATTAACAGCCGCGGATATTGAAGATCCCGACCGGGATACCCCCCTTCGTTCAAAATCAGGCGGCTTTTTCAAACGTTTGAAAAACGGCCTTTCAAAAACGCGGCAAATATTGACCACAAATATCGATGACCTCTTCACCGGCTCCCGGCAGATCGACGAAGACATGCTCGAAGAGCTGGAAGAGCTGCTGATCACGGCGGACATCGGCGTTCAAACCACAATGGGGATTGTCGGCAATATCTCCAAAAAAACCTCGAAAATCAAAACCGCCGCAGATTTGAAAACCCATCTCAGGGAAGAGCTGCTGGCCCTTCTTCCCGGATCTCCTCCCG
>CAYLRU010000043.1:0-23015 GCA_964386565.1 uncultured Desulfobacteraceae bacterium | reverse complement strand
GGAGGAAACAATGAGTCAGTTAGGGAAACGATACAGTTGCGAAACCTGCGGAACACAAATACTTTGCACAAAAGCAGCAGCGCCGAACCCGGAATGCTGCGGCAAGGAGATGGAAGTCCAACAGCCGAAAAAGACGCCGTCTTCGGATTAAAATCCCGTGAAAAAAACAATTGTCTGTGATCTTCTTTCCATCGCATACCCCATCCTGCAGGGCGGAATGCTCTGGATTGCAGACGCCGGGCTTGCCGCCGCGGTTTCCAACGCAGGAGGAATGGGGATTATCAGTCCCCTTGCGGGCAGCGAACCCCACGGCGATGCGGTAAAGCATTTATCAGCCCAGATTGACCGGGCCAGGGAACTCACATCAAAACCCTTTGGCGTAAATCTCCCACTGGATTTAAGGGATGTGGGACTCCTGATGGATCTTGCCCTGGGCAAAGGCATCGACGTGGTCGTTACGGCGGCCGGTGATCCGGCCGTCTTTACCGGCCTGCTGAAAAACGGCGGCATCAACGTGTTGCATGTGGTGAGTTCCGTTAAGCACGCCAAAAAAGCCGAGGCAGCCGGAGTGGATGCCGTTATTGCAGAGGGTGTGGAAGCCGCGGCAAGAAACGGATTTGATGAAATCCCCCTTTTTTCCCTTCTGCCCCAGGTAGCGGATGCCGTCGGTATTCCGGTCATTGCGGCCGGCGGGATTGTCGACGCACGGGGAATGGCGGCGGCCATGGCCCTTGGCGCCGAAGGCGTCCAGATGGGCACCCGTTTTTTAATGTCCCGTGAATGCATTGCCGACGATGCGTATAAAAAAGCCATTTTATCCGCAGGCGACACAGACACGGTCATCACCCTCCGAAAATTGATTCCCAGCAGAAGTCTGAAAAACACGGCCTTCACCCAGAGCCTCGTGGCGCTGGAAGAAGCCGGCGCAACGATAGAAGAGTTAAGACAATTCCTGGGCCATGCTGCTTCACGAACAGCCGGGCTGGAGGGAGATCTGGACAACGGGGAGGCATATTGCGGCGCCTCTGCCGGACTGATTAAGGACATTTTGCCCGTTAAGGACATCATTGGGAAAATGGCGGCGGATTGGGAAACAATTGTGCGGCAACTCATGTAAACTGCCGATTCAATGCGCTCTTTTCAGCGCTGAAAGGCTCCGCAGGGCTTTTTCGGCCTGATTTCGCTGGTCCGGATACGTTTTTGCCTGCTTCATGGCCCTGTATGCGGTTTCAATATCATCCATATTCCATGCAGCATACCCCAGCATCAGCCACGGCCGTCCCGATGCAACGTCCTGCCGGGTCAGTTCCTTAAACACCCTTGCTGCACCGGCATAGTCTTTCTGCATAAAGAGAATGTTTCCCTTCAGCATCAACAGGTCCGGGTTTTCCGCATCATTTGTTAATCCTTTATCCACCCACTTCAAGGCTTCTTCAGGTTGATGAAGGGACATATAATTGCGCACAACCGCCTTTACAATGTCCGTATCCCATTTTTCCAAAAGAATGTCTTTTAATATTTCCACTGACCGGGCCGGTATATCCGCGGCTGTCGACAGGTCCGCCATAAGCCTCTTTTCCTCAATGGTAGGTACCTTTAAATGACCGTATATTGTCAATGCGACCAATGCTTCCCGGTACCGGTCCCGGGTCAGTTGCAGATGCACCAGCCCCTTCCACCACTTGGGTTCCATGGGGTCTTCCCGTGTCAGGTCATCGGCATATGACAGGGCTTTTTCGTTCATGCCCAGAAGCATATACTGATACAGCAATGTTTCCTGCCAATGTTTTTTTTGGGGACCCTCAACGGTCCTTGCCATGTCCTCGATCAGGGGCAATGCCTCGCGATTTTTTTTCAGGGCGAGCAGCGCATGGACCTTCGCGGCTTTCCATTCCGGTTTTATTTCTTCCTCATGTACCGTCATGAGTCGATCGAAAACGTCCAGGGCTTTACCCGGCTGGTTTGCCGTTAGAAAAGCGACCCCGGCGAAATACAGGGTCGTTGCATTTTTTTCCGATGACCGGTCATATGCCGTTATAAACGCATCAGCGGCTTTTGCATAATCTCCGAGTTCGTATCGGCTTTTTGCCAGATTGAACCAGGCCGGTGCATAATCCGGTGATTGTCCAACCGCCAGGAGATATTCTTCTCCGGCCTTTACATATTGCCCGGCCCGCATATGGCAATTGCCCAGAGCAAAATGAATGAGATAGTGTTCGTGCCCCTTGTTTTTAACCGATAAAAGATAATCAAGGGCTTCGTCGATCCGCCCCTCCCCCAGCAAGTCGTACGAATGATTAACGGCACGGGACACGGATAACGGAATGTCTTCCGCCCCGTGAACCGGACCTGCCCATGCAAGCCACACGATAAACATCGACATCAACGGAATACAGGCTCTTTTTAGCGGTTCATATTTCATTTGGGCAACAAAATTTGCTGTCAGCGGTTTCAAAACGTCGTTCAAGGCCCGATAGCAGCGCTCAAAATACTCACATATTACCGAATATGTGAGTATTTTTTGTCGAACCGGGCCTTGCTCTTGAACCTGATTCGAGGTTTTGAAACCGATTCTATTCATTTTCCAGATTAAATCGGATGGTGGTCTGAACCCGTGTTTTAACGGGCTCTCCGTGGATGGTCCCCGGTGAAAACCGCCAGGAACGAACACACTGGATCACGCTGTTTTCAAAAACGCCCCTTGGTTCCGATTCCAGGATATCGATGTTTTCCACTTCCCCCTGCTCCGATACGAGAATGGTTACCCGAACCCATCCTTCAATCCCCAACCGCCTCGCGCGCATGGGATAAACCGGCGGAGCCTGGACAAGCGGCGTGATGGGCTTATCAATATCGCCCATGCCGTAGATTTCCGATCCATGAACAGCATATTTTTCCATAAACAAAGAGGGGGTTACACCGGGCATCTGCGGCAGCGAGGGATTTATCTCAAACGGCAGTTGGAGCCGGGTTGCAGGCTTTTTTTGAAAAAGTTCCTGTTTCACCGTCTTTTGCCGGACCTGATTTTCCGGCTTGGGCTTCTGCGCCGGTTTTCTTTCCGGCGGCACCTCCGGTCGTCTGATCCGAATCACATTGACAGGGTAAACGGGCAAAACAGCATCTTTCATATCCGATGCAGGGGACAACAAGCCCGGCATCAGACTGAAGAGCACCGCATTCAACATCACGGCAAAAACAATCGCTGCATACCAGTCAGCCCCGTTCTTCACGTCATTCTTCATACGACAATAAGGTCTTTCTCACTCGCCACCATCAGGCAGGCTTGCGGCAATAGAGACGTTCTTGGCCCCTGCAAGCTTGCATCCGTCCAAAACGGCGACCACCGTGCCGGTGTTGCTCTCCTTGTCCGCAACAATCACTACGCCCCCTTCCGGATTTTCAGCCAAAGACCGCTCCACATTGGCCCGAACTGCCCGGATATCGATCTCCCGCTTATCTATAAACACCCTGTTATCCTTTGTAATCCCGATGAGCAGGCCGGATTTTTCCTTGTTGAGGGCCGTTGCAGCCGTCGGCCTGGCAACGTCCACACCGGATTCCTTGACAAAACTGGTGGTGACCAGGAAAAAAATCAATAAAATAAACACCATGTCAATGAGCGGAGCAATATTGAGTTCCGCCGTCTGCTGTTTTGCCTTTCTGGCCGCCGTGATGTTTAGCATGGGGTTTCTCCGATTCCATCCAGATTCAGGCTATACGTACCGCTTCAGATAGATTCCCACCGAGGCGATGCGCTGCTTCAACAATTGGGCTCTTCGCTTTAAAAAATTACTCATATACAAACCGGGAATGGCCACCAGTAAACCGGTCTGGGTGGTAATCAGCGCTTCTGAAATGCCGCCGGCCATGGCCTTGGCATTGCCTGTCCCATAAAAAGAGATAATATCAAAAGTGGTGATCATCCCCAGAACAGTACCCAGCAGCCCCAGCAACGGGGCGGTTTTGGCCAAAACGCCGATTACGGACAGGTATCTGTCCAGCAATGCCGCCAGAGACATGACGGTTTCATCCAGTATGTACGTATCCAACTCGGGTACGCGGCTTCTTTTTTTTAAAAATGTCGTCACCAGAAGCGCAACGGCGCCGCTGTATAGCCGTGAATCCGGCAGTCGGCCCGATTTAACCAGTTTCCCGGCTGTCTTTCGATTCATGTTTCGCCGGTAAAGCCGACGAAAAAAGATGATCCTGTTGATGATCAACACCCACATCACCAAAGAAACCGCAGCCAAGGGCACCATTACGATGCCGCCGCCGCTCATATAATCCCATATGCGGTCGGCGGACTCAACGAGCATCCGGACCACCTTCCTTTGTCTTGTAAACCATATTGATGAACGAAACAGCCTTTTCTTCCATTTCCGCGATCATGTTTTCCACACGACGGGACAAAATGGTATGACCGAACATAATGGGAATGGCCACCATCAAACCCAGCATTGTGGTCACCAGGGCTTCGGATATCCCTCCTGACATCATGCGGGGGTCCCCGGTGCCGTAATACGTAATGACATGAAACGTATTGATCATCCCGGTAACGGTTCCCAAAAGCCCGAGTAAAGGTGCAATGGCGGCAAGCATCCCCAACGTCGACAAAAACCTCTCCATGGGCGGAATCTCCCGCAGAATGGTCTCCTGCAGGACGTTTTCCATGTCCTGGCGATGCATGTGTCTGAAGTTTATACCCGCCGTGATAATATTTGCCAATGGTTTGTCTTTTTGCCGCCGGCAGATCAAACGGCAAGTTTCCCAGTCACCGGCTGAAATACAACCGCTCATCTGTTCCATGAATTTTTCCGCATCAATGCTTTTCCTGACCAGAAAAATCAACCGTTCGGCAAACAGGACAACGGCCATAACCAGTATTCCGAGGATGGGCCATACAATAGGACCGCCCTTTGTGATTTGCTCCCATAACGTCATTCGATGGCTCAGTTGCCTCAGCGCACCGCCCCGCGAAATATCAACGGGGACGGCATCGGATTCGCCGGCCATATAGGTTTTGATGCATCGTCGCAGTCGCCACGACGGCAGGTTGGGCAAGGCATAAAAACGGCGGTCATCAGGATTATAATTCAAAAACCCGACTTCATCTTTCAATCGGTAGGCTGAGGTAAAATTACCCAGAATCAAAATATCGGCGGTGACCTCCTCGCCGGACCGGTTGATCATGGGACAATTTTCAATCCTCACCTCTCCGGAGCGTTGAATTTCATCAAAAAACAGGTTGACCATTGCCTGAACATCATCCATACCCGGAAAAGACGACTTGTCCATCAATCCTTCCAGCCAGTCTCCTCTGTCGGGGTCCACGGCACTTTGCAGACTCTGATTGACGAGGCCGTCAAGCTCCCGGGCATTGATGCGGATATTTCCGACAAGTTCGTGAATCACGGCATCCACTTCCCCCAGCCTTTCTTTCAAGGCTTTTTCCTGTAAGAGGAGTTCTTCCCGCTTTGCGATCAGCGCGCGATTTTGTTTTTCAAGCACCCTGATTTTGTTTTCCAGTTCCGATATGGCCGCCTCCAATGCCCTCCGATCAGACATAATCCGCTGCTTGCTTTCCCGGGCTTCCACTTGTGCCTGTTGTTTTTCCTGTTCCAGTTTTTCCAGCAGTTCGGCTTTCTTCCTTTCGGCTTCCTGTTCCCGCAGTCGCATGTCTTCGGCCCGGGTCCCGGCGACAAAGAGGGTGAAAACCAATAAAAGACTGAAAAACAAACGATTCATGTTCGATCTCATCGGGCTGCGATCCTTCCCAACGGCAGATTGACCAGGTCAACCGGTCGCCTTTTTAATCCCATCTCAACGGCAGTTCCAATATCCCGGTTAAATTTTTCCGGCAGATATTTCCATCTCTCTTCAAAGGCATCGTAAAACCCGCTGTATTTTTGGTCCAAAGACTGAAAAAACATGGATACACGCCCCAGTCTGAAAATCCTGGCCTGGACATTCTGACCCTCAACGGTAATCTGTTCCGGATAAACCTCAATGGTATTCCCGTATTCCGCCTCGATCAGGACGGCTTCCATGGTTTTCCTGTATTTTTCACTGATATCGATTTCAGGGTCGGCTGATATTGCTTGAAGTTTGTTGATGCGATCCGATCTTTCCGAAATCAAAAACGGGATGTCATTATCCAACCGTCTTTTCAGTTGATCGATTACCGCAACCAGGTACGGCTGCATTTCTTTTGATATCCGCCCGGCATCCTCGATCCGTTTTGTCAGGGATTTTATTTCAGCGCTGTAATAATCGGTTTCTTTTTCAAGCCCGGCATTCCGGTCAAGCAACTGTTGATGTTTCTCTAACAACATCTCGTATTGGGCGGACAGTTTTTCTTTTTCCGCCGCCCACAGATCTTCATCCCGTTGGGTCTGTTGACGGATTTCAATGGTTTGTTCAACCGGCCGCCTGATCTTATCGGAAAAATCCTCGGCCCTCGGGCCATAAACGTTGAAAAAATCGGTGCTGATCAATCCCAGCAAACACCCGGCAAAAACAACGAACAATTTATATTTTCCCATTTCAGCTCCTTAAAAAACAACGATGCGTACTTGACGTTACCGCCAAACTGTTTCATAACGTATTATATTATGATAACCGCTTGGTACAAGGCAAACAGAATTTTACCGGATACTGTAAATTGAATATACGATTACAGGAAAATCACGCGATATTGGTACAAGAGGTTCAGAAGTCCCTTTATAATAACAGACACGTGGGGGAAATCTTTCCGGATAATGTGGGCCATGTCCTGGACCAATCGGCTGTACTGGTTCCCATCGGCCCCAGGTGCGACAACAGCGAAGAACCGGCAGACCTGTGCCTGATACTGAACAAACGCTCCAAAAATGTACGGCAGGCCGGTGACCTGTGCTGCCCGGGAGGTGGTGTTTCGCCGGGTCTGGACCGGTTTCTGGCAAAACTTTTGAAATTTCCGTTCTCCCCGCTCACCCGGTGGACGTTCTGGTCCAAATGCAAAAAGCAAATGCCCGGACAGGCCCACAACCTTTCCATTCTCTTCGCCACAAGCCTGCGGGAAAGTTTTGAGGAAATGAGAATCAACCCTTTCAGTGTGAGATTTCTCGGAACGCTTCATCCTCAGAGACTAGCCATCCAAAATCGGTTCATCTTCCCCATGGTGGGATGGATTCCCAGGCAGACACGTTTTTTTCATAATTGGGAGGTTGAAAAAATCGTTTACATCCCCTTTCGTCATCTGCTAAATCCGGAAAATCATGCTATGTTCAGACTGAGACTGGCCGGAAACGCCGCAGCATCAAAAAACGAATTGCCGCCGTGCCATCCGGGATATCTTCACCAATCCGATGGAGAATCCGATCTGCTGTGGGGGGCGACGTACCGTATTGTCACGGATTTCTTAGCCGTCATTTTCGATTTTAAACCACCGAGACCGAAATCCCCGGCACTGATTGACTGGGAACTGGACAAACATTATTTTGACGGTGCACCAAGGCGAAAATAAGATACAAGGAGCGAAAATGCCGAGCAATCACCCAACAACCTTTGGTGAACTCAAAAAACAGGTCAGGCGATTGCCAAGCGTCAGAGAAGAAATGCGGTCAAACCTGATCAGGAAATTAAAAAACAAGGAGCCGATTTTTCCGGACATTATCGGTTATGACGAAACAGTGATCCCCGGTTTGATCAACGCCCTTCTATGCGGTCACAATATCATCATTCTGGGTGAACGGGGCCAGGGGAAAAGCCGGATCATTCGAAATATGGTGGAATTTTTAGATGATGAAATGCCGGCCATCGACGGCTGCCCCATTCATGACGACCCGTTCGCCCCGATCTGCACCCAGTGCCGGACCAGAATCGCCGAAATGGGAGACGATCTCCCCATTACCTACATCCCGAAAAACCGGCGGCTGGTTGAAAAACTGGCCACATCCGACGTCAGTACCGCAGACCTCATCGGTGAAATCGATCCCATTAAAATAGCCCGGGGCAAAACACTGGACGATGAATCCGCCATTCATTTCGGCCTGGTGCCCAGGGCCCATCGGAGCATATTCGCCATAAATGAACTGCCGGATCTGGCGGAAAAAATCCAGGTGGCCTTTTTTAATATCATGGAAGAAAGCGATTTTCAGATCAAGGGATTCCCTGTCCGGCTGCCCCTTGATATTTTTATCATCGCCACGGCAAACCCGGAAGATTATACAAACCGCGGGCGGATCATCACCCCCCTGAAGGATCGATTCGACGTTCAGCTCAGAACCCATTACCCCAGGGAAAGAGCATATGAAATCCGGATCATGGAACAGGAGTTTGAAAAACCGGAAATCAATGGCATAAAAATTCACACACCCGATTTTATAAAGGAAATTTTGGCTGAAATCACTTTTCAGGCAAGAAAAAGCGCCGATGTCAACCAGCACTCCGGCGTCAGTTGCCGGGTCTCCATCCGAAGCTACGAGACCATCATCGGAAATGCCGTTAAGCGGTGCCTGCTGGTCGGGGAAACAGAAGCCGTTCCCCGAATAACGGATATTGATGCCGTCTTTCCCGCCATCTCCGGAAAAATTGAGCTGGAGTACGAAATTCCGGATGATACCGGTAATAACATCTTGGAAACACTTGTCAAACGTGCCGTCAAAATTGTGTTCGACCAATATTTCAAAATTGAAGATCTGTCTCCGATCATTGATTCTTTTAAAAACGACATGTCCGCGGAAATATCCAGCAACCAACCCTCGGAAGACTACATGGACGGGTATCATGTCATCAAGGGATTAAAGAAAGCTGTCCATCAGCTTGTTGAACCGGACAAACCCGCACTTGCCGCTTCAGCCATCGAGTTTATTCTCGAAGGGCTCCATTTATCAAACAAACTGAATCGCGAGGTACTGCAAAAAGGGATACGATACCGATGACGTTTCTTGTCTATAAAAAATGGGACGGCACCCAGTCTCCTTTCAGTCTGGATAAAAAAGAGATTGTGGACCGGTTTATGGACAACATATTAAAGGGATTAAGCCCCAACATGGCCCTGGCGCAGATGCTCTGGAACGGTTTTCCCATGGCCGGCATGAGCTTCCGGGTCATGGGTCTGGCGGAGATGGTTAAAGAACTGGAGCAGCAGAAAAAAGATCTTTCAGACCAATATCATCTCGAAAATGCCTTTGATATGCCCATGGATGATCTGAAATTCCTGCTGGCCGATGAGGCCATGACGCGAATGCAGAAAAAAATGCCGGCACCGCCCTCATATGAATCCCTTCCCCCCGGACTGCTTGAAAAGCTGAACGATCTGGCGCATTTTGAATTTGAAAATCCAGACAGCAAAAACCTTTTCGACTACTGGAAGAATCGTGAAGACGACATCTTCGACCTGTATGACTTTTACGGTCGATATGCCGATCAATTCACAGGGGATGAATCGCTGGATTTTAACCAGGCCGTGGAACTCATGCGAAAAATGGAATCCCTTGAAAAACTCCAGCAGCAGATTTTAAGCGGACAAATTTCCAAGATCGACCTAAAGGAACTGTCCCGGTCCCTTGGCGACGAAGCCGGGGAATCCATGAATATCCTTCTCCAGTTGCCGGATATCATATCCGATGAAGGTGTGGCCGACTTTAACAAAAAAACCGGTTTCAACATGACACCAAGGGGAATACGGGCGCTGGGAGAAACCGCCTTCGGCAAAATTTATCACCACGCCAGGAAGGACCGGCCCGGCGGTCATCCGGGAAACGCCCCCCAATCCGGCGAAATCGAGCCGGATTCTTCACGGCCATATGAATACGGAGATCGTCTTGATCTGGACATCACCAAAACCATCTTAAGTGCGGTCCTGAAAAACTCGTTTACAAACGGCGAGGTCCGCCTTTCCCATGAAGACCTGTATGTCCGGGAACGGGAGCGGCATGTCACGTCCACAACGGTTATCCTTCTGGATCTATCCTGGTCCATGTCCTGGGAAGGCCGGTTCGAAGCGGGAAAAAAAGTGGCCCTTGCACTGGACCATTACATCCGGACCCGGTTTCCCAAGGATAAATTTCACGTGGTGGGATTTTCAACGGAAGCCCGGGAATTGAGGGGAAACGAACTGGCCCTGTGCGTATGGGATGCGGATCGACCCTATACAAACCTTCAGGGCGGACTCCGGCTGGCCATGCAACTCATTAAAAAAAGCGGAAACCGCAACAACCGGGTCCTTGTCATCACGGACGGCCAGCCCACGGCCTATTACGAAGAAAACCGGTTGTACGTGGAACTGCCGGACGGTATGTTCGGACTAAGCCCCAATGCCTGCAAAGCAACCCTTGCCGAAGTGCGAAAGGTGACCGCCCAGGGAATGCATATCGAAACTTTCATGCTGGACAATAACCCGGTCCTGGTGGAATTCACCCATGCCATCGCCAAAATCAACCGCGGCAGGGCGGTCATGTGCCTGCCCAATGAACTCGGCGAGTTGATTCTTGTGGAAGAAATCAAACGGCGGCATGGGAAGATATAAGGAGAATTCATGTATCGCGAAAACTATATTAATTCACTTCGGGCGGAAATATTGGAAATGGTGGCGGAAAAACTCACGCCCGTGGCCCTGAAGTACGGCTACAGCGATTCGCCATTGGAAACCAATATTAAATGGCGCCCCCTGGTACTGGTGCTGGGCAACTACTCATCCGGAAAATCAACGTTGATTAATGAATTCCTCGAAGCGGATATCCAGGCCACCGGCCAGGCACCGACGGACGATTCATTCACCATATTAACTTACGACGATACGGTGGCGGAAAACAACGGCGGAATTCGTACCGTTGAGGAGCGGGACGGCAAATTCCTGCTTAATGACCCTGAGTTTCCTTTTGAGTCTTTAAAAAAGCACGGACAACGGTTTGCCGCCCATTTCAAACTGAAAAAAGTCAATTCCCCGTTTCTTAGAAATATCGCCATTATTGACACGCCGGGCATGCTGGACAGCATCACCGAGCGTGACAGGGGATATAATTACCAGGAAGTTATCGGTGATTTTGCCCATATTGCCGATCTTGTGCTGGTCCTGTTCGATCCGCACAAGGCAGGTACCGTTCGGGAAGCTTACATGAGCCTCAGGGAAACCCTCCCATCCAGGACACTTGAAGACCGGATTCTTTATGTATTAAACCGGGTGGATGAATGCGAATCCCTAATCGATCTGTTGCGGGTCTACGGCACGTTGTGCTGGAATCTGTCCCAGATGACCGGCAGAAAAGATATTCCCATGATCCTCCTTACCTATTCCCCGCGCGCCGCAAAAAAGTCTCGTCATCATTCTGAACAGGAATTAAATTATTTAAACCACCTGGAAAACCAGAGAGAAGAGTTGAAAAAAGCCATCCTGCAGGCCCCCCGGCACCGGTTGGACAACCTGGCGACATTTGTGGAAATACACGGAGAGAGGCTTGGTCACCTTTTGGAAGGCCTCATCAATTATCGCCTCCTGTTGAAAAACGTCATCCTGAAATATTCCCTAACCGGCCTTATCGCAAGCCTTCTTATCGGAGGGGGCTCGGTCCCCGTCATGATGGCAAGCCCGACCTTTGAAACAGTTGACGGTAACCTGGTGTGGGGCATGGGCGGAATCTTTGCATTGTCCATATTGCTGTTGTGGATAACCGTCATGAGAAAATACGTTCAGGGCCGCTTTTTCCGCAAAACATTAAAAAACCTGGACAATCTCACCAATCTGTATACACAGACCAGGCGGGACAGCTGGCAGTCGGTGCGCCATCTCGTGGAAAAATACCTGAAAAAAACCCGGGGATACTTCCATATAAAAGATCTCAAGCGGGAATACACAGATGTTCAGCTGGTTTTTGACAGGGGCGCCAAGGAAATCAGGGAAGCACTGAATGAGCTTTCAACCATCCGGCATGATACGTTCAATGAACCGAAAATGGAAAAGGAACCGGTCTAGGCCCGATACGATCATTTTTTAGGATTATGACGCTGATTTTCCGGCAATGGTGGCCCACCCCTCTTTTAGTTTGACCCCGATAATCGCAAATCCCTTTGACACCATTTTATCAATCACCGCATCCTTGTTTCTTTCGATAATACCGCTGGCAATCATCACGCCGCCTTTTTCCAAAACCCGATGAATTTCCTCTAAAAGCACCAGGACAACCTCCAGCAGGATATTTGCCGTTACCAGCTCAAACCGGCTGCTTACCCCATCAATGAGATGCCCCCTTTTAACGGTGAAAAACCCCGGATCGATCCGGTTCTTGAGTAAATTTTTCTTTGCGATCTCCACCGCCATGTCATCGATATCCACACCGTAAACAAAGGAAGCCCCGAGTTTGGCCCCTGCTATCATCAGGATGCCGGATCCCGTTCCCACATCCAGCATTCGGTCTTTTGGTTTCAAAAAGGTCTGAATCATCTCGATGCAGGTCGACGTGGTGGGATGAACCCCCGTGCCGAATGCCATGCCCGGATCGATCTCAAGAATGATATCGTCCGGACCCGCATCCACATCCCGCTAGGTGGGCTTGATGATAATCCGGTCGCTGATGCGCTGGGGAAAAAAGAACGCTTTCCAGGATTGAGCCCAGTCTGCCTCATCAATTTCACGATAATAAATTCGAAAGTCAAATCCTGTTCCCTGTTTCAGTCGAAAGAGCCTTTGTTCAAGCCGGCGGCATTGTTCCCCGACCAACTTGTTTTTCGGGAAATACCCGATGACCCCATGATGCTCCGGAAGGGCCACCGCATCCTCCCCCCATCCTTCTTCGGGTTCCAGACCCGGTTCCTCAATAACAACACCCTGGAGTCCGAGATCGGAAAAGATATCCGATACCAGATCCACCGAATGGATTGCCGTTTCATCAATTAAGACCACCTTTGTTTCTATCCATTTCATGACTTGACCCTCAGGTCGTGTCCACCCGGAAACGGCAGGGTTTTGATGGACTAAGCATCTGATTCAAGTTTTTCCCGGTTCGACGGGCGTCTTTCAAAAGGTTTCCTTCGGCGGATTGAAATATCCGTGTCGTACTTCCGGGAATTCACGCCTGATCCGGTTAAATATTTTTTCCATCCCCAGCGGCATGCCATGGGGCAGGAGGTTTTCCATTATGTCCCAATACCGCCTTGGATCAAAATTCAGATTCCGCCACTGGATCATATTAACGGGATATGCCGCTAAAAAGTTTTTCAGCGCTCCAAATTCCTGGGGTGTATCCGTAAACCCGGGACAATTGAGATAATTGATTGAGACGAATTTTTTGTTTGCCAGGGCCAGATCGATGCTGCCGAGGACATCCGTAAAGCCATACCCCCGGGGCCTGAAATAGGCTTCATAGCACTCTTCCCTGACGCTGTTCATACTGATCCGGATACTGTCCAGTCCGGCGTCAAAAAGTTTTTTCACCAAATCGGGTTTACTGCCGTTGGTATTCATGTTGATAGTGCCGTTTGGGGTGTTTTTCCGAATTTTCCGGATGGCCGGTTCAATGACGTGAGCCGCCATTAACGGATCTCCTTCGCATCCCTGGCCGAAACTCACCACTGCACAGCGGACCTTTTCGATGTGATACAGGGCCACCTCGGCAATTTCATCGGGATGCGGCGTAAAGTCGATGCGATCCTGGCTGCATTTGATTTCGGGATGATCCTGCAGGGATATGCAACCCAGGCAATTGGCATTGCAGGCCGCGGCGGTTGGCAAAGGGGCTTCGTACCGGTTTAAGAAAAAATTTTTCCCCGCCGGGCAGCCATAAGTCAATGCACATTTTTCAAGGTGGCGGCGCAACCGGTTTTTCGGCATAAGGCGCCTTATGGTCTCAACCCCTTTTCTCACATCCTCGATCTTCATGCGCCGCAGGTCCTGGCGGGGCTCTGTGTCCACCTGTATGACGGAAGTCTTAAACCCCTTGCCGGACCATCCCACGGCACCGTATGAAAAAAGCGGCAAAAACGTTGCGGTCTTCATCTCCTGATATGCCGTCACATAGGTGTTGAAAAAACCCGGAGAGTTAAATCCCGCCACCGGGTATACCGGTTCTTCCGGAGCAAATGGATTCTCATGAAGCACCTCGAAGCAGCGCTCTGAAATATTGTACAAAACAGGACGCCGATCCGGCAACAGCATCAGCTCCCCGCCATACGGCATATTGATGGTATTTTTTCTTGTTAACGGAACCAGCCTTATTCCCGCCATTCCCACGGCCGCATACCCGTCGAGTTCGAATATCTCGCCCTTGGCATCTGCCACCACGGCGGTTATCCAGTTTTCCATCATATTTCCTTATATTCTGTTGATATCCCACTTGTCATGGGATATTTTATCTAATCAAGAAGTCACATTAGGGCAAGATAAAACATATATCCGGTAAAAAAAACGACTCAACCGACCCTGCTTTGAGGTCGGCGAATCATTGTGCTGTGAACGCACCGGGATATCTATAATAAATTAATAAATAGGGTATGGGAAAATATTGATGGATCTGTTGAGGAAAATATTTGATCGCAGCCGCTTAATATTTCAATGGCGGTATTTTCGCGGAAAGACGCCGTGGGATACCAATATTACACCTCCGGAAGTCATGGAATTTATCGGGAAGACATCCCCCGGCAGAGCCCTGGACCTGGGATGCGGCACCGGGACCAACGCCGTAACCTTGGCCTCCCACGGGTGGAAGGTGACCGGGGTGGATTTTGTTCCCAAGGCTATCCGCGACGCCCGGCGAAAAGCCGCCAAAGCAGGACTGGAGATCGACTTTCATGTAGCTGATGTATCCGACCTCTCCATGCTGGCCGGCCCATATGATTATGCTTTGGATATCGGTTGCCTGTTTACCCTGAAAGAAAAAAACCGGATCAATTATGCCCGGCATCTGGCAAGACTGGTAAGACCCAAAGGCATGTTCATGCTCTATGCGTGGCTGCCCCGGCCCTGGAAAGGAAAAACCCGGGGCATTTCCCCTGAAAATGTTGACGCGCTGCTGCAATCCGCGTTTTCAAAATCCCGTTCAGTCATTGGTGAAGAAAGCGGTTACCCCTCGGGATGGTATTGGTTTCAAAGAAAATAATTCGGTTTTTCTCGGCATCCCGGCACCTTGAGTGAGTTTAAGCAAATGGGTGCCCGGTTTTTTGGGTTGAACTGCCAAGGTGCCGCATCTTGCGCCGTACTGATGCAAAATGTGGCATTGTCCCAACCTATTGATTTCTCTTCAATTTTTCTTCAAAATATCTCCGAACATAAATAAGTGCCGTAATTTGAAGCATGTATCCGACTTTCATGCAGCATGTTGAAGTGACATTCATACTGAATTTGAATTGATTTTATTCTGTTTAATTTCATACCTTTATATCGAAGGAAGACTTGAATCACACGAATTGGCCCGCAAAATGCATCGTTGCTTAACAAATGCGGAAAATGGTTTTCTCTTAAACCCATTTTTTGACAGCGCAACGAATTCTTTCGAAAAAAACCTTTCTTTTCAACATGATAACGATATGGAGGCATGCCATGAAAAAAAAAGATGAAAAACGCTCACGACAGCCTGTGGTCTATTCAATGGCCAACGACCAGTGTGTCTGGGGCCGGGCAGGGGTGATCAAGTCCGTAAAATGCATCAATGCATTTGATTGCCTGGGATGCGCCATGGATCAACGGGTGCTTTCCGCTTTCGAGGAAAAGCGTAACACCCTCGGAAAAACGGACAAGAGACCGGCAAGAATGCTGCTTCTGATGGACCAGGGTAAGTGCAGGCATATGTTAAGCGGCCGTATTTCCTACGGTTTGTGTTCATACGGGTATAACTGCGTAAAGTGTCCGTTCGACCAGATGATTGAAGATACAAGTTATCTGCCGAATCTCAAGCCGCCTGTAGTGGATACCACTTCCGGTTTCAATGTGGCCCGTGATCATTATTATCATTACGGCCACACCTGGGCCAGGGTGGAATACGGGGGAAGAATCCGCATCGGTATAGACGACTTTGCCCTTCGGCTTTTCGGCCCCCAGGATAAAATCGAAATTCCCGGACTGGGATCTATTGTCGAACAAAACCGACCCCAGGCCGTGTTAAAAAGGAATGAAAAGGAAGCACCCGTACTCAGCCCGGTGGACGGAAAAGTGGTGGCTGTCAATCATAAAATCCTCGGCAAAACGACCATTGCCAATGAAGATCCTTATGGCGAGGGGTGGCTCATGGTGATCCAGCCCACTTCTCTTCGAAACAACCTGAAAAACCTCTTCTTTGGAAACGAGAGCCTTGCATGGATCGATGATGAGTTCTCCCGGCTTCAGGCAATCCTGGGGGACGTTATGGGAGAAAATGCCCGGTACAAAATGGCGGCAACAGGCGGTGATGCCCTCACCGATATATACGGGGAAATTCCGGAAATCGGATGGGATCGTCTGGTAAAAGAATTTCTTCATTCAACATAGTTCAAATACAAAAAGACATCTCGCAAATAGTCACCTTCACGGGCAGGGGGGTTAAAGACGTTATGGCCGGGTCAAGAGGGGGGCGGGTGAACTCACTGCTGCGGTTCTTTGTCATGCCTTTTCCCGGGATTGGCGAACAAATGTTTCAAACTTCGCCTGGCTTCATATTCACATGCCTGACAAAACCTCAGCGGCAGGCTGTCAAGTTTTGCCAGGCTGTTTGAAAAACCCATCAGGCAATCCGGTGCCATGCAGTGAACGATACCCAGCAGATGGCCGACTTCATGGACACCGATCTTGGCGGCACGGTTATATGTTTTTTGGCTATCCTGGCTCTGAATCCGGAACGTGGAAATGAGGGCTGCTTTTCCCCCCAGTTGGGACTCCCCGTAAACAAATGTCAGAATCGGGGTGTAAATATCCACGTTTACCATCCCCAGTTTAAACATGCCCCCATCCGGAACTGCAGCAAGCTGGTGAAGAATTTTTCCGGCCTCGTACTGGCCTCTCCGGGGCAGAAAAGCATGGGTCGGTTCCGGCCGGATCTGTTGAATCCGTGTATCTAATCCCAGTATGGCCTGCAAATTCGCCGCAACAACAGATACGACCATTTCATCCACCCTTCCCATCGGGATGATTTCAAGGTGGGGGATTCCGGCAGGTTCGGGTTGATCCATATTCAATGGCGTATCGATCTTTCTTTGCAAGTATTCATTTTTTCAGACAGCATATCCCAAATCCTGTCCCCTCACGTCTTTTATGCGGATTGCAGGTAGTACGCCGTGAGTTGTAAAAGCCTGAATATTCGAAAAACCCGGTTTTCTCCCGGGTTGATTACAGTCATCCTTTTCAAGTATCATCCCTCTGTCATTATTCCTCAATCCTCAACAGTCAGTTGATATCGTTTCATTTTGCGTGACAGCGTACTCCGATTAATGCCCAACCGCCTGGCCGTCTGACTGATATTCCCCTTGCATGATGCAAGCATCGCCGTGATGTGGTTTTTTTCCAGTTCTTCCAAGGTTCCGGGAAAGGCTCCGGGAATACTTCTGCCGGGATCTAAAAATTTGAGTTCCTCGGAGCCGATCATCCGCCCTTTCGCGATGACCACAGCCCGTTCTATTACGTTTTTAAGCTCCCTGACATTTCCGGGCCAGGAATACGATCCAAGAAGAAAAAACGCTTTTTCGGTAAACCCTTCCAAGTGCTTCCCGGTGTCTTCCACATACCGTTTGAGAAAATGATCGGCCAGTACCGGGATATCTTCAGGCCGGTCCCGCAAAGGGGGAACATGAAGGGTAATAACGTTGATACGGTAGTAGAAATCCTCGCGGAATCGGTTTTCCCGGATTAACGGAAGAAGATCTCTGTGCGTGGCAGCAATAAGCCTGAAATCCGAAGATACGGGCCGGCTGCCGCCGAGCCTCAGGAAATGCTTTTCTTCCAATACCCGTAACAAACCCACCTGCATTTTGGGAGTAATTTCTCCGATCTCGTCTAAAAAGAGGGTTCCGCCGTTCGCCATTTCCAGGCGTCCCCGTCTGGTTTTAACAGCACCTGTGAATGCGCCTTTCTCATGACCGAAGAGTTCGCTCTCCAGCAGCGACTCCGACAATGCGCCGCAATTGACCGCCACAAAAGGCCCATAGGATCTGTCGCTCTTGTGATGAATGGCCCTGGCCACCAGATCTTTCCCCACTCCTGTTTCACCGGTGATCAAAACCGGGGCGGAGGTCGGCGCCACTTCCTCGACAGCAGAAAATATTTTCCGCATCTGTTCCGAGTGGACGATAAAAACATCCATGCTGTCTTCCTGTTGTTCGAGAAGTCTTTCCTTAAGCGCGATATTTTCCTGCTGCAATGTTTTATGAGTCATAACCCGTTCCATGAGTAACGACAGCGTATCCGGATCAAAGGGTTTGCACAGGTAATCGCCGGCACCGCGCTTCATCGCCTCAACAGCCGTTTGAATCGAACCATGTGCGGTCATCATGATCACCACCGCATCGGGTTGTTTTTCCTTTATCCGGGACAACAGCTCGATTCCGTCCATCCCGGGCATCTTCACATCAACGAGAAAGATATCAAACCTTTTTTCCGCAAGACGTTTCAACGCATCAGCACCTGACAGGGCCGTTTCAACGATATAGCCGTCCTTGACAAACCATGCCATCAGCGCTTCGCAGATGGTTTCCTCATCGTCCACGACCATGATATGCGTCGATGATCTCATGCCGTCACTCCTTTTCTTTCCTCTGTCGGACTTTTCGGAAGCCTTATCCGAAACGTAGTCCCTTTTCCCGGCGTGCTGTCCACTTCAATGGCGCCCTGATGTTCATAAATAATGCCGTATACCATGGCAAGCCCCAACCCCACGCCCTTGCCGTCGGTCTTGGTGGTAAAGAAGGGCTCAAAAATTCGCTGCAGGTTTTCTGAATCGATTCCCTGGCCTGTATCGGTCACTTCCATCCAGATGGCATTGGCAGCCTCATCCTCACCGCCCCTGATGGTAAGCTCACCTCCATTCGGCATGGCATCAATTGCATTGAAAACAAGATTCAACAGGCATTGCTGTATCTGGCCGTAATCCCCCCAGGCGGTGAACGGCGCAGGAGGAAGGTCCATCCTGTAAGCAACATTAGCAAGCTGGAGCTGGTGACCGGTCAGAATCAATATGGTATTCAACATTTCGAGAATATCGATGCGGGTGGCCTCAACATTATCCTGGCGGGCAAACGTCAGCAGGTTTTTTACGATACTGCCGCATCGAAGGGCTTCGCGGAAAGAGAGTTCCAGGTACCGTTCAAGATCGGCAGGCATCTTTTCGGCATCTTTTTCCTTCAGATAAGACAGCACCAGTTTTGTAAATGTCACGATACTGGTAATGGGATTGTTGATTTCGTGGCAAACCGAAGCGACAAGCCTGCCCAGCGATGCAAGACGGTCTTCCTTGACCACCCGGGTGAGATCTTTTTTGATGGCCTCGGTGCGTTCCACGATTCTTTCACTGAGTTCCTGGGTCATGTCCCTTACGGTAATGACGAACTGCACCATCTCATTGAAACTGTTGATAATGGGATAGGACGTTACCTGGCAAACCTGGGGATTGCCGTCCGGAAGAGTCATATCGTGAACCCTGCGGGCCGGTTTTCCGGTTCTGAGCGTTTCACTGACAGGGCATCGGGCTCCCCTGTCTGCACAGGGTGTGAGCGATTGGTTCATCACCTCATAGCAAAATTTACCGAGAATGGCATTCCGATCAAGACCCCCGGTGACCAATGGAGAGTTGTTGCTGTTGATGATGCGGTAATCCCGATCCACAACCAGGACACCGTCCGGAGAGGCCTCTAGAAGTGTGGATGCAAATGAATTGGCAAGCGTGACCTCGGTATCCTTTTGCCCGATATGTTCATAGAGCTGGGCCATATCAAAAAACATCATGGATGATTTCTGGTCCAGAATACCCATGGTGGGAGGCTTATGGTTGATGATATCCGTCAGAATTTGATTGTCGCCGGTAAGTTCAAGGATCAAATCCAGATATTCCAGGGACAGCAGATCAATATAATTTTCAAACACCTCGATCCCCATTTCGCCGGCATATTTATAACAGGATGCGGATTTCGTCGTGGTGGCGATGGCCACAAGCCGGAGCCGCAGACGGGATGGTTTGATGGCGTCTAAGTCCTGCATTATGGACAGGCATTTTTCTCCCTTGGCTATCACACCGACATTCAAAAGAAGACAATGTTCAAACAGGGTATCGTTTGCCATGGTGCCGCCCTTGAGAGTTCTGTTATCTTTTGAAGACTTCTCTGCAGACACTTAAACCCGAATCGGATTAAATACCTGTTGGTGGCGGAAACGACCTGCATCGTGAATGAAATCAAGTGGGAATACGCGTTTTTCTTGAACAAAATGATCGATATCGTACGATTAACCGATTGAACCGACAGGTCCTGAATTCGATTTTGATAAAGGATATTATAGTAAACGCGAAGGGGTTGTGTCAAGTACGATGCTTTTGCCTAAAATCCGTCAACCCCGGTGTCCGTGGGATATGTTCTTGACATAAAGTGGATTGATTTAGTAAGTTTACGGAAATTTGCCGAATTAAGAACGTTTTGTTGAACCGTTTTAAGGAATTTAAGGAATCGGGTTTGAAAAAAAGTCACGTCCTTTTTAACTTGATTTTCTGCCTGTTTATCATTTCCGGATGTGGTCAGCCCGCTTACCAGTCCGGCGGGCTGCAAAACACGCCGGCTGCTTTAAAATCATCCGTTGATCAACCCTCTCAAACACAAGTACCGGATGACGGTCAACCATGCCAAACCGGTGATCTGGGTGACCAGACCATTTTAAACGACACGGATGAATACGCAACATCCCTGGACGACAATCCCGATGGCGTCACCCGTAACGCCCAGCCCCCGACACCGCAATCGATCCTGGATGAAGCTCTGGATTTTTGTCAATTATCCCAGGATTTCTGGCAAAAAGGCGAGCTTGAGTCGGCCATAGATGCTCTTGACCAGGCATACGCCCTGATTTTGAGCGTGGATACAACTGCCTCTCCCAAGCACATCCGCCAGAAAGAGGACCTCCGGTTCATGATCTCAAAGCGGATTCTTGAAATATATGCTTCACGCAACATCGTGGTCAACGGAAATCATAATGAGATCCCCCGGACGCTCAATAAACATGTGCAGGCGGAAATAGATCTGTTCACCGGCAGGGAAAACAAGTTTTTCCTCGAATCTTATAAACGCTCCGGACTCTATCGGGACAGGATTTTGTCCGAATTAAAGGCAGCCGGGCTGCCCAAAGAGTTGGCCTGGCTGCCTTTAATAGAAAGCGGTTTCAAGGTAAAGGCGCTGTCAAAAGCACGGGCGTTGGGACTGTGGCAGTTCATACCATCCACCGGATACAAATTCGGTCTTAACAGAAACAAATACATCGATGAACGGCTTGATCCTGAAAAATCAACCCGGGCCGCCATCGATTATTTATCAGAGCTTCACCAGATGTTCGGTGACTGGGCAACGGTCCTTGCGGCATACAATTGCGGAGAAGGACGCGTTCTGCAGGTTATTCGGGATCAGAACATAAATTACCTCGACAACTTCTGGGATCTTTACGAGCGCCTGCCTCGCGAAACCGCCCGTTATGTTCCCCGGTTTCTCGCAACGCTCCATATCATCGGCAACCCTGAAAAATACGGCGTGGTACTGCCTGAACCCGAACCGGCATTGTCCTATGAAACCATAACCGTATCCAGGCAGATCCATTTGAAAGATGCTGCCGGGAAATTAGGACTTTCGGAACAAGTCCTGAAAAATTTAAACCCGGAACTGCGTTACGGCATTTTGCCCGATGAAAAATACGCGCTTCGTGTTCCGCCTGGAAAAGGCCAAAAATTACTGGCGGTTATTGATGAAATCCCCATATCCAGACCGCCGAGCCCGGCCTACGCATATCACCGTGTGAGATCCGGTGAGACGCTCTCTTCCATTGCCAAAAGATACCGCACCAGTGTCAGAAAGATCATGTACGCCAACAAGTTAAGAAAATCCAACTATATCGTTGCCGGCCAGAAACTGAAAATTCCCTTGAGAGGATATGTGAGTTATCACCCGGTATCTGCAAAAACCGCCCATACCGGAAGAAACCCAACAACTTATACGGTTAAGAGCGGCGATTCGCTTTGGATCATCGCAAAACGGTTTGGGACCACGACAAAAGAAATCCAGGAGCTGAACAACCTGCTCACCACCCGGTTAAGGATCGGCCAGGTTTTAAAAGTGCCCGGTTCTTCCGCATCACCTTCAGGCTCCAAGCAAATTTATATCGTAAAACAGGGCGACAGCCCCTACCTGATTGCCAAAAAACACAAAATGTCCCTTTCCCGGTTATTGAGCATAAACCGCTTGACGCCCAGGTGTAAAATATATCCGGGGCAGCAGCTTTATGTCGAATAACGGCATTGCGATATCATTTACACGCCAACGGAATTTAATTTTAACATTTTTTGACCGTTACCACATTTCCCGCAGGCAAATGACGGAACCGTGCTTGACAATAACGGCTTTCTGATTTAAGAAAAATGCCTGCGAATTGGAAGTGTAAAATCAAACAACCCATAACGCCCCCGTAGCTCAGTGGATAGAGCAATGGATTCCTAATCCATGTGCCGCAAGTTCGATCCTTGCCGGGGGCACTCAATGATTGGTGGAAAATCAAAGCCTGCTCAACAGGTAAGCAATGGTTTCCTTGCCGGCAACAACCTTTCATGAATCGATTCAAGCTTATTTATCAAAATAATCATTTCTTTCAAAAATCCGTCGTTACACTCTTTTTTGCAGGCTATCTGATAATCGGGCTTTCCATATACAAAGATTATGGCATTTCTTGGGATGAGATATTCAGTCTGGACAATGGCATAATTTCCTATAATTATATTTTCAATGGTGATCAATCCTTAATGACGCATAGGGACAGAGATTACGGCGTTGCCTTTGAACTGGTTCTTGTTGCTGCTCAAAAACTGCTAAAGTTTGAGGATTCACGTAAAATTTTTTTA
>CAYLRU010000042.1:0-23043 GCA_964386565.1 uncultured Desulfobacteraceae bacterium | reverse complement strand
CCATCTTAAGTCCCATAAGCCGGATTTTACTGTAAATCCGGCTTTTTTTATGCCCGGGCTTCTGTTCCTGAAGTCTCTCAGGATACATATTGTCTTTCAGACCGATATATATTAATATCCTTAATATCATCATCAACAAAACCAATCGTCATAAAACCGGAGAGTGGATTTTGCAGATAAAATCAAAAGCCCTTGAAGTGAATCTGGCCGACTACCATGTTGATGTGTCCATCGACAGTACATATAAAATATTACAGGACATTATGTCGAAATATTATGGCCTGATGGATGGTTTCAACACCTTTTTGAAAGAGCTGTCCCACCCTTACAAGAACTGGCAGTTTATCATAAAGGAGGCCAGGGGGTATTCCCTTGATTACTTCCACCTGATAAAAAAACACGAAAACGGACCCGAAGCCGTATCGATTTTTGCGGATATCTTTGAGCAGGCCCTGAAAAATGACGACCATTTTGAAATCCAAAGCAACAGCGTGGATGCGCTGCTGCTTTTCCTCCGGAAGGTCATTATGGATGCACAGGAAGATATCATCCGGTTCATGCCGGTTATCAACCGCATATTTGAGCGAATTACACA
Organism: uncultured Desulfobacteraceae bacterium; assembly: GCA_964386565.1. Classification (GTDB taxonomy): domain Bacteria; phylum Desulfobacterota; class Desulfobacteria; order Desulfobacterales; family UBA5616; genus CAYLRU01. The sequence continues at coordinate 22,448 of CAYLRU010000042.1, read as the reverse complement.
CTATCCGGAAGACCATTTTTTACTGTTTGCGCAAAGCTATTATTCGATGACCAGACATGCGAAAATGCTGTTACATTACAGTCGTGAAAATGATATTGATCTGATGCCCATCAACGATCTTCTGGCCCGTTATTTTCAGGTGACCTATGATTACTGGTTAAAAAATGAAGACCCCTTCCAATGGTTTTGCCAGGAAGCAGAGGTAACCGGCATCATCGACGGCATGGAGACGGTGTTCAACCCGGTATCCCGTGAAACGCTGAACAAATCCAAGGAGCGGATCAGCGGGTTGTTTCAGGAAAAAAATCTCCAGCCGGAAGAGCTGCTTCAAAAATTGCTTGAATTGCCGGATTACAACAATATTGTGGAGGTCTATCGCCGTATTCCCGCCAAGCTTCTCAAAATGGGGGAAAAGGGCGGCAGGGGAAATCAGTGGAAGGTTATTTTTTTGTTTCATATCATGAATATCTCGGGACTTTTCTCCATTCATGAGGAAACCCTGAGGGAAATCAACCGATCTCTGACCTGGCTCATCAGTCATGAGGCCCCGCACAAAATTCAAAAACTCATTGAAAAAACATTTTTTATCCTGAAAGAGCAGACGTTTTCATTTCCGGCCACGGCGTTGAACTGTATCCTGAATATGGGGAAAGGCGTATACCAGACCGATGATATCGATCTGATCAAGTTTTTCATCGATTCGGTCATCGATCTCGGTTTCCAGTATCCGTGCATCATGGGTGTGGGCAACAACTGGCAGATCCAGGCCAACACAGCGCATATTCAGAATATCAGGACATGGCTTGAATTGATAAAGTTAAATCCCAAATGGTCCACCCGGCTTATTTCCTACCTCATCATCCATCTGTCTTTAAGCGGCGTATTCATAAGGGATACGGACCTGTTTCCCAGGGACATCACCTATCTTCTGAACAGCAACATCGAGCCTGTTTATAATCTCATCAAGCAACTGGTCAGAATTTTTCCGGTATTCTTCAACGAAATCGGTGCGGAAGGAAAACTCCGGGAGATATCCACACGGATAGATGAAATCACCCATCGCAAAGATGTACTGGTTCATTTTTTACGCAAACAGAGTCATGTTGAAAGCAGCAACCGAATTATCGGGTTTATGGAAGCGGTTTTGGAATTTTTCAGCACCCGGGACAAACGCGGACTGGTGCCGTATGTTCCCCCGGGCATTTATAACCAGATCGACACGACCGGATTGTTTATTGACGGAGTGTACAAGGCATTTTCGCATCTGAAGGAGCAGGGCGTGGAAATCCCGGGCGGGTTGTTGAAGATTTCAAAGGAAGAACTGGATACGCTGTTGCAGGGAGCGCCGGGCGTTATCGACCGGGACTTGGAACGGGTGGCCCTGTCGGTTGAGTTGTATAGAATGCTGTACCAGAAATATCACCTGGATTTTGTTGAAATTAACAATTACCTGGAGCAGCTCCAGACGGAGGGTTTTCCCGATGTCGCCAAGGTAAAGACGGCGTTGAACGAGCCCGATCTGAAGAAGAAGATTTTAATGCTTTTGGATTATCTCGAGCAATTAAAGCGGCTGATTTTATCTCCAGAAACCTATGAAATCAAAGAAGATATTTACAATAAAAGACATTTTACCGTTGATATCCCATCCATGTACGGGAGTTATCATGAATTGAAATTCGACGCAATGGGGCTGACTTTGCGGATCGAATCCTACTTGAATGTGCTGTTTGAGGAACTGATCAATAATATCGACCTGTCGCTGATTACCAAGGCCACCTTTTATCAGATTTATGCCCGGATCAGGATGTTTGACAGGGCATTAAAACTGGACGGCATTTCCTCGGTTGAAATCGAACGCCAGCTTGATTTTTTGGCACATTCCCTGGAGATAAAAGGGTTCAGTTTTACCCAGTACCTGGATATTTTTAAAGGGTTTGCCCAGGCGGTAAAGAATATCATCAATGATTATTTCAACAATATTCATGAACAGAACCTGGCCTGTATATTGGATCAGATCAGCATGGACAAGATCCTTCCCAAGCATCTTCCGAACGAGCCCATGGCGGACCAGGAAAAGTTGAAGTATCGAATATCCGAGACATTTTTCCGGGACCGCATTGCCCTGTCCCTGGGGCTTCAGCAGCTCGACCTGTTTTTGAGCCGAATATTGAACACGCTTTTTCACCAGGCGGAAAAACTTTTTAAAGACAAGCTGCATCTTCTGCTGAATTACGATCCGGAAAATGCCATCACCACCATAGATAATGCCGGAAGCAGACTGACCGGAATCATATATCTGGGGAACAAGGGGTTAAATCTGGTTAAATTAAAAAGTTTCGGTCTGCCGATTCCGCCGGGATTCATCATCACCACCGAAATTTTTCGTTGCAGGGATATTATCGACAGTTATCATCCGGCGGAACAGAATTTCCGTGAACAGGTCCTTCGGGAGATATCAGTGCTTGAGAAAAAAACCAAAAAGTATTTCGGAAGTACGGAAAAGCCGTTGCTTCTATCCGTTCGCAGCGGATCTTCCATTTCCCAGCCCGGCATGATGGACACGTTTCTGGATGTGGGAATGAACATGGACATCACCGAAGGCATGGCCCGCAATACGGGAAATCAATGGTTCGCCTGGGACAATTACCGAAGATTCCTCCAGTGCTACGGCATGTCTTTCGGCCTTGAAAGGGATGATTTTGATGCCATCATCAGCGGCTTCAAACAAAAATGGGGAATCCCCCTTAAACGGGATTTTTCCGGGAAGCAGATGCGTGAGACGGCGCTCAAGTATCAGGAGTATATTCTGGACAACGGAATTGACATCATAGAGGATCCTTTTGAACAATTATACATGATTATAAAGAAGGTTCTTGATTCCTGGGAGTCTCCCAAAGCCAGGACATACCGGAAGATCATGGGCATTTCAGATGACTGGGGGACGGCTGTTACCGTTCAGGAAATGGTGTACGGAAATATTTCCCAGCGTTCGGGCAGCGGTGTTTTTTTCACCCATAATCCCAGATGGTCCGAGGATAATTTAAGACTCTGGGGCGATTTTACCCTGGGGAATCAAGGTGAGGATGTGGTATCCGGTCTGGTCAACACCCTGCCCATTTCCATCAATCAGCAGAATACCGAGATGCGTGAGACGGATATCACCTTGGAGACGCATTTCCCCGCCATATACAAAGAACTGAAGGAATGGTCGAACGAACTGGTGTACCGGCACGGATGGAGTCCCCAGGAGATAGAATTCACGTTTGAGAGCCCTGATCCGAAAGATCTTTTCCTTCTCCAGACCCGGGACATGACCATCCGGGAAAGAAAGAAAGTCTTCACATTCGATTACGACGCCATCACCGATGAAAATGTTATAGGGCACGGCATCGGGGTAAGCGGCGGGGCCATGGCGGGCAGGGTGGTGTTTACCCTTGACGAGATTGACCAGTGGCGGCGGGAAGAACCCGGAACGGCGCTTATCCTGGCCCGGGCCGACACGGTACCCGATGATATAAAAGAGATTTTCGCGGCTGACGGCCTTTTAACGGCAAGGGGCGGATTGACGTCCCATGCCGCAGTGGTGGCCCACCGGCTGGGGAAAGTCTGCGTTGTGGGATGCGGTGATATGGTCTGCAATGAAAAGGGAAAAACCTGCAGTTTCCCCAAAGTGCTTTTGAGGTCAGGAGATTATATAAGTATTGATGGACAGGAAGGATCGGTCTATCAAGGAGCTTTGAAGATCAAGGAAACGTAAGAACTGAATCTTGCAAAATTCAGGTAAACATTGTTATTCGAAGATCAAATTTTTTCACGCAGGAACGGATAAAAGTGATGTCATTTGCCAGAAAAACGGAGGATAGCGGTCATGATAGAACATCGTGCAAATGAGGGAGAAATGAAACTCGGGATTAATGGATTCGGGCGGATCGGAAAACTCACCCTTTGGCATCATGTGGGAAGAAAATATTTTGATGAACTGGTGGTCAACATCGGTCGTAATGTCGGTGTTTCCCTTGAAGATATCGCCCACTACGTTGAAAGGGATTCAACGTATGGATCACTTCAAGGGTTTTTATACGGTCAAAACGCCGAATCTGTTATTCGGGATATTGATGAAAACCGTGGCACCATGACAGTTAACGGCGTCAGGGTCAGGTTTTTAAGGGAAAACCGGAATCCCGTGAAAATCGGATGGATGGATCATGACGTCCGGCTGGTGGTGGATACCACCGGGAAATTTCTGGACCCGACCCTTCCACCGGATCATCCGGCCGGATCCGTCAGAGGGCATCTTGAATGCGGCGCCGACAAGGTGGTGGTATCCGCTCCCTTTAAAATAAAGGATAAGCAGAAAACAATGCCCGAGGATGCGGTGACAACGGTAATGGGCATCAACGACAACCACTATGACCCGAGGCGCCACAGGTTGATTTCCAATGCGTCCTGCACAACAACCTGTCTGGCCCACATGATGAAGCCGTTGATCAATTATTTTGGTCCCGACAAGATCCTGTCTGCGTCAATGGCCACCGTTCATGCGGTAACAGGCTCCCAAGAGGTTCTGGATCGTTTGCCGAAAAGCGGCGCTACTGACCTGAGAAAAAACAGGAGTGTTATGAATAATATTATCCTGACCTCCACCGGTGCGGCAAAAACACTCAGGCTGGTGATACCGGAGATGGAACAGATCGGCTTTATTGCGGAATCCGTGAGAATCCCCATTGCGACCGGCTCGCTGATCATTCTGGTGCTTGATTTTCAGGATGACCTGGCCGGCGGATCCATCCGAAAGGAAATGATCAATGCGGTTTATCGCGACGCCGCTGCTGTTGATCCCAATGGCTATCTTCAGTATTCAGAAAAACAGAATGTTTCGGGGGATATTATCGGCATGCCCAGGGCGGCGGCCATCATCGAGGGGCATGAAACTCATACGCGAACGGCGGAGATTAAAATCGACTTGGGAAAATTGCCCGACGTCGAGGCGCTCATTGCATCGCTTCCGGAATCGGCCGTGATTCAAATGACCATTACACAGGCTGTTATTTATGGCTGGTACGATAATGAAATGGGCAGCTATGTCAACATCATGGGAGACCGCACGGTTACAATCGCCGAAAACATGTAGAAACTGTTTTGTAAAAGCAAGCCCCCTTGGCACCCTGGCAGTTCAGACAACAACAGACCGTTTATTTGCTCAATTTCAATCAAGACGCCGGGAACACCAAAAAAAAAATAAATTCTTCATTTATAATCGTCAAGGGAAAAGAGAGTCCGTGTGTGCCTCATGTAAGGGGAAACGTCGCCGGTCAGTTGAGATGAGGTATCTGTTTCCAGTCCAACCCAAGCAGGGATGCAGCTTTTCGATCCACCGATACCGGGTCGTAACCGGCCAGTATTTTTTTAACCGGGGGTGAGCAGGCAGGTCCGCCCAGATGATATTCGGACAATCCGATCGAGGCGTCCATCAGGGTAATATCCGGCCTTCGGTATCGGTTGAGTTCTACAATCCGTTCGTGGAGATGATCGTGAAAAGTCGATTTTTTCCAGATTCCGTATTTTCCGGAATAGTATTTCGGCGGTGCCAAACCCATCATGTTTTTCAATGTGCCCGTCATTATTGACAGGGAATGGGCTTTTAAGACGGGGATCGAGATGATGAAATGGCTCAACGCAATCTCCGGAAGATGAATTTCGGGGAAAAACCGGCAGGCGGAATTTTCCAGCCTGACCAGGGGTGCATGATTAAGATCCACCAGGTCAATATCGTAGCGTGTTTTGAGTCTTTTATATCCAAGCAGGTCAAATATTTCGTCCGTTTCGAGGGAGGCGTCTCCGCATCCGTCTGCAATAACGATCCGGGGTTTTGAAAAGGACAGGATGTATCTGATCACGGCCTCGCAACAGTCCACGGAAGTGGTCACCGGATGGGGGGAGGCGTTTACAAGATTCGGTTTGAGTAGAACAAATTCCTGCTTTTTAATGATATCGTCGGCATGGATTCGGTCGAGGGCTTTGCCGACGGATCTGTTGTAATCTGTAAAATCGACTTCCGCCAATTTCATACGAACGCTCCGCATTTATAAAGAAACAAGGCCGATGAATCATCAGCCCTGTTTGGGAAAAAATATCTTTATGATAACGCTCGCCTGTTGGAAAACATCATAATACAATCGGCAAATTAGTCAAGACAATATTATCAGCATGTTACAGAAAACAAAGCGTGCTGCTCCCCTGCTTTTGCGAGGTCATGCACCATCCATTGTCTTTTGTAAACAGATATAATATGGTTTGCGCATGAAAAATATCTGCGGGGAAAAAACCATTTCGGAGCTAGTAGAGCAGTTAACGGAATCGAATGTGCCTATTGCCTGTAATGGGCTTTCAGGTTCTGACAGGGCCTACCTCGTTTCACGAATTGCCGGTCGGATGAAAAGAACCATTGCGGTTGTCGCGGATTCCCCCAAAACCGCGGAAGAATTCATCAGGGATCTGGATTTTTTTATGAATGAAGGCAATGACCCGGTATTCTATTTCCCGCCGTATAATCTGTTACCGTTTAAAACCCTATCGTATCATAATGAAACAGCGACAAGACGGATTCGAACGTTGTTTCAAATGACATTTGTTAACCGGCCCGGTGTGGTCGTCACCACAGTGGGCGGCATGATGCACAAACTTGTTCCCAAAAATAAGATTACAGGCTATGCGGAACTCATTATGTCGGGGGAGGAAATTGATCGTGATGCGCTGGTTGAGAAGCTTATCGCCGGGGGATATATCCGGTCCGGCATTGTTGAGGAACACGGGGACTTTTGCGTAAGGGGCGGAATCCTGGATATTTTTTCCCCGATGTATGATGACCCCCTTCGGATCGAACTGTTCGGAGATACGGTTGATTCCATCCGGTTTTTCTCAGCCGTAACCCAGCGAAAACTGAGTGAAATATCAGAGGCGATCATTTTGCCGGCAAAAGAGGTCATTCTGGAAAAGACATCACTGACGGAAATCGTGGCCCGCATCCGGGAAAGAGCCTATATCCTGGAAACGCCGGTCACCCAGGTGCGGGAAATCGTCGATCGTATCTCCAAAGAGGGTATTTTCCCGGGGATTGAAAGCCTGGCCCCCATGATTTATTCGGAGATGGATACATTTGCCGACTATCTGCCGGAGAACACCCTGATGATATATATAGAACCCGGGAATCTGGAGGCGGCCGCCGATACCTATGTCGAACAGATTAAAAAAAATTACGACTTGGCCTGTGAACAGAAAAAAATATGCGCCGAACCCTCATCCCTGTATGCGGATTGGCAGGACATCAAGAGGCATTTCAGGGATAACGCCTCGCTGTCACTGAGCGAGCTGCCATTGCTGACTCTGGATGATACAAATAAAGATGATACGGTTAGGTTCAATTTTGTTGTTGAAGACAACAAAGGTATCACCCATGATCTTAAAAATCTTAAAGCAACAGAGAATCCCCTTTCCCCCCTGTTGTCTTGGATCAATACCCAGAAAACTGCTTTGCGCAACGTGTTGCTGGTCTGTTCGGGAAAATCCCAGGCAGGCCGTCTTGAATCCTTATTGGACCTGCATGGCGTCAGTGTGGATATCCATGAAGGATTCCCGGGTTTAAAATTAAAAAAGGAAACCATAACCATTTGTATCGGCCAACTGGGTTCAGGTTTCGTCTGGCCCGCTGAAATGCTGGCCGTTATCACCGGTAATGAAATTTTCGGCAGAAAGATAGCAAGATCAAAGCCGGCCAAACCGGGTGTCCGAACCGATCTTTTGACCATCGAAGATTTAAAAGCGGATGATCTGGTGGTTCATGTTGAACATGGCATCGGGCGATATAAAGGGTTGGTCAAACTCAAACTCAACGGTTCCACCAATGATTTTCTCCTTATCGTGTATAAGGAGAATGACAAGCTGTATCTTCCGGTGGATCGGATGGGTCTTATTCAAAAATACATGGGTGTGGACGGCATTGCACCGGTTTTGAACAAACTCGGGGGGAAAACGTGGGATCGTGTAAAAGACAAGGTTAAAAAATCAACGGAAAAAATTGCCGGAGAGTTGCTCAATCTGTATGCCCAGCGTAAAACCCGGGAGGGCTTTGCCTTTGAAAACGTCGATGCATATTATCACGAATTTGAGTCTGGTTTTCCCTATGAGGAAACCGAAGACCAGAAAAGAGCCATAGACCATGTTTTAGAGGATATGATGAAATCCGTTCCCATGGATCGACTTGTCTGCGGTGACGTGGGATACGGCAAAACAGAAGTAGCGTTGAGGGCGTCATTTTTGGCTGTTCACAACGGGAAACAGGTTGCCGTTCTGGTGCCGACAACCGTGCTTGCCGAACAGCATTTTTCCACATTTACCGTCCGCTTCCGGGATTATCCGGTCAATATCGCCTGCCTGAGCCGGTTTCGGTCAAATAAAGAACAGCGGGACATAATCAGTGATTTAAAGGCCGGAAAAATAGATATCGTTATCGGAACACACCGGTTGCTTCAAAAGGACGTTGGATTTAAGGACCTGGGGTTATTTGTGATCGATGAAGAACAGCGTTTCGGTGTCAAACACAAGGAAAAGTTGAAAAAACTCAGGACGACCGTGGACGTGCTGGCATTGACGGCCACACCCATTCCGCGGACACTTCATATGTCCATGCTGGGAATCCGTGACATCTCCGTTATTTCAACTCCACCCGAATACAGACGGGCGATTGTCACATATGTTTCGGAGTTTGATGATACCATTGTTTCAGAGGCTATTAAAAGAGAGATGGACAGGGGCGGTCAGGTCTTTTTTGTCCATAACAATATCCATAATATCCACCGTGTTGCTGAAAAAATAAAAAACCTCGTTCCCGAAGTTCGGATGGATGTGGCCCATGGCCGGATGAAGGAAGATCAACTGGAGGAGGTGATGGTCAAATTTATGCGGCGGGAAACAGACCTGTTGGTGTGCACAACGATTATTGAATCAGGGCTGGATATCCCTTCCGTCAATACCATCCTTGTCAACCGTGCGGATAAGTTCGGCCTGGCTCAAATCTACCAACTTCGCGGCAGGGTGGGAAGGGCGGATGAACAGGCATATGCATATTTGTTCATCCCCAAAGGAAGCGCTCTTACCAAGGACGCCCAAAAACGGTTGAAAGTGTTAATGGAGTACAGCGACCTGGGGTCCGGGTTCCAGATCGCCATGAGTGATTTGAAAATCAGGGGAGGCGGTACGATTTTGGGTGCTTCACAATCCGGTCATATTGCCGCCGTGGGATATGATATGTTTTTAAAACTCATGGAGGAATCCATTGCACAAATGAAAGGGGAACCCATATTGCCGCCCCTGGATCCGGAAATAAACGTTGCCATGTCCACATTTATTCCCGAATCATACATTTCGGATATTGATCAGCGACTTACAGCCTATCGCCGGCTTGCCAGAATGACGGATTTGAAAGAGGTAAACGATTTTAAAATGGAGCTTGAGGATCGCTTTGGGCCCCTTCCCCAGGAGACCACGAACCTGTTGCTGAAAATCATGCTGAGGGTGCTGGCCGGGAATGCCGGGATAAAACGCCTTGATTTAATAGGCCGGGAACTTCACCTCTTTTTTTCACAAATCCATGTTAAAGAGCCCCATGGAATGGTGAGGATGATTTCGGATAAAAAATTCAACATTTCTTTTATGCAGGATAACTCCCTAAAAGTTAAGTTGATCAATCAAAGCTTCAGCGCTATAATCGGAGAAACAAAAAACATCTTGAAAGAAATCGCCCGGCATGTTAACCCGGACACGCTGTAAGCCTTTGTCATTATATTATGTTATGTTAATTTATACGGATTTACCGGAATGGTGCGTTTAATGCGTGTTGTGAAATAATGCGGTACCGCAGATATGCAAGATTAATTTCATGGGTCATCCTGTTATGGGTCATTTCGGTTTGCACGGGTTGCCGGGATGCTTCCACGCAGCATCAGGATCCCGCGCTGATATGGGTAAATGAGCAATTCATTACGGTAAATGATTTTAAGGCGGCTTTTGAAATTGCAAAAACAGCCTATTCCACATCCGCTTTAAAGGATACGGAATTTTTACATCAGATCCGGATGGGTGTTTTAAGCCAGTTGACGGATGAGCTGGTTCTTTTGAACAGGGCTTGCGAACTGGGACTGAGCATTACGGATGAAGAACTTGAGAATGCCGTTCAGGAAATTCAGGCGGACTATCCGGACGACACATTCAACCAGACGCTGGTGGAGGCGTCCATACCGTTAAGTCTTTGGAAAGACGGATTGAAAAAAAGATTGCTGTTGGAAAAGGTGATCAAGGCTGACCTGGAAGACCGTGTCTCCATTTCACCGGGTGATATTGATGAATTTTTTACTGAGAAGCGTAAGTCGTCGTCAGTGTCTGCAGATTTAAAGCAGGATGCAGAACGGGTTCTGCGTCAGCTTAAGCGGAAAAAAGCTCAGGACATTTACCGGTCATGGATAAACGACTTAAGAAGCCGGTACACCATAACCATTAACGAAGAGCTGTTGGAAAAAATCAAACAGTCATAGAAAACGACATCGGTTGTTCAAATAACAGTACCTTGCCCTGCAGCAGGGATTTCTGAAACCCAATAGATGGAAGGTAAAATGAAAAAGCAATATCAATCCGGCGCATTCCATTTCAGTGCCGTTTTCGGAATCTGTTTGTTCTGTTTTATACTAATCGGCCTGGCAGGCAATTGTAATGATGTCCGGGCGGAGATTGTTGATCGGATTGTTGCTCAAGTCAACGAGGATATCGTTACATTATATGATGTGAACCAGGCTCTGGAACCGCACATTGAAAAGATTAAAAGCATGGGATTCCCGCCTGATCGGGAACGGCAAATGATATATCAGGCCAGGCAGAATGTGTTAAACGGGCTGATTAACGACAAGCTGACGGATCAGGAAGTTAAGAAAGTCGGGATTACCGTCAATGAAAGTGAAATTGACAGTGCCGTGGAACGGGTAAAAGAGATGAATTTTTTGACCGAAGAAGGCCTTAGAAATGCGTTGGCACAGGAAGGATTGACCCTTGAACAATATCGTGAAAACTTAAAACGGCAGTTGCTCAGAACAAAACTGATAAACCGGGAGATCAAGTCCAAAATTGTGATTACCGATGTGGATATAAAAAATTATTATGATGCGCATTCGGATGAATATGCCGGAAAGAAGGCCTATCACTTAAGAAGTATCATAAAACGGATTCCGGCCTTGGCGGATGAAGACCGGATGAAGTCTCTCATCAGCCTGATGAAGACGATTCTGGATCAGCTGGATGAAGGGACATCGTTTGAAGACCTGGCCCGGGAGCATTCCGACCTGTTAGCGGATCAGGGAGGGGATCTGGGCGTTTTCGAGCTGGATTCCCTGTCACCTGAAATCCGTGAAGCTGTTGCCGGGTTAAAAGAAGGAGAACATACGCCGATTGTGGATACGAGCCAGGGATACCAGATATTTTATGTACAGGAAGTCATTGATACACCCGGCAAATCCATGGCGTCCGTGGCCGATGAAATTAAGGAGGCTCTGTATAAAGAGGTGATGGATAAAAAGTTTTCCGAGTGGGTGGAGGCGTTGAAAGCGGACGCTCACATTAAAATAATAAAGTAAATCGTAAAAGAGATTCACTTTCATACGGGTAACAGACAGGGAAAGTGAATTGATCCTGATCCGGATTTAGGGGTCAGGAGAAACAATGACGGTCTTGTAAAAAGTCGGGAAACAACTTTTTACGAAAGTTTTACGTTTCAGGTTTTCAGTACTTGGTATTTTATTGAATTTATTAATCTTAACTTGAAACCTAAAACTTGATGAATTCGGTTTTTTGCAAATTCGTCAACTATGATGGTGAAACAATGGCAACCGACCGAAATAAATTGCTTGTTGACAGTATTAAACGATTGCTTCGTCGTAAAGCCACGTCGCATCTGAAGAAAATTGTCAATAAGACTCATGCCGCCGACCTGTCACTGGTGTTTCGCTCTTTGCCGGTATCGGATCAGCGAAAACTTCTGGAAATGATCACCGATGTCGAGCAAAAGGGAGTGTTGTTCAGTGAACTGCTGCTCTATGATGATACCCTTTTGAACCTCATCGACACGATGAACCTGGATGAGATTGTCGAGATATTGGAGAGCATGCAGACCGACGATGTCGCCGACCTTATCGGCCGTCTGCCTGATGATAAATCCAAGGCGATTCTTGATATGATGAAGGACGAAGGGTCCGAAGAAGTTGAAGGATTGCTGCGCTATGGAGACGATACCGCCGGCGGTATCATGGTGCCCCAGTTTATCGCCTTGCGTGAGGATACAACCGCTCGGGAAGCCATCAAGTCTCTTCAGGAAGAACATCAGGATGTTGAAATGCCGTTTTATCTTTACGTGGTGGATGAATACGGCAAATTGACCGGCGTCTGCTCATTACGCCAACTGGTGGTGGTCCCTCCACAGACGCCTTTAAAAGAGTTTATGTCAACAGATGTAATTTCCGTTCAGACGGACATGGACCAGGAAGAGGTGGCCAAGCTGGTTGCCCGTTATGACATTCTGGCCGTTCCCGTAGTGGATGAATCGAATGTTCTTGTGGGGATCGTAACCGTAGATGATGTTATCGATATTTTCAGGGAAGAAGCAACGGAAGATATCCTGAAAATGGCCGGTGTCGGGGAAGAGTTCATTGAAACACAATCCATACTGAGAAGTACCCGGATACGGGTACCGTGGCTTCTGGCCAGTTGCATCGGCGGGATCATCGCCTTTTTTATCATTGGTAATTTTGAAAACAGTTTGAAGCAGTTTGCGTCTCTTGCGGCCTTCATTCCCGTGATCATGGGAATGGGCGGAAACATCGGTACCCAGTCTTCAACCATCGTTGTCCGGGGCCTTGCAACCGGAAGATTCGGTATCCGGGATATCTGGCAGGTTGTATCAAAAGAGCTTTCAATCGGATTTATATTGGGACTTGTCTACGGCTTTCTGATTGCCACCGTTGCCCAGTTTCAGTATGATACAAGGTCGGCGGCGCTCGCCGTCGGATTGTCGGTCCTGTGTTCCATGAGTCTGGCCGCATTGATCGGATCGCTGGTTCCCATGCTGTTTGCAAGAATCAATATCGACCCGGCAGTTGCCACCGGTCCGTTCGTGACTACTGCCATTGATATCATCAGTGTTTTTTTCTACTTCAGTATCGCCACAACACTTCTCGGTATCTGAGCCATGTCGCTGATTTCAACGCCTGCCATCATGCTTCGGCGCGTGAATTATGGAGACTATGATCTCATATGTACATTTTTTTCATTGCATAAGGGAAAAATCGCCCTTATCGCGAAGTCTGCAAAGAAAAGCAAAAAACGGTTTTCCGGGGTTTTGGAACCGTATTGTGTCTTGGATATCGTGTATAAATGCGGACGGGAAAGAGGATTGCCCGTACTTCAGGAGGCTGCCGTATCGAAACCGTTTTCAAAAATTCGGACCAGTATCACTAAAACGGCATATGCTGCTTTTATGGCGGAATTGATTCATGAGCATATGGAAAAAAAAGCGGCCCGGGCATCCGTGTTTAATCTGTACCAGTACGTCCTGGAAGCACTTGATAGGGAGACGTTGACGGAGGAAGCCGCCAGTATTTTGTTTCAGATGCGGTTTATGGCCCTGTCCGGGTTTTGTCCCAACCTGACGCATTGTCTTTCCTGCGGGCGCCGGGTGGAAGAAATGCCCCGGCCGCAGGTTGTATTTGATTTGGAAAAAGGCGGCGTGGTCTGTATGGATTGTTCCACTGCCGGTACAGGTCGTGTCCGTTTGTCAATGGGGACTTTAAAGCAGCTGTTATGGCTGGAGCACAGCAGCATCGCCACGGCGGCAAGAATTCGATTTTCACCCACGGCCCTGAAGGAAGGTCTGACGTTTTTGGAGGCATTCGTGCCGTTCCATTTGGGGAAAGAGCTTAAGAGCCTAAGGTTTTTACAGCAATTAAGAAGATAGCTTTCTCAATTATCAAAAAACATAAATTTCAATAGTATTCGGTTCGGTTAATATGGGAAAAAATCGGGATAAAAGATTGCTGTCACAGCCTGTCATGGCATCGGCACCCTGCCGGATTGATCTGGGAGGAACATTGGATATCAGCGTATTTTATTATCCGTTGATACGGTTTGTTCCATGCACGTTTAATATCGCCCTTGATATGAGAACACGCGTAACCATAAGCCCCCATGAAAAAGGACGGATAAAAATTTCCTCAACAGGATTCCAAAGCGCCGAATATCCGTCAGGTATGGCGCCGTTTAATCACCCCCTCGGCTTAATGTTCGCTATTGCGGATTATTTTAGTGCGGATGGCGTGCATATCGAAATCACATCCGCTTCCCCCACAAAAAGCGCACTGGGAGGGTCATCATCAGCGGCCGTCGCACTGGCAGGTGCGTTTTCAAGGCTGACGATGCAACAGGAATCCGGAACATCGTCAAGAAAACAAATCGCCATGCTGGCTCATAACATCGAGACAATCACGGCTCAGGCGCCTTGCGGCATCCAGGATCATCTTGCGGCGGCATACGGGGGCGTTAATGCCTGGTACTGGCGTCCGGGACCTAACGGGTCGGTATTTACTAAAAAAACGGTGGTGAAGAAAAAGGATTTCCACGAGCTTGAAGATTCCATATTATTGGCATATTGCGGCGAACCGCATGAATCGCTCAATATCAATGGGAAATGGGTAAAACAGTTTATTTCCGGCGAACAGCGGGATGCCTGGAAGGAAATTATCCGGTGTACTCACGGCTTCATTGATGCCGTATTAAACAAGGATGTCAAAAAGGCATGCGGGTGGATGAACCGGGAAACCCATATCCGTCGAATCCTGACGCCTGATGTGCTTAACGATGTCGGTGAAAAATTAGTTGAAAGGGCAAAAAAGAACCATTGCGGGGCGAGGTTTGCCGGCGCAGGAGGGGGCGGTTGTTTATGGGCATATGGGGAAAAGGAGAACATCGACAAATTAAGAGACCAATGGGAAAAGGTGTTATCAGAACAGGACGGTGCTTGTCTGCTTGAGGTCCGGATTGATTCAAAGGGCCTTTTATACCATTAAGAACTTGAACTTTATCATGTGATATGAGAATAAAAAACCCCGTTTGAGCGAAAGAGACAGGGATTTATATTGCCCCGTGAAGCAGGGGGCGTGTTCACCACGACGAAAAACATATTTTATCGTATGAACAGGCAATGAGAGCGTTTCCCCCGCCTGCCGCGGGCGGGATCGCGGGGGGACTTCAAAAAGGAATGAGAATGTATTTTCAAGACGTTATACTGAATTTGCAAAAATATTGGGCGAGACGGGGGTGTGTTTTGGTTCAACCTTATGATCTGGAAGTGGGTGCGGGGACGTTTCATCCGGCAACGCTGCTGAAGTCGCTGGGACCGGAGCCGTGGAACGTGGCTTACGTCCAGCCGTCCAGGCGGCCCACGGACGGAAGATACGGTGAAAATCCAAACCGGCTTCAGCATTACTACCAGTTTCAGGTTATTCTAAAGCCGTCGCCCCGGGATGTGCAGCAGCAATATCTGAACAGCCTTAAGGTACTGGGGATTCACCATCTTGATCACGATATCCGGTTTGTGGAAGATGACTGGGAGTCTCCAACACTGGGTGCTTCGGGGCTGGGATGGGAAGTGTGGCTGGACGGAATGGAAATTACGCAGTTTACCTATTTTCAAATGGCCGGAAGTATTGAATTGGAACCCATATCCGTTGAAATTACCTACGGTCTGGAGCGGATCGCCATGTACTTGCAGGAGGTCGACAGTGTTTACGACTTAAGATGGAATAAATCCGTTCGATACGGGGATCTGCATCATCAGCAGGAGGTTGAACAATCGACTTATAATTTCGAAATTGCGGACATCGAAATGCTGTTGAAACTGTTTAACCGGTATGAATCGGAAGCATTGCGGGTAATCCAGGAATCGCTGGTACTCCCGGCATACGAATACTGTTTGAAATGTTCGCATACTTTTAACCTGCTGGATGCCAGGGGCGCCATCAGCGTTACCGAAAGAACCGGATATATCGCCCGGATCAGGAACCTGGCCAGGGCCTGTGCGGAAGCATATATGAAGCAGCGGGAATCCATGGGATTTCCGCTGCTCAAGGGTTAATCAAAAAGCGGCTATTCAATTGCATGAGGATCGCATGAACCATTTTTTACTTGAAATCGGGACCGAAGAATTACCGGCCGGCTATATTGATCCGGCTTTGAAGGCGTTGTCATCATCGCTGATAAAAAAACTGGAAGAACATCGCATTACGTTTGATACGACAAGGACTTTTGGAACGCCCAGGCGACTGGCGGTTATAATGACGAATGTCGCGGACAGGCAGATATCTGTTACCGAGGAGGTGTTGGGGCCTCCTGAAAGAGTTGCCCTGGATGCCGAGGGGCGTCCCCTGATTCCCGCAATTAAATTTGCCGAAAAAGTCGGGGTCAACCCCAAGAAGCTTTTCGTAAAACAAACCGAAAAAGGCGGATATCTGGCGGCGACCTTGACCCGTAAAGGAAATTCAACAAAAACGGTATTGGCCTCCATACTGCCGAACATCATTCTTTCACTGCCGTTTCCAAAGACCATGCGGTGGTCTGATTTGTCCATTGAATTTGCACGTCCGATCCAGTCCATTCTCTCCCTGCTGGGCAAGGATATCATCAGGTTCCAGGTTGCGGATCTGAAAAGTGGCCGCCACACATTCGGTCATCGATTCATGTGCCCGGGAAAGATCAAGATCCAGTTCCCGGACCAATACATCAACCATCTGGAAAAGGCTTGCGTAATGGTTGATGTGGAAAAGAGAAAAACACTGATTCAAAGTAAAATATCACGTGCCGCGCAAAAAATAAACGGTGAAGTACTTCCGGATTTGGAATTGCTGGATGTGGTGACCCACCTCGTGGAATACCCTGCGGTTTGCGTGGGGACATTCGATGAAAAATTTTTGGAACTTCCCGATGAAATCCTGATCACCGCCATGCGGGAGCATCAAAAATACTTTGCCGTTACCGACGGCAAGCAGCTGTTGCCCAGTTTTATTGTGGTGAACAATACGCAGGCAAGAGATATGCAACTGGTGACAAAAGGGCATGAACGCGTTTTGCGGGCCAGGCTGGAAGACGCCATGTTTTTTTATCAGAATGATGTATCTGTTCCACTGGAGAAAAATGTAGAAAAACTAAAAGGCGTTTTATTTCAGGCAAATCTGGGCTCCATGTTTGATAAAACCATGCGCGTGAGTCGATTGGCCTGTAGGATAGCGGATGCGATTGCGGGCGAGTCCGATCCGGCCGATAACGGTATAGTCAAAGATCATATTGCAAGGGCTGCACGGTTGTGCAAGGCGGATCTGGTCAGTCAGGTGGTTGGGGAGTTTCCAAAATTGCAAGGCATTATGGGCAGGATTTATGCCACCGGTGAAAAGGAACCGGAGGATGTTGCCGCAGCCATCGAGGAACATTATCGCCCGACATTCTCCGGGGGAGCGCTGCCGGAAACCATTACGGGCGCCGTTGTCGGTATCGCCGATAAACTGGACTCCATTTGCGGCTGTTTTTCCGCCGGACTGATTCCTTCGGGTGCATCCGATCCCTATGCGTTAAGACGGCAAGGCATCGGCATTATTCAAATCATTCTTGACAAGCAGTTCTGTTTTTCGTTGACCCGGTTGATTAAAGCAAGCCTGGAGCTCTATTTCCCCGACGATCAGACAAAAATTGATGAGACCGCAAAGCGTGTTTACCGGTTTCTTAGGGACCGTATCTCAAATATGATGTCGGAAGAAGGATATGCAAGAGATGTTATTTCGGCGGTTACCGAAGTGTCTGTTGATTACGTTATGGATGCATGGAAAAAGGTTAATGCGCTCCAGAAGCTTAAGCAGGCGCCTGATTATGAGCCGTTGACCGTTGCGTTTAAACGGGTGGTGAATATCATTAACAAGTCCGCCTCTAAGAAATCTGAATTCGATGCCCGTGAGTCGGCATCGGCTGAAGTGGATGTGAATTTGTTTGAAAAACAATGCGAGTCTGATTTGTATGCCGCGTTTAATGAAGTCGACAGACAGGTCGCCGCACAAATGAAGGCCGGTAGGTTTGACGAGGCGTTGCGAATTATTTCCACCTTGCGTGAACCCGTGGATCATTTTTTTGACGGTGTAATGGTGATGACGGAAAATGAGGTCGTCAGAAACAACCGCCTGGCCTTGCTGGGCAGGATCGCCTCTCTTTTTGAGGCCATTGCTGATTTTTCCAAACTGTCGGCATAGAATTGGAATTAATTTTGTTTGCTGATTTTTTTAACAGGAATCATGCGTGATATCGAATATAGGAGGAGAAATGTCGTTTGATCCCGATAAAGACAAGGTTTTAAAATCCTGGCGATGTGAAGACACCGGTCTTATCGTTTCCATTAATCAGTACAATCAGGGTGAAGCAAAGGTTCAGATCGGGCCGAGAGTGTTTGTCAAAAAGGACGGTTCGGAAAGCCAGCGGAAAGCAGGGCGTTTATCCATGGAAGATGTGCTATGGCTCTATGACATCATTGACGACATTAAAGAATCGCTTTCAGATTTAACGCCCCCGGAGTAAATCAATTCGCCGGGATGGGGACATCCCCATTAATTCTTTCAAGGGAAAAATGGGGAAACATGCTTTATGGCGAAAATAATCCCGATCCGCTCATTGTGAAACGAGCTTTATACGTACAATAAAAAAGATATCCATGTCCGAATCCATACCCCCCGATATTCGGCAAAGGGTCGAAGCCCTTCGAAAAACATTGCATCACGGCAATTACCGGTATTATGTGTTAGATGATCCCGATATGTCGGATGCCGAGTATGACCGATTGATGCAGGAACTCATCGAGCTGGAAAAACAATGGCCTGAGATCGTCACACCGGACTCTCCGACGCAACGGATCGGAGCAAAACCGGTGGACAAGTTTGAGACCGTTGAACATTCCATACCCATGCTCAGCCTGGATAATGCTTTTGACGATGCAAAACTTGCGGAATTTGACGACCGGGTTAAAAAGCTGCTGAATTTATCCGGTCCGGTGATTTATACGGCTGAGCCGAAAATGGACGGGGCGGCCGTGGAACTGGTTTACGAAGACGGAAGACTGGTGACGGCGTCAACCCGGGGAGACGGCATAAGGGGTGAGGTGATTACACAGAATGTAAAAACCATTCGGTCCGTTCCCCTCGTACTGACTTCCGGAGGGAACCGGTCGGCTCCGGGTATTCTCGAGGTACGGGGAGAAGTATTTATCAGTCGGGAGGGGTTTAAGAAACTCAACAGGGAACGACTTGAACAGGATTTGCCGCTTTTTGCCAATCCCAGAAATGCCGCTGCAGGATCCCTGCGCCAGCTTGATCCCCGGGTTACGGCCATGCGTCCCCTGGAAATATTTTGCTACGGCCTTGGCCTGGCGACTGGTGTCGAGTTCAATTCCCACTGGGACAGCCTGATGTATTTAAAACAACTGGGATTCCGGATCAATCCGTTGATTAAGGGGAAGATAACCATTGACAAGGTCATGGATTATTACAAATCACTGGATGAAATGCGCCGGCAATTGCCCTATGAAATCGATGGCGTGGTGATTAAAGTCGACGATATGGACATGCAGCGGCAACTGGGCGCTACCAACAGAAATCCGAGGTGGGCCATTGCCTATAAGTTTAAGGCGATTGAAGAAACAACCCGTGTTTTGGCCATTGACGTGCAGGTCGGCAGAACCGGTGTTTTGACCCCGGTAGCCCGCCTGGAGCCGGTCAATATCGGGGGTGTCGTTGTCAGCCGGGCAACGCTTCATAATGAGGATGAAATCCGGCGAAAAGATATTCGCATCAACGATACGGTCTGGGTTCAAAGGGCCGGGGACGTTATTCCGGAAATCGTCAAAGTCGTTTCCGATAAAAGAGACGGAACGGAAAAAGAATTTTCCATGCCCAAGAACTGCCCGGTATGCGGATCGGAAGTCGTCAGGGAGGAGCAGGCAGCGGCCCTGCGCTGCGTCAATGCCGCCTGCCCGGCCCAGGTTAAAGAGCGAATCCGTCATTTCGCATCAAAGGCCGCCTTTGATATTGAAGGAATGGGGCATAAGCTGGTTGATCAGCTGGTTGATAAGGGGTATCTCCGGTCTTATGCGGATATTTTTTATTTAACCAAGGATCGGCTTGAAGGGCTGGATCGAATGGGATCTAAGTCGGCGGCCAATTTAATCCATGCCATTGACCGAAGCAAGCACATTGATCTGGGGCGATTTGTCTTTGCCCTGGGTATACGGCATGTCGGGGAGCATGTGGCCAATATCATTGCCGACCGGTTCAGAACTATCGATCGGATCTGCACACTTACAACAGCTCAACTCGAAGCTGTTGACGGTATCGGGCCGGTTGCTGCTGAAAGTATCGTTGATTTTTTTTCCAAGACGGAAAACCGGGTTCTTATCAAAAGGCTAATGGATGCCGGGGTAAAAATCAGGGAAAAGAAACAGGATGCCGTCGAGGGGGTGTCGGGGAAGCAATTTGTGATTACCGGCACACTGGATCGAATGACCAGGGCGGAGGCAAAAAAATATATCGAGGAATCAGGTGGGAAACTGGGAAGTGATGTAACGCGAAAGACGGACTACCTCGTCATCGGCAGGTCACCGGGATCCAAGCTCGACCGGGCACGGAGCATGAACGTGCCGGTGATCGGGGAAGAAGAATTATACGATATGTTAAAGGACATTCTTGCAGGCGGCAAAGTACTGCCAGGGGGTGCACATGGGCGGTAAACAAAGAGCCAGGGTTGTTGTTTCCGGCCGGGTTCAGGGCGTTTTTTTCCGGATGAAAACCAAGCAATTCGCCGATGGAATCGGCGTTTCCGGATGGGTCAGAAATAAGAAAGACGGTACGGTGGAAGCCGTATTTGAAGGTGATGATTACCTTGTTGAAAAGGCCGTTGAGTGGTGCAGGCAGGGGCCGCCCCTGTCGAAAGTCGAGCATCTGGATGTCGTATGGGAAGCGTATACGAACACTTTTACATCCTTTGATATTGTTTATTGAAGATCAAAAAAAAGGGCAATTTAATCGGTATGATCAAATCGCCCTGATAGATTTTGTAACGTTCTTTTAGATAGCGTCTTTCAGCTTTTTCCCGGCTTTGAACTTAACAACATTTGTGGCTTTAATTTTGATGGATTCTCCGGTCTGTGGATTACGTCCTTTTCTTGCTTTCCGGCGTGATTTGGAAAACGTGCCAAATCCCACGAGCGTGACTTTCCCGTCTTTTTTCTTCAGTGCCTTGGCCACGCTGTCCATGAAGGAATTTAAAGCGGTTGCGGCCGCAACTTTGGAAATACCAGCATCCTTTGCCATTTTTTCAACAATTTCTGCCTTTGTCATTTACTTTACCCCCCCCTTTTTGTTATTGTTGAATTAATCAAACGCTGCTGTTTCTAACGGTTCCTTACACAAGGTTGCCCATCATGTCAACAAAAAAGAGCGTTTTTTTAATGAAAAACCGATTAATCGGCTTTAATATTATATTCACGGGAAGAAATCCGGTTGAAACCTTGGTATTCGTATAACGGCACGGTCGGCATTTTTTAAAAAAGTGATTGGGTCTCAATGAACCCAACGCTTAAAATCCGCGGTTTTTTATAACAGCGCTTTGACAAAAGCCACAGGGTCAAAGTCCTGCAAGTCCTCTATATTTTCCCCAACGCCGACATATTTTAACGGGATTTTCAGGGCGTTGCAGATTCCAATGACAATCCCCCCCTTGGCAGTTCCGTCCAGCTTGGTAAGAACGATCCCGGTGATGCCCAGTTCGCGGGTAAAGATTTCAGCCTGGGATATGGCATTTTGCCCTGTGGTGGCGTCAAGAACCAGCAGTATCTCGTGGGGGGCTTCGGTAATTTGTTTTGAGATGGACCGCTTTATCTTTTTCAACTCTTCCATCAGGTTTGTCTTGGTATGCAATCTTCCGGCGGTATCGATATAAACCCTGTCCATGCCCCTGGAGATCGCAGCAGCCACGCCGTCAAAGGCCACGGCTGCGGGATCTGAATTGTCCCGGTGCTTTACAATATCGGCCCCTGCGCGTTGGGCCCAGACAGCGAGTTGTTCAATTGCTGCGGCACGAAATGTGTCGGCAGCAGCGATCAATACTTTTTTGCCGCCGGTGGTGTCCTTGGATGCAAGCTTGCCGATGGTGGTGGTTTTCCCGACACCGTTCACACCGACCACCATAACGATATGGGGTTTTTTCACAGGCTGGTCACCACCGGGAGGAGATCCGGGAAGAAGGGCCAGCAGCTCTTCCCTGAGATGGGTTTTCAA